>NZ_JH621261.1 GCF_000255455.1 Aquimarina agarilytica ZC1 | reverse complement strand
TAGCAATCACCATTATATTAATGCTTTTATGCGAAAATATTAAATTAAAATCGTATAATTAGGAAGTTTGATTATATCCTTCAAAAAAACACTATAAAATACCTTGTAGAATTTACATGGAAAGAAATAGTCTAAGTATGACTAATTGTCTTAACTAAAAATCAACATAGTCATTAAAAAAATTTACGGAATAAAAAAAGCGAGTCGATAAGCCGGATTCTGTATTCCGATGTACATCGGAATCCTTATCATTTATCTATGTCAATTATTACTAATTAACTATAACCGCCTACCCTCCAACTTGGGCGCATAACCCTTTTAACGTTGGTTTACATGACGTTGCACCACATAGAGTTTACCTGGTTTCACTACAGCATTACCTGTACCTGCTTTCTGTTGCACTTGTCCATATTCTAAAAAATTAGAACAGACGGGAGTTACCCGCTATGCCATGCTATGGTGTCCAGACTTTCCTCTCCCTAATATATAAGGAGCGATAAGGTGACTCGCTAAGCTGCAAATATACTGCCAAATCATCAATTTTAATACCTGTAGTCTATAGAATATATATGTTATACTATAACACAGTTATTCAATCCATTAAAGTATACAAAAGCATGCTTTTATGTACTTAAAAAATCGTCATCAAAACTAAAACATTTATTAAAGGGCATAATTTTTGCCATTTAATTCATAAAAAATCATAAATTTAACGTAGAAAGAAAGCTTATGGATGATAATTTTTCGCCTAGAGTAAAAGATGTAATAGCTTACAGTAAAGAAGAAGCATTACGTTTAGGGCATGATTTTATAGGAACGGAACACTTGATGTTAGGTTTATTGCGTGATGGTAGCGGAAAAGCTATTGATATCTTATTTGCGTTAGAAGTCGATTTAGCACACTTACGTAGAAAGGTAGAAATTCTTAGCCCTGCTAACACTACAGTTGCTGTAGCATCAAATGAAAAGAAGAACTTGCATTTAACTAGGCAAGCTGAACGTGCTCTAAAAACTACTTTTTTAGAAGCCAAGTTATTTCAAAGTACTTCTATTAATACCGCTCATTTATTACTCTGTATTTTAAGAAATGACAACGACCCAACTACCAAGTTGTTGAATCGTTTAAAAGTTGATTACGATAGTGTTAAAGAACAATTTAAAGGTATGATTATAAACGACGATGAAAACTACGAGTTACCTACTGCTGAATCATTTTCTGACGAAAGTGAAAATTTAGAAGGAAGTGAACGTGAATCTTTCGGAAACGCTGGAACTGGCGGTACAAAGAATGCTAAAAAATCGAATACACCAGTACTTGATAATTTTGGTCGAGATCTTACAGCCATGGCTGAAGAAGGAAAATTGGACCCTGTAGTTGGACGTACTAAAGAAATTGAACGTGTATCACAAATTTTAAGTCGTCGTAAAAAAAACAATCCACTCTTAATAGGTGAACCAGGTGTTGGTAAATCTGCCATTGCAGAAGGTTTAGCACTACGAATCATTCAAAGAAAAGTATCTCGTATACTTTTTGATAAACGTGTTGTTACTTTGGATTTAGCAAGTCTTGTCGCTGGTACAAAATACCGTGGTCAATTCGAAGAACGAATGAAAGCGGTAATGAATGAACTGGAAAAGAATGACGATATTATTCTTTTTATTGATGAAATTCATACTATTGTTGGTGCTGGTGGAGCGACTGGTAGTTTAGACGCATCGAATATGTTCAAACCTGCGCTTGCTCGTGGTGAAATTCAATGTATTGGTGCCACTACATTAGATGAATATCGAAACTCTATTGAAAAAGATGGCGCCTTAGAACGTCGTTTCCAAAAGGTAATCGTAGAGCCTACAAATATTGAAGAAACCATTGAGATCTTAAACAATATAAAAGGTAAATACGAAGAACATCACAACGTAATTTTTACAGATGATGCCATTGAAGCCTGTGTGAAATTAACCAATAGATACATGACCGATCGCTTTTTACCAGACAAAGCTATTGATGCTTTGGATGAAGCTGGTTCTCGTGTACATATTACAAACATTGATGTTCCAAAAAAAATACTAGACTTAGAACGCAAACTAGAAGAAGTTAGGGAGCTAAAAAATAGTGTGGTTAAAAAGCAAAAATACGAAGAAGCCGCTAAGCTTCGAGATGATGAAAAAAATATTGAAAAGCAACTAGCTGTAGCTCAAGAACAATGGGAAGCAGATGCCAAAGAGCATAAAGAGGTAGTTAATGAAGAAAATGTTGCAGATGTAGTTTCAATGATGACAGGCATACCTGTGAATAGGATTGCTCAAAAAGAAATTACCAAACTTGCTGAACTACCTGAGTTAATAAAAGGTAAAGTCATTGGACAGGATAATGCAGTTGCCAAAGTAGTCAAAGCTATTCAACGTAATCGTGCAGGGCTTAAAGATCCTAACAAACCTATTGGTTCTTTTATATTTTTAGGTCAAACCGGTGTTGGTAAAACCCAACTCGCCAAAGTAATTGCTAAAGAATTATTTGATAGTGAAGAAGCACTAATCCGTGTGGATATGAGTGAATATATGGAAAAGTTTGCTATCTCTCGTTTAGTTGGTGCTCCTCCGGGATACGTTGGTTACGAAGAAGGTGGACAACTAACAGAAAAAGTAAGACGTAAACCCTATGCCGTTATTTTACTCGATGAAATTGAAAAAGCGCATCCCGATGTATTTAATATGCTTTTACAAGTATTAGATGATGGTTATTTAACAGATAGTTTAGGACGTAAAATAGACTTCAGAAATGCTATTGTTATCATGACCTCTAATATTGGTGCACGAAAACTTAAAGATTTTGGTGCTGGTGTTGGTTTTGGAACTGCCTCTCAAAAATCACAAGCCGATGAAAATGCCAAGAGTATTATTGAAGGAGCTCTAAAAAAGGCTTTTGCTCCTGAATTTTTAAATCGTATTGATGATGTTGTTGTCTTTAATGCTCTTGAAAAAGAAGATATTCACAAAATTATTGATATTGAATTAACAAAATTATTCTCTCGTATCAAGGATCTTGGATATGAATTAACTTTAAGTGAAAAGGCCAAAGATTACATTGCTGATAAAGGCTTTGACAAACAATATGGTGCAAGACCTTTAAAAAGAGCTATTCAAAAATATATTGAAGATGCCCTTGCTGAACAAATTGTTAGCTCAAATTTAAAAGAAGGTGATTCTATTTTCATGGATTTAGATGAAAAAAATAATGAATTAAAAATAGACATTAAAACACCTGACGAAGCTACCAATTAAGAATAAGAATAGTTTAAAAAATATACTTAACCGCTTAGTCACCTAAGCGGTTTTTTTGTAGTATAGTATACTTTTAGTAAAGTAAAATTCATAACAAAGTCCTAATATATAATGCCTGTTCAACCTATTTATACAAATTCCCTACCCACAAGCTCATATCAAAAAGGATAACCTAACTAAGATAGCTAATTTAGACCATAAAAAAATAGTGCTTAAGTATACTTTATGCGGCAACAAACCTATTTTTATAGTTGAATATGACTTATAAATAAATGATATTGTCTCATAATAACGAGATTCTAATACACAAAATAGATAAAAAAGCCTTTTAACATATTCTGCTTCATATAATTTGTAGGAAACTTACAAAAAAGGTATTTTTACCTCTACTAACAGCTTTTTTTTCATTTTTCAGAAAAAATAGAATTAAATAACCAAACTACTTTATGAAATTTAATGTCTTAATGGTGAGCATAGGTGTTTCTATGCTGATTGCATGTAATGGTAAATCTAAACAAAAGGATACACCCAGCTCGGAAAAAGAAAACACACCACCCGTAGAAGTATTAGAGTTTGAAAAAATTAAAGTCCCTGCCAATGCTGGAGAAAGCATGAAATGGGAATTACAAAAAGAAGCTTCTGATGATTTCAACTACACCCACAAACCAGTAAATCAAAAAACTGATTTTGGAAATGGTAAATGGTATAATTTTTACCATAATGCTTGGAACGGACCTGGTTCAACTTACTGGCAATATGACCATGTTGAAGTGGACGGAAGCCATTTAATTATAAAATCATCAAGAAATCCAAGTACCGAAAAAATGGGAGTACCTGGTGTAAATGCTGGATGTATTACTGGTAATAAAAAAGTTAAATATCCTGTTTTTGTTGAAGCTAGTGTTAGTGTTGCCAATATCGCTTTGGCTTCGGATGTATGGTTGTTAAGTCCAGATGATACACAAGAAATTGATATTATTGAGTGTTACGGAGGGAAAGAACCTAATAATTCTTATTTTTCTCAATTCATTCACTTGAGTCACCACTCATTTATTAGAGAACCTTTTACCGACTACCAACCTAGAGATATAAAATCGTGGTGGAAAAAAGATGGTGTAACTAGTTGGGGGGAATACAGCTGGAATAATGGAAATCGTAAATACACACGTATAGCCGTAAACTGGATTAGCCCAAATCATTTTGAATACTACATTGATGGAGAATTAGTACGTGTACTTTATAATAAAGCCATGGCTAACAAAATAAATGGAAAATGGGATTATGACTACCCTTCTATGACTGACGGAAAATTAGATATGGATGGTGGATATCAAAAATTAAATAATCTAAAATCTAATGACACTTATTCTTTTGAAATGTTAAAAGAAGCTAGTCTTCAATCAAAAGTTGATGTTATTGACCCTTATAATTTCCAAAAAGGTACAGGTTTTAACAAGGAAATGGATATTATAATTAATATGGAGTCTCAAAACTGGCATGTTCTAGATAAAAGAACGCCATCTGATGAAGATTTAGCAGACCCTAACAAAAATACAATGAAAGTAGATTGGATTAGAGTATACAAACCCATCAAAAAATAACTTATATAAATAACTAATAATTATTTGTATTACTAAAGCCACCTAAAATAAAATTAGGTGGCTTTAGCTTTTTTTGTGGTTAATAAAAATGAAACTATTAAGATGTATAATAATACCGTGAAATATTTTAATGATTTTATAGTTCATTAAATGTAACCAACCTATAATCTATACCATCTTGCTTATTTCTCAAAAAATCTATAGTCTTTTTATATTTAAAAGCACCCATAAGTTGTGCCACAAAGTGCTGAGTGAATACAACACCTATTACAGTGATTTAGCATTAGTGTATCAAAAAAGATTTCGAATAAAAACTCTTTACTTTTTAAATACTATTGATTTTGATTCAGACAGAAATTTCAAAGTAGATAAATCAATGAAAATTCTTATTTCGAGCGCATTTGCTCAAATCACATTTGGACTCCATAAAAGTAGATTAGATGTTTTTGAACTAATTAATGTCACTCCTGCCCCATATAGTTACTCACATTCAGATTTAATTTTTAATGGCGACACTAATTTTGCAACCAAAACTATTAACTTATGTTGGCCTGTAGTAAAACTTGGATTTGAAATTAGTGACGATGCTTTAAATTTAGCTATTCACGAATTTGAGCATGCAATTATGTTGGAAGATAGTCGTAAAAATTTACTTATTGGAAAAGCCTTACATGTAAAAGCATTTGACATCTGGAAACATTATGCTTTAATAAAACTGGACAAAATTAGAGCTAAAAAAAATGTGGTTCTACGAGATTATGGTGGAACTAATATTATGGAACTTTTTTCGGTTTGTCTCGAAGCATTTTTTGAAAATTCTGATATTTTTCATGAAAAAGAAACGGATCTTTATAATAGCATGGTTACATTACTTAAACAAGACCCTCGAAATAAACAAAATCCACTACTCTAGCCCCCCTATTAATATAATCCTCTACGCCTTAAATCAATAGATAAAAGAGCTGAAAACAAAAAAAGCTATTCAAAATTGAATAGCCTTTTCTTTATATTAAATAAATCAAATAAACATGCTAGTTTATTTATGCATAAATGATTGTTTTGCTAGTAACTCTTCTTCAGTTTCTACAACATCTTCATCAGGTACACAACAATCAACAGGACATACTGCTGCACATTGAGGTTCTTCATGAAACCCTTTACATTCTGTACATTTATCAGGAACAATATAATAAAGTTCATCACTTACTGGCTCCTGAGATTCATCTGCATTAACCGATGTTCCATTAGGTAAAACTACATCACCTTCTAAATCTGTACCATCTGAATATCTCCAATCATCAGCACCTTCATAAATTGCAGTATTTGGGCATTCTGGTTCACAAGCTCCACAGTTAATGCATTCGTCTGTTATTATAATTGCCATAAGCTCTTTTTTATTCTAAATTTGTACAAAAATAACGCCAAACATTTTTAAAAACAAATTGCGCATGACTTTAAATGATAGAATTATTGCTTTTTCGGAATTAGGTAATTTTTTAAGTCAATTTAATGAAGATTCGACTTCTCAAAAAACAGATGTACTACATAACGAACAATTCTTTGATACTTTTTTATCTCTATGTGAAAGAGCGCAACATAAAAATGGATGGTTTTTACCAGAACAAGTCTATTTTGCTACTACGCAATGGGCAAAGGCATTAACTAAAAGTAATTTAACTAATTGGACAGATAGTTATAATTTTTCTAACAATAATGAACCAAAAACAGTTGGTATCATTATGGCAGGAAATATTCCTTTAGTTGGTTTTCATGACCTACTTTGTATTTTAATTAGTGGCCATAAGGTATTAATTAAGCCATCATCCAACGATACAAAATTAATTACCACAATTTGTGATTACCTAATTAGGGTATTGCCTGAATTTAAAAACTTCATTCAATTCACCGAAGGTAAACTTGAAAATCACGATGCAATCATTGCTACCGGTAGTAACAATACTGCGCGTTATTTTGAATATTACTTTAAAAATAAGCCCCATATTATTCGAAAAAACAGAAATTCGGTTGCGGTATTAACTGGTAATGAAACCAAAAACGAATTGATCGCACTTGGCGAGGATATTTTTAGATATTATGGTTTGGGTTGTCGCAGTGTTTCTAAATTATTTGTACCTAAAAATTATGATTTTGACTTATTTTTTAATGCTATGTTTACCTATCAAGATCTTATAAAACAAGAAAAATACACGAATAATTACGATTACAACAAGGCTGTATATTTAATGAGTCAATTCAATTTATTGGATAATGGTTTTCTTATTTTAAAAGAAGATCAAAGCTATAGTTCCCCAATTTCTAGCCTTTTTTATGAATTTTATGAACATTATGATGCTTTAAACTCAAAGTTTAACTCCGATGAGGAACATTTACAGTGTATTGTAAATTATCCTGAAAGCACTAAAAATGTTGACTTTGGAGCTACTCAAACCCCACAATTAAGTGACTATGCCGATGGTATTGACACCATTGACTTTTTGTTAAAAATTTAAAATATAAATTTCTCTAAATTCATTGTAAAAACAAAGATTATTAAGACATTTGTAGCTTGATAGAAATTAGAATAAACTGTTTACCTTTTTTAAACAGTTAAACACAATATATAGTTACTAAGTTTACATTTATGAAAAAACATAATTTTAGTGCCGGACCTTGTATTTTACCGCAAGAAGTTTTTCAAAAAGCATCACAAGCTGTTTTAGATTTTAATAACTCTGGTCTTTCTATTTTAGAAATTTCTCACCGTAGTAAGGATTTCGTAGATGTTATGGAAAATGCAAGAGAATTAGCTCTTGAATTACTAGGCTTACAAGGAAAAGGTTACAAAGCTTTATTTTTACAAGGTGGAGCTAGTACTCAATTTTTAATGGTTGCTTACAATCTACTTAAAGGAAAAGCTGGTTATGTAAACACAGGTTCATGGAGTGATAAAGCAGTTAAGGAAGCTAAATTATTTGGAGAAGTGGTTGAATTAGCTTCTTCAAAAGATGCTAACTTTAAATATATCCCTAAAGGTTATGACATTCCAGATGGTTTGGACTATGTTCATATGACAAGTAATAATACCATTTTTGGAACACAAATAAAAGATTTCCCTACCACAGATGCACCTTTAATATGTGATATGAGTAGTGATATTTTTTCTCGTGTATTAGATTTTTCTAAATTCGGATTAATTTATGCAGGAGCACAAAAAAATATGGGTCCAGCAGGAACCACATTAGTTGTTGTTCGTGAGGATATTTTACAGGAAATTGGACGTAAAATTCCTTCTATGCTAGATTATAAGGTTCATTTAAGTAAAGGATCTATGTTTAATACTCCTCCGGTGTATTCAATATATGTTTCTATGCTTACCATGGAGTGGTTAAAAGCTAAAGGTGGTGTTGCTGCTATTGAAGAAGAAAATGAAAAGAAAGCAAAACTTATCTATTCTGAAATTGATTTAAATCCATTATTTGAAGGATTTGCAGCAAAAGAAGATCGTTCGAATATGAATGCTACTTTTAATTTGACAAATGATGACCTTAAAGAAACCTTTGAAACTATGCTAAAAGAAGGTGGAATCAATGGTGCTAATGGACACCGTAGTGTAGGTGGATACCGTGCAAGTATCTATAACGCTATGACAATGGAAGGTGTTGGCGCACTTGTTGACATTATGAGCGACCTTGAAAGAAAAGCTTAATTATACATCATATTCCCGCTATAGCGGGAATATGTTTTTATATAAAGATTAGAAAAACAATAAATCTATTTCTGCTCTAAGCAGAACAAATTAAATTATATTCCTAAATGAAAATCTTAGCAAACGACGGAATCTCACAAAGCGGAATAGACGCTTTAGAAAAAGCTGGTTTTGAAGTATCAACAACTACTGTTGCTCAAGAACAACTTGTAAATCATATCAACGAGAATAATATTGTAGCTTTATTAGTGCGTAGTGCTACTAAAGTACGTACAGATATTATTGATAACTGTCCTAGTCTAAAAATTATTGGACGTGGTGGTGTTGGTATGGATAATATTGATGTTGAATATGCTCGCGAAAAGGGATTATCGGTAATTAATACTCCTGCGGCTTCTTCTGAATCTGTAGCTGAATTAGTTTTTGCTCACCTTTATGGTAGTGTACGATTTTTATACGACGCTAACAGAAATATGCCTTTAGATGGTGAAACGAAATTTGGGAAACTAAAAAAAGCATATGCCAAAGGAGTTGAACTTAAAGGAAAAACTTTAGGTGTAATTGGTTTTGGACGTATCGGTCAAGCAACAGCTCGTATAGCTTTAGGTGTTGGTATGAACGTAATTTATTTTGATCCTTTTACAACAGAGGCTGCTATTGAAGTTGGTTTTTTTGATGGTCAATCTGTAACTTTTAACTTGAAAAGCGTAAGTAAAGAAGAGGTTTTGAAACAAGCTGATTTTGTTACTTTACACGTACCTGCTCAAAAAGAGTATGTAATTGGTAAAGCAGAGTTTGATCTGATGAAAGATGGTGCTGGTGTAGTAAATGCAGCTCGTGGAGGTGTTATTGATGAAGTTGCTTTAGTTGATGCTTTGGAGAGTGGTAAACTAGCTTTTGCAGGCTTAGATACTTTTGAAAACGAACCAACTCCTGCTATTAAATTATTAATGCATGATAAAATTTCATTAACTCCACATATTGGTGCTGCTACTAACGAAGCACAAGACCGTATTGGTGTAGAGTTGGCTACTCAAATTTCTGAAATTTTGAAATAATATTTATTAAATAAGAGGACATCTTATTTTCAAAAAAAGCGATCAAAATATTAAATTTTGATCGCTTTTTTTTATGCAATTAACATGCTCGTATCTTGTAGTTGTTTTCTTTTCACTTTTTTAGAAACAAAATCTTTCTGTAATAAATTTAGCTGGTTATGACAAATAGTATCCAGACGAAAAAAGATAGATTTAAATTCTGCACTAGCAGTAAGATTATTCTTTATATACTCTAATTGTCCACAAATTAATAGCAACGAATTATAATGCTGTAATAATACGTTTTCACCGCCCCTTATATCTATTTTTTCATTCTTAAATTCCTTTTCTTCATTAGAAAGCACTAAACCACAATACCAGGGAAATCTTTTAGATAATTCAGTTCTTAACAGGTTGATCTCCTCTTGCAGTTTTTCAAATTTTTTAGTTGCATACACAACTTTTGAACTTTTTCTAACATTAGCGTAGTTCTCATTTACAGAAACCAGCATTTTACTTAATTTCACTATCCGGTGAATAATATTATTTTGACCCATTACTATAAAATTTAATTGTTGATGTGTGTTAAATATCTTGTACTAGACAATAGTTAAATTAGTTTAATTTTCAACAATAAAAAAACATAAACATCTGAAAATCATTTTTTTAACTTAAATTAAACATTTCATAAAATATTCATTAACAAATAATCAATTATTTCATTTGCATAAAATTTTACGCTATTAATTAAAATATCGACAATAATAAAGCTATAGACAAACATATATTAATTATCATTAGTCTCCTATTAAGATTCTATAGCACTTATAATTACATATTGTAAAGTTTTTTTTGCAATAGCAGCATGCCTGAGCTTTAATTCTTTAGATGAAAAGCTATTGTAAAATTTAAAAAGGAATAGGAATCTAATCGTGTTTCTTTGATCAAGATAATCCTGAATCTTTATCGGACACCAATGATTGATCATTAATTTACGAGTAAAATTTGGTTACAGCTTTTACTCATAAAAAACAAGCTACAAAGACTATGTAACTTCTTACGGACTAACAAAATAATCGTACTGAATACAAATAATCATAATTTTTATTAATTTGATTAAATATTATCGTAATTTTATTAAATAACTTAAATTTTTATAAAAATGTCTGGTATTTTAGATTTATTACAAGGACCTATTGGTCAACAAATTATAAGTGGTGTTGCTGGCCAAACTGGTCAATCAGCTGATAAAACTAGTGGTTTATTGAGTATGGCTTTACCAGTATTAATGGGAGCAATGAAAAAAAATGCTTCAACTCCTGAAGGTGCTCAAGGGTTACTTGGCGCTCTAAACAAGCATCAGGGAGGCATTTTAGATAATCTTGGAGGTTTATTTGAAGGGGGCGTTGATGATAGTGTACAACAAGATGGATCTGGAATTTTAGGTCACTTATTAGGATCTAAACAACCTGCAGTAGAGAATGCCTTGAGTAAAGAATCTGGAATGGATATTGGTGCTGTTGGAAATATTTTAAAAGTAGCTGCTCCATTATTAATGGGTATGGTTGGAAAACAAACACAATCGGCAGGTATTTCTGATGCTAATGGATTAGGAAGTCTTTTAGGAGGACTTATGGGGAATTCTGCTAGTTCTAATAGTGGTTCTTCTTCAATACTTACTTCGATTTTAGATGCTGATGGTGATGGTAGTATTATTGATGATATTGCAGGAATGGCTATGGGTAAAAAGAAAGGTGGATTAGGCGGATTATTAGGTGGTTTATTCGGAAAATAATTACTAATACATACAACAAAAGCATCAATATTTTATATTGTGCTTAATATACATATGCCGAATTCACTTATGATTTCGGCATTTTTTTATGAGATCACTATTCTATTATATCATCTTATTTCTTTTTTTGTCTGCATGTGCCACAAAAAAAGAGCGCAATTTTTCAACTACTGAAAAAGAAAAGGCCGTACGTATTGCAAATGATAGCTTGGAATATGAACTAATTGTATTTGATATTGGCTTTAACCGCTTTTTAAATAGTCAAGCACAACCACGAGGTTATTATGGAATTAATTACTTGGAAAATAAAAATATACTCTTTGTGACTGAATATAATATAAGAGCTAGTAATCCTATACAATATAGCGATATCTATGGACCCCAAATTGATTATCAGAACCACATACATTATGGATACGAAGTAAACTACCTTTTATTTAATTATTTTTTATTTTTTCAAAAAAAATACCGCCAACGTTTGTAACATCATTTAAAATCACGGTTATAAAATCACATAAAATAATAAAGTACCCTCTAGCGATGTTATTTAACTTTTACATACTTTTCTAGAGAAAAATTAAATTGTAAATTTGCCGCCATGGAAAAATTGAAACAACGCTGGGGCATCAAACACAACTGGGAAGTTATTATCATCTTTATTGTTTTTGCTATTACAGGTACTACTGCTTCAAAATTAGCAGCTCCACTTACTGAATTTATCGGAATTAGTAAAGCCACTACACCTGGCTATATTTTTTGGCCAATTCGTATTCTATTAATTTTCCCTATTTATCAGGTGCTTTTAGTATTTTTTGGTTGGCTATTTGGTCAATTTAACTTTTTTTGGAATATGGAAAAGAAAATGCTTACACGTTTAGGTTTAGGGCGTTTTTTAAAGGATTAAACTTTTTGTGCTTTTCCAGTTATTATATAAGTATAAATCCACATTAAGGTGAATGTTGGAATAACATCAATACCAGGAATACCTTCTTCAATAAGAGTAATAATCCCTGCTATTTTACCTTCTTTCCCTTTATATAATTTTATCATCAACCAGCCCGAAACTGGAGCCCAAACAATATCTGTTGCTTCCCCTATTCCTGGAAACAAATAAGATAACATTCCAACACCATCTAGTAATAAACTAATTAACAGTATCGTATATTTATTCATAATTTTTTAATAATAGGAATGCAAAGGTTGTTCCAAAAATCTTTCTATTTCAAAAACTCTTTAAAATAAGTACTTAATTTATTCACCTTAGGGTTAATTACTACTTGGCAAAAACCTTGTTCTCGGTTTAAGTTAAAATAATTGGAATGGTAATCCTCTGCAGGGTAAAAGTTTTCAAACCTTGTTACTTCTGTTACAATAGGTGATGCAAATACTCGTTGGTCAGTTAATACATCAATAAAATTTTCTGCTAATTCTTTTTGGGTCTCGGATGTATAAAAAATAGCACTACGATAATGTGTTCCTTTATCTCCCCCTTGCCTATTTAATGTGGTAGGATCGTGAGTTCCAAAAAATACCTCTAATAAATTTTGATATGAAATTATAGTTGAATCAAAAGTAACTTCAACTACCTCTGCATGTCCAGTGCGTTCTGTAATTACCTCTTTATATGCAGGATTTTTTATGTTTCCACCAGAAAACCCAGAACGAACTAGAGAAACGCCTTTTATACGCTGAAAAACAGCTTCGGTACACCAAAAACAACCTCCAGCAAATATTGCTTTTTCACTCATAACTTATAATTATTGTATTTTAATATAAAGTTAGTGGTATTCCAAACAAAAGTGACTATACACATCATATAAATATTCTATAAAATTGTATTTTCACCATATGATTAAAGCTGAGAATATACGTAAACATTATGGCAAATTAGAGGTTCTTAAAGGCGTTGATTTGCATATTAAGCAAGGAGAAATTATTTCAATTGTAGGCGCTTCGGGTGCTGGAAAAACTACTCTTTTACAAATTTTAGGTTCGTTAGACACTATGGATAAAAATCCAACTAGCAAACTAATCATAAATGATGTTGAAATAAGTAAACTAAAAGACAAAGCTTTGGCTAAATTTAGGAATGAACAGCTTGGGTTTATTTTTCAATTTCATCAATTATTACCAGAATTTACTGCTTTAGAAAATGTATGTATACCTGCCTTTATTAAAGGAACTTCCAAAAAAGAAGCGGAACAAAAAGCTGAAAAATTATTAGAATTTTTAGGTTTGTCACATCGTTTTGATCACAAACCCGATCAACTTTCTGGGGGAGAACAACAACGAGTTGCAGTTGCCAGAGCATTAATAAACGATCCTAAAGTGGTTTATGCCGATGAACCTTCGGGTAATTTAGATAGTGAATCTGCTGAAAATTTACACCAACTTTTTTTTACTTTACGTGATACTTTTGGACAAACTTTTGTGATTGTTACACACAATAATGAATTTGCCGATATGGCTGATAGGAAACTAGTAATGCGTGATGGAAATTTAATATAAATACCTGTGAAAAAACTACCCATAAAGGAACTTAAAGCGTTTTTAGATGAAAAAGCAGCCTTATATGAAACTCCCACTTTTTTGGATACGGATCCTATTCAAGTCCCTGCACAATTTTCATTAAAAGAGGATGCCGAAATTGCTGGCTTTTTAACTGCTACAATTGCATGGGGGAACCGAAAAAGTATATTAACTAACGCGCACAGGCTTATGGAAATCATGGGACACAGTCCTTATGATTTTGTAATGAACTATACTCCCGAAAAACACAGCTCACTTTTTGATGGTTTTGTGCACAGAACTTTTAATAATATTGATTTAGGTTATTTTATTGAAGGATTACAACATTTGTACACCCAACATGGAACTATGGAAAATTATTTTAATCAGTTTTCTAATTTTCCTCGAATTAACGATGCCATTACAAATTTTAAACATGATTTTTTTAGTTTACCACACCCTAAACGTACTACTAAACACATAAGTGATCCTTCTAAAAATTCTGCTGCCAAGCGTATAAACATGTTTTTTAGGTGGATGGTTAGACCTAATACTAATGGTGTGGACCTTGGGTTGTGGACAAAAATTAATACAAATCAACTCTCTTGCCCCTTAGATGTACATTCAGGTAATGTAGCTCGGAAACTAGGAATTCTTCTGCGAAAGCAAAACGATGCTAAAGCTTTATTGGAATTAGATACTGCCTTGAGAAAAATGGATGCTAATGACCCCGTAAAATATGATTATGCCCTATTCGGTTTGGGAGTTTTTGAGAAATTTTAACCTATTATCTTTAGAATGATCCTAGATTTATACTCCTAAAACTTCCCACAAAAATTAAACCGCATCTAAGTAATTGGTATGTGTCCTAATTTTTTCGATAGTTAAAGGTTTACTTTCATAAGCAGAGATAATATCTGCATACTTATTTTTCTCTTCTTCTGAAACTCTTAAAGCCGTTGATAACATTACTATTTTTATACAACTATGCTGATCAATTGTTTTTAATTGATCCAAAAATTGCCACCCATCCATAACAGGCATGTTGATATCTAAAAAAATTAAATCAGGAAAATTTGACACATTTGATAATGACTGTAAATATGCTAAAGCTTCCATACTATTCTTATAAAACTGAATATCTTCAAAACAATTAGAACGTATCGCTAAGCGCCTGTTTACAATATTTGTAGGCAAATCATCGTCAATAAAAATAACACTTTGCAACATTTCAAAGTTAATTACGTATATATGTTAAATAATTACTAATATACATCTCTTTTCCTACAAAAAGAAAATTCTATTTAGTTTTGTTTACTTTTTAACGGCACAAAATTTGATTATTTTTATCCCCTAATGATTATTCATGAATTTTAAACGTTTCATATTTCACTTGATAGTAATCATTCCTTTGTGGCAAATAAATGCCCAGGAACCTCAAGAAAAAAAGAAGTATACTATTGATTTTAGTGGTATTCAAAACCAGCAACCTCCTGACGAGGAACCCAAACCAGAATCTATATCAAATACGGATATTTTAGGTATTGGTTTTTTAAAACAACAAGCTAATTTATCACAAAATGCCATTAGCGCTTTTAACATCAAATCCATTATTGATATTGATAATTTTGGAAAAGAAAAAAAAGATCATCTTAAATTTGGGAAACCCAGTGATGCTAAAACTTATCTAGATGTTGTATACGAACCGCTGCCTTTAAAGACAGATAGTGTCGATTTCTTTTTTGGTGATATTGATTTAGGAACCTATACTACCAAAGCGGATCATTTATATTTGATCATAAGAGATAGTATGGCTACGGATGGAGATGAAATTAAAGTTTCATTAAATGATAAAGTAATTTTTAATCGTATAACTTTTCATAGCTCTTTTATTGACTATAGAGTTGCATTAACAGAAGGCTTTAACAAAATTGAACTATTGGCTATTGACAGTGGAGTAAGTGAACCTGTTACTTGCCAATTAGTCGTTGTTGATGGTCTAGATAACAAATTGTTTGACAAATCTTTCAATATTGCTGTTGGTTATAAAGCAAAATTTGTAGTGGTTAAAGAATAGCTTAATGTAACATATTACAGAGCTTCTTTCTAAAGAGGGTTTAGTACTTTTTTTACTAAACCCTCTAAATACTCAAGTTGGTCTTGAATTCAATATGTGTTAAATTATGCGATTTACGGATAATAAATTACTACAATATCACTCGTTCTGATTATTAGTTAAATTGACAAAGCACCCCTCCCATTAAAGATAAACAAACTGTCCAATACCCAACATTGACTAATATATACCTAAATCCTTTTTTTTCAAATAATGCATTTGTTCCCAATACGGGTAAAACAAAAAATAAACTTATAATGGCACCATGAAAAGCTCCATGCTTAAAGGTTCGATAATTATCTCCATATTTGGACATATATGCTTCTGCAAATTTATAGGTTTCAGTACCCGCTTTATCCCAATCTGGATCACTCATTAAACTTGAAAAAAAACCAAACTGATGTATTACCATCGTATTTAAAATTACAGCTAGTAAAACACTAAAAATATAAGACAACACAAAAATTAAAATCATGTTACTTCCCTTTAAATCTTCGGAAGAAAATCCACAAGCTTTCATCCAAGCTGTACCAAACACTTTTGGATTATACCAAATAAAACCTACAAACATTGGTATCAAAGCAGTCAAAACTACTATTAGAAAATTAATTTTCATTTAAACAGAGTTTGTGATTTGTTTAAGTAAATATACTAAAAATTAAGCACTTACATAGTATAAACATACCATATCATACGTAGCGAAAACAATATTAAAATCACTCCTGTTCCCTTGAACAAAAAATTTAAACGTTTCTTTGTTATAATTTTTTTTAACTTTTTTGATAAAATTACTTTTAATAAATCTGTTACCAGAATACCTATTAATACTGACGTAAGGAATATTATTAATGAATTCACAGTTACGTATTTAGTTTTTCCATAATTAAAAACACCTACCCAAACCACAAATACAAAAGGATTAAAAAAGTTAACGCTAAACCCTTTTATAAAAAAAGTACTTAGTGTACTTGAGCTTAATTTAACTTTTACAGAGAGCTTTACTTCCTTAAACAAATAAAAAAAGCCCAATACCATAAGTAGCACTCCACTTAGTATTCCTATCAAAAATTGATTTTCGGTGGCTACTATGAAAGATGAAAGTCCGTAAACACATAAAAGCACACAAATTATATCGCTAAAAATTATTCCTAAAGCAACTAGTACTCCTGCCTTTATCCCATATTCCAAACTACTATTTAACAGTAAAAAAAATACAGGACCAATAAAAATGATCATACTAAAACCAATTACAAAACCCTCAATGACTGCCATTAAATTTAGTTGTTCATTTATTGTATAGTAAAAATTATTGTTATCAAAAAAGTAGCTCTGGTAATATAAATCATAAGCTAATCCTTAAATTTGATAAAGCCTAATTCTAATGAATCATTCTATTACTTATCTTTTTTGTCTCTTATTTTTATCATGTACTACTAGTAAAATTAACGTAGTTACAGCTTTACCCAAAAAATTAAAAGAAATTTCGGCTATTGAAACCACCAATACTTCAACCATTTTATGGACTATTGAAGATTCTGGTAATAAAAATATATTATATGGCTTAAATACTAAAGGGGAAATTGTAAAAAATATAACCTTAACGGGGGTTAAAAATACTGATTGGGAAGATTTAACTAGTGATGATCAGGGAAATATTTACATCGGTGATTTTGGAAATAATAATGGAAAACGAAAACTACTCCATATTTATAAAATTTTGAACCCCGATAATACCTCGTCAAAAACTACTCCATTTACTATATCTTTTAGGCTTCCAAAAAAATATAGAACAAAGGATTTTGAAGCTTTCTTTTTGTGGAATAACAATTTTTATCTTTTTAGCAAAGAAGATAACACAACTAATATTTTTAAAATCCCTAACCAACTAGGTGAGCAAAAAGCTATGTTTATTGGTAATCTGAATTTAGAAGGGAAAAAAACTCCTGTAACTTCTGCTGATATTAGTAATCATAAAAAAACGATACTATTACTTAATCATGATAAATTTTGGTCACTCACTAATTTTAATGAAGGAGATTTTTCAAACAGTTTTATTAAAAAGTTTAATTTAGAACATACATCACAAAAAGAAGGTATTTGCTTCAAAACTAATAATGCGGTTTATATTACTGATGAAAAAACAAATAAAAAAACGGGCAATATTTATGAATTTAATGGTTTGTAATGCAATCCTATCCTTGAAAAAACTTACTTATACCTATGTAAACTATTCTATATTTAACCCGTAATGCATTTAGATAAGGTTTACACTATTTATTGGTTGCCTTTTTTAATCCCCAAAAACACTCGCCAAAATAATATCTTTAACTTCAATAGCTTTTACATTTTTTTTATTATTTCCTGCGGCTACTATAATTGGTTTTTCAGACACCTCAACACTAGTTCTTCCGTGCGAACCTTTTATCAATTCCGAGTTAAGTGGAATAAAATTAAACAAGACTCTAAAACCCATTTTTTTCAATAAAAGCTTTACTCCTATTTTTAATTTCAATCCTTTTTTTTGGGTGTCTAAAAACATTTCAACAGGGTCATAACCTGGCTTTTTGTGAATATCAACCGTTCGTGAAAAATCTGGTGCTCTCTTATCATTTAACCAATAATAATACGTAAACCAATATTCTTTTTTAGCAATAACCATAAAATTTCCCGAACGTTCATGCCATATATTTCTCTTTATTTGTGCTTCTTTATCTAATACTTCTTCTACACCTTTTACTTCCTTTAATAAACTCATTAGCATTTTTTCAAGATTAGGCTGGCAATATACTTGCACTACTTGATGATCTGCTACTGCAAATGCTTTACTTGCTCCTGCATCTAATAATTCGGTATCATTCTCTACTCTAACATTAAGTAAACCTTGCTTTCTTAATATACGATTAAGGTGAATAGGCTTTGATACTGAAGAAATTCCATACTCTGACAATATTATGGGAGTAATATTTTTATGTTCATAAAACTCAATTAAGTCCTTTAACAATTTATCCAAATCTTGGATGTCTTTTTGTACTTCATTGGATTTGTAATCGTATTTCTGCAAACAATAATCAAGATGTGGTAAATATATTAGTTGTAAAGTTGGATTATATTTATGTTGAACATATTTAGAAGCTTCCGCAATCCATTTACTAGATTTTATTGTAGTTCTTGGTCCCCAAAAATCAAATAATGGAAAAACACCTAATTCCTGCTGTAACTCATCTCTAAGTTCACTAGGGTAACTATAACAATCAGGCTTTTTTAATCCATTGGCCAAGTATTGCGGCCTTGGAGTTACTGAGTAGTCCGCACTTGAATACATATTATACCACCAAAATAGATTTGCACAAGTAAATTTTGGATTTAGGTTACGTGCCTCATCCCATAAACTTGATGTTTGAACCAACTTATTTGATTGTTTCCAAAATTGAACCTCAGACTGTTCTTTGTTATACCAACCATTTCCAATTATTCCATGTTTCGAAGGCCACTGACCTGTAATATAAGTAGTTTGAACGCTACAGGTTACTGCAGGTAAAACAGGATCTATAGTCGCTATTTTTTTATTATCTGTACACCATTTGGATATAAATAGTTCTTTGTTTTCAAGTATTTTAGAAGTAAGCCCAACGACATTAATTACCACAGTCTGTTTCATATTATATCCCCAATTTTAGTTCTCACCCAATTAATTTCTCTAGTTATAGCACTTATTATGTCTGTTTGCATTTTATTAGGTAATACCTCCCAAGTATATGTTTCTATCTCTAAATGCTGGGTAAATTCATCTTCCTTCCAAAGCTGGAGTGTATCTATTAAATCATCTTGTGTTGATTTTAAATTCTGATATTCGTCTAGAAATACAGGAACGTGGTAATGTGTTCTTAGTTCTTCAAATTCATTTTTATGCATGGCATTAATAGCCATATCTAAATCTGTATATTTTGAAAAGTTTTCACCTCTTGATTTAATTACGGCTTGGTGTAAATAATTAGGTTCATGAAAAGGTTTTAAATAGCTTTTTAATTCTTCAATAGTAGTATGCTCATTCAATGTACATTTTAAAGCTGCACTTATTTGTAGTTTTCCTATTCGAATACCATTATTTTTCATCTTTTCAATAATTTCCAAAGGCTTTTCGAACCCCACCGAAAAATGACAAACATCATAACAAAGCTGAATATGTTCTCGAATAGCGCTTTGGGCTTCATCAATTGAGCATTTGTTTTTTTTCACCAATAACTCCCCTCCTCTTTTTAAAAGAAAATCATTGAAAAAAGTTATAAACTCTTCAGAATTCTCAATCAAGCCATCGGGTTCTGGCTCAATATTCAGATGCATACTTTTCCCAGTAGTATTCTTTATATTTATAAGATGATTTACAACATCAATTAAATATTCGCAGGCTCTATTTTTAATTTTTTCTAATTCACTTTTTGATGTATGCCAATATTTATAAGTTATAGGAGAAGTTGAAATTCCACTAATTAAATTTTCGGGTACTAATACTGCTAAAATATTAAACAGTAATAAGGTATATTCTTTTCTTAAATTAGTGCTCCAATCTGGTACATGAACTTTATCCTTAATAACTTCATCATGAAAATTCCCATAAGGAAAACCATTGATGGTAAATACATATAAATTATTTTCCTTAAGCCATTTTTTAAATGAAGCTAAAGTAGTTTTTTCATTGAGTTCAATTGCAGCTTGATTAGAAAGTCTTAAACCAATACCAAAAGGATTTTTTTTTGAAATTTGTGCTTTTACTCCAAGTAAATAAAGCTTTAGATTATCAAAGGTTTCTGACCAAGATTCTCCTGAATGGATATTAGTACAGTAGCTCAAATGCCCTGATTTTCCAACTTTCATACCGTAAGTTTTTTATTTTGAAATGAAGCTATAAGCACTATAGATTGATCTAATTTTGATTTTTCTATTTCATGAATCTCTTCGCCTTGACCAATACCCCTTAATAACATTATGGTTAACACCCCTCCTAAATGCTCCCTAAACTCCTCTAAGCCAGTAATTAGTTTTTGATTGATTCTATTAATATCCAACGGATCTAACAACAAGGGACAACTTAATTCAAATCCTAAGTTATTAAAACAATGTAAAATTCTTTTCAATTCATTTTCAGACAAGTATCCTATACAATAAGAATAACATGAGTCCAAAGCAATACCTATAGCTACAGCTTCTCCATGAGTTAATTCATAATTCGTCAAATATTCTAGTTTATGAGCAGCCCAATGACCAAAATCTAAAGGCCTTGACGAACCTTTTTCAAACGGGTCACCTCCTCCAATATGCGCTGTGTGTAATTGAGCACATTTAAAAATGAGATTATTCATGGTCTCGGGATCACGATTGTTTAACAAAGTGATATGATCTTCTATCCAATTAAAAAATAAAGAATCTTTAATCAATGCTACTTTTATGGCTTCAGAAATTCCGGATCTCCAATGCCGATCAGATAATGTAGTTAAAAAAGTTTGGTCATTTATAACTGCAAACGGCGGTTGAAATGTTCCTAAAAAATTTTTCTTGTCAAAATAATTAATAGAATTTTTTACACCTACACCAGAATCGTTTTGAGAAAGAACCGTAGTTGGAATACGAATTATTTGAATACCCCGGTGCGCTATAGCACTTGCAAAACCCACCATATCCAAAACTGCACCACCTCCTACAGCTATAACAAAAGAATGTCTATCTATTTTTTTTTTATTTACTAAATCAAGAACATTTTCTACTACACTCCATTTGTTTTTTACCCCTTCACCCCCTTCAACCATCAATGGCTCTCCCATTAATTGAATTTTAAGGCAACATTTTTTGAAATAAGTCTGAATTTGTTCAATTAAATAAGAATGATAATAAAACATTCCCTTATCCAGAATTACAACGGCTCTTGTAGTGCTATTTTTATTTTTGGAAGTTAGCAAATTTGATAATAACGGATTGTTTACATCAAAAACACCTTCGGTAAACGAAATATTATAGTTGAATTCTACTTTAAAATTTTGTTGTATTATTTTATTCATAATGCTGCCCCTTAGATTATTCTATTTTTTACAAATGTTCGTTATTAATTAAGTTAAGTTACCGCATAGTGTTTAGCCACTAACATAGATATTGGCAATAAACAGATAAGCAAAAGAGCATAATACCAGTTAGCAAAGCCTACTACATAAATGGCGTTTAAAGGAATCAATGATAATACTCCTATTTTAACAGCTTGTTGAATTTGTTTTGGATGGTTGTGAATTAGTGCTCTTGCTTTAGCTATTAAATTAATCCCAAACCAGAACAATAGAAAAGGGATAGTGGTCCATATTTTTAAATAGCCGTATAGCATTAAAAAGATAAAAAATAAGACAACTAACGTATCTAATATTATGGCCTTAATAATTGAATTCTTGTTATTCCCATGTGCTTCTTTTTGTCCAACTAAAGTAATCGCAGCAATGAATGCTAAAGGTATACACCCCAAAAACCACATGAGCGGTATAACATTATTAATAATACTCATTCCTAGCAAAAGATTCATTGATCTACATAACCCCATGTTTATTGGGCCTAAAACTGAGTGATGTTTTGCATACTTATCATAAGTAAGCGCCAAAATACAAATGGAAAATGCTATGATTCCACTTTGTGTAGAAACTAAAAAAGCAGAAATAACCCCAATAGCAAATAGGCTTGATCCAAAAATAATAGCTTCATTCATTGAAATTTTACCTGAAGGTAACATCCTTTCGGGTCTGTTGAGTTTATCTGCTTTGTAATCAAAAACATCATTAAATATGATCCCCCCAGCATATAAGCCCATAGTAGAAACTATAAGCAAAATCATAGATTCAAATTTAGTATCCATTAAAGGATATAAAAAAATTCCAGCCACAGAAAAACCAGCAATAATATCAGAAATAGCAGTTAAAATATTAGCAGGCCTTGCCATTTTTAAAAAGTAACCCAATCTCATTTCTAATTCTCAATTATATTAGAATATGTTTTTTTAACAAACTCTTGCCCTCTTAAAACAGAATTGCCATTTAACAATTCCATGTTTTCAATAGTTATTTCTTTCATCCAATCAGCCTCATTAAATTGTCCACTTTGTCCGTAAACATCTAATGCATTTTTATAACATGTAAGATGAATATCTTGTTTAGAAATCCCTAGTTCGTTCATAAGTGATGCTGTTTTAGGCACTGCCAAAGGATCACTCACTCCCCAATCGGCAGAACTATCAACAATGATTCGTTCTGATCCGTATTGCTTCACAATTTCTACCATTCGTTTATTACCCATTTTTGTATTGGGGTAAATAGTAAATGCTGTCCAATAACCTCGATCCAAAACAGCCTTTACCGTTTCTTCATTATTGTGATCTATAACTACCATAGATGGAGATACCCCATGTTCTTTTATAACATCCATGCTCCTTATAGTTCCATTTTTTTTATCACGATGTGGTGTATGTACCATTATAGGAAGCTTTAATTGCTTGGCTAATTCAATCTGCTCTCTAAAATACTTGTCCTCTGCTTTGGTTTGATCATCATAACCAATTTCTCCAATAGCTACAACTCCTTCTTTAGATGCATACAGTGGTAATAAATCCATAACCTGTTCTGCTAAAGCTTCATTATTTGCTTCTTTAGAATTTAAACCAATAGTACAATAGTGTTTTATACCAAATTGAGAAGCACGAAACCGTTCCCAGTTAACTAAGCTATTAAAATAGTCTTGAAAAGAACCTACAGAGGTTCTTGGTTGCCCCATCCAAAAAGCAGGTTCTATAATAGCAACTATTCCAGCTGCTCTCATAGCTTCATAATCATCTGTTGTGCGAGAAACCATATGAATGTGTGGATCAATATATTGCATAAGTTTTATTTATTTTGATTAACTTTTTTTCCTATTTCTGTCCAAATAGCAAGGTTACTTGATCTATTTAGGGTCGTTTCTTGTAATATTATTTGAACCGCTTTATGTTCTAACTCATTAGTAGATGCTATTGCTTTTTTTAATGTAATTAGGATATCGGGATGCTTATAACCCAACATCAGCTGCCAAATCTCTGGAGATACTTTCCGACCAGCTGACCATCGTTCCTGAATGTAATTATTGAGCATTACTGCTAGTTTCTCGTTATTTCGAACAACAAGATTGTAAATTTTATACAGTGGACGTCCCATAAAAATGGCTTTCAAAACTAATTGGTTCCAAGCTTCTTCCGAAAGATAATTAGCCGCATAAGGATTATTTAAAGCTATTGCATCAAAAACATTTTCTACATTAGTTCTTATGCCTTCTTCTACAAGGCTTGTAAGTTCTGGTGCTATTTTTAAAAAATAAAGGCTTTTATAAAAATCCTCTTGTTCATTTATACTACATGTTTCAACCAGTTTTTTTAAAATAACCTTACTATTTTCAACAGGTAATTCAATCATGAGTAATGAGCGACAAAGCGATTGTTTATTCCAATCCTCCTCAGAAAAAGAAGGATATTGCTTTTTTAAGAACAATAGCTCTTTAGTACTCCATTCAATTTTATCCTTTGAAATAAAACGAAAAATTAAACTATAATTAAGAATAAATTGATTTCCCTGCTCATCCTTTTTTATAAGTGAACTATTAGCATTCAACCAGTTTAATTCTTCTTGAAATAGCTTACTATGAACTATTTCTTTAAAAGTCATTTTTGAAGAAATTGTATTAGGCATATTTAGTTTTCTTTATAATCCTATCAAGTTTTGATCATACTACTTATTACTATAGATTGAATGACAACTGCATTTTTTAATTTATACCTCCTCCTATATTAATCATTACAGGATTAAAGAAGCTTTATAGTAAATGACCTTCTAATAATTTCTTATTATTTATAAAAAATACTTACTTAAACTTTTAATGTATTCTGAATAAAAGTGCTTTAATGAGGTAAAATAGTGAAAGAAGGTTGAGCAGCGTATACTTTCACTTTATTTGGAAATAAAACAAAAAAATTGCAGTAGAATCAATTGAAATCTCTAGCAAAAATGATTTTATTTCACCTCTTTATTATCCTTAAAGAAAATACATACATTATTGTTGTATCTGTAGGTAAGCCTTCAGTTTTGCACAGGTATTTCCCAACCTCTAGTAGTTTGATTTTCATATAATTATTTTAAGTTGATTTTTGTGTAAGCCTAATTTAGATAAAAAAATGTTTCTCCATCTAAAAAAATTAAAAATAAAATACTTACTTAAATTCAACCTCTAAAACGTATTTAAACATTTTATTTACAACCACTTAAACAAGAATAAAAATTAATAAATGGACTAAATTTTAATTTAATTGAATCCTTTATTTTTATTTAACAGACTTTAAAAAGTCTTATTTAAGTGTTTTTCGTTTTCTAATGCACTAGTTATAAGCTTAAAATGGATTCATTATTATGAAAAAAGAAACAAAAAAACTGGTACTATTTATGAATTCAATTGTTTGTAAAGCATCCATAAAAAACAAAATCAAACTTTATATCTATAGTGCCCAATAATTTCAAAATTAAATAAGCAATCCTCTAAAACTTGACCTGCACCAATATTATGGACTATTAAATATCTTTTTGAATCCTCCGACTTTTTATTAACTACAATTCCTATGTGAGTAATTGCTCCACCCAAATTCCAACATATGATATCACCCGGTAAATAATCATTGTTTTTTTTTGTTATTTTTTTTTCGGCACCTGCTCTTTTAAAAAAAGTCATCAAATTGGGTACTCTCCTATGATCTATATTTTTATCCGTTTTTTTAAGTGACCAAATTTTAGGGTACTGGTTAAAATTAGCTTTCATATCTTCATGCACTAACTTTTGTAAATCGATTCCTATTTTTCGATAAGCTCTTATTACAACATCTGTACATACGCCTTTGTCTTTAGGCACATCACCATTAGGATAATCGATTGAAAAATAGCTCGGATCATATACTACTTGTTGCTTTGTTAATTCTAACACACAATCCGAAAAACTTTGTTCACTTATTTGAGCTTGTGAAAAGCTATAATTTAAAATGAAGTAGTATAAAATTAGTAGTATCCTTTTCATTTTATTATTTTTTATGACTGCTTAAAAAACCGTTTCATAATGTTCAACAACAGGAAAGGGTTCATAATAATGATGCAGTAACTCTTTCCATTTTAAATAAGCTTCCGATGCTCTAAATCCGATAGTATGCGAAGTAATAGTATCCCATTTCACTAATAAAATGTATTTATTATTTTGTTCCACACATTTTTTTAACGAATGAGATTGATATCCCTTTATAGAACTAATATATTTTCCTGCCCTAGCAAAGTCTACTTCAAATTGAGATTCAAAACCTTTTTTAACATATAATATAGCTACCTCTAAAATCATCTATTTTTTTATATAAAAAATTAAAAACCAAAGCCTAGTTTAAAATTAAATCGCTCTCCATCTTTAGCTGTAAAAACTGATACATTCCCTATTAACATATCAGCGGCATTTATAAAAAGACCTCCCCCTAATGAATTATTCCATTTTTTGTTTTCATCATTTGCCACCCATACTTTTCCATAATCAACTCCAGAATACATCCCTACTTTCAAAGGAATCAATCGTGTTTTAATCTTTGTTAGATCCCAGCGAAAGTCTGTACTCTGATAAAACGATCGTTTACCTGAAAAACGTTGATTTCTGTAAGCTCTTAAACTATTATCTGCTCCTATTGTTGCCGCTTGATAAAATTCAAAATCATTTCCAAAATTAATATGAGCCCCTATATTAGTAGCTAAAACAAGTTTTCCACTAGGAATTAATTTATAGGTAAAACCTAAAATTGGCTTTAGGTATGTAAAACCTTTAGACTTTTCTATATTTTGTTTGTAACCCAACTTTAAGT
The DNA here is from genome assembly GCF_000255455.1 of Aquimarina agarilytica ZC1. GTDB lineage: Bacteria > Bacteroidota > Bacteroidia > Flavobacteriales > Flavobacteriaceae > Aquimarina > Aquimarina agarilytica. The sequence goes on along the minus strand of NZ_JH621261.1, from coordinate 72,481 downwards.
TTGTATGCATACCCATGCTTGGGAATACCCAATCATTTTTATTTTCAAAATGATAATCAGCTTCAACCCCCAAAAAGCTATCCCTATTTTCAATATTGTTATTTAAATAAAAATCATTGATAAACCTACCATTAGTTTGTTCTACTTCAATGGTTTCAAAACTAACCGAAGTAGTAAATTCTGCCCCTAAATCACCTTTCCAAATTAATGAAGGCACAAATTTGAATTTACTTAGCTTAACTCTGTTATAGTCTAAATCAAATTGTTTTTCATTTTCCACATTTGGATTTATAGTTTCATTTCCAAAACCAAAAAAGTTAATACTATAATTAGGACTTGTAAATTGTGAACTAAAACCGAAATTCCAATTTCCAAAAACATTAGCAAATTCACTGGAATAATTCAAATCAAAACCCTGTGTTGCAAAATACAAATCTGCTGAAATATTATGCTGAGAGGTAAATGGATTTCGTTCAAATCTATAAAAAGTAAAGGTGTTGGAAAAACCTACCCTAAAACCATCATCCGGATTATAACCAATAACTGGCAAAAACTGATTTAAACTATTTTTTAATTTTTTATAATTATACACATTAGTATCATAATCATCGGTAAGCTTCTTTTTTCCTTTATTGGTTATAAATTCACTTTTTTTAGATTTATAATCATACAAATGAACTTTTTTCCCATTTTTAATATGGTAAGTATCCTTATTTTGCCCCCCAATTAATCGAATGGGTATATAATGATCTCCTTTTCCAGATACTTCAAAATAATCTGTATCATCTAATCCATAAACCCATAGTTCTTTAGTTTCTTTATGACTATAGGTACGTTCATGAAACATGAACCCTTTTTCTCCTTTTATAATTCGATAGCCTTTAATTGTTGTTTTACCATTAGGATATCTTTTAATTTCAAACCGATCATCTTTATTTGTTCCTTTAACAACAGAAAATCTATTAATATGAGCATAATAAGCATCTGAAATTTGTTGTATGTTTTTTATTCTGCCCAGTAATTTAGTTTTAATATTTTGTACAGTTATCTGATCAACCTCTTTTGGGAAAGCCTGAAACGCTTTGTCAATGACATCCTTTGTTAAGTGTGTTTGTATAAAAGTAACCTCGGCGTCCCAATCCTTTTTATTAGCACTATTAATTAAAGCAACATCTAATGGATAAGGTTCTAAGTTAAACCATTTTACACTCTTTAATTCTTCTTCATAACTACGCAGTAAACGAATATCAGGAATAATTGTGGTTAAAATTCCTAATAAAAAACCATCATCCATTATAGAGAAAGCTTGATCTCTATCCCTAGGAACTGGTCTATAAATTGTTTTATCTTCTTCTTTAAATGTTGCCCAACGCCATTGGTCTTCATGCCTATCCCAATCACCAATAAGCATATCAAACAAACGGGCTCTTATGTAAGCTGATTCATCAACGTGATGTTTTTGGTTTTTTAATAATTTTTTTAATAAATCGTATGTACTAATTAATTCATTAGAAAAACCAAAGCTAGCAGTTTCTCCATGACCAGAGGCTGCTCGTTCTTCTATCATATAAAGTTCATCTCCATAATCAACATTATATTGCCCTAAGGCTTTTTGTTTGGGTACAAAATATAATGTGGGATTGGTATGAAACACCTTAATAGCATCTGCTAAACTACCTATAGCATAGGGAGCATAAGGATAAGATCCTGCAAAAACATCGGTAAGTAATCGCTCGGGGTAAGTGTTATTGAATTGTCCTTCAATATATTTTTCTTTAAAAGCGACCGCTTGTAAATATTGTAATGCCTCTTTATGCATAGCGCGCATCACATATTCTTGTCCTTTGTTATTTTTTAAACGTAACGATTTTGATTGGTGCCCACCTCCTCTTCGCACTGGCGATAAACCTCCAAACAATGTATCTAAATTTACAGTAGGTACATTTACTTCAACTCCATAATCTTTTCGGTAACGTTTACCCCATGTAGCTTTATGAAACTTACTTTTTGTTATTTCTTTTTCTGTATAAATAGATGCCTTTACTTGAGAAGGGAAATCGGCTTTATAAGTTACACCTCCAATGATTTCATCTTCGGGCAATACTACTGTTTGATATACTAATTTCTCATCATTTGCGGTATAGAATCTTACAAAAGAAGAACCATCTTTGAATACATCCAACCTTGCAAAACCTTGTCTCCCAATTGAAAATTTACCGTTTTTCCTTAAACGAGTAGGACTCTCATTTGCACCAGATCCACTAATTATTTGGTGTAAATTATCTTGAGTTGAATATTCCAAACTATGCTCATGACCCGATACAAAAATGACTTTCTTATTTTCTTGCGCAAGCGTTACAATACGTTTTTTTAACTCCATGTAACGTACTCCTATTTGATCAACATTGGCAATTCCACTAGTATTCCGTAACACATTTTTTAAGCTACCCAAAATAGGGAGTGGTTTCATATGGCTTTTAAATGAAAACTGCCCTCCATGAGGGCCGTTAGTAAATATTGGGTGATGTAATGCTATTAATGTGGTTTTACCCCTCGCCTTTTTTATTAAACTTTCAAATTCATCAAAAAACTGCTGCCTTGTTTTTATATCACAATCATCATTTATTGTTGGTTGTTTATTCCAATTAGTGATGTACCAATGTGAATCCACTATAATTAGATCAATAGCTGTCCCTATTTTTATTCTTTTTATAGGACAACCATTCTGTGGGAGAAAAGAGTGTTTCCCTAATATATTTTCAATATACTTTTCTTGCCTTTTTACTCCTTTTATACCAGAATACCAATCATGATTTCCTGGAATAAAGATAGCGTTTCCTTTAAAATCACGAACAGCCTCTGTTTGTACATTCAATTGGTGTGTAGCAAAGTTTCTAAACTCACTCCCCTTTGCAGGAAGACCTTTAGGATAAATATTATCTCCCAAAAAAAGAGCTGTACTATTTTTATTTGCTTTTTTTATATGTTTTTTAAATAAACCAAGTGCGTCACTTTCGGTTCCCAATTTTGAGTTTCCCGCATCGCCAATTAAATAAAAAGAATGTAAAATTTCTTTATCAAATGGATAGGAAACCTGTGTGTTTTCGTCTTTTAATTGTAAATCATAAGTGGCACAAGCACTCAATAAAAAGGATACTAAAATAAAGATGAGGCCTTGTCGACATCCCATAATGATAGATTAATTAACTATTTTAGTAAAAATAATTCTTTTAAATGAAAAGCTTAATCTTTGAAACAGAAAAATACGTTTCTGAATTACTGCAAAATAATTTACCACAAACTTTTTTGTATCATAGTTTTAGTCATACTAAAAATGTGGTCAATAGTGTAATTGAAATTTGTGAAGGAGAACAACTCAACGAAACAGACACTCAGCTAATTACTCTAGCAGCTTGGTTACACGATATTGGCTATATTAAAGATAAACTTAATCATGAAGAAGCTAGTGTAAGTCTTGCTAAAAAACATTTAAAAGATAGCCTTTTGACAGCGGCACAAATAAGCATCATACTTCAGCTTATTATAGCAACTAAAATGGGACATGAACCTCAAAATAATTTAGAAAAAATTATTCGAGATGCCGATTGTGCACATTTTGGATCTAAAGATTTTTTTGACCAGAGTGATTTATTAAGAGCGGAATGGGAATTAACACTCAATAAAAATTTATCTGATATTGAATGGACACAAGAAAACATTGATTTTTCAACACAACAACATCAATTTTATACCAATTATGCCATTGAAAATTGGCAAAAAAGAAAACATAAAAATTTAATTAAATTAACAAAAGATTTAAAAAAACTAAAGGCAGATGCTCAAAAAACAGCATTAAAAAAAGCCGAACTTTCATTCAAACAAAACAAAGCTATATTACCCGAACGAGGAATTGAAACTATGTTTCGTGTTACGTTACGAAACCATATTTCGCTCAGTGATATTGCTGATACCAAAGCAAATATTTTACTCTCCGTGAATGCCATAATTGTTTCACTTGTACTAGCCAATTTACTTCCTAAACTTGACAATCCTTCAAATACTTATTTGATTTACCCTACTGTTATTTTTGTGATTTTTACTATAATCACTATGATTCTTTCGGTATTGGCTACTCGTCCTAATGTTACTAGTGGGCAATTCAATAAGGAGGATGTTAAAAATAAAAAAGTGAATTTACTTTTCTTTGGTAATTTTCATAAAATGAAACTTGACGAATTTGAATGGGCTATGAATGAGCTTATGCACGACAAGGATTATTTGTATGGATCAATGACGAAAGATTTATACTTTTTAGGAAAAGTACTTGATCGAAAATATAAAATTTTAAGAATTACTTATACCTTTTTTATTATAGGTATTGTTATCAGCGCAAGTGCCTTTTCAATAGCCTTCCATTATTATGCATAGTAATAATGGACAGCTATATTATTCATTAATTATTTTCATTAAATCATCATAAGTATATACTTGTTTGTCTGTTAGATTCTGTTTGTACAATACACTAACACGAATGGCTTTTAACCCTGTTACCGCTTGTAAATCCTCTAGCTCAACAATTTCAACATCCGTATCTAAATACTGTTTTGATTGTAAAAAGTTAATGTATTTCAAATACTCTCTTTCATCTTCTTTGTGCGAATACACAATGGCGATTTTTCCTTTTTGGGTAATGCGCTCATTTGTTCCTTTTACATAGGCTTTATCCACACGCTTTTTAACAACTTCATAACGGGCATTATAAGTTCCATCAACATCAAATTGCTTTTCATCCATTCGGAAACTGATTGTTAATGGTGTATTAAATACTAAAATCATTGATGCAACGTCCATGGCTACGGGGAAATTAGGTTGCATTTGATAAAAAGTATTTTCCATTTCGCACATTACTTGTAATTGCCATAACCTTAGATTATATAAATACAAAGAATTGAAACTATCCTCTTTTGTAATTGACTCCCCTATGTACATGCTATGCTCCACCCCATCTGTCTTATAACGTTCAAAATAATGAGGATACATTTTTTGCGCATCTATCTGCTTTACATCTAATAAAGCAGCCATCCTTTTATTTACTAAAGTAATCGTTTCGTCATAATTTTTCCTATGATTATAATGTACATGTAATTCACTATCAACACTGTCAAAATATTGTTTTATTTGTGTTGATAAATGTGACGTCTTTTTTATATGCTTGAAAAGTTTATTAATGCTTTTCTTTAAAAAAGAAGTTATTTTTTGTTCGCTATCTACTTGAAATCCTTTTTCTAAATCCTGTAAAAAAGTATCAATTTGAAATAAATATTGTTCATACACTGGTAGTGAATCTAAACTAAAAGCACTTTTAAGCACCTCTTTAGCGCTTTGTAACTGTAATGACAAATCTTGTTTTGTTGCCCAATTACGTGCCTCCGAAGATCCTTTGATGTCTATCTGCCCATATAAAGGATATACTTCTTTGAAAGCTAATTTATTAAATGAAACTTGATTTCCATTTAATTGTTCTCTGATATATCTTTTAGCTTCACTCTTAAATTTCCAATGCACACTAGGATGTATGGATGTACATTCTTTCTGTATAATAGCTTCTATTAAATTTTCTTCTTCTTCTTTTGAATGCTCAACAGCCGCTATAATATGTGGCATTACATCAATTAATTTATTCGCATTTATACTATTAAGTACTTTTGATTTGCTCGAAACCAATTCTAAAACACCAAATAAACCTTCTTCATTAGCTACAGGTGCTAAAATAGCACTCTTAATTTGCTGTTGCTGTAATATGCCTATTTGAGGTATTTTATCATCAAATTTATCATACATTTTATCCACATCAGATATCGCCACATATTTATTTTCTTTTAGTAAACGTTTATGACTCCAATCACACAAGCAAGTTTTACACTTTTTTGTGTCAGAATTATGTAATAAAAAGCTATTCATTTTAGTGCCATAAACACGCTCAAATGTTTGTTCTTCATCATTATATATTGAAAAACCTACTTTTAAATCCTTAATATTAAGCAGTGACTGGAATATAGATTCGAATTGGTTTATAAAATTTCCATCCTTCTTTTTATCACTTCCAATTAAATTAGACTTTATGTTAGAAATAGATTGATCGTCGGTAACATCAAAAATATTTGATATCACAAACCCCTTAAATAAATAACTATTCTCGGGAAATTTTTCTTTCCATAAATCTATATTATCATAATTATCTAAAAGTTCATCAAAATCACTTTGCATTATTGGTGTTGCCTTATCTGTAGGATGAATCTCCATAAAATCTGCGTTATACAAAATTTTATAATAACGCATAATTCCATTTGAATCAGGTATTTTATAAAAAAAAGGACGCTTGATATTTATATTAAAGCCATAACAAAAGTTTAATATAATGGTACAAGCAATTATATAACGATCATCTTCGGGTATGTTTTCAATAGTAAGTTCGAAATCATCTCCTGCTGCAGCTAAAATATTCTTGAAACGTTGAGATGTATTAAAAATATAATTATGAAAAGGAACCGAAGCCGTTTTAATTTCATTCAAAGTGAGTACCTCGCTAAAGGCATCTTGTAAAATAAATTGTATTTCTTTTTCGTATTTACTTAACAATGATATATCACTAAACCCCTCTCTTAAAATAGGATAAGGTGCTTGTACTTCTAAAATTCGTTGCGCCTTAGCAGACAAAAAGGCATCACTACTCTTCGCTAATTCTTCATAACGATTCAAGTAACTATTAAAACTTACTTTTAATATAAAAGGCGACTCTATATTGTCATTTAAATACTTCATATTACTATTTATTCAACCTAATAGCCTGTGATAAACACACTTAAACATTTACTAATTTACTAATAAAAAACCATAGTCGAAAAAGTAAGTTTCAACTGACATTTTTTTAACTTTTATTTATAGGTTTTTAGGTCCAATATTTCTGCAAAAATAAGACATAAAATCGCATGCTAATGTATCTTTACCAAAGCAATTTTAAAATAATTTTACGTATGGAAAATTTAGATGCAGCAAGACTACAAATGGCCTTTACATTAATCTTTCATATTGTGTTTGCTTGCATCGGAATGGTAATGCCATTTTTCATGGTTGTATCTCATAAAAAATGGCTAAAAACTCGAGATCCAATCTACTTAAAATTAACTAAATCATGGCAAAAGGGAGTGGCTATCTTTTTTGTTACTGGTGCAGTTTCTGGTACAGCGCTTTCATTTGAACTTGGATTACTTTGGCCCGAGTTTATGAAGCATGCAGGCCCTATAATTGGTATGCCATTTTCATTGGAAGGTGCAGCCTTTTTTGTAGAAGCATTGGCCTTAGGATTTTATTTATATGGATGGGATAAAATTAACGAAAAATTCCATTGGTTTACAGGTATTATTGTCGGTATTTCTGGTGTTGCATCGGGAATTTTAGTAGTGTCGGCCAATGGTTGGATGAATGCTCCATCAGGTTTTGATTACATTGATGGACAGTTTTTAAATATTGATCCAATAAGTGCTTTATTTAATCCTGCTTGGTTTACTCAAGCTTTGCATATGACACTGGCAGCCTTTACGGCAACTGGTTTTGCAGTAGCTGGTATTCATGCATATCAAATACTAAAAAAACGAAATATTGACTTACATAAAAAAGCATTTAAAATAGCCCTAAGTTTTGGAGCTATCGCAGCTATTTTACAACCTATTAGTGGGGATATTTCTGCTAAGGATATAGCCAAAAGACAACCTGCTAAATTAGCCGCTATGGAAGCTCATTACCATACAGAAAAAGGTGCTCCTTTGTATATTGGAGGTATTGTAAATGAAGAAAAGCAAGAGGTAAATTACAAAATTGCTATACCAAAAGCCTTATCTTTTTTAGCTTTCGGTGATTTTGATGCCGAAGTAAAAGGATTAAATGATTTTCCTGCTGATGAACGTCCTAAAGTAGCCATTGTGCATTATGCATTTCAAATTATGGTAGGACTTGGTACTTTGTTATTGTTTGCTGGCATCTTATTTTTTATAACGCTTTCACGAAAAAAAGAATGGTTTAACAAACGATACTTTTGGTTACTTTTTAGCCTATTAGCTCCTATGGGGTTCATTGCTCTTGAAGCTGGCTGGATTGTTACCGAAGTAGGTAGACAACCGTGGATCATTCATGGAATTATGAAAACCAAAGATGCTGTCACTCCAGTTCCTGGAATCATATATAGCTTTTATATGTATATTTTGGTATATACCTCACTCACAATTGCTGTTACTTGGTTAATGAGTAGACAAATAAAAGCATTGAACTCAACTGATCACTCCACTCCTAACACTACTTCCTTATGATATACGTTGTTTTATTTTTTCTAGCTTTTTCATTGTTGCTATATGTATTATTAGCTGGAGCCGATTTTGGAGCTGGGATTGTTGAATTGTTTTCTTCAAAAGAAAATCAAGCCATCACAAAAAAAACAGTCTACCGTGTAATGGGTCCTGTTTGGGAAGCCAATCACATATGGATTATTATCATGATTGTTATCCTTTGGGTAGGATTCCCTTCATTTTATAACATTTTAATGATTTCATTACACATCCCAATAACCCTTATGCTTTTAGGAATAACACTCCGAGGTGTTGCTTTTGTTTTTAGACATTATGATGCTTTTAAAGACAATTCTCAAATCATATATGATTGGATGTTTAAAATATCAAGCCTGGTTACTCCTATTTTTTTAGGGATCACCTTTGGAGCCTTACTCAGTGGAAAAATAATTATTGCTGACTCTATCATACCATATTCATTTAAAGCATTGTATATAGACTCATGGCTCAATGGATTTTCCATATTTACTGGTCTATTTTTTGCATCACTTTGCGCTTTTTTATCATCGGTACTTTTAATTGGCGAGGCTGAAAATGAAACTCGAAAAATTTATGTTAGAAAAGCCATTATTGCTACCGTTATTGTTGTTATCGTAGGTTTTATAACTATTTGTTATGGTTTTTATATGGATATTCCATTTATTAACATTTTTCTACACAATTATATTACTATCAGCGCCATAAGCATATCTGCAGTATTACTCTACCCATTGTGGATGAGTATAAAAAATGAACGTCGTATTTACAGTCGATTTTTTGCAGGTATTCAAGTACTATTAATACTCATTGCAGCACTAGCGCCTATTTTCCCCAATATGCTATTTACCACATCGGGGAGTATAAATATTTTAAATGAAATAGCCCCTAATAGTGTTATTAAAGTATTAGGCATTTCACTTATTATTGGTGGATCCGTTATTTTGCCTGGCTTATTTCATTTATTAAAATCATTTAAAATGATTAAAATACTGGAACGCTAAAACTCATTATTTTTTTATATAATAGTATACTAATTACCTGTATACCAAAGTAAGTGTTTTAGTTAACCAACGACTATCACTTCGTAAACATAGGACATATGAACTATTTTGAAATAAATACGAATAAAAATGTTCCAAAATAAATCAACGAATCGAACTAGTTCATTTTTACTCACAATAAATAGTACATCTGGTTACTAATTAAATAACTTATGATATATAGTTTTAATGAACCGCATACCAACGCAAAGCTCACTGTTGGGGATCATCAATTATTGGAAAAGTATGCTACAGAAAAAAAGCTTGAGGCTTTTACTTTTATAAGAGCAACTAAAGACCTCCTAAAATTATCTATAGATGGTATTCAAGTAAGCGTTGAACCAGATAAAATTATTTCTTTAACCCCTAATCAGCACCTTAGTTGTATTAATCATACTGATCAGGTAATAATGTATCAATTTAATCGTGAATTTTATTGTATCAAGGATCATGACAAAGAGGTGAATTGCATGGGCGTACTTTTCTTTTCTCACAATGTGAATCCTATTTTTTCGCTTGGCGCAGAAGAAATTTCTAAATTTAACTCATTACATAACGATATTATAGATGAAATCTCTACCGCTGACTCAATACAGGCAGAAATGCTGCGGATACTAATTAAAAACTTTATTATACGTTCTACTCGTTTATTAAAATCACAACAAACCGCTTCTAACGAAAGTGCACCAAAACAAGATTTATTACGTCAATTTAACATATTAGTTGAAGAACATTTTAAAACTGAACATCAAGTTTCATTCTATGCCGACAAACTTTTTAAATCCCCAAAAACATTATCCAATAACTTTAATCAACTAAAAACTAGCCCATTACAAATAATACAGCAACGTATCATATTAGAAACTAAACGTTTAATAAATTATTCTGACCAATCTTTTAAAGAAATAGCCTTCCATTTAGGCTATAATGATGCTTCTCAACTTAGCAAATTATTTAAAAAAAGTGTTGGTGTTTCACCTAGAGCATTCAAAAAAGAAGCTATCGGGAAAAATTGACATGTTTACAGGAAAAACACACCGAAAGTATACAGATAAACTATCGACTTTTGTAGTGTAAAATTAATCTAAAATTATTCAAAATTTAAAAACATGAAAAAATTAATCAGTTTAGTAACATTATTTTTCGCTTTCACATTAGCTGCATTTGCACAAGACGTTAAAACAGTTACACTAGAACAAACTAAAGGAGACTTTACTGTTAAAGAATTAAAATTATCTGAAGGTACTTATGTATTTGACATTGTAAACAAAGGTGTTGATCATGAAGTTGGATTTGTTTTAATCGAAGCTGGTAAAGATGCATCAAATGCAGAAAACCACATTAAAAATGCTTACGTTCAAAAAACTGTAAAAGAAGGTGAAACTCAATCTTCAAAACAAGTTGAATTGAAAAAAGGAAAGTATACTTACTTTTGCCCATTAAACCCAACTCCACAGTATACAATTATTGTTGAGTAATTAATAACAGCTAATTAAGCTCAGAAAAGGTTCGATGTAATTTATGCATCGAACCTTTATTTTTTTATGGTTCTTAAACAAGTTCAGATAAATCATTTGTACTGATTTATAAGTCATTTGTTGTTTTTATTTAGTACTATTTGATAGTATATTTCACTTAAAAATAAAAGCATCCAAATATTCTAATTTATAATGAACCATTTTATAAAACTCCTTTTTATACTACCGCTCTTTCTAACTAGTTGCAACAACAAAAAGGAAGTAGTCAAAAATAACACTAAACCAAACATACTTTTCATTTTTACCGATGATCAGACGTATTCCTCCATTAATGCTTTAGGGAATAATGAAATTATCACGCCTAATCTAGACAAACTTGTTACTAATGGTACCACTTTTACCCATGCTTATAATATGGGGTCCTGGAGTGGAGCCGTTTGTGCCGCATCAAGAGCTATGATGATTTCTGGCAGATCAGTTTGGCATGCCAACAAATTTAGACAACACTGGAAAAAAGGAGATTCCATAAATAAAACTTGGGGTAAATTAATGCAAACTGCTGGCTATAACACGTACATGACAGGAAAATGGCATGTGGATGCTCCAGCTTCAAAAGTATTTCAAAAAGTAGTACATGAACGACCAGGAATGCCAAAAGATGCATGGAATCACTCTCAAATGATTGCTAAATTTGATTCAATCTCTAAAATTCCTAATGCCAAAAGTGCTACGATTATGCCCGTTGGTTACAACAGGCCCTTAAGTAAACTTGATACTACTTGGACACCTACAAACACTTCTTTTGGAGGTTTTTGGCAAGGAGGAAAACATTGGAGCGAAGTCCTTACTCAGGATGCTACTACATTTTTAGATATGGCATCAAAAAAGGAAGATCCCTTTTTCATGTATTTAGCCTTTAATGCGCCACATGATCCACGACAGGCACCAAAAAAATATCAGGACATGTATGATTTGGATCGCATTAGTTTACCAAAAAGCTGGTTGCCAGAATATCCGGATAGACACCAAATAGCCAATGGAGATCATTTACGTGATGAAGCCCTTGCCCCTTTTCCTAGAACAGAATATGCTACCAAAGTTCATATCAAAGAATATTATGCAAGTATTACGCATTTAGATGCCCAAATTGGTAAAATTTTAGAAGCGCTCAAAGCATCGGGAAAAGACAAAAACACGTATATCATTTTTACGGCAGATCATGGCTTAGCTATGGGAAGACATGGTTTATTAGGGAAACAAAATTTATATGACCATAGTTTACGTCCTCCATTAATTATTATGGGACCCGATATTCCTAAACATAAAAAGGTTAATGCTGATGTATACCTACAGGATGTTATGGCTACAAGTTTGGAAATAGCGGGTATTCAAAAACCTGAATACTTATTTTTTAACAGCTTCAAAAAATTAGCTTTAGGAAATCAACAACAAAGCAATTACAAAAGTATTTACGGGGCTTACCTTAATGTTCAACGTATGATCCGAAAAGATGGATTTAAGTTATTGGTTTATCCTATAGCAAAAAAAATAAAACTTTTTGACTTGAATAATGACCCCGAAGAAATGAACAACTTATCGTTAAATACGAACTATAGTAATAAAATTATTTCCTTATTTAAGGATTTAAAAGAATTACAGTTACAAATGAATGATACACTAAACATTAAGCAATTAAATTATTACCAACAATAATTATAGTCATAACAAAGCAATGTTAACTTAGTATCCAATTCATTATGAACTTAAAAAACAGCATACTTCCCATACTTTTAAGTTTTTTTTGTTTTGCCTGTGGGCAGAAAATAAAAAACGCAAAAAGTTTTGATAAAATAATAAATAATCACTGGAAATTCATCCAAGCCGATATTCCAGATGCTCAAAAAAACGAATATGACGATGCTGAGTGGCAAACCGTAAATTTACCCCATGACTGGAGTATTTCTGGTGCTTTTTCAAAAGACAATCCTTCATTTTCTCGAGGTGCTTGGCTACCTACTGGTATCGCTTATTACCGAAAAAAAATTGACCTTTCGCAAGTTAAAAAAGATCAAAAGGTTTTTATACACTTCGAAGGGGCTTACCGAAATGCCGAGGTATGGATTAACGGAAATCATTTAGGCAAACGTCCCTTTGGTTATATTCCTTTTGAATATGAGTTAACACCATTTATCAACTTTAATAATGAAAATATAATAACGGTTAAACTTGATAATAGCGAACAACCTGGTTCTCGTTGGTATTCTGGTAATGGAATTTACCGAAATGTGCATTTAATTGTAAAAAACGAAACCTACATTCCAACATGGGGAGTACAAGTAACTACTCCTAAAGTAACAGAAAAGAGTGCTAATGTTTTAGTACAAACTACTGTTAAAAATACCTCCAAAAAAGGAATAGATGCAACTTATAAAGTGGAACTTTTGAATGCTAAAAACGAAGTCATTGCTACAAAAACAAAGGATATTTCACTAATTAGTAACTCTCAACTTAAAGAAGAACTACTCTTAAATGTTCAAAACCCCAAATTGTGGAATATTGACACCCCTCACCTCTATACTACTCAGGTTTCTTTACTTATAAATAATACGATTATTGATAGTAAAAAAATAAGTACTGGAATCCGAAATATGGAATATTCTTCGGAAAAAGGATTTATTTTAAACGGTAAACCATTAAAAATAAAAGGAGTTTGCCTACACCATGGTGGTGGTCCATTGGGAGCTGCTACCAAAAAAACCACCTATGAGCGTCAATTACGAATTTTAAAAGAAATGGGCACAAATGCAGTTCGTACAGCTCATAACCCATTTGCTCCAGAATTTTTAGATGCCTGTGACAAAATGGGAATGCTAGTAATGAACGAAGCTTTTGATGAATGGGAAGTAGTTAAAGAACCTGCTACTTTTAGAAAAAATGGTGAAAAAATTCGTATTCCTGTTACTTTTTATGCACATCTATTTAAAAAATGGAGTGATAAAGATTTAAGCGATTTTGTACTTAGGGATCGTAACCATCCAAGTATTTTTATGTGGAGTGTTGGAAATGAAATTGACCAAATGAAAGACGAATCCGGTATTGAAATTGCCAAACGTCTGGTAAACGTGGTACACAAATATGATAATCGCCCAGTAACTTGTGGAGTAAATGGCTATGGTTGGGATGCCTGGCCTATTAATGAAACTGTAAGCGAAATGGACGTCCCGGGCTACAATTATGCAGATCCCGAAGATTATGATTTGGAACATAAAAATTACCCTAATCGTAAAATGATAGTTACCGAACATACTTCAGCACAAATGATTGCTAATCGAGGGGAGTACTACCCTTTTTTAAATAGACCGCAAGCCCTACAAGCTAATTTACCCATTGAACACAAAGACACACACAAATTTTTAAAAAACAGAGGCTATTATAGTATAGGAATGAAAGCTTGGTTAGCCGTTAAAGAACGCCCCTATATTATGGGCGAATTCATATGGACTGGTTGGGATTATTTAGGAGAAACCATTCCCTATCCTTGGCCTGCAAGGTCTTCAACTTTTGGAGTTATTGATTTAGCCGGTTTCCCTAAGGATGGTTTTTATTATTACCAATCTCAATGGAACGCTAAACCTATGCTTCATATATTTCCTCATTGGAATTGGAAAGGTCATGAAGGTGAAAAAATAACTGTTAACGCTTTTTCTAATGCTTCGGAGGTGGAATTATTTGTTAATGGTACTTCTTTAGGAAAAAAGAAAAATAACATGAATTCAAGTGAATTATTAGCTTGGGAAACCACATACCAACCCGGAGAATTAAAAGCTATAGCCTACACTAATGGAAAAATTAGTAAAACCGAAATCATTCATACTGCATTAAAGCCAACTAACCTTGATTTAAATGTTACGGATTCTAATGATATCACTTACGTAGAAGTAATACTAAAAGATAAGAACAATCATTTTGTTCCAACCGCTCAAAGCTTACTCAATTTCGAAACCCAAAACGCAAAAATCATTGGAGTTGGCAATGGTAATAATAAAAGCCACGAACCTTTTGTTGCCAATTACAGAAAAGCTTACCATGGAAAATGTGTCGTAATTTTAGAAAAACTAGATACTAGTAAAAAAGCTATATTAAAAGTAACTTCTAAAGAGTTTAATAAAGTCAATGAAGTAAGCTTCTAAAACTTTAAAACCACTACTCCAAAAAAATTATTTTTTAGGCTGCTTTCTGAACAAAACCACCTCGGAAAGTAGCTTTCCTTTTTCTAAGTCAAAAATTGGATGTTTTGAACTTCCGATAATTTGAGAACTATAAATACCACTATGTCCCGAAAAAAGATAAGCTACAAAACATGCTACAGCCACATATTGACCTGTTTCCATACCAAATAATTCAATTCCCATTAAGGTACACGCAATAGGAGTATTAGTCGCTCCTGCAAAAACAGCCACAAAACCCATAGCCGCCAATAAATCCATGGGTAAAGGTAAAAACCAAACTAAAGCATTCCCCAAAGCTCCTCCAACAAAAAATAATGGAGTTACCTCCCCTCCTTTAAATCCTGCTCCCAATGTAAATGTGGTAAATAGTAGTTTTAACAAAAAGTCATAAGGTGGAATAGCTTCTGTAAAAGATTCCACAATTACTGGAACACCCAAACCTATATACCTGGTAGTTCCCATCAAAAAAACCACTATAGCAATAACAATTCCTCCAATAACTGGGCGTAAAGGCGGATAATTGAACTTTTTAAACTGGCTACTCCAAAAATGTGTCCCTTTTGAAAATAGACGCGCTATTATACCAAAGCATATACCTGCAACACAGGACAACGTAATGTTTAGTAAGGACATATTAGGAATATTATTTACCAAATATTCGGTATGTGTACCTCCAAAATAACGACAAGCTTGATCGGCAATAATCGCTACTAAAATACTAGGCACTAAACTTTCAAAGCGAACACGACCAATTAACAATACTTCCAAAGCAAAAATAGCACCGGCTAATGGGGTCCCAAAAACAGCAGCAAATCCTGCACTAATCCCCATGATTAATAAGATTTTTCGATCTAATGAATTAATGGATATAAATCTTGATAATTGATCTGCTATAGCGCCTCCCATTTGTACTGCTGTTCCTTCACGCCCAGCAGACCCACCAAACAAATGTGTTCCTAAAGTTCCAAATAATACCAAAGGAGCCATTTTAAAAGGAATCATTTTATCTGGTTTATGGTATTCATCCAATAACTGATTATTTCCGCGAACCACACTTTTCCCCCAATAATAATAGGAAGCACCAATTAAAAAACCTGCTACTGGTAATAACCATATTAGTTGAGTATGCGCTTCTCTATAAGTAGTGCACCAGTCTAAACTAATTAAAAAAAACGCTGAAGCGCCACCAACAGCAACACCCACAATTAATGCGATAAGCAACCATTTTAATAAATACGCTAAAATAGCTGGGTATTGTAATCCTTTAATAGTGTTTAATAGCATAGTTCATTTTGTATGGGCACAAATATAATTGTTTCCTTTTATTTAAATTCAAAACTATATAAACCAAAAACTGCCTAAACAAACACTATTGTTTAGACAGTTCATGTTATTTGATCATTTTAATAATCAAATAACGCCCCAAAATATTCCTTGATTAAAAATAGAAAAAAGACTATTCAAAGTAGATTTTTGATGCTCCTAATCCTACAGAACTTGAAAAAATTGCAGATTTTGAAGGAATATCAAATATTTTAAGCTCACTAAATATCGTAAAAGCTGCGCTAACTGTATACAACTTATCTTCTTTAGCATTCATCCCATAAACATTTCCTACGGCTATACCTTCTTTTGAAGCGGATAGATCTGTAGCCTCCGCATCTATTTCGATTACGTCAGTTCCTAATACATAATATAGATTCCCTTTTGTATAGGCCAATAATGCCGAGCCTTTATTCTCGTCAAAAACCCATTGTTTTTTTATTTCATTGGTATCTGTATCAATAAATGAAATCGCTGAAGTAGTACGCTCTAATACTTCGAAAAAAGGAGCTCCTCCAAAAGCAGTCCCCCTACCCTCAGACAATACTACTAAACTACCATCTTCAGTAAATAGCATATCGTCTGGATTATCTTTAACTGTTATTGTAGAAACACTATTATTTGATGATGTATCAATTACCGATACGATATTATTTGATGAAAAAGCTCCTTTATGAGACACAAATAATTTATCATCCTTAGATACAATTTGTTCCACTCCATTTGCTAAAGAAATGGTATTAGTCTCTAATTTATTTGTTGTTAAATCCAATATAGCTACATAATCATCATTTTCATCTGCACCTTCACCCCAATTAGTAATATAACCTTTAGTTCCGATGACAGCCATATATCTTGGATTTTTTAACCCCGAAGTCACTACAGCTTTTCTTTTAAAAGTAACCCTATCAATTATTACCAATGTAGCCGCATCATTTAAAATAACATAAGCATTATCACCGTTATAAGTTATTGATTGAATTAGACCTCCCAATTGAACTCCATTCACCTTATTGTAGATAAAATTAGTCGTCGTACTTAAATCATTAGTTACATATGAAATTGATCCATCTTTCATTCCAAAATTCCCTTCGGCGCTAACAAAGAAACCGCCATCAAATTTTGTGTCTGGTGTAACTTCTATTTCTTTAATTACTTCTATTTCTTTTGTCTTCTCTATAATATTAGTATCATCGCCGCTACATGATATTATCAAAACGCTTATTAAAAGCATTTTAAAAATTGACTTCATAACTCTCATTTTATTCAAAATTTATAATTAATATTTACATTTAAATTTCTTCCAGGCATGGGCCTTAAATTGGTAAAATAATATACTTTATTAAAAATATTATTCACTTTACTACCCAGAACTAAATTGTGATTTTTCTTTTGATACAATAAGATATTTACCCCCATATTCATAACATTAACAACGTCTAACGAGTGAAAATCAATAGTATCCTCTGTTGTATATATCTTACTTTGATATAAACCTTGTGCAAAAAGGTTAAATCTCTTATAATTATAATCAATATTGTAATTGACTAAATTTAAAGGCACAAAAATAAGTGGTTTACCCGTTTTTGTGTTTTCTGCTTGTGTATATACATAATTTGTATTTATCGAAAATTTATGCGCTTTTAAAACTTTAAAATTAAATTTCAACGCAATTTCAAAACCTTTATTTATTACATCATCCAAATTTTTAGGCCTCCACAAATTAGATGTTCCTATGGGTCTCCAAATAATCTTATCCTTAATATTTATAAAAAAATAAGTCCCCGATAAGGTTAAAAGCTTATTAGTAAAATTAAAGCCAAAATCTATCTGTTTTGAACGCTCTGGAGTCAGTTCTGAATTGCCTACAACTGGCCAAAACAATTCATTAAAAGTAGGCACTCTATAGTTTGTAGATAAGCTTGTCTTAAATTTAAACTTATTGAAAATTGATTTTTCACCTGTTAATGTTACTGAAACAGGTACTAAAAAATCAGAATTATATTCTTTTCTAAACCCTAATGTTCCTATGGTTTTCTCATTTGGAGCAAATGTTAAAAGCCCCCCTAAACCTAAAGATTCTCGGCGTCTATTTATGGTATCTGTATTACCTATAGTGTTTTCATAAAGCATAAAATATGTTATATCCCATTGGTTGGATAAACGGTATATTAATGAATAATCTACGACCTGTTTTTTAGACTTACCTAAATCAAAATTTATCGCATCTTTATTACTATAATATCTATATTCCTCTGTTAAATAACCTAACTTTAATGATTGTGTAAAATTTAAAAATTTAGTATCCCATTTTAATAAATTTCTCTGATAAAAATCTTGATTTCGTTCACTTCCCGATGAAGGATTAGGCAATCCCGCAGAAAACAACCTACTACTTCTGTAAACCGTTGTATAAAAAAACAGCTTATTTGTATTTGAAAATTTATATCCTAAACTGGTATTTATACCATAGTTTCTATAATTGGCATTCTCATTTTTTAACAGATTATCATTTTCATCTTTAAAACGTGTGTCTATATATTCATAATCATTGTCTGACCTATTAATAGTGGTAGCAACTTTTAAAGCTAATTTATGGCCCCCTACATTTACTTTAAAAAAATTGGATGATGTATTAAAACTCCCATAACTCGAAAAAAGTTGAAAATTTTGATGTGATTTAAAATGCAAATCATCATTCAATTGAATAACTCCTCCTATAGCACCAGAACCAAATGTAGTACTTGATCCTCCACTAATAATTATAATTTCATCGGTAGTACTGGCTGATAATGCATTAAAATCTGTTTGTCCATTACCTACTGCATTAATACTTAAGCCATTCCATAATACTGCCGTGTTAGTTGCCGAAGTTCCTCTAAACCGAGCTGAACTAGTTCCACCATTACCATAATCTCTAAATGCTATAGGGCTATTATATCGTAATGTTTCCGTAAAGTTAGTTGGGTTTCTAACCACCTGTTCTGTAGAAAGTCTAACTAATTTTTGACCTTGACCTTGTTTCCTTTTATCTTTATTATGATGTACAGTAACCTTTTCCAAACGTTGTATGGAATCATTTTGAGCAACTGATTTTAAATAACAAACCATCCCCAGTATAGAGGCTACATACATTTTCATCATAAATTTCCTTTACTCCCGAAAGAATTTATATTACAAATATGGCAGGTCTCCTGACTTGCGTCTTATTACTACCTTCCCATTTTTATTATATTTCAAGATTAATCTTACGAATAATCCGCAATATGGATAAAAATAGTGGTCTCAGAATGTAATAAGCACCTATTAAGGCTAAGCATACAGTTGCGGGTACAGTTCTTGATTTTAACAAGATTCCCTTTTAATTTTAGCTCCCAAATAAATTTGAATAGCATAAAAACCAAATTCGCTGCAAAAGTACTCCCAATATTTAGATATAAAAAGATATAAGCAGAAAACTTTCGTTTCCAAAATTAACTCACTTAACTTTGTTTCTCAAATGTGCCTAAGTATAAACAGCTATTAAAATCAAAAATGATCCATTACATTACTGGCGGTGAACGCTCTGGAAAAAGTAGTTTTGCACAACAATTAGCTTTAAAACATAGTAATACTCCTGTATATATTGCTACGTCACGGATTTGGGATGCTGATCACCAAAAACGTATTGATCGACACGTATCTGATCGCGATGAACGTTGGACTTCCATTGAAGAAGAAAAACAACTCGCTAATGTGATCACTCCTAATCACACCTATGTTGTTGATTGTATGACTTTATGGCTTACCAATTTTTTTGTAGATCATAATAACAACGTAGATTTAGCTTTAGCAGATGCAAAAAAAGAGTTTGGTAAACTACTAAGCATTGATGCTACTATTATTATCATTTCCAACGAGATCGGTATGGGAGTACATGCTCAAACCGAAATAGGAAGAAAATTCACCGAACTTCAAGGTTGGATGAATCAACATATTGCCAAACATGCCAATAAAGCTACTTTTATGGTTTCGGGATTACCAATGAAGTTAAAATAAAGATATAAAAAGTTGAGCCTTATAAGTTGGGAGTTGAAAGACTAAAGGATAAAAAAGTTAAATTCTTCGTACAAGAAATATACTTTCATCCGTTTTACGTTTATAATTTTTCACTCGCAACTTATATCAACGAATAACCAACAACACACAACTGAAAACTGACAACTCTCAACCAACAACCAATAAAAAAATGACCAATTTCAATATAACTAAAGTAGATACTGCTATAGCAGAAAAAATCCTTCATAAAATTGACAATAAAACAAAACCAATTGGTGCACTTGGTGATTTAGAAGGTTTGGCTTTAAAAATTGGACTAATACAACAATCATTAACCCCACAATTAACACACCCAACGATCTTAGTTTTTGCTGCCGACCATGGTATTGCTAAGGACAATGAAGTTAATGCCTATCCACAAGAAGTAACCGCACAAATGGTGTATAATTTTTTAAGTGGTGGTGCTGCAATTAATGTGTTTAGTAAGCAAAATAATATTAACCTAAAAGTTATTGATGCTGGTGTGAATCATGATTTTGGAGAACTCCCTAACTTAATTGATGCCAAAATTGATTACGGAACCAAAAACGTACTTGAATCCCCTGCAATGAGCATTGATCAATATCATAAAGCCATAGCAAAAGGGGCAGAATTAGTTGAAAATGAATTTAAAAAAGGTTGTAATAGTATTGGTTTTGGCGAAATGGGTATTGGAAACACCTCGGCTGCAGCGCTATTAATGGCTGCGCTTACTAATACTTATATTGAAGAATGCGTTGGTGCTGGAACCGGATTAAACAAAGAAAGGATTATAAAAAAAGGAGAAATTTTAGGTAAAGTTTTAGACACGCATTTCCCATACACACTTCCTGATATTATGGCAACTTTTGGCGGTTTTGAAATTGCTATGATTGCTGGTGGTATTTTAAAAGCTGCCGAATTAAAAATGACCGTACTCATTGATGGTTTTATAGTAACCTCAGCACTACTATTTGCCAATGCCATGAATGAAAATGTAATGGATTATTGTATCATTTGTCACCAGTCTAATGAACAAGGACACGTAAAAATGATTGACTATTTAGAAAAGAAAACAATTCTAAACTTAGGCTTACGATTAGGTGAAGGAACTGGAGTTGCATTAGCCTATCCTTTACTTGAATCAGCTGTTAATTTTTTAAATGAAATGGCTAGTTTTGAAAGTGCTGGAGTGAGTAAAAGTGAATCATAACATGACACAAAAAAATGAATCCAATAAAACCAAAAAACCATGGCCTACCAAAGATGCTATGGAACAGATTTATGAACTAAAACTTTGGGGTGGTGATGAAACTTTTGATTTTTATTCAGGCGATGGTTCTCATCATCCAAACATTATAAACCCTTATATTACTATTGTAAAGTCATTTTTAATGTCGTTTAACAATCCACTTAGTGTATGTGATTTAGGTTGTGGTGATTTTAATATTGGTAAGGAACTCGTTAAATACACTAAAAAATACACTGCCGTAGATATTGTAGCACCACTTATTGAAAGGAACAAGTTAAAATTTACAGCTGAAAATTTAGCATTTATTTGTTTAGATATTGCTACAAATAAACTCCCAAAAGCGGATTGTGTTATACTCCGCCAAGTATTACAACATTTATCAAATAATGAAGTCCACGAAGTTGTTGAAAAATTAGGTAATTATAAATATGTTATACTCACAGAACATATTCCAAAAGGAAACTTTATAGCCAATAAAGATATCATTTCGGGACAGGGCATTCGATTAAAAAAACACAGTGGTTTAAATTTGTTAGCTCCTCCATTTAATTTTAAAGTTAAACAGGCAAAACAACTTTTAAGTATTAATTTAGAAAATAACAAAGGGGCTATTGTAACTACTCTGTATGAAGTCTAATTGTAATTATCATCTTTAAAAAAAACTATAAAATAGTTGTATTTTACAATTAAAATGATGCATATAGAATATTATGTTATAAAAAAGAATTTATACAAAAAAAACTAGGCAATAGCGTTGCTGTTTCTGCTAAGCCGCTAAAATCTAGCAAATATCATGTAATAGTAGGAGGTGAAAGGAAATGGACTTTAGTTGCTGATGGAAATACGCGTGCTACTAAAGTTTTTGGTACTCGATTAAGTGTTATTGAATTTGCGAAACAAACTGCCCATAAAATAAATGGTGAAGTAATTATTCATACAAAAACTGGAGAAATTGAAAACCGAATTTCTTTTGCTGGATAATAACACTATTTTTCATGCCTTTTGAAACTAACGTTTTTATAAATTGTCCTTTTGACAATGATTTTAAAGCTTAAATTTTATAATTACGCTTTATAAATTTATTAAAAGATCTAAGTTTGCAGTATGTAAAACAAACTCCTTTTGAAAAAAGAAATACATATATTTTTTACCGCACTTATGTTTTTTACACGTATTCCGTGTCCTAAATGGGTAAATCATGACCCCACTTATTTACAAAAAAGCAGTAAATATTTTCCTTTAGTTGGTAGTATCGTAGGCGGTATTGGCGCCTTCTTTTTTTATGTAGCGCAACTTATTTTTTCAATCGAAATTTCACTATTAATTAGTATGGCAAGTACTATTTTTATTACTGCTGGATTTCACGAAGACGGTTTTGCCGATGTTTGCGATGGCTTTGGTGGTGGATGGACTAAGGAAAAGATTTTAATGATTATGAAGGATTCTCGTTTGGGGACCTATGGCGTTATCGGACTTATTTTGTTATTGGGTATAAAGTTTACCGCTTTACGCGAAATGAATTCGACACAAATTAGTATCGCTATTATATCTGCCCATGCATTGAGTCGTTTTATGGCGACTACCCTCCTATTTACCCATTCTTATGTTCAGGATATTGAAAAGAGTAAAATCAAACCTTCTGCGCAAAGCATGACCATTACACAACTAAGTATTGCTGGTATATTTGGTATACTTCCATTACTGCTATTTCAAAATGTTTGGGTATTTTTAATAGTAATTCCTGCTTATATTTCTAAAATGTATTTAGGGCAAAAATTCACCAAATGGATTGGTGGGCAAACTGGTGATTGTGCCGGAGCGGTACAACAATTAAGTGAAGTTGTTATTTATTTAAGTTTAGTCGCATTATGGAAATTTATTTAGTTAGGCATACCACACCTAAAATAGACAAAGGAATTTGTTACGGGCAACTCAATTTGGATGTTACCGATAGTTTTGTGGATGAAGTAGCTTTGATCAAAAAACAACTTCCTGTAAAAGAAGCAGAACTATATTCGAGTCCTCTTTTACGTTGTTACAAACTAGCTTGTCAATTAGGTAATCCAATTTCACTACGTAGCGAATTAAAAGAACTTAATTTTGGCACATGGGAAAATATTCCATGGAATGCTATACCTAGCAGTGAAATTGATCCTTGGATGGCTAATTTTGTTACCGAAAAACCGCCTTGTGGCGAATCTTATTTAGAATTAAACAAACGTGTGCTCACTTTTTTTGATAAGTTAACAAAAATACCTACCGAAACCCCTATAATTATTGTAAGTCATGCAGGCCCTATGCGTGCTTTTTTGGCAAGTGTACTGGATATTCCTTTAAAAGACTCTTTTAGTATTAAATTGGATTATGGACAAGTAATTCGATTAACATATATCAATAATAAATTTACTGTAACTGCTGGTCTGGAAACTCCTATTGCCTTTTAATATTTTCTATTTATGAAGCTTATACCTATACTTTTTATTTTTTGCCTAGTTTCTTCT
Source organism: Aquimarina agarilytica ZC1 (assembly GCF_000255455.1). Taxonomy (GTDB): domain Bacteria; phylum Bacteroidota; class Bacteroidia; order Flavobacteriales; family Flavobacteriaceae; genus Aquimarina; species Aquimarina agarilytica. The sequence continues at coordinate 48,224 of NZ_JH621261.1, read as the reverse complement.
TTAGTTAGTTGTAAAAAACAAACTTCAGCGAAAGCGAAAATAGCATTACACCATAGTGCTGAAAAAATAAGTTATGCTGATGGCTTTGTAATATACAAAAGCGAAAACTATACAAAATTACAAGTTAATAAACCTTGGCCAAATGCAGTGGATACACTCACCTATTACTTTGTGCCAAAAAATAAAGTAATTCCAGAAACCATTAAAAACCAAAAAATAATTCGAACCCCAGTTGAACGAGTTTTAGTGACCTCAACTACCGATATCCCTTTATTGGAAGCTCTTGGCGTGGAGCGTACCTTAGTAGGATTCCCTGAACCTAAATATATTTCTGCCAAAAAAACCAGAAAACGTATTGATGCGGGGCAAATTAAAAATGTAGGGAATCTACTCAATTTAAACACTGAATTGATTCTTGACTTACAACCCGAACTTATTGTTGGTTTTAGTTCTAATGCTAATGTTAAAGCATTTGATTTGTTTGAACGCTCAGGTATTACTACCGTAATGAATGGTTCTTGGTTAGAATCACATCCTTTAGGAAGAGCCGAATGGATTAAAGTATTTGGGTATTTATTTGATAAAGAAAAGGAAGCTATTAGCTATTTTAATAGTATCGAAAAAAATTATTTAGAAGGAAAAAAATTAGCCCAAGCAATTACACAAAAGCCTACTATTTTATCGGGTAACATGTATAAGGATGTTTGGTACGTCCCTGGTGGAAATAGCTACGCTGCAAAATTAATCCATGATGCTGGAGGTGATTATTTATGGAAAACAGATACCAACACAGGGAGTTTAGCTTTAAATTTTGAATCCGTTTATGATAAAGCGCAACATGCAGCTATTTGGATTGGAGGCGGTAATTTTACAAGCACCAAAGCTCTAGGTAATTTTGAAGAAAAATACACCTTATTTGATGCCTACTCTCAACAACAAATATTTTCAAAGGATATAAAAAAAGGGGCTACAGGAGGCATACTTTACTATGAGCAAGGCTCACTTAGAGCTGACTGGGTGTTACTGGATCTTATCAAAATTTTTCACCCTAACTTAGTCCCCAATCACCAATTTCATTTTTATCAAAAACTAGAATAATCATTAGCAAGCCTACAATTTCATATAGCACTACTTTTGTAGCACTAATCATAGGATTAGTCTTTACTTGGTTACTTAACCTTAGTTTGGGTTCGGTGGCTATTCCTTTTAGCAAAATAATCCATAGTATTACAGGTACCGGAACTATAAAAGAAAGTTGGGAACACATTCTTTGGATATATCGTTTACCCAAATCCATAACCGCTATTTTGGTCGGTAGTGGCTTAGGAGTTGCAGGCCTACTCATGCAAACTTTATTCCGAAATCCTTTAGCTGGTCCTTATGTACTGGGCCTAAGTTCTGGTGCTAGTTTGGGCGTAGCTTTATGCATTATGGGCGCTAGTTTATTTGGTGGACTTGAATTTATTTTTTCGCAAAAATGGAGTTATGCTATTGCTGCTAGTCTAGGGAGTTTTTTAGTTTTATTATGTGTTTTATTATTATCTACTAGAGTAAAAGATCACATGGCCATACTTATTATCGGACTTATGTTTGCCAGTATTACCGCTGGTATAGTGAGTGTCCTTTCTTTTTTCGCTTCTGCGGAAGCTTTACAACAATATATATTTTGGGGGTTTGGAAGTTTAGGAAACCTATCATGGCATGAACTTTATTGGTTTTTGGGTTTTTATAGCATGGGAATCCTTGTTAGTTTAACCGCTATTAAAGCTTTAAATAGTTTACAATTAGGAGAAGCTTATGCCAAAAGTATGGGGCAAAATATTCAACAAAGTCGTTTTTTAATTATTCTAGGGACTAGCTTATTATGTGGGGTGATCACTGCCTTTGCTGGCCCCATTGCTTTTATTGGCTTAGCCATTCCACATTTAACACGACAATTGTTTAAAACCTCTAATCATAAAATACTATTGCCTGCTGTTATCCTTTTGGGAAGTATATTAATGCTTATTTGCGATACCATTTCGCAACTACCTAGTAGCGAATTAATGTTACCCATTAATGCCATTACCGCACTTATTGGTGCTCCAGTGATTATTACTTTGTTAATTCGTAATCGAAAAATAGTGTTTTAATGAAAAGGGATAAAAGTATATTTGTTGAACACCTAAGCATTGGGTATTTCCAAGGAAAAAAACATGAGGAAATTCTAACCGATATTTCATTTGCCATTCCCAAAGGAAATTTAGTGAGTATTATTGGTGCTAATGGAACAGGGAAATCTACTTTATTACGTACCCTGGCACACCAGCAACCCAAAATTTCGGGAAACATACGTATTGGTAACATGCCTATAGAAAGCTACGCTATAAACCAATGGGCTAAACAAGTAAGTTGGGTGCATACCGAAACGATGATTCCAAGTAGTTTAAGTGTACATGAACTAGTAAGCCTGGGAAGACAACCCTATACCAATTGGCTAGATACTCTTACTAATATTGATCGTAATGAAATTGAAAAGGCTTTACAACTTACCGATTTAGATCATTTAAAGTATAAAAAATGTAATACCCTTAGTGATGGACAATTACAACGTGTTTTTATTGCCAGAGCTATTGCTCAAAATACACCACTCATTTTTTTAGATGAACCTACCACACATTTAGATTTACACCATAAAGTGGAAACACTTACTTTGTTACAACGTTTATGCAAGCAGTTTAATAAAACCATTGTGTATTCATCGCACGAAATTGAGCTTTCACTCCAAGTTTGTGATCAAGTACTTAGTATTTCTAGTAAAAAAGTAGCATTACACACACCAAAAGAGCTTGTTGAAAGTAACTTATTAAATGAACTTTTTAAAAATTCAAAAGTTCATTTTGATAAACAATTGGGTAAGTTTTTGTTTAAAAAAAATTAAACAAAAAAATCGAATAGTTGTATCTACTCGATTTTTTTGTTTTTTCGTTATTTAGTACAATTTCTAATTAAAATAAGTCCATATTCTGTTTCTTCTTTTTGCGTAAACGAGTCATTAATAAATTTGGATAAAGGAGCAAATTTAGCGGATTCTTTTGCTACACAATCGCAATCCAATTCAACATCAATTCCTTCTTCTTCATTGATAGTCTCTTCTACTTCTTCGGAATTACATGCTAACGCAAACTGTTCAACCAATTGATCATTCCATCCTTCTTGGAATCCGTTACTATCATCATCATCACTGCAGGAAAATAAAAATAAACTTGATACTAAAATAGTTGGTAATAATTTCATAAAATATGTATGTATAATTTTTTGCAATTATACATACATATTAATGGTATTACAAAACTATTATCCTAAAAATTAGGTATTAAAATCACAACCACTTCCCAAAACAAAGACTATTTTCAACACCTACATATTGTCCATAATTAGGAATCAATTGATAGCCATTTTTTTCATACAACCGAATAGCTTCTGGTTGTCGTTTTCCTGTTTCCAATACACATTGATCATATGATAATTCTTTTGCCCATTGTTCCAGTTCGAGTAATACTCTTGTAGCTATTCCTTTTCCTCTGTATTCTGGTAGCGTATACATCCGCTTTACTTCCATACTACCATTACCAACTTGCTTTATGGCACCACAACTAATGGGTTGATCATTCTCATAAGCAACCACCACATACTGTAAAGCGTTAATTTTATTAAACTGCGCATAAAAATCATGCTCATCTCCATCAATTTTAGCTAAATAAGCATCAAGATGTTTTACTAGTTTACTAAAATCAGAATTACTAGAATTCGTTCTTATTAATTTGATCATGCAATACACATTTAATGCTATTAAATCCACCCAATAAATTGAAAAAAATAATTCCTTCGGCAGGTGAACTATAAGGCTAATTGATCTTGTAAAATTCTAATATACAAAAACTTATCAACACGAAAACGTTTGCATTTTCACCCTATTCAACTTAATATCAAATAATTATATATCATTGCTTTAAATACAAATTTCTCAAAAAAACAAAAGGTTTTTTGAAATTAACTCAACTCAATAGCGATGAAAAAAAATAAAGTTAAATTACTCGTACATGCAAATCTCTTATTTTTCCTATACTTAGTCCCGCTTATGGGAGTAGCCCAAGTAGATTTTAGAGAAGAAACTATCTATTTCCTATTAACCTCCCGATTTAACGATGGAGATCCTACCAATAATGCTCCTACAGAATGGTCATCATACAATGTAGATCCCGAAATTAATCCTAGTATTACTGATCCTAATGATGTTACATGGAGGGGAGATTTCAAAGGACTTATTGAAAGATTGGACTACATTAAGGATTTAGGGTTTACCGCAATTTGGATAACACCAATTGTTCATAATAGAAGTCCTTTGGATTACCATGGCTACCATGCATGGGATTTTACAAAAGTAGATCCTAGATTAGAATCTCCTGGTGCTACTTTTCAAGATTTGATTAACGAAGTCCACGCCAAAGGAATGAAAATTGTCCTTGATGTGGTAACGAATCATTCTGGAAGATATGGTATTAAAGATGTAGCCGAAATAAAATACAACACAGATCCTACCAAACCTTGGTTTGCTATTGATAATCCCAATTGGGAATATGATGGGATTACTCCAAACCCAGATGATGGCTTACTATGGAGTAGAGCCAATTTAGCTAAAATGCCCGCTCCTTTTAATCAAAACCTAGCGAATTACAACTTTCCTAGTAAACAAAACTATGTAGACACTACAGATCCCGAATGGTATCATCATTCAGGTAATGGTTTTGCACAAGGTTTTGATGATACCGAAAATTTACAAAATAGAGCTTTAGCCGGTGATACTCCAGACTTAAACACTAGCAGCTCTAAAGTAAGAGAGTATTTAGTTAGTGCTTACGCTAAATATATAAATATGGGGGTTGATGCCTTTAGGTGGGATACCATTAAACATATGAGTAAAGAAGATGTTATCTATTTTTTTGATGCCTTTAAAGCTATAAACCCAGATTTATTCATTTTTGGTGAGGTAGCACAAAAGCGACATGAATTACACCCTGTCGAAGAAACCAACCCTCATTATTACACTTGGCGAGGAGCCGTAAATAACTCTGCTCCTTTGGATATGGCTGTCATTGATTTTTATGCCGAGGCTACATTTCATGGAACTTTTGAAGAGGGACAATCATTTCCAACCGTAAAAGCTGCTGCCAGATATGATTACCTGTATAGTGACCCATCTACATTAGTAACTTGGCTCGATAATCATGACTTTGGCCCCAATAACGATTGGAATAGACGCTATGGAGGAACCGATGAAAACTTAGCTGCTTGTATGAATTTTATGTTTACATGGCGTGGGATTCCTAGTGTATATTATGGAACCGAAATGAGGTTTAAAGCTGGTGAATTTGCCGACATTCATGATGCTTCAGGCATTCGACAATCCATTGACAAAACTGGTCGTGCTTACTATGGTAACAGCATGCTTCAAGCACCGGAAAATAAAATATACCAACATATCAAAAAACTAAATGCAATTAGAAAAGCTGTTCCTGCCTTACAAAAAGGAACTTGGACATGGAAAGATGCCCCTGGTAATGCAGTTGCATATAAAAGAATATTTCAAAATAGTGAAGTTGCTGTTGGGTTAGCTAAAGATGGAGGCGCTTCATTTTCAATTAATGGAATGTCAAATGGAATTTACAGAGATGCCGTAACTGGCAGAGAAATAAATGTCACCAATGGGACACTTAATTTTAATGTAACCTCCGGTTCCGCTGGAATTTATGTGCGTAATGGTCCAGGAATGATTGGAAACTGTAATGCAGGCTTTTTTGAACCTTGTGATGGCTCATCAAGCCCAGTAGTGATTACACCTCCCACAAAGCCAACCGGTAATGGTTTGCATGTTTATTTTAAAAAACCATCCAATTGGACACAAGTAAATGTATATTATTGGAATCCTTCGCCTAGTGGATTACCTGCTGTAAATTGGCCCGGACCATTAATGTATGATACACAAGAAAATGATATTTTCGAATATATTTTTGATGGAACAACTGCCACAAACCTTATTTTTAGTGATGCTGGAGCTAATAAAACAGTAGATCTTTTTAGAAATCAAGATGGCTGGTACATTGATGATATTTGGTATGATGAATATCCAACTCAAAACAACGATACATCGAATTCAATGACTATTCATTATAAGGGTACTTTAGCTACTCCTAGCTTATATTATTGGAATACAGAGCCCACTACATTAACTACAAATTGGCCAGGAATTCCAATGGAAAGTGAAGCTAATGATTGGTATAAAATCACCCTAGAGGGAGTTACTTGTACTAATTTGATTTTTAGTACTAACGGCAATAATCAAACCGAAGATTTATTTAGATGTAATGATAGCTGGTACTACAACGGAGTTTGGTTTGATTTTGATCCCGAACAAAATTCGGCAAAAAAATTAAATACAACTCTAAAAAAAGAAGTTGCTATTTACCCTAATCCATGGTCCATAGATGCTGTAATTGCATGGAATACCGACAACGAAAAAAATGATATTGAAATATCTATTATAGATATCAATGGAAAAACACTAAAAACGTATAATACAACCGAGAATCGTAATTCAAATTCTCATCATCTTAATTATTTAAAATATAGGGACAGCGGAATCTATTTTATTAAAGTAAACATCGGACAAAAGGAATATCTAAAAAAAATAGTAAAACCATAATTCATACATTATATGAGCATTAAAAACAGCTATTCAACAATGAGTAGCTGTTCTTTTATCTATCTACTAAAATAATTACTCAGGAAAACATTCACACTTTAAGGAATTAAAAACGCAAAAATGTATCTTTGACTTTCTAATTCTTTATACTAAATGCAACAAGAAATCATTTTACTTATTGGTATTTTTTTAGCGCTAATTGTGGGCTTTTTTATTGGTAAATACACAAGTGGCTTACGCCAGAAAAATTGGCAATCAGCATCCGAAAATCAATTAAAAATAATACAGCAACAATTAGCATCAGAGCAGTTACTTCTAGCGGAAGCGGAAAAAAAACACACTAACGCCATAGCTGATTTAGAAGAAAAACATACGCATATATTACACAGTTTAGATGAAAAATTTAATACTGAAAAACGTGAACTTATTGAAGAACGCGAAGCTATTAGAAGACAAAAAGAATTCCTGAATACCGAATTAACACGTAAAAATGCTGAATTTGATAATTTAGCTCTTAGAAACCAAGAACAAAAAAAGGAAACAGAACAACTTCAAGAAAAATTTACTAAAGAATTTGAAAACCTTGCTAATAAAATTTTAGACGAAAAGTCCAGTAAATTTACAGAGCAAAACAAAGAAAATATAAAAAATATCCTAACGCCCTTACAAGAGCGTATTACTACTTTTGAAAAAAAGGTTGAAGAAACTCACAAAGAAAATATTATCACAAATGCTTCATTAAAAGAACAAATTTTAGGACTAAAAGATTTAAATGCCCAAATGAGTAAGGAGGCCACTAACCTTACCAAAGCCTTAAAAGGAGATAATAAAGTGCAAGGAAATTGGGGGGAACTAGTTTTGGAACGTGTCCTAGAAAAATCCGGATTAGAAAAAGATCGAGAATACTTTGTACAACAAAACTTTACGCGCGAAGATGGGACTAGAGCCTTACCCGATGTGATCATTTTATTACCCGATGGCAAACGAATTATTATAGATTCAAAAGTTACCTTGATTGCCTATGAGCGCTTTATAAACGAAGATGAGCAAGAGCTTAAAGAGGTGTACTTAAAAGAGCATATTAATTCGCTTAAAAAACATGTGGATCAATTATCTGCTAAAAATTACCAAGACTTATATGATATTGAATCTTTAGATTTTGTGTTATTATTTGTACCTATCGAAACTGCTTTTTCGGTGGCTATAAACAAAGAAAACTCTTTGTACAATCAGGCTTTTGAAAAAAACATTGTGATTGTTACCCCTTCCACTTTATTAGCTACATTACGTACTATTGATACCATGTGGAGTAATGAAAAGCAACAACGAAATGCTTTAGATATTGCCAAACAAGCTGGATCACTTTATGATAAGTTTGAAGGCTTAATAAAGGATTTAACAGGAATTGGTAAAAAAATTGACGATACCAAAAGAGATTATAGTGCGGCTATGAATAAATTAGTAACTGGTCGTGGTAATTTAATTACAAGTGTTGAAAAACTTAAAAAAATGGGGGCAAAAGCTAAAAAGGCGCTTCCCGAAAATATTATTGCGCGTGCAAATGATGAGGATATTTAATAGTTCTTATGACTTAAAAAATCATTAATTTTGAATCTCAAATTTTACAAAAATGAAAAAGATATTATTCCTGATCATAGCTGGTATTAGTTTAATTTATGCGGGCTACTTTGCTGTTGTATATTTTGCATCATATAGTGAAGGTACCCGTAGTGGTGAATTAATTAAATTCAGTAAAAAAGGAGTACTTTTTAAAACCTACGAAGGTGAGATTAGTCAAGGGATATCTGGAGCACAAATTTTCAGTTTTTCTGTCGAAGATAAAAACACCGAAGTCATTGATAAATTGGATGCTTACCAAGGAAAATATGTAAAGTTAACTTATAAAGAACGTTTTGGAACCTTTGCTTGGTTGGGTGATACAAAGTATTTTATTATAAATGCAGAGCTTGAAAGTTCCCCACACTTTAACAAAAACTAGATTGACCAATTTTGGAAATTAGTTTTTGGTTCTACAAAACAGATAACTCCCAACGAACAACCCTCAATTAATACAAATAATGTCCCAATTTAAACATAGCGAAGAATCGCATATTACAATTTCAGAATTAATGCTTCCCTCCCACTCAAATTTTAGTGGAAAAATACATGGAGGTTATATTTTATCGTTAATGGATCAAATTGCATTTGCTTGTGCTGCCAAATACTCTGGTTATTATGCCGTAACTGCAAGTGTTGATAAAGTTGATTTTTTACAACCTGTTGAAGTTGGTGAATTAGTTACCATGAAAGCTTCTGTAAACTTTGTTGGACGTTCATCAATGGTTGTAGGTGTTCGTGTCGAAGCCGAAAACATTACTACTGGCGAAAAAAAGCATTGTAATTCTTCTTATTTTACCATGGTTGCAAGAGATACAAATGGTAAATCTGTTGCAGTCCCTGGACTTATTTTAAATAGTGTTTCTGCGGTACGTCGTTTTGTACGTAGTGCACACAGACAAGAGGAAGGCAAGCTTAGAAGAGCTAAATTTAAATCCTCGAGTTTTAAAGTGGAAGAACATTTGGAAAAATTAACTAATTACAACGTTAAACTAGAATTAGACAAATAGAATTGACTACTATAAATTCATAACTAACAAGTCCTATTCTCATACCAAAAGACGCTTCCTTAAAAAAAGAAGCGTCTTTTTTTTAAAAACAAAATAGTATGCAACTTATATATATTACATAGCGTTTGTATTGTAGAACCTATTATTTTTTCAGAAATTAGCCATCAAAATTGTTTTCCATGAAATTCCTAAAATATATTAGTCTTTTTACTTCGTTATCGCTATTATTTTCATGTGATGATGGAGATATTGTAATTAATAATTTTGAATTTCAGGACAACCAATTAACCTTTTGTAATACCACGAACAGAACTGTTTTATATAACATAAACAGTTCTAATGAAGTGATATCTATAGAACTTAACGAAGTTTTTACAGGGCTAACCGAGACAGATGAAAATGGTAGACGTATTCAAATTGGTAGTGCTGCTCAAGTAGTATACCGAAAATTTTCGGATAGATTAAATGGATCTGATTACTTTTGTTCTCCAGTACCCGATAATACCAATACTATAGTTAATGAATTAATTGGCGACAACCAGGGACAAATTATTATTAGAACGGCTATTGTAGCCGATGACGATATTGACAAGGATGGTATTCCTAATACGGAAGAAGGTTTTATAGCTGATATGAACGATGAAGATTTAAGAGATTCCGATAATGATGGTATTCCCGATTACAGAGACATTGATGATGATAATGATAATGTAAGAACATTAGATGAATTAGCTCTAGTTGACGATCCCGATAAAAATGATAACTCTATGATAAGAGTAGCAAGGGATACCGATGGAGATTCCATTAATGACCACCTTGATCCAGATGATGATAATGATAGTATTTTAACTCGAAATGAAGTGGTTATAAAAAATAGAAATCCTGCTATTGTTAATGGTGTGAATGGGATAGCTAAATATTTAGACCCCGAAGATACATCCAGTAATACTGAGGCGGATGAATTACTTGATAATGTAATTACCAACGTTTACCGAACAACTATTGTATCCGAAAATTTAGGACTATCTGATCCAAATGGAGACACCACCATAATTAGAGATAATTTTGTTTTTGGGGTTTTTACTAGATCTGGACAAATGACTAATGTAGTACCTATAAATACTCCAGTAACACCTGTTACTACGACTCCCTAATTTCGTGAGTTTTGAAGAATATAAATTTCCATAGCTCCCAATCCATATTTCCGATAATCACCCTCACTAATTCGTACATTTTCATAGCGCTGAAACATATATTCTAATTCTGCTTTTAAAACCCCGGCTCCTACTCCATGTATAAATACAACTCTAGGAATACGTTTGTTTATTGCAAAATCTAATTGACGTTTGGCCGTATCCAATTGAATCGTCATCATATCATAATTAGTCATCCCTTTTGTATTAGGCACCAACTTATGAATATGTAAATCAACTTCCATTGGAGGTTGCTGCTTTTCTTTCTTTTTTTGGATAGTCGTTTTAGGACGCTTTTTAAACGAACTATTTTCATTAGCCAAAGCTGTAAAATTTCTACTAAAATCTAAGGCTTCTTGCTTACTCTTATCAAGTACTAATTCATTGGAAACATAAGCTACCTCAAAACCATCAGTAGTAAGCACCATATAGTGATCACTTTCCTTGCGTACTATTTGACCATATACATCATCATCTATAGCCATTACATAATCCCCAACTGCAAACATGGTTAAAACTTTAAATTATCTTGTTCATTTTCTTCTTGTTTTTCCGGCAATGATTTGGATAATTTATACAACGAAAACATCCCCAAACACAATCCCACAACTTGACAATACACTGTGTACTCTTTTACTCCTGTGTTAAAAAACAATAAAAAAGCTGCAAAAATCAAGCTTATAAAAGGCCAATACTTATTCATGCTTCAAAAATAGTACAAATGAATAAATTCATGATTAATTTTGCTATCAAAAAGCCTATTTTTGCAAGATGGGAAGAAAGAAAACAAAACCTTTTTTTGAGGACATTGAAGTGATAGACGCTGGAGCTAAAGGAAAAAGTATTGCCAAAGCGCCTGATGGAAAAGTTATTTTTTTAACAAATGCTATTCCTGGTGATGTTGTTGACATACAAGTATTCAAAAAACGAAAAGCTTATTACGAAGGTAATGCGACAAATTTCAAGTCTCTTTCAGACAAACGTACAACACCTGTTTGTGAGCATTTTGGCACCTGTGGTGGTTGCAAATGGCAACATATGAGTTATGTGCACCAACTGTTTTTTAAAGAACAGGAAGTTGTTAATAACCTGCAACGAATTGGTAAAGTAGACCTACCAGAAATTACACCTATTTTAGGTTCAGAAAAAAAATACTTTTACCGAAATAAAATGGAGTTCTCATTTAGTGATAGTCGTTGGTTATCATTAGACGAAATAAAAAGTGATCAGCAAATTAATGATCGTAATGCCCTTGGTTTTCACATCCCGGGCATGTGGGATAAAATTCTAGATTTAAATAAGTGTCATTTACAAGCAGATCCTAGTAACGCTATTAGAACAAAGGTTAAAGAATTTGCTACTAAAAACGAGCTTCCTTTTTTTAATGCACGTAACCAACAAGGACTTTTACGCTCATTAATGATTCGTACAACTTCTACCAATCAAATTATGGTATTGGTACAATTTTTTTATGAAGATGTAGAAAAACGAACGTTATTACTTAACTATATTAAAGAACAATTTCCTGAAATTACTTCATTACAATATGTAGTAAACACAAAAGGAAATGATACCATATATGATCAAGAAGTAATTTGCTTCCATGGTAAAGATTTCATTGAAGAAGAAATGGAAGGTTTGCGCTTTAAAATTAACGCTAAATCATTTTACCAAACCAATTCCGAACAAGCCTTTGAACTCTATAAAATTACTAGAGATTTTGCCGGTTTAACCGGAAATGAATTAGTCTATGATTTATACACAGGTACTGGTACTATTGCTCAATTTGTTTCCAAAAAAGCAAAACATGTCATAGGTGTTGAGTCTGTCCCCGAAGCCATTGCCGACGCTAAAATAAACGCCGAACATAACAAAATTGATAATGTAGAGTTTTATGTAGGTGATATGAAAAAAGTATTTACTGCTGGTTTTGTGGATCAACATGGAATGCCCGACGTAATTATTACTGATCCTCCACGAGATGGAATGCATAAAGATGTCGTTGCTCAAATTTTGAGTATAGCTCCTAAAAAAATTGTATATGTAAGTTGTAATAGTGCCACACAAGCACGAGATTTAGCGTTATTAGATGAAAGTTATAAAGTAAGTAAAACTCAAGCCGTTGATATGTTTCCACAAACACATCACGTAGAAAATGTAGTTTTATTAGAATTACGCTAAAAAATAGTAGAGACCAAACTCACTTATGAAAATAATTAAAAATAATTTCTTTTATACATTACTTGCCTTAGTAAGTTTGGTTACTATAGTATCTGTCAGCTGTGAAAGAGATGATATTTGTGATACAGAAAATACGCCTATTACACCCCAGCTTATTATAACATTTAGAAACTCTGAAGAACAAGCACTTACTAAACAAGCCCCTGGCTTGGAAATAAGTTTAACTTCCGATAGTGAAAGAATTGTTCCAGGTATTGATCGTTTTGATTCTATTACTATACCTTTAAACATTAATGAAGATAAAGTTGAATACGAGTTTAAAATTAATGCCCGATCTACAGACCCAACTATTATCCGATCGGATATTATTGAAATTACCTATAACCGAAAAAATGAATATGTAAGCAAAGCCTGCGGTTTTAAAACTATTTTTAGTAATCTAGAAATAAAAAGTAAAACCGCTATGTTTGATGATAACACCAATTGGATTCAATCTATTTTAATTGAAAACAACACCATAAATGACGAAGACAATGCGCACGTTCGTATTTTTCATTAGCCTTTTTTGTATAGGGCAACTTTTAGCTCAGGATACGGATACTACAGCTACTAAAAAATTAAAACTCAACAATTCTTACGGACTAAGAATAGGTACAGATCTTAACAAAATTATCCGTACCATAACTTCCGATGAATACAATGGTTTTGAAATAAATGGTGATTATCGATTGACTAAAAAATATTATGCTGCTGCAGAAATTGGAACCGAAAAAATTGAACTAAATGAAACCAGCATTAGTACCACAACAAGTGGAGGTTACTTAAAGGCTGGTGTTGACTATAATGCCCATAAAAACTTAATAGGCATGCGTAACCTTATTTTTGTTGGTTTGCGTTATGGAGTGGCTACATTTAATCAAGAATTAGATAATTTTAGCATTGCCACCCGAAATTCTTTCTTTGAAAACCCTCAACTATCTAATGATTTTTCCAATGATGGCTTAACAGCACATTGGGTTGAGTTTTTAGCTGGACTTAAAGCTGAAATTTTTAATAATCTCTTCCTTGGCTTTAATGTATCACTAAGATTTATGATTTCCGAAGATAAACCTGATGGTTTTGACAATACATTCATTCCTGGTTTTGGAAAAACTAGTGACTTCAGCGACGTTGGTACTGGATTCAACTATTATATTAGTTATTATATACCGCTTTACAAAAAGAAACAAAAAATCAAAAAGAAGGAGCAAGAAAAAGAGACGGACAACTAATTATTCCGTTACTTAAAAATACTTAAATCTATTTTAGTAGAATTTTTAGTTTCAGAAAGTGCTATGTGGCTTTGTACATTTCCTAAATTAGGCAATAAAGAAAGTTTTGTTAAAATAAAATTTTCATAAGCTTCAATATCCTTGACCAATACTTTTATTAAAAAATCAAAATTACCTGCAATCCGATAACACTCGGTTACCTCTGTAAATTTTTCTACTTCCTTCACAAATTTATCCAAATAGCTTCTCCTATGTTCTTTTAAAGTCAAGCTAATAAAAACAGTCTGTTTCACTCCTATTTTTCGCTCATCCAATAAGGCTACATAATCTTTTATTATACCCGATTTTTCTAACTTTTTTAGCCTTTCAAATACTGGTGTTGTTGATAAACCCAGTATTTCAGATATTTTTTTATGGTAATACGCCCGTTTTCTTGTAGTAAATCTAAAATACGAATATCTATTTCATTCAGTTTAACACTCATTTTATTCTATTTAATTATTACAAAACAATCAAAAATAGAATAAAATTATTTAATATGTAATAAAATAGAATAATATGCTATTATAAGGAATAAAAAACAGCATATTATGATATTATTGATTTTATCATATAACTTTAATATCATATTAATAGTTATACGCTGTTCCTATGTCAAGTTTAATTAGTGTTTTTGAAAAAAAATCTCCAGAAATTGTTTTTGAATGGACCGATAAAGAGTCCGAAGCTAAGGGATGGTTAGTCATAAACTCGTTAAGAGGTGGAGCTGCAGGTGGTGGCACTCGAATGCGTAAAGGCTTAAATCGTTCCGAGGTGGAATCCTTAGCAAAAACTATGGAAATAAAATTTACCATATCTGGTCCACAAATTGGTGGTGCTAAATCTGGAATTAATTTTGATCCGCAAGACCCCAGAAAAAAAGAAGTCTTAAAACGATGGTATAAAGCTATTATGCCATTGCTAAAAAATTATTATGGCACAGGAGGTGATCTTAATATAGATGAGTTATACGAGGTTATTCCAATTATAGAAAGCCATGGGTTAACACATCCGCAAGAAGGAGTTGTAAATGGGTATTTTAATATTGATAAAGCTAAGAATAGAAAAAAAATAGAACGCTTACAATATGGTGTTTCTAAACTAGTCACTAATGATAAGTACATGCCAACTGGTAGTACAACATACAAAATAGCGGACCTAATAACAGGCTATGGTGTTGCCGAAGCCGTTAAACACTATTACACTATTTGGGGAGGTGATATAAAAGGCAAAAAAGCTATTATTCAAGGATGGGGTAATGTAGGTGCAGCTGCTGGAGTTACTTTGGCCAGTTATGGTGTTAAAATTATTGGAATTATAAATTACAACGGAGGCTTAATAAATACCAAAGGCTATACGTTGGAAGAAGTAAAACAGTTGTTCGCAAAAAAAGCGAATTTAGATAAACAACATGCTTTCCTTTCTTATCATGATGTCATGGAAAAAGTATGGAATGCGGGCGCTCAAATTTTTATTCCTGCCGCTGGATCCAGAATGGTTGAAAAATCACATATGGATCAAATGTTAAAAAATGGCTTAGAAGTCGTTAGTTGTGGTGCAAATGTCCCTTTTAACGACAATAAAATCTTTATGGGACCTTTGTTATCCGAAATAGATAGCAAAATAGCTATTATTCCCGATTTTATTGCCAATTGCGGTATGGCTAGAGTTTTTGCTTTCTTGATGGAGAATGAAGGTGAAATTACAGACTCCATACTTTTTGATGATACATCAAACATTATAAAAAACGCCTTATTAGAAACTTACCAATTATGTCCAAATGGCCTGAATTTAACAAAGAATTCCTTGGATATAGCTATACAAAAATTACAACAAAAAGATGAAAAAGAGATAGTACCAATTTTACTGTAAATTAAAATTTATTGTTATGCCTTTCTATCACAAATTAGGGAAAATACCGCTTAAAAGACATACTGTTTTTAAAAGCGATGAGGGTGATTTTTACCACGAAGAACTTTTTGGTACTATCGGTTTTGATGGTATGTCATCACTTTTATATCATACACAACGACCAACACAAGTTAAAGAAATTATACGATCTTATGATGTTTCCCCTAAAATTGCCGTAGAAAAAAATATGAAGGCACTAAATTTAAAAGGTTTTCAAGTGCCAGCAACAGCTGATTTTTTAGAAAGCAGAAAAACAGTACTGGCTAATAACGACTGTTATATTGTTTTAGCTGCTCCTAGAAAATCATTACTAAATTATTTTTATAAAAACACCGATTCCGATGAAATACTCTTTATTCATCAAGGTACTGGTAAGTTAAGAACACAACTTGGTAATATCACTTTTAAATACGGTGATTATATAGTGATTCCTCGAGGAATTATTTATCAAATAGATTTTGATACAGAACACAATAGACTATTTATTATAGAATCTAAAAATCCCATATACACCCCAAAAAAATATCGCAATTGGTTTGGTCAGCTTCTAGAACATGCCCCTTATTGTGAACGGGATATGCATGCCCCATCAGAATTAGAAACTTATACTAAAAAAGGCAATTTTATTATTAAAGTTAAAAAACAAAATATGATTCATGAATACGTGTATGCAGCACACCCTTTTAGTGTTATAGGTTGGGATGGTTACAATTTTCCTTATAAATTATCCATACATGATTTTGAACCTATTACCGGTAGAATTCACCAACCACCTCCCGTACATCAAACTTTTGAAACCAATGCATTTGTGATATGCAGTTTTGTACCCCGCCTATATGATTATCATCCAAATGCAGTTCCTGCTCCTTACAACCATAGCAATATAGATTCTGATGAAGTTTTGTATTACGTGGATGGTGATTTTATGAGTAGAAACAATGTTAAAAAAGGACAAATAACACTACACCCGGCGGGAATACCCCATGGACCTCACCCAGGAACTATGGAGAAAAGTATTGGCAAAAAAGAAACAAAAGAATTAGCCGTCATGGTAGATACTTTTAACCCCTTAATGGTGACAGAGGAAGCCTTAAAAATTGCCGATGAAACCTATTACCAATCTTGGTTAGATGAAATTAAATAAGTCATAAATATTTTAGACAATGGCAACTATTAAAAAAATAAACGATTTACAAAGTACTGAATATGAGCTAAAAAAAATATTTGCAGATGCAGAAGATTTTTTACCTTTATTAGGAACAGATTACGTAGAGTTTTATGTAGGCAATGCCAAGCAAAGTGCTCATTTTTACAAAACAGCCTTTGGTTTTCAATCATTTGCCTATGCCGGATTAGAAACTGGGTTAAAAGACCGTGTTTCTTATGTATTAAAACAAGGTAAAATTCGATTGGTTTTAACTAGCCCTTTAGAAAAGAATGGGGAGATTAATGCACATATTAATACACATGGCGATGGTGTTAAAGTGATGGCTTTATGGGTCGATGACGCTACTAAATCTTTTGAAGAAACCATAAAAAGAGGTGCCAAACCTTTTATGGAACCCACAAAAGAAGTAGATGAAAATGGTTATGTAATTAGATCTGGAATACATACTTATGGCGATGTAGTACATATTTTTGTAGAACGAAAAAATTACACTGGCCCTTTTTTACCTGGATATAAAAAATGGGAGTCTCATTATAATCCAGCTCCAGTTGGTTTAAAATATATAGACCATATAGTAGGTAATGTGGGTTGGAAAGAAATGAATACTTGGTGTAATTTTTATGCAGATGTGATGGGATTTACTCAAATTATTTCGTTTACCGATGATGATATTTCGACCGAATACACGGCACTAATGAGCAAAGTAATGAGTAATGGAAATGGTAGAATTAAATTCCCCATAAATGAACCAGCAAAAGGAAATAAAAAATCACAAATTGAAGAATATTTAGATTTTTATGGCAGTCCCGGGGTACAACATATTGCTGTAGCTACAGATGATATCATAACCACCGTTGCTGCAATGAGAGACCGTGGAATAGCGTTTTTATATGTGCCAGATACGTATTATGATGATTTAATTGAACGCGTTGGAGAAATTGATGAAGATGTTGCTGTTCTTAAACAACATGGCATATTAATAGACCGAGATGAAGAAGGTTATTTACTGCAATTATTTACCAAACCTGTTGTAGACAGACCTACCCTATTTTTTGAAGTCATACAAAGAAAAGGAGCGCAATCTTTTGGTGTAGGAAACTTTAAATCATTATTCGAAGCAATAGAAAGAGAACAAGCAAACAGAGGTACTTTATAATTTTTAAAACTTTAAAATGAATACTACCCATCAATTTAATTTAAACAGTGTCACCAAAAAGCTGCCCAAACACTTACATAAATTTATTGTTAGGCAACCTTATGAAGAATATACAGCTCAAAACCAAGCCGTGTGGCGTTATGTAATGCGTTTAAATACCAATTATTTGCCAAAAGTAGCTCATAGTTATTATCTCGACGGGATTAAAAAAACAGGTATTTCTATAGATCATATTCCAAAAATGGAAGGTATGAATAGGATTTTAAAAGAAATTGGATGGGCAGCTGTATCCGTAGATGGTTTTATTCCTCCAAACGCTTTTATGGAATTTCAAGCCTATAATGTTTTGGTTATCGCATCAGATATGAGAACCATAGACCACATCGCCTACACTCCTGCCCCAGACATTATTCATGAAGCAGCCGGACATGCACCTTTTATTGCTAATCCCGAATATGCCGAATATTTAAGACGATTTGGGGAAATTGGCAGTAAAGCAATTTCATCGTCCAGAGATTATGATTTATATGAAGCCGTTAGAAAAGTATCTATTTTAAAAGAAGATCCAAATACAGAACAAGCTACTTTGGATAAAGCTATGGAAAACCTAAATGAGGTTCAAGCAACTATGGGTGAACTATCTGAAATGGCACAACTAAGAAATTTGCATTGGTGGACTGTTGAATATGGATTAATTGGTACTATTAATAACCCAAAAATTTATGGAGCCGGCTTACTATCTTCCATAGGTGAAAGTAAATTATGCTTGAATGAAAGTGTTAAAAAAATCCCTTACACCATTGATGCCTCAAATGTAAGTTTTGATATTACCAAGCAACAACCGCAACTGTTTGTTACCCCCAATTTTGCTCATTTAAGTTATGTTTTGGAAAAATTTGCTCATACGATGGCTTTAAGAACTGGGGGACTTTCTGGAATAGAAAAACTAATTCAGTCCAAAAATATAGGAACCGTAGAATTAAGTACTGGTATCCAAATTTCTGGAATTTTCACCAATGTATTATCCCATAATAATATCCCCATATACATACAAACCACTGGTAAAACTGCTTTAGCTTTTAGAGATAAAGAATTAATTGGCCATGGAGTAGCCTATCATGCCGAAGGCTTTGGAAGTCCGTTAGGAAAATTAGAGGGCATTAATTTAGCTATAGAAGATATGTCACCTCAAGATTTAAAAGTATATGGTATTTACGAAGGTAAACGTACCACACTTACATTTGAAGGAGGGATTAAAGTTGAGGGCAAAATAATCACTGGTAAACGTAATTTAAAAGGTAAAATCATTCTTATTTCATTTGAAGACTGTACAGTTACGCACCAAAAAAAGATCTTATTTAAGCCTGAATGGGGTATCTATGATATGGCTATAGGAAAAGATATTGTATCTGCTTATGCCGGACCTGCATCACCAAAATCTTTTAAAGATTTACATAAGGTTTCCACAGTTAAAACCCATAAAATAACTTATTCACAAGCTGCATTAACTTTGCATCAATTCTATAATAAAGTAAGGGAAATACGAGAGAGTAATGAGCTTGATTTTGATATGCTTTCTCAAATTATGGAATCGGTAAAGGAAAACTATCCAAATGATTGGCTTTTAGCATTAGAAATTTATGAATTAGTTTATGATTCTAAACATACATTAGAATCTTTTGTATTGACTTATTTAGAAAATTTAGTTCAAAATAAAAGCTACAAAAAACTCATTTTATCTGGCTTAGAATTAATCACTAAAAAAGAATTAGTCCTATGAAAACCTGGATACACATACCAAAGCAATCAGACTTTTCCATTTACAATATTCCTTTTGGGATTTTTTCTTCTAAAAAAAGAAAACCAAGGGTAGGTATTGCTATTGGCAATCAAGTTCTAGACGTATTTGCAGCTTACAAGCTTGGCATTTTTAAAAAGATAAAAATCAAAAAAAGAGTACTTAAAAATAATTTCTTAAATGATTTTATTGCTTTAGGAAAAGAAAAAACTACCAAAATACGGGAAATTATCCAGCAAGAATTATGCAACGAAAATTCCATTTTAAAAGAAAACAACGCTGTCTTTTTGCCTCAAAATGAAGTCCAAATGCATCTTCCAATCGTAATTGGGGACTACACCGATTTTTATTCGAGTATGGAACATGCCACTAATGTAGGTATGATGTTTAGAGATCCCGAAAATGCACTACTTCCCAATTGGAAACATTTACCTGTGGGATACCACGGTAGGACCTCTTCAATTATTATAAGTGGAAAACCTATCCACAGACCCAAAGGACAGGTACTACCACCAAACGAAAAACATCCCATTTTTAAAGCTTCGAATCGTGTAGATTTTGAGCTAGAAATGGGATTTATTATTGGCAAGAGTACAACTATTGGAAATCACATTACTACGCATAAAGCTGAGGAATATATTTTTGGAAAAGTGCTATTTAATGATTGGTCTGCCAGAGATATTCAAAAATGGGAATATGTTCCTCTTGGACCGTTTTTAGGAAAAAGCTTTGCATCATCCATATCTCCTTGGGTAGTTACCTTAGAAGCATTAGAGCCCTTTAAAGTTAAAGGTCCCATTCAGGAACCAGAGGTACTCCCCTATTTAACATATGAAGGTTTCAAAAACTACGATATTAATTTAGAAGTATCCATCCAACCAAAAAATAAAGACGCAACTGTTGTTAGCCACTCCAATTTTAAATATATGTATTGGAATATGGTGCAGCAATTAGCACATCATACCATAAACGGATGTAATATAAAAGTTGGTGATCTAATGGCTTCCGGAACTATTAGTGGAAAATCAACTACTTCTTATGGCTCCATGTTAGAACTCTCTTGGGGAGGAAAAAAACCATTAAAATTAGCTGATGGAGAAGAAAGAACTTTTATTGAAGATTATGATACTATTACCATGAAAGGCTATTGTATAAAAAACGATATTAGAGTCGGGTTTGGTGAAGTAAGCGCTCAAATTTTACCTACTTTATAAGATATAATTCCAATGAAAAACACCACTACTATAGATCCAAATTCAATTTCTACCGCAGCGTTACACCAAATATTGTTAACCGCTGTAGCACCCAGGCCCATTGCTTTAGCCTCTACTATAGATAAAAATGGCAATATAAATTTAAGCCCATTTAGTTTTTTTAATGTTTTTAGCGCAAATCCTCCAATATTAATTTTTTCACCTGCCAGAAGAGGTCGCGATAATACCACAAAACATACCTATGAAAATGTAAAAGAGGTTAATGAAACTGTAATTAATATTGTTAACTATGCTATGGTAGAACAAATGTCTCTCACCAGTACCGAATATGACAAAGGGGTAAATGAGTTTGCAAAAGCAGGATTTACTCCAATTCCTTCAGAAAAAATAAAACCACCACGAGTGGCCGAAGCACCCATATCTTTTGAATGTGTTGTAGATAATATTATTGAACTAGGAACAAAAGGTGGTGCAGGTAATTTAATTATTTCTCGTGTGGTTACTATTCATATTAAGGATGAATATAAAGGGGTTAACGGAAAATTAGACACAAAAAAACTTGACCTAGTAGCTCGTATGGGAGCAAACTGGTATACAAGAGCTAATGAAAATGCTCTTTTCGAAATTCCAAAGCCCACACTTACTAAAGGAATAGGCGTAGATAAGTTGCCACTACATGTTATAAATAGTGAAATTCTAAGCGGTAATGATTTAGGAAGGCTCGGAAATATAGCTCAAAAACCTAACGCAATAAGCATTAATAAATGGAAATCCGAAAAAAAAATTCAAAGCATCTTAAAAATTTTAGATTCAAAAATTAAGCATAAAAAAATACATCTAATTGCAAAAAAACAATTGAAAAATAATAATCTCGAAGAGGCATTAAGTATTTTGTTCTGTGTGTAATCTGAATTATATGTTAAAATTAGATCTAAAGAATATTCAAAACAATAGGGCTTCTTAAAACTAAAAAACCACTCCTAATTTAATAGAAGTGGTTGTATTTATTCGTTATTGGCACTCGTCATAGATGAAGCGCTAGCCTATCATTCAGAAGAACTCCATCGGGTAATTAAAACTGTGATTTAACCTTATTCAAAAATACAAGGAGTTGAGTTTGTTAATTTTTAATAATTGGGAATATTTTTATTATTTCATTATTTAAAGTTATTTTCATATAATAAATGCCGGTAGAAAGACTATTAGCATTATCTAATTTTATTTGATAAATATTCTCAGAATGCATTTTGTTACTGATAGTTTTAATTTTTTTTCCTTTTATATCATAGATAGAGATCTTGAATGAAGATATTGTTGAGCTTAAAGTGTATTTTAAATTTACTTTATCTTTGAAAGGGTTAGGATAAATAGTTGTATGGAAATTATTATTTGATATTATTGAATTCTTGTGTGCTATTTTTTTACTTGAAACCAATGTTTTATCCTTGAAATTACCTGAATTAATAAAATGAATAGAATCTGCATTCCAATCATTATTTAAATACGACCAATTATAAATAATTTGACCTTCATTTTTTGATTTATTTGTGACTAAATGAATATTAGCTCCATATTTGTATGATATGTCTTTTTTATTTTCATTGGGGTGTTTATAAAATAGGGCTATGTCTTCTTTACGATCATTGTTGAAATCACCTGTAGATATATTGATTATATCATCTAAATTCCATTCTTTCTCATATGTTTCAGGGGCCCAATTTAGAATTATTTCATTTTTATTTGAATCACTTTTAATTAAATGAATTTGAAAGCCAAAATAATCCTTATTTTTTGATAATGGGAATTGATATCTGTATATAACAGCAATGTCTGTATTACCATCATTGTTGAAATCTCCGGAAACTACTTTCTTTACATCACTCAAATTCCATTCTTTTTCATATGTTTCAGGGACCCAATTTATTATTGTTTTACTTCCACCTTTTCCGTCAGAAGTTATTAAGTGGATTTGACATCCAAAATAATCTTTATTTTGTGAAGGAGGAAATTGGTATTTATAGAAAATAGCAATATCATCGTTTCCGTCATTATTAAAATCACCTGATACAGCATGTTCTATATTGTTTGAATTCCATCCATTTTCATATATTTCAGGAACCCAATTTGATATTGTTTTTCCTTTTTTATCGCCTTCAGAAGTTATTAAGTGGACTTGACATCCAAAATAATCTTTATTTTGCGAAGGAGGAAATTGGTATTTATAGAAAACAGCAATATCATCGTTTCCGTCATTATTAAAGTCTCCAGATAAGGTATAAAGTATGCTCTCGGAATTCCATGAATTTATAATATTTTCACACCAATGTAATTTAGTTTCCATAGTATTATTGTTGGGGTTCGAAGATATTAAATGTAGAGAGGTAGGAATACCATCAAATTCGCTAGAATTATTATTGGGATATTTATAAAAAACAGCAATATCATCATTATTATCATTATTAAAATCAGCGCTAATGGTATGTGTTATTGAATCGGCATTCCATTGATTCAATAATGTAACCCAATTGTGCGTGTATTTTTTAGTTGATGATTCATGAGAATTAATAAGATGTATATTTGGAGTACTATTGAACTCATCTGTTTTATAATTATAAAAAACTGCAATATCTTTTCCTTTTATATAGGGAACTAATTCCATAGAAATGATGTTAGTACCATATCCTGAAAGATTTGTTGAAAAAGTTTTTTTATCTGGAGCAATTTTTCCTAAGGTATTTGGATTCCTGTAGTCTTTTTCAATTGATGTAGTTCCGTTAAGTCCCGGCATTTTGTATTTGCCAATAGATTGCATCGGAATCTTGTCATTAATTATTAAGTTTTCAGGTATCTTTATATTTGCTGTTATGTTTTTGTTTGTTGAGTTAATAATAAAAAAATAATATTTATTAGAGTTTTTTGCTTTTTTAAAAGTATATCTTACGGCTTCTTCTTTAACATATGAACCTTTTAGGTTGTCTTCCAATAAAATATTGTCATAGTTTTCTTGTAATTCTTGTAGTTCTTTAGTTTGATAAAGTGTAGCTTTCCAAAGAGAGTTGTCAATATCTTGTGTTAAAAAATCGTATTCACTGATGCCACTACTAAGTAAAAAAGACGCTCTTTGATGTCCCCAAAAAGAAATACCATCAGCTCCGCCAATAATAGCATCAAAAGTTAATTGACGTATGATTTTGTCGTAATTAATTATTTTATTAGTTAAAGTGTTTTGTGTAAAATCACACGTATTTTGATTGAATTCATATTTTTCTTCAGGAAAAAACCAAGAGGTTTGAATAACTGCCCATATGGGTTTTTCTGGATATTCATTTTTTAATAAATGAGTAAATTCACCGACAGATGTTTTTTCTGAGGGGTAGCAATGCATTTTAGTTGATATTTGACCGTTTGGTTTAAAAGGGTAGTAATCAAAAGAAATAATATCAGAATATTTAACTACTTCATTGTAAGATAAATTTGTATTAGTTCTGTTTCTAAATTGAAGTGTACTTTCAAATGGGTTGTTGTTATAAGAATCGTTTGTTTTTCTATGATAATAAGGAGCAACTGAGAAATTTACATAACTTAACTTTTTGCCTTTCAAAAAATTATTTGCTTGCCATAAATTTCTTATTTGCTTAAATCTTTCAATATTATTTAAATATGTAATGGGTTCATCTGGAAATGAATATATACTGGCTCTATCATTTACAAGATGCCTATCGCTTCTTGAAATTCCAATTTTTTTATGAGAATTACAATTTTTTATAAAAAAGTCATAATTATTATTATCATGTCTGTGTTCATTTTCTGTAAAAACCATATTGAATCCCCAATTAGAGGATTCATACCAAAAATTATTGTTGTTTATTGATAAATTTCTGGCCTCAGAACTATTTATAAAATGTCGAATGCCGTCTTGGTTAATAACAGATGTACTACCAGTCAAGGGATCTGTTGTATTATTATCATTAAACCCATAAAGCATTACAGGAAATATACTTTTTTTTTGTCCATCAGACTCATCAGTATAAACAATATTTTTGTTTTCATCTATTGATAGTTCAGGCTGATCCTTCCAAGCTTGTTGGGAGGTAGAAATTATTGGAACCATTAAAAAAACAATATAGAGTAGAACGTAGTTTTTAGTATTCATTTTATTTTTTTTGTACGTAGACAAGAGTTGAGTGAAAATAATCTAAATGTTTTATTTGTTTTTTTGCCAATTTATATATTATTTTTTCATTAGTATCCGATAAAAATTAGAATAAAGACTTTCCTTTTTTGAATAATCATCATCTTTTGTATTTGATTTATCCGTTTTACAGGTATTTATAGATATTACAAATACCAGTACTAAGAATTTAATTGTGTTATTTCTCATTGCCTAATTTGTTTTTAATACCGTGATCAAATAAGTTGATAAAAACATAACACGTGAAATATACTATATTTTCGGCTTAGCACTAAGCATTTTGATTTATTTTTTCCCATAAAGCCAAAACAAAAGATTTAACTACAACTCCAAACAAACCCAAGCTTTTCAAACTAACACAAAACTGCCCTATATGCTATATATAGTTTACCTGTTACACCAGTGCTTTCGAAAAATACAATTATTTCGTGTTATAGATTTACAAAGCAATAGAATTATCAAGAGATGTTATTTATTAGTTTTCAATCTTTTTTATCTTTCTGTTCTATGCGATATTGATTTTCATTAGCCATTCTATCTTCATCACACATAGCATTTGACATTCCAATCATAAATGCAGTTGTAATTAAAATAAGTTTTCTTTTTATCCAATGACCTATATGTATGGATTTCTCCAAATACTGTTTTTTAGTTTGATTATACATTTTAGTAATGATAAATGGTTAAACATTTTTTTATCATTTATGCAACAAAGTGCATATCCACATAAAATGAGAATTTATGCTATGCTATGTATAAACTTGGATATTGGTTACTAGACAGGAGTTTTTTACTCAAGAAAACGTATCTAGCTATTATAGAACTTATTTTTTGATACTGTTTATTTTGTAAATTTAAAATTCTTGTACTTTGAAAAGTATATGTATCTCGAAGCTTAAGGTATGAAATCAGTGCAACAACTATTATTTCTTTTATTAATCGTCGTCCATAAATATATAATCCAGAATACTTATAGCTACTTTCTTTTCGATTATTAATCCCTAAAGCCTGATAATAGCTTGATGATTTTTTTTGTGAATATATAGAACAACCATTAACATTCAGACCAAAAATCAGAAGGAAAGAAATCAGATATTTTATATACTTTTTCAATTTATTATTTTCAGATTATAAATCTTGCCCTAAGTTACATAATTATAACTTTTATTTTAGTGGCAGTCATAGAAAATAGTTAGTACACAAGTACTTCATAAAAGTATGATTATTTGAATAATGAATTATTTGATAATAAAAATCTCATAAAATAATATCTAAAGGAAAAGATGGAATACTAAAGGTGACCTTTTAATAGAATCTAATAATGTTAAAAAACAAAAGACCGTCTAACAAAAATTAGACGGTCTTTCTATTTCCCGATATGGGAATATTCTTTTTAAAGAAACTTACTTCACTTCTTCAAAATCTACATCTTCAACATCGTTAGATGATGCATCTCCAGCAGCGTCTGCTTGAGGCTCACCCGTTGGTGCTCCTTGTCCTCCTGCTTCAGCTTGTGCCTTATACATTTCCTCACTAGCTGCTTTCCAGGCTTCGTTAATTTTATCTAAAGCTGGTGTTATTACCGCTAAATCTTTAGATTCATAAGCTTTTTTCAATTCTTCTAAAGCTGCTTCAATTGGTGCTTTTTTATCGTCAGATAATTTTTCACCAAACTCTTTCAATTGCTTTTCCGTTTGAAAAATCATTCCATCGGCTTCATTCAATTTATCTGCAGTTTCTTTAGCTTGCTTATCTGCTTCCGCATTTGCTTCTGCTTCTTGCTTCATTTTAGCAATTTCATCTTCAGTTAAACCAGAAGAAGCTTCGATACGAATATCTTGTGATTTACCAGTTGCTTTATCCGTTGCCGAAACCTTGATGATACCATTTGCATCAATATCAAAAGTTACTTCAATTTGTGGTGTACCTCTTTGTGCTGGTGGAATACCATCTAAATGGAAACGACCAATTGTTTTGTTATCTTGAGCCATTGGACGCTCTCCTTGCAACACATGAATTTCAACACTTGGTTGGTTATCGGCTGCCGTAGAGAATACCTGAGACTTTTTAGTAGGAATCGTAGTGTTCGCTTCAATAAGCTTAGTCATTACGTTACCCATTGTTTCAATTCCTAACGAAAGAGGTGTTACATCTAAAAGTAATACATCCTTTACATCACCCGTTAAAACTCCCCCTTGAATTGCTGCTCCAATAGCAACCACCTCATCTGGGTTTACTCCTTTGCTTGGTGATTTCCCAAAGAATTTTTCAACAGCTTCTTGCACTGCTGGGATACGTGTTGATCCACCTACTAAAATAATTTCATCAATATCACTAGTAGATAATCCTGCATTTTTAAGTGCCGTTTGACATGGCTCAATAGTACGTTTTACTAAATCGTCAATCAATTGATCAAATTTAGCTTTAGTTAAACTACGTACTAAGTGCTTTGGTCCCGCTGCAGTTGCAGTAATATATGGCAAGTTAATTTCAGTTGAAGCCGAAGATGATAATTCAATTTTAGCTTTTTCTGCTGCTTCTTTTAAACGTTGTAAAGCCATAGGATCTTTACGTAAGTCCATGCTTTCTTCTGCTTCAAATTCTGCGGCTAACCAATCAATAATTTTTTGATCCACATCATCACCTCCTAAGTGTGTATCACCATCAGTAGCTAGTACTTCAAAAACACCATCACCTAATTCCAAAATAGAAACATCATGTGTTCCTCCTCCAAAATCAAATACTACTATTTTTTGATCTGTTTCTTTTTTATCTAATCCGTAAGCCAAAGCTGCCGCTGTTGGCTCATTAATAATACGCTCTACAGTTAAACCTGCAATTTCACCAGCCTCTTTAGTTGCTTGACGCTGCGCATCATTAAAATAAGCAGGAACAGTAATTACTGCTCTACTTACATCCTGTCCTAAATAATCTTCAGCAGTTTTCTTCATTTTTTGAAGTGTCATTGCTGAAAGCTCTTGCGGAGAATATAAACGACCATCGATATCTACACGTGGCGTATTATTATCTCCTTTTACTACTTTGTATGCTGAACGCTCTGCCTCTTTACTAGATTCAGAGTATTTGTTCCCCATAAATCTTTTTATAGAAGAAATGGTTTTAGTTGGGTTGGTTACCGCCTGACGCTTTGCAGGGTCACCTACCTTAATCTCTCCACCTTCAACAAAAGCAATTACCGATGGGGTTGTTCTTTTTCCTTCTGCATTAGGTATAACCACTGGCTCATTCCCTTCCATTACAGATACACAAGAGTTTGTAGTTCCTAAATCAATTCCAATAATTTTAGACATAAACTATGTATTTTATTATTTACTTATTTGTTTCAATTTTACGTTTGTTCTTAAGTCAATCATTATGCCACGGAAAAATTACTGACATGATGTCACAAAAAAATGTCCACAAGTTTACACTCATGGACATTTTATTCCCAAAATTAATTTTTGTATACCTATTATGGCATTGGCTCTCCAACTATTGTACCAATAGCTGACTCAACTGGCTGAGTAATAACTGGACAATTAATTAATGCTCTTGTTGGCATTAAACCTGCGATAAATGGATTTACAGGTCCGTTATTTCCTCTAAAATTACCTAATCGACCATTTGCAATTTCTTTTTCGATTTGTGCAATACTTCTTAAAATTGGTCTTTCGTTTTCTGGTACCGAAGCTGCCCATTCGCAAATATGCGCATCCCACATTGGAGAAAATCTATCATCTGAAGGATCTATTGGAAATGTATTTGTTGGATCCTGATTTTGATCTTCACTATCAATAGCTACATTAAGCCCTTGAATATTCCCTTCTGCATCTCTTTCTGGGTTTCCATTAGCACAAGGTGAGAAACCTAAAAACGCACCTCCTGGAAATTCACCAAAAGCAGGAATGTTATTTAACTTAGGTGCAAATACTCCTTTTTCGATTGCTGCTGGTCCTGGATCTGATGTATCGGTAACGATATGAAAGTAATAATCTCTTCCATCATGCCACCCATCTAATAACTGTAATACCACTGATGCAGTTTCTTTACTTAAAAATGGACTATTAAAATCATCTTGCCCATCAATACTAGTATCTAATGCTGGTATTCTATCATGGATTCCTGTATCATTTGCTACTAATTGAGCATTAATAACTAAACCACTAGGTAATACAACATAAGAGGACCAATTATCATCGGCAATGGCTCCTGCATTAGCTTCCGCTGGAGGGAATGATAATAATCCTCCTCCTGGAACTCCAGCTACTAAAGAACGTTTTGGAGAAAAATCTACACTTCCTTCAAACACCAATCTTCCATTACGAGTAAACTTCCCTAATTGTACTCCATCTGAACCACGGGCATTAGCCATACGAGGTGCAAAAGCAACTCCTAATAATTTAGATATAAATCTATTTGAAGTTTCTGTTATTACATAATGCCCTTTCCTTCTACCTGTTTCCGTTGTTTCCCAACCTGTAAACATTGGTAATCTTACCGTAGGTCCTTGAGGGACTACATTTCTATCAATTCTAAAATCTATTCCTATGGCAGACGGTACAAAAACGTTTTGGTCACGTGTATATCGTACTGCAGGTCTTTTAACGTTAAATGGCTCACCACCATCTAACTTTATTGACTTCAATAAAGTTAAAGCTTCTTTTTTAGCTGCAAAAAAGTTAAATGACCTTGGATTAGATAAATCTACTTTTCGAAATCTAAGTTCTGCCTCAGTTAATTCACCTGTGTTGTCTACATCGGTTATCTCATCTGTTGAACAGCTTACTGCCATTCCTAAGCAAACTGCGGATGTTATTAAAAATTTAATTTTCATAATGTTTTCTTTAAGTTAGAATTAATTTGTAGTTGCTCACTATTCACATTAAAAAAATGATAACATGTAAGTTTACAACTAGTTAGTGTTAAAATTCTGAATCTTATTTTTGGCCAAAAAAACGATTGAGTATTAAACTGTATTTTCAATTATTTGGTACTCGATCTTATTTTTAGCTTACATTTTTTTTCATTTTTTTTTATAAAAAAAACAAACTATCAATAAAATCAATAGTTTACAGAGTTTTTAGATTAAAAATTTATTTTAAATAAATTTGGTTTTAAAAAACTGAATGTTAGCAATCTAACCAAAAACAAAAAACACTTGTAGGAAACGACTTTCTTAATAAATTGCGTATAGGTAAAGAATCTACTCTTGGTTCGTGTTTCTTGAAACAAAATGATCCTAAATCTTTATCAAACACTAAATGATTATTTAAATAGAATTTTAATCAATATTTAAACTTCTAAAAGGAATAAAAATTAAATTAGCAAGATAACCCCTGATCGCATGTCAAAAAAAATATTAATTTTTGGTGGAAGTGGCTTTTTAGGAAATGCCCTTTATAAAGAACTCAATTCCTATTTTGATACTTATGCTACATTTAATACTCACAATAGTTTTTTTGAGAAGAATCAAAAGTTTTATGCCTTTAACTTTGAAACCGAACCTGTAGCTATTCTTTTAAGCAGCCTTAAGCCCGATATTATTATATCATGTGTACGTGGCAACTTTAATTCCCAAGTACAGTTTCATTTAGCGTTAATAGATTGGATTAAAACAAATAAGTGCAAATTCATTTTTTTAAGTAGCTCTAATGTATTTGACAGCTTTCATCATTATCCTTCATATGAATATGATAAAACATTTAGTGAAAGCTCGTACGGTAGATTTAAAATAAAAATTGAAAATGCCCTACTCCGATTACCTACCCACAAATATGTAATTGCACGTTTGCCCATGATTTTTGGACATGGCTCTCCTAGAATTCAAGAATTAAAACAACTACAACACTTAAAAGCCCCTATTGAAGTTTTTCCAAATGTTATTCTTAATGCAACCACGGTTTCAAAATTTACACAACAATTACATTATATTATAAATCGAAATAGAAAAGGAGTTTTTCATTTAGGAAGTAAAGACTTAATACATCATTATGATTTAATTAAAGAAATTACAGAAGAACTCGGTTTAAAACAATGCATATTCAAACAAGTATACAATTCAAATAATGACCGCTACCTAGCTGTGTTGCCTAAAGATAATTTACTTCCAAAATATTTACAATTTACTATTAATGATGTTGTGAAAGGTAGCCTTAAAATTTAACTTGGATTATGGAACAGGCCAAAAAAATCGTTCTTTAGTTTTTGATTGCGCTCCTAACTTTTTATAAAAAGTAATGGCTCTTTTATTAAAATCTGGTGTTTGCCATTGTATTTCAGTACAATTTTGAGAAACGGCATGGTCTTTTATCTTTTGCATTAGTAATGCCCCTAGTCCTTTTCCTCGTACATTTTCCTTTAAAAACAAACAATCCAGATACATATAAAAATTTGCATCCCATGTTGAAAATTGCTTCATAAAAGTAGCATATCCTACAATTTCTTTATCTACTTCAACAACTAAACAGTTTACATAACTTTCTTTATTAAAAAAATGTGTAGATAATAATGTGCTCTTATTCCTGGCGCTATATATCGTTTTTTCAAAAGCAGCATGCAACTCACATAATTTAACAACTTCGGTTACATCTTGTTCTTTTACAAATCTTACAATCATGACATTAAATTAACACAAATTAATTACAGCTTGATGTATGCATGCTACTTTTGTTTTTCAACTTTAATTAAAAACTAACAATAACACTTAAATTGCATTCCTTGTTTTGAATGAGTTCCTGCTGTAGCATAGCCATCTAATTTCCACCATTCAATTCCACCAATTAACTCTTTTACTTTAAAGCCCAATTTAGTCATTTTTAAAGCTCCTTTTGTGGATGCATTACAACCAATTCCATCACAATAACATACATAGATTTTTGCTTTATCTAAATGGACTGTACTTGCCTCTGTCATTTCTCTGTGCGGAATGTTAATCGCTGTTGGGATATGCTCTTTATCAAAACCAACTTTCTGTCGGGTATCAAGAGCTACAAATGTGGTATTGCTTTCAAAAGCTTCATACAAATCGGACGGATCCATTTCATATGCTAATTTATTCTCATAAAATTCAATTTGTTTTCTCATAATTATACTTTTTAATTTTTCATAAAACTAAAAATACTATGGCCTCATTTAAAATATTAAAATTGAATAATTTTAATATTAAGTTGATTATTTTTCACACATCAATAACTCTTTTTTGTTACAACTTATGTAACTTTTTTTTATGGAAATCAAATACTTTAAATTAATTAAAACTATAGCTGAACAAGGTAGCATTGCTAATGCAACAAGCAAATTATTCCTAACTCAATCAGCTTTAAGCCACCAGTTAAAAGATCTTGAAAATCAGCTTGGGTTTAAAGTCTTTTACCGTACACGAGCTCAATGGAAACTTACAGATGAAGGTCATGAATTATATCTTTTAGGAAATAAAATTTTAGAAAATATAGATGCCAGTTTCAAAAATATTCAGCAAATACGACAAGGATCAATCGGGAATATAAAAGTAAGTACCGAATGCTACTCCTTTTATCAAGGTTTACCCAAATTTATTCAAAAAATGGGATTATTATATCCAGAAATTAATGTTGATTTAATACTTGAAGCTACTCATAAACCAATTTCAAAAATTTTATCAAAGGACATAGATATTGCAATTGTTACCTCCAAACCAAAAAATGATTTGCTTTTAAGTATTGATCTTTTTGATGATGAAATTTATGCTGTTATGCATAAAGAAAACAAATTAAACACACTAGATTATATTAGTGCAAATCATTTTTCCAATACACATTTAATTATTCATTCTTTTCCTTTGGAAACAGTTTCCATTTATGAACACTTTTTAAAACCAAACAATATTACTCCTCGCAAAATTTCGGCTATTCCACTTACCGAAGTTGCATTGGAATTAATAGAAGCGAATTTCGGATTGTTATGCATGCCTAAATGGGCCTTAAAATCATTTAAAACCTTAGATCATCTCGTTTTTAAAAAAATTGGCAAAAAAGGCTTGAAGAGACGCCACTTTTTAGTTATCCGTAAAACAGATGAACAAAAGAAATACATAAAGGACTTTATTTCAAACTTTGTTTCTGAATTTTCTATATAAAAAAAAGAGCTGCTTAAAAAAGCAGCTCTCCCCCAATTTAACTATTAAAAAAACTATTTGTATTCATTATAGTAGTCTTACTAGTTTTACTTAAAATACTATTCTAAGTTTTTAGCAGTGATTATCTACCACATTGACCTTCTCTTATCCAACCTCCTTGAACACGAGTATATAAATATCCTCTGAAAACTACTTGATCCCCTACATTATATCTTCCTCCATTGTATCTATCAATTCCGGCACAAATGTCTTTTTCAACGGTAACTCCACATTTTTTTATGAAACTCCAATTTGAAAAATCTCTTTCAAATAAATAACCTTTGTATGTTACTCTGTCACCAACACTATAGGTTCCATTACGCTTCCATTCCGCTACTCCACTACAAACATCTTTTGGATCTTTCACATCATCGTCTTCGTCTTCATCCTCATCTGTAGTATCATCATCTTCATCTTCGTCCTCATCAGTAGTGTCATCATCTTCGTCTTCGTCCTCATCTGTAGTATCATCACCACCTGTAGAATTACCTGGGTAAGCTTTATTTGTTCCTTTGATATCACCTTCAGATAAACGCCCTGTTTTTCTGTATGTATTCCCGTTTAAATCAACAATTGTTGGCTGACGATTTGCCGAAAATGTATACGATCCATACATCATTATTGATTGCAAATCTAACTTGTCCGTTAAATTTATAGAATTATCGCTTTTGTAAAATTGATCTTCAGCTCCTCTTGATATGTTTTGAAAATTAATTTTCACATAAGCATCTCTATCAGATCTATTTTGCTCGTGTAAAAATCCTAAAGTGTGACCAATTTCGTGCATTACAACAGATAAAGGAGCTCTAGTTCCTACGGCTAAAACACCTCTATTCCTTGCTTGTCCTAAAGTTGCATATCCACAAAAACAATCATCACCAGTTGATTTAACAGTAACAAAATCAGCTTCATTTGTACGCTCCTTAAAACGAACATTAGTTTTATTTTTCCACTCATCCATAGCCTGTTGGAAAGTGCTTCTCATTTGTGAAGTCATACTGTTGTCATACCTAAAAACTACAGTATTATTTGGCCATTTACGCACATAACCATTACCTAAAGTTAATGCTCCTTTTTCAGGAGTTTGTGGCTCTAATATATCTGGAGCATTGGGATCGTCAAAATTTGACTCTTCTAAAATAACATCACCATGTAAAAAACTGCCATCTGGCTGTTTAACAACGGGGAAGTTTTTTATCCCCATTAAACTTCTAATTTCTGTCTGACCTTGAAGTGTGGTATCATCATTATTCACATTTGTATCTTCTGTTTGGCAAGACCAAAGTGAAAGTACTGCTGCTGTAATAGTAGCTAATTTTGTTAATTTCATACCTAAAAAATTATTTATTAGTGTTTAGGTATATAAACCAGTAAAATGATTTATTTAGTATTACCTAGAAGTTTTTCTTACGGATATTTTATCCAAACTGTAGTTAATCTGTTAAAATTTGTTAATCAACTAACTTTTTAATGAATTTCATCAAACAAAATGTAAGTTAGACTTAAAATAATCAGCTCAAATAAAATAAAAAATTGCTTATAAACTTAATAATGTGTCTTTTTTCGTTCCTATTTCATACAAATTAAAATATAGTGCCTATAAAAATGAAACGCTACAATTATTAGATATATTCATTACTACAATCAATGCTCATTAAGTAAAATTCTCTCTTTTCTATTTGCAATTTCCCAAGCAGTGAAAAAAATAAGCTTAGATCGTTTGGTTAGTAATTCATAGTTGATACTAGTAGGCACATCAGATACTTCATGATAATCATTATGAACGCCATTAAAATAAAAGATTATTGGAATGTTATTTTTAGCAAAATTATAGTGATCACTCCTGTAATAAAAACGATTTGGATCAGATTTCTTATTGTATTTGTAATCTAAATTAAACAAAGTATACTTTTCATTCACAGCTTCATTTATTAAATGTAACTCATTACTTAAACGATCACTACCTATTATATATATATAATTAGGGGCATTTTCATGAGCTGCATCAACCCTCCCAATCATATCAACATTAAGGTTACACACTGTATTTTTTAATGGATATAAAGGATTTTCTGTGTAATAACGTGACCCATACAAACCTTTCTCTTCCCCAGTAACATGTAAAAATAAAATGCTCCTTTTAGGACCCACCCCCTCTTTTTTTGCTTTTACAAAAGCTTCTGCTATTTGTAATATACTCATAGTTCCCGACCCGTTATCATCAGCTCCATTATAAATTTCACCTCTCGAGTTTACTCCCAAATGATCATAATGGGCAGAAAGTACTATAATCTCTTCTGGGTATGTAGTTCCCTCAAGAAAGGCAACAACATTTTCAGATTTTTTAATTGATCCACTAAAAAATTCTTTAGGTATATTTTGATAATAATTAATGGTATCCGGACTAGGTATGCCTATTTTTTTGTAATGAGCCTTTAAATAAGCTGCTGCCTTTTTTTGACCTAATTCCCCAGTTTCTCTACCCTCCATTGCATCATCTGCAAATTCATAAAGAGTTTCTTTAAGTTCATTTTCCGTAATGGTATTTGCATAAGAAGTTGGGTCAACTGCTTCTAATTTTATGTTAGATATTAAATCTACTATTTTTTCTTCCTTATTATCAGTACTTAAGGTTTTACAACCCACCACTAAAAGGAGGAAGACTCCTCTAAAAAATGCATTCTTCATTGATTTAATTTATTTTACCACATAACCTACTGAAAGTAAGTGCACTAAATTCCTTCTAAAAATATATTTTAATTAAATGTGAATTTAATGAAAATAATGTTTGTCAAACTAAAAAAGCTTCTTATATTTGCACTCGCATTTAGGGAATACCTTATGAGACACACTGGAGAATTGGCAGAGTGGTCGAATGCGGCAGTCTTGAAAACTGTTGAGGGTCACACCTCCGGGGGTTCGAATCCCTCATTCTCCGCAAGAAAAGCTTCTTGATTTTTCAAGAAGCTTTTTGCTTTTATACAACTTTTGTAGAGTTCAAAAAAAAATGGATCAAGACTAAAAGGGATCAAGTAATATTATTGGGGAGTAGCCAAAATTAAGCATATAATTTAGTTAGCCTATATATAGAGGAAGAATTTTACATCTCTTACGCCTCTAAATTGATTTCTAAACTCCTTTATTTTCGCATTGAAAGATTCAGCTGAAGCATTTGTACTTCTGTTATTAAAATAGTTCAATATATTTTCATAATGGTTTTGTATAGTTCTAGCTATAGTGTTAAATGATTTAAAACCTTCTTTTTCAACTTGGTTGTACCATTTGGCTAACTTAAGTCTAGCTACATTTTTATCATTATTATTCTCATATATGTATTTTAGTTTTTGAGCTAAATTGTATGCCTTTTCTATTTTGGGATAGAGTTTGAATAATATTGTGGCTCTGTTTTGTTGTGATGTTGTCCATTTGTTTTGATTTTGAATAATTAGTAATTCTGGTAACAGAACTTTTAGTAAGTCAATATATGGATCCGATTGCTGTTTTTTTGCTAAGATCAGATTCTTATTTAAATCTACACACAACTTTTGAGAATGATCCTAAATTCTTTTCATTATAATCATGTAAGCCTATATCATTATGTACCATAAAAGACTCCTTGTTTTCGCAAGAAACCAATATTAAAGTCACAAAAAATAACCTTATCATTAATCTAGCTTTCTTATACATTCGATCGTTATTTTAAATTATTATTTGTGTGAAATAAAGTATTTTTAGCTTTAGTTTTTTCATTTTTCTTGCAGACTGTTGCATTTTAACCATCAAATGACACATAATCCAAATAAATGGTAGCGCAAAACAATACCCAACTATCCAAAACTGAAAACAAGAAACTTCCTCCGCGGCAAACCATTAAGTACTAAACCATATTCATCCTTTCCGTTATTCCAAAAACAAAAGTTTTTAGATCAACTCTTCAGAAAACACCTTAACCTTTATCTTAATATTAAAGGCATTAAAAATCAAGGCGAAAGAACCAATAAATAAGGAATTAAAAATTTAATCATTTTTGAATAATTAAAAAAAATAAGTATTTTTACCTATCTATTAGTAGATAAGTTTATATTTATACAAAATTTATTCGCAACATATGATATGTCTAAAAAAAATGAAATAATTCTCCTTGCCGATAGTCTAATAAGACAAAGAGGCTACAACTCATTTAGTTTTTATGATATTTCGGAAAAAGTAGGGATCAAAACCTCTTCTATACATTATCACTTCCCTAGCAAGTCGGATTTAGGTATTGCGGTTATCGATAATCATATAAACAATTTGAAAGATCTAATCAAAAAAGTTGAACAAGAAACCCCTTTAGACAAACTAGATCAATTTCTTGCCATTTATCAGATTATAAGACAGAAGAATAAAATATGCTTAATTGGTTCTCTTGCCAGTGACCTCAATACTTTAGATCCAAGAGTTCAAGATAAACTTAAAGTATTCTCTAACTTAATGCTTGTTTGGGTAAGCAATTTTCTTGAAGAAGGAAAAAAAAATAAAACATTCAATTTTTATGGTTCATCTAGAACTAAAGCATTAATGATCATAACCAATATGCTCGCAAGCCTTCAAATTTCAAGGCTAACCGGCACTAATGATTTTGATATCGTTAAATCTACTATTAAACAAGAATTATTAAACGAAAAGAAAAATGAACAACGCAATTGAATTTTTAAAAACTCAAGTAGGAAAAGATGCAACTAATTCTCCCTCGCCTTTAATGCAATGGCTAAATCCTATTTTAATTTCTGTGAAAGAAGATAATTTAATATTTGAATATGAAATACGAAAAGAATGGCTCAACCCTTCAGGCAGTTTGCACGGTGGTATAACAGCAGCGATTGTAGATGATACCATAGGAGCGACTGTTTTTTCTTTCGGAGAACCTTCTGCATACACCACTATAAATAACGTGGTTGATTATTTTTCTACCGCACATGAAGGACAAACTATAATTGCAGAAACCCAAACAATCAAGAAAGGAAAAAAAATTATAAATGTACAATGTGAAATATGGAATAATTCTAAGGCTCGACTTATCGCCAAAGGATACTCCAATCTCTTAAGAATAGAAAAACAGATATGAAAAGAGTTGTAATAACAGGCACTGGGGCTCTAACCCCTATCGGAAACAACACAAATGACTTTTGGGAATCGTTAATTACAGGAAAAAGTGGATCATCTTTGATTACGAAATTTGACACGGAAAAATTTAAGACAAAATTTGCCTGCGAACTCAAAAATTTTGATCCTATCGATTTTATTCCAAAATCTGAAGCTCGTAAATATGATTTATTTACACAATATGCTTTAATAGCTGTAGATGAAGCCATAAGAAACAGTGATATTGATTTTGACAAACTAAACAAAAACCGTATTGGAGTTATTTGGGGATCTGGTAATGGAGGTATTAACACTTTCCAACAACAAATAACTGAGTTTGCTAAAGGTGATGGTACTCCAAGATTTAACCCTTATTTTATTCCAAAAATGATAGTAGATATTGCTTCTGGCGTTATTTCAATAAAATATGGATTAAGAGGGATAAATTTTACTACAGTTTCAGCTTGTGCAACATCTAATACCTCCATCATCGATGCTTTTAACTATATAAGATGGGGAAAAGCGGACATGATAATCACCGGTGGCTCAGAAGCTCCTATAAACGAAAGCAGTATAGGTGGTTTTAATGCTTCAAGAGCACTATCAACAAATAACAAAAATCCAAAATCGGCCTCTAAACCTTTTGATATGGAACGAGATGGTTTTGTAATGGGAGAAGGTGCTGGAGCTATTATTTTGGAAGAATTAGAATATGCTAAAAAAAGAGGCGCCACGATCATCGCAGAAATTGTCGGAGGCGGAATGGCAGCAGACGCGTATCATCTAACAGGAACACACCCGGATGGGGAAGGTGCATTTTTAGGCATGAAAAGCGCCATGGAAGACGCAAATATCTCACCGGAAAATATAGATTATCTCAATGCTCATGCTACTTCTACACCATTAGGCGACATCAGTGAATTAAAAGCAATTGAACGAGTCTTTGGCAAAAAAAATCAATTAAATATCAGTGCAACAAAGTCCATGACTGGTCATTTATTAGGTGCAGCTGGTGCCATAGAAGCCATAGCTTGTATTTCCGCAATTCAAAAGGATACCATCCCCCCAACTATTAATAGCAAAAATATTGAACCCTATTTTAACGACATGTTTGATTTAACGCTACAAAGTGCTAAAGAAAAAACTATAAATTTTGCTATGAGCAATACATTTGGATTTGGTGGACATATCGCGACCACCATTTTTAAGAAATATTCTGAATAACTTTACTTTTTATACATTTTACTACACTTTTACGTATGGTTAACTATCGAATTTTTTATTATTAACTACCAACCGTTAAGTCTGCAAAAAAAACTCTAATCGCCAAAAGCAAAGTTGAAACACTACCTTATGAACGCCCACCTACCCTTTCTTATTCCAATTAATAAACTGGATGTGTTTGAACAAATAAAAAACATCTCAGTTAAATAAAAGTAAACCTACCTCCTTGAAAAGAATGAACTCTGTTATTAAATGTCAACAGTAACCCAATATAAACCATTTGTGAATTTATTTATTACAACTATAAAAAAACAAATTTAGGAACACATAGGTTAACTTAATTTTGATCAGAAATTATTACTAATCTTTTAAAACCATTTAAACATGAAAAAAACAAGTTCTTTTCTGATCCTATTTTCTCTAATTTTAATAACTTCTTGTTCTAAGGACAACGTTGAAAACGATCACGAATCTTTGAGTAATACTGAGGTTAGGTTTAAAGAACTACAAGCAGAGTCGAAGTTTCAGGAATTTGAAATCCTACAAGATGAGTTAGTAAATGAAATAGCGAATATTTTGGAATAAGAAAACATCTCTGGTGGACAATTATATCAACTATACCAAAATAAAGATGAAGAAACCATAAATACACTGCTCAAAATACCTGAAATAATCAAAATTCAAGAAAATCTTAACTTGATAGCGAATGAGCTAAAGACGAGTTATCCAGATTTACTTCCTTCGATTTCCGAAACAGAACAAAATAAAGTTATAGCGATTGGAATGAAAAATATTAAAGAAATTAATAATTATTCATTTATGAAAAAGAGGAAAAAGTGTAACTGGAGATATCCCTTATGCGTAGCTGCTGCTGCTACGGCATATACCGCTTGTGGTGCTGGAACAGGAGGATTTGCTCTCTTAGCTTGCACTGCTGCTTATGCATACTGCATGACTCAATGTTATGATAGACATTGTAAATAATATAATTCATTAATAGCTTTTAAAGTTTGAGTTTGCAATGAAGTACTGGTAACTATAAAATTACCGGGACCTCTTATTTGCTCCCCCTTTCAAAACACTTAACATTCACACAATTTATCATGAAATATTTTTTAATAGACAATACAAAAATAAAACCATTATTTGAGTTGTTATTTTTCGTTTTTTTTTTGTTAAACTCTGGTTTCGCCCAAGAAAATCAATGGAAGAAAATAAGATTAGGAGCAGGTGGTTGGTTAACTGGTCTTTCTATTCACCCCAGTGGATCACTAATATTAGCCAAGTCAGATGTTAGTAATGCCTGGAAATGGAACGAAAACAATAAAGAATGGACCCCTCTAATCACCGCATCAAGCATGCCTGCAGATCGAGTAAATTTATACAAGTATAGAGGTGTACTCAGTATAAATTCAGCTCCCTCCGACAAAAATCTAATTTACATGGCTTTTGACAATACTATTTTTAAAAGTGTTGACCAAGGTGATACTTGGGTTACTACTAATTTTCCTAACATTAGAATGTCAGCAAATAGAGATGAGTCCAAATTACATGGAGAAAGACTATCCATCGACCCTAATAACAAAAATGTTGTTTACTTTGGTAGTATTAATAATGGGTTATACAAAACTACAAATGGAGGTGATTCTTGGCAAGTTGTATCTAATATACTTAAAGGTACAGAAAAAAGAGGGATTCGTGAAATAATTTTTGACCCCAACAGTGGTACAACAAATGGTAGAACCAATACAATCTACCTTAATATTGACGGGGTTGGAGTATATAAAAGTACTGATGCAGGAACAAGTTGGATTAATATTACAGCTGGCTCTGGTTTTAGTAATTCCGTAGAATTTACTGATATGGAAATTGCTGGAAACGGACATTTATACGTTTCTACTCGCCAATTTGGTTGCAGAAAATATAATAAAAACACATGGCAAAATATTACACCAAACAATGAAACTAATATTGCTGATGTTGCCGTGGATCCGTTTAATAACAACAGAGTAATTGTTAAAGCTAGAGGAGACAAGCCTTTTTACAGAACAACTAATGCCAATTCGTCTTCTCCTAGTTGGACAAAATTAACCTGGAGTACTGCCGATTCTGACATCCCTTGGTTCAAAACCTTGGGAGATGGAGGATGGATGTCCGTAGGAGAAATTACGTTTGACCCTATTATTGAAGGAAAACTATGGAGAGCGGGAGGAATTGGCACTTGGGTATCCACTGACACAAATGATTCTGACATATCGTGGACCGGACTTTCATATGGGCAAGAACATATGGTAAACAACGACATTGTAGCCCTTAAAAACGGGAATGTTATTGCAGGGTTATGGGATAGAGCTATGTTTGTAAAGAAACCTACTAATTTTGAAGAATATGCAGATAGGTACTATCCTAATACCCGTTTTAACTCTACCTGGGATATTGACGTATCTCCTTCTAATCCCAATTTCGTTGTTACTATAACCGAAGACCACAGGTTTTGCTGC
This sequence comes from Aquimarina agarilytica ZC1, assembly GCF_000255455.1. Taxonomy (GTDB): domain Bacteria; phylum Bacteroidota; class Bacteroidia; order Flavobacteriales; family Flavobacteriaceae; genus Aquimarina; species Aquimarina agarilytica. The sequence goes on along the minus strand of NZ_JH621261.1, from coordinate 5,731 downwards.
TATGATGATGAACACCGAAATTCGGGATATTCAATGGATGGAGGACTCACTTGGACAAAATTTGAAAGCATGCCAGAACCAAATGAAGTTAATTCGATTTTTGGTAATATCGCTGTTTCCGCAAATGACATAAACAATATAGTTTGGCTTCCAGTTGGTAATAAACCTGCGTACTATACAAAAGATAGAGGTAAAACCTGGAAAAAAATTAACATGCCTTGTAATTCAGGTAACTGTTGTATTCATGCATTTTACTTAGAGAAAAAAGTGCTCGTAGCGGATAGAGTGCTCCCAAACACTTTTTATATATATGATTGGGGTAATGGTAAAATATTTAAATCCGAAGATGGAGGGGTTAATTGGAGTACACAAGGTAGTGTTCCGCCAAACGCTTGGCATGCTAAACTAATTTCAGTGGATGGTAAAGCTGGACATCTTTTATATTCTCATGGCCCAAATGGTGTTGCAGAAGATGGTGTCCACGGAGTGTATTTATCTACCGACGGAGGTGCTACCTGGAATGAAATCTCTAATACAGACAAAGTAAATAATATTGCCGTTGGTAAAGCAGCACCCAATTCAAATTATCCGACTATTTTTATTCAAGGTGAAGTAAATGGAGATTTTGGGTATCATATGAGTATAGACCGAGGTTCAAGTTGGAAGAAAATAGGAACTTATATTCAAGGAAACTTTAATCAAGCAAAAGTAATGCAAGGTGATCCATTTATCTATGGAAGATTATATGTAGGACCTGGCTCTGATGGCATTTATTATTATGATATAAATGACGTAAACTGTCCTTCTTCTGGTACCCCTTGTGATGATGGAGATCCAAATACAGAGAATGATGTAGAGGACGGAAACTGTAATTGTGCGGGAACACCTATTAATCAACCAGAAAAAGAAATTTGTAGTTTAAATACACAACTTACAATTGATGGTTCTGATGCAGATTGGTCCCAAAACTCATATCCTCTTTCTAATAAAATTCTTGGCAATGTAACATCTGACAATGATTTATCGGCTAAATTCCAAGCACAATGGGACTCAGAGTATCTTTATATATTAGTAGATGTAACAGATGACGACTTGTCAAATGATTCTGAACAGCCCTACCAAGATGATAGCGTAGAAATTTATATAGATGGAGGAAATGAAAAAAGCTCTTCTTATGACAATAATGATCATCAATTAGTTTTCCAATATAATAGTGGAACAGTATATCATTATCCAGCAAATCAACAAAACCCTAGTGGTGTTAATTTTGCACAAACCTCAAAGAATTCTGGTTATACATTAGAAACTAGAATAGCTTGGTCATTTATAGGCATAAATCCGGAAATAGATAAACCTTTTGGCCTTGATATCCACGTTAATGATGATGATAATGGAGGTAACAGAGATAAAAAGATAACCTGGAACGCTTCAAGCGATATTGCTTGGCAAAATACTGCTGTTTTTGGAACTGTTTCGCCTAAAGAATGTCTTCCTGTAAATACAGGTGCAGATAAAATTTGTTTAGAAAATAACAATACTCCAATTATTGATGGTCGTAATAACGATTGGCCTTTAAACTCTTTATCTATAGAAAATCAAATAGTAGGAACAAGCTCTAACCAAAAATCACAATTTCAAACAAAATGGGATTCAGAATATCTTTACATTTTAGTAGATGTAGTAGATGATATATTACAAAATGATTCTGAAAAACCTTATCAAGATGATAGTGTAGAAATTTATATAGACGGTGATAATAGCAAGAGCTCATCTTATGATCAAAATGATCATCAACTAATATTTGAGTACAATAACCAAAACGTATATCACTATCCGGCAAATCAACAAAATCCTACTGGAGTCACTTTTGCTCAAACCAAAACAAATTCTGGTTATATGATAGAAGCCAAAATTGCGTGGTCTTTTATTGGTTTAAACCCAAACACAGGCAATAGACTTGGGTTAGACATACACATTAATGATGATGATGATGGCGGAGATAGAGATAGAAAAACAGCTTGGAACGCTAATCAGGATATTGCATGGAAAGATACCTCAGTTTTTGGTTCCCTACAACTAGATGATTGTAAAAAGGCAAAAATAACCTCCAAAACTGCTTTAAATTTTTTTCCAAATCCAACAAAAGATAATCTTCATATCGTTTTTCCTTCTGAATTGAAGGAGGAATATGTACTGAAAATATACAATATAAGTGGAACGGTAATAGAAACTAAATTCATCAAAGAGAAGAACTATATCTTAGATACAAGTGAACTCCATAGCAACTTATATTTTATTTCCATTACCGGAAAAAAATATTCTTATAAAGCTAAATTCCTTAAAGAGTAAACACAAACTCTCTATGTAATTATTAATTAGCTCACAAACCAAGAGAACTAAAACCTCTCTTGGTTTAAAACCAGGAGAACTAAAACCCCTCCTGGTTTTTTATTGTTTTTTAAAAGTAGTAAAGTTAAGCCTCCCTCCTTCACGATTGTTCTATCTGTTCTATTTTTCTCTTCATAACATGAAATATGCAAGAAAATTTGGTAATCACTTAGGAATAATGGGACATTTTGTGTTTTTTATTAATGAAAAATATTTTTTGATTATTCACAATCTGATATCGATAAAGAAACAAATACTGTATTGATTATTAATTCTGATTTACTTCCACTCCTTATTTTTGACTAAAAGATCGCCAACTACGAAAACCAGAGGTACTACGAAAAGATTAATTAGAATTCAAACAACTAAACTACTCACAATATCAACATATTTAAACTTCATAAATTCGGTAAACCATGAATAATTATTGATACTTTTGTACCTAAAACGATACTCGGGTTATTACTTGAATATATATCTTTAATTTCCACCAAAGAATTAGGATAGATCATTTTTATTCTTTCTTTTGTAATCTTAGTTCCAAAAGATTTTTTAACTTCAAGATTCAATTTTGAAGATGCTTCTCTTCCTATTCCATTATCTTTGACGATTATATTAAGTGTATTTTCAAGCTTCGAACTAATACTTATCTCTATCTTCTTATCCTCCGCTTCTTTGGAATACAGCCCGTGCCATATCGCATTTTCCACATAAGGCTGTAGACTAAGTGGAGGTATTTCTATTTGATTTAGATCCAAATTTTGATTATTGTTTATTATCAAATCAAAGCCATCTTCAATCCTTAATTGTTCCAGATTAACATAGGTTCTAATTGTATCTAGTTCTTCTTTAAGACTTACCGTAGACTGAGATGAATTCTTTAAGGTAACACGAATTAACTTTGCGAATTTAGTTAGATAATCGGAAGCTAATTCTTTTTCATTTTTTAATATAAAATTATTGATAGAATTTAATACATTAAATATAAAATGAGGATTCATTTGTGCTTTTAAAGCAGTTACTTTTAACTCAGAGGCTTCTACTGATTTATTAAGCAATTGTATTTGAGCTAACCTTTTCTTACGCTCAATGTCATTAAATTTGTAACCGACTATTAATGCGAAAATTAACCCTTCAATTATAGCTCCAATTTGCATAAAAATGATTGGATTATATTTTGGTACAATATTGTAGAATACTATACGAACACTTATAATCAAACTAACATTTGCAAGAACAAGATAAACCACAGATCCTGTAATCAAAAGTTTTACTGGCATTCCAGCAAAACGATAAAATATAAAGTAATTAACCGTTGCAAACAAAGTAACCAAATAAAACAATAAAACAATAAAACCACGAGAGTAAAAATCTCAATGGTGCTAAGAAAAAGACTAGAAATTGATACGATCACAATAAAAATAAGTAATATCTTTTTGGCTAGTTGTAGAATAGTGTCCCATTCAGGGATTAAAACTTTGGTATTTAAAACCTCTCTAACATAACAGATATAAAAAAAATAGGCCAAAAATTGAATCCCATAAAATAATGTCACAGAAACATATGAAATATCCGGAACATAAAACATTTTAGGAACATAATGAGCAAAATATACCAAAAGACAAAACACAAATGCACTGTAATAAAGAAACATTCGATTTTTGTTTTGAAAGAAAAAAAGGAAATGATAAAGAAAAAGAACAGATAAAACCCCTTGAACCCAAGCCTGAAAACCAAAAAGCTCATAATATTTTAAAGAATTCAATTCTATCTGCAGAAATAAATTATTTATAAAAGAAAAAACTGAAAATAATAAAATCATTAGAAATTAAACTCTTAAAGAATTTTTTTTAGTATTTCAGTTTTTTTATGTCTACTAATATTTACACTTTCATTATTACTCATTATCAATGTCCCTCCTTGATGTTTATAATACTTTGAAATATGATTGAGATTAATATAATAAGAGTTATGAACTCTAAAAAAAACTTCATTCTCTGGAAAAAGAGAAATAGTTTCTTTCAAATTTTTTGATATCATCTCCATTCTGTTATTAGTTAAAAAGATTCTAGTATAACTTCCTTCAGCTTTTATAAAAACAATCTCGTTTAATTCATAAAAACTAATTAAACCTTTGGCTTGAATGCCTATTTTTTTTCAACACTAACATTTTGAATGTGATTTTTTTCACAAAGAACACTTTTCGTTACAAGATCCTTTTGTAGCTTTTTAGTTAAAGATATTAAATCACATTTATCTACTGGCTTTAAAAGGTAGTCAAAAACAGAAGCTTTAATTGCTCGTAGTGCGTATTCCTCATAAGCTGTCACTAATACTACATAAGATTGAATATCATTTAAACTATCCAGAAGGTCAAATCCTGATATCTTTGGCATATTTACATCTAAAAATATACAATCTGGTCTGTTTTTTACAATAGAGTCTATTGCCATTCTGGAATCTATAATTTTATCTATTACTTTAATGATAGGGCAATAGTTTTGAATTTTCCATTCTAGGGTATCCAATGAAGCTTTTTCATCATCTATAAGCACAGAAGTAATCATTATTTAGAGTTTTAGAATTAGCATTCATACAAATAAAAACGGTTTCGTTATAAATTTATTATTTCTGAACAATTCAATATTCGCTTTATAAACCTAGAGTAAATTATCCATTAATTTTTAAACTAATATACCCAAAACCAAACAACTCATATTCATTTTTAAACAAAACACAAGTTTAATCCTACCATCCACAAAATAACTACCAATACATTAAATTTTATAACTGACATTTGTAATAAAATAACTTAATTTAAACTTTCATCTCAATGAATCGCAATCATTTTATTAACTATTTTTTTATCTTATGCATGCTATCTATTTCTAGCTGTATAAAGGAGTCTTTTGATGAAGAAGTTTCCACATCAAATGATGAGATTAATCGTGAACTCCATAATGACGATCCTTATGGAGAGATCATTGAATTTTCTGATCAATTTGAAAATTCCAAATTTTTCATTGGAAAATCTACCAAAATAAATCCGACAAACATCTTTCAAGGAGTAGAAATAATTTTATCTACTAAATCTGATCTACAATCAATAGAATATCAAATTCAATCCATAGATGGCAAATGGTTCGAATGGAAACCAATTCTATACGAAGGAATACAAGAAGGGTATTATTCTATTCATCTTAATATTGACAACACTAAATATTATAAAAATTTAAGATTCAAGAACTTAAAAAACATTCAATACGCGAAATTTTTATTTACAGGTATCCCCCCGAGCAAGTACATCTTTTGAGATATTCTTTGCTGTATTATTTTTGTAAAA
>NZ_JH621260.1 GCF_000255455.1 Aquimarina agarilytica ZC1 | reverse complement strand
CTTCAAACTTAAAACACAACTGTGTAATTTAAAATATGTGTTTGCTCGGATGGATACATTTTAATACTGCATTTCTATATTCTACATAAAAAGTTAGCTTCATAAACCCTACTGCCCAACTTCAAGGAATGCACGCTAAAAAATCTGCTAAACAATCAAAATGAGTATATTTGAAAAATGAAAAATCAAAGCAAATGAATATAATTTCAAGATATTTTTACGGGCTTATAACTTTTATATTTTTAGTGAATTGTGCAAAAGAAGAAGCTGTTCCTGTAGATATTAATTTTGAATTTGAAGTGTTTAATAATGATTTTTCGGTACCTGTGGAAGTGATTATATTTAATAACACGCGTGGGGCTGATAGCTATGAATGGACATTTGAAGCAGGCTCACCAGCAATTTCGAGTCAACGAAATCCTGGGGTTATTATTTTTAATACTAAAGGGACTCATAAAATTTCACTTAAAGCCACTAATGAGGATGGATCGGAAGCCTTTTTGGAAAAAGTATTGAATATTGATGATCCCGTGGCTATTAAATTCACTGTAACCCCCGAAATAGATACTTTTTCACCTATAAAGGCGCAAATCGAAAATCTAACTACTGGAGCAACAAGTTATCAATGGACTTTTCAAGATGGAGTGCCAGCAACAAGCACAAGTGAACAGCCCCCAGTAATTGTATTTTCAACTCCAGGAGAACATAAAATTACATTAGAGGCGACTAATGGACGTGAAACAGAAACCTTTGAGCAACGCATTGAAGTGGCTCCGTTTTTAGAAGCCGATTTTGAATATGAAGTAAATTTTGATGACGATGATTTTCAAGCACCTGTTACGGTAACTATAAAAAACAATAGTATAAGCGCCACATCATATGAATGGGAATTTACCAATGCTACTCCATTAAATAGTGATGAAGCGGAACCAAATGTCACCTTTAATACAGCGGGTACCCAAGAGCTTAAACTAACCGCTAGTAATGGAAAGGAAACAAAATCCATTACAAAAACTATTGAAATAGTTACAGATACTAATTTAAGAGTTTTAAAGAATGTCAATTTAGGGGTAAATGCCGCGCACACAGGTAATAGTATCGGTAGTTTTTACGACCTTGATACGCGTAGCGTTTTTTATGCCAATGAGCTTACGCCCGAAAATAGCAGCTCGATTGATTTCGTGTATTTTGGATTGAATGAAAATTTTACGCGTAATGTTTTTGTTTCGCCAGATAATTTGGAAAATACTACGTTTCCGAATTTAGTAAATGCCTCTAAAACTAAAATTATAAATAGTTTGGAAAACTGTATGTGTGGTGTTTCATTATCGGTTAATGAGTTTGATACGATGACTACCGATGCTTTGTTAAGCGCTATTAGCATAACCGAAACTCCAGAGGGGTCACTAGTATTTACAAATGCAATTACTCCGAGGATTATCGTATTTGAAACCGCCGATGGTAGAAAAGGAGCGCTAAAAATTAAACAGTTTGTAGCAAATGGAAAAGACTCGTTTATAAATGTGGATATTAAAGTCCAAAAAATAGCGCGTTAAAAAAAGCTGAATAAGAATCGTTTATTTCACTATTTTTACGAAAACAGACACAGATAAATTGGATTTCCTTAACATTCGCTTTTTAGATATTATTGACATTGTATTGGTCGCTACCTTATTGTACTATATATACAAATTAGTCAAGGGAACAGCTGCCATTAATATTTTTATTGGAATTGTTATTATTTATGGGGTTTGGAAGTTGACAGAAGCCTTAGACATGCTTATGCTAAGCTCTGTATTAGGAGAATTTATTGGTGTAGGAATGTTTGCTTTAATTGTGGTGTTTCAGCAAGAAATACGAAAATTTCTTCTTATGGTAGGATCCACCAATTTTGCTTCGAGAAATCGTTTTTTTGCCCAACTCAAATTTTTAAAAGACAGCAATAAAGAAATTTCGACTAACGTAACCGCTATAGTAAAAGCTTGCGAAAACATGAGTCACACATTTACAGGCGCACTTATAGTTATTAAACGAAATACCTCATTAGACTTTGTAAAAACTACTGGAGACAGTATGAATAACGAAGTAAATATTCCAATTATTGAAAGTATTTTTTACAAGAACAGTCCGCTTCATGATGGCGCCATGATTATCGAAGATAACATCATTAGTGCCACTCGGGTTATTCTTCCTGTTTCCAGTGATCTTAATATTCCTTTGCGCTTTGGCTTGCGTCACCGTGCTGCTGTAAGTATTACTCAAAAAACAGATGCTGTTGCTTTAGTGGTTAGTGAAGAAAATGGTAAAATATCATACATTAACAATGGTGAATTTGTTGTATACACTTCTGGACTGGAATTAATTCAAAAATTAACCGAGGATTTAGGGTAATTCTCAAATGCTATTATTTCGATAAGGTATACCAAACACATTGCTCATAATCGGGGAATTTTTTCAATTTCGAATGCTTAAATGCTCCTTGCCTTGTCATTCCTATTTTTTGCATTACATTTTCGGACTTCTCATTATCCACAGTACAAGTTGCCACTAGCCTATCCAATTTCAATTCATTAAATGCGTAGTCTACACAACGTTTAGCTCCTTCGGTTGCAAAGCCTTTTCCCCATGCGGATTTTTTTAAGCGCCAACCAATATCTGTTGCTGGATTAAACGGCGCTTCATAATCCTGGTATGCCAAACCTATAAAACCGATAAACTCACCGGTCTTTAAAACTTGGACAGCAAAATAGGTGTATCCCATTTTTAGATACATCGCTTGCAATCTTGCCATAAGTTTTTTAGTTTCTTGAAAAGTCAAGGCAAATGGAAAATGAGCCATTACCGCTGGATCGGCATTTATTTTGGCAAACTCACTCAAATCAGTTTCCAACCAATTCCGAAACCCTAATCGATCTGATGTGAACAAATAGGCTTCCTCATTTTTTTGCATGCTACTCATCTGCTTATTTTCTATAAAAAAATATTAATTCACCATAGCCTCGGCAAACTGTACTTCGTATAAGTTTTTATAATAACCTGCTGATTTTTTTAGTAATTCTTTATGTGAACCTTGCTCTACAATTTCACCTTTATCCATTACTATAATCACATCGGCGTTTACAATAGTGGCTAATCGGTGCGCAATTACAATGGAAGTACGATTTTGAGTTATTTTTTCTGTGGCTTTTTGAATCAATTGTTCACTGTAAGTATCCACCGATGACGTGGCTTCGTCCAACACCAAAATACTTGGTTTGGAAACATAGGCCCTTAAAAAAGATATCAATTGACGTTGCCCAGACGAAAGCATACTCCCGCGCTCCTTTACATTATACTCATAATTATTAGGTAATTGCATAATAAACTCATGCACTCCAATTTCTTTTGCCGCTTGTTTTACTTCTGCCAAAGTAATGTTTTCATTACCTAGTGTAATATTTTTAAAAATGGTGTCCGCAAACAAAAATACATCCTGTAGCACAACGGCAATATTACTCCTTAAATTTGCTAATGAAACATGGTGTATCGAAGTTCCATCAATTAAAATATCGCCACTATCAATTTGATAAAAACGATTCAATAAATTTATAATTGTTGATTTTCCAGCTCCTGTTGACCCAACAATAGCCACGGTTTGACCTGCTTTTACATTAAATGTAATTCCTTTAAGTACTTCTTCTCCCGGAAGGTAACTAAAGCGTACATCATCAAAATCAATTACTCCTTTCACACTAGTCAATTTAGTGCTTGGTGCTTGGGTAATTACCTCCTCCAACTCAAGTTCTTTAAACACACGTCTAGCAGCTACCATACCCATTTGTAGGGTATTAAACTTATCTGCTATTTGTCGTAAAGGTCTAAATAGCATATTAGTTAACTCAATAAACATAACTACTAAGCCTAAGGTAATGGAAACACTCTCAATGCTTCGTAATCCTCCATACCAAACTAAAAAACCTACTGCAATAGAACCCGACAACTCGGCAATAGGAAAAAATATTGAATTGTACCACACGGTTTTTATCCAAGCATTTTTATGCTTTTCATTAATGGCTTTAAACTTTTCGTGCTCTACTTTTTCTCGGGCAAATAACTGAACAATCTTCATTCCCGAAATATGTTCTTGTACAAAAGTGTTTAAATTAGATACCTCGGTTCGTACATTTTCGAAAGCTACTTTCATTTTTTTGTGAAACACCCGTGTGGCATACACAATAATCGGAAGCATTAAAAACACAATCAATGTCAAACGCCAGCTATTATATAACATGATCCCCACAATAGCAGTCATTTTTAGCAAGTCACTAATGATCATAAATAATCCTTGGCTAAAAATTTCGGCAATTTTTTCAATATCATTTACAGCTCTAGTGACCAAACGCCCAACAGCTGCATTATCATAATACTGCATTTTAAAATTAAGCATGCGTTTAAATAACTGTGTACGCAAATCACGAACCACATGCTGGCCTAACCAATTGGCAAAAAATATAAAGGTGAGTTGCGAAAGTACTTCTAACAACAATGAGCCTAACATAAAAAGAATAAAATACAATAACAGCTCCTTATTTTTACCTAAAACCCCTTGATCAATAGCTTGTTGTAAAAATTGAGGACGTGCTAAGGCAAAAACTGAAGTTAAAATAGCCGTTAGTGTTACTAAAAACAATACTCCTTTATAAGGACTGGTAAATTTGACCAATTTTTTTAGTACACTTAAATCGTATGGATTATTCTTTTCACTCATTAATCAGCCGTATTGTTTTGGGGTACGTAACATCTGTTAAATATAAGCCTTTTGCCGGGACTGAATAGCCTGCTTCGCCTCTATTTTCCGAAACCAAAATGCGATCAATATCCGCTAATTTCAATTTCCCTTGACCTACCTCAATTAACGTTCCCACTATAGCTCTTACCATATTCCGTAAAAATCGATTTGCCGATATTTTAAACACCAACACCTCGCCTTGTTTCTCCCAATGAGCATAAAACAATTCACAGTTATATGTTTTTACATCTGTTTTTGATTTACTAAAACATTTAAAATTGGTATACTTTAATAACTGCTTTGCTGCATTATTCATGGCAAGCACATCCAAATTTCCTTTTATATAATAGGCGCTATGGGTTTCAAAAGGATTTTTTTGAGTTACTATTCGATATTCATATGCCCTACTAACTGCATCAAAACGAGCATGAGCTTCTGGGGTTACTTTAAAAATATTTTTTATGGCTATTGTTTCGGGCAAAAAAGAATTTAGCTTGTATACTAAAGTTTTGGAATCAAAAACTACTTCTGTATCAAAATGAGCGGCTATATATTTGGCATGTACACCGGTATCTGTCCTACCTGCCCCCATAATAGTTACGCTTTCGCGAAGTAATACACTCAAGGCTTTTTCAAGGGTTTCTTGTACCGAAATGGCGTTCGGCTGGATCTGCCACCCATGAAAAGAAGCGCCATTGTACGAAAGTTCTATAAAATATCGCAAACTTTATATTTTAGCTATAAATTTACGCAAAGATACAGCTTCGGCTTGGAGTGCAACGACCGGTTTAAATCTTATTCTATTGAAAAAGCAAATCTTCATTATTTTATTTCTTTTTAGTACACTTTTAGCTTTTGCCCAAAAGGAACCTAAAATTAGCTTACTAACCTTTGATACAGGTTTAGCATCACACGCTATTTTTGGACATACTGCATTACGTGTTCAAAACCCACATGAGGATACAGATATTGTGTACAACTTTGGCATATTCGACTTTAAAACTCCTAATTTTTTAATAAAATTTGCTGGCGGACGCTTGGATTATCGCTTAGGAATTGAGGATTACAACCATATGCTTTTGGGGTATGAATATGACAATAGACAGGTGTTTGAACAGGAACTTCGACTATCTAACAAGCAAACAACAAAAATTATTGATCGCCTCGAATTCCTATACCGTCCCGAAAACAGGTATTATCGTTACGGTTTTTTAAGTAAAAATTGTAGTACCGAATTACGCGATGTATTCCTTAACGATATCGAAGACATTAACTATACCCCTAGCGAAACCCATAAAACCTACCGCTCATACTTAAACGACTATTCCAAAGTGGCTCCGTGGTTTAAATTTGGTATCAATTTAGCACTAGGCAGTACTATTGATAAAAACATTAACACCAGTGAACTCATGTTTTTACCCGATTACCTTTCGGAAGAACTTGAAAAAGCAACAGTGAATAATGAAGCTTTGGCTGGAAGACAAAAAAAGCTTCTGCCTAATTTAGCTCCCAAAAAAACATCAACATGGAAACTTACGCCTTTCATTTTTTTCTGTTTTCTTTTTGTAGCATTAGTACTTGGCCGATCTAGAGTACTTATACAAACTTTCACCGTAGTTGTGGCTTTAGGGGGTGTTATTATTTTGGTTTTAACCTTGTTTTCCGCGCACCCCGAAGTTCAAAAAAATTACAATTTATTATGGTGTAACCCTCTTTATTTTGTGAGTTTTGCGCTTTGTTTTACCCAATATAAAAAAATTCACAAAACATTTGCGACCCTAATGCTACTCTGTATTTTGACTACTTTTGGCGTATGGTTTTCGAAAATACAAGGTTACGATTTAGCTTTTATCCCTATTTGTGCCAGTTTGTTTTGGATTAATTTAAAACAGATGCAACGGAGGTAGTTGTGAGTTGTGAGTTGTGAGTTGTGAGTTGTGAGAAATATTTTATTTCTTCAAAATTGTAGAAATAAAAAATTTTTTATTCAAAAGTTTTAGACAGACTTTAGTTTCTAGATAGCAATTAAAGAGCGGTTCTCGATACAAAATTCTTCCAGAATTTCACTCGAACTATTATATCATTTCTATCCAAACAATGATACCCAACAAAAACTCACAACCCACAACCCACAACACACAACACACAACAAAATAAAACTTTCTAAATTCAAAATAAACGTATTTCTTTGCTTACTTATTTACGTCATTTACCTAACCTTTTGCATTAAAATTAGAAAATGAAAATCCTTTTACTTAGCGATACACATAGCTATATTGATGACCGAATTTTGCATTATGCCAGTCAAGCTGACGAGGTATGGCATGCAGGTGATATTGGGAGCTTACAGGTAACAGACCAGCTACAAAAAGTAGCACCTTTACGGGGTGTTTTTGGTAATATTGATGATCATGAAATTAGAAAGTGTTTCCCCTTAAACAATCGATTTACTTGCCAAGGTGTTGATGTTTGGATAACTCATATTGGTGGATATCCTCCAAAATACAACGTAAATACACGTGACGAGATTAAAGCCAATCCTCCTAAATTATTTATTTGCGGACATTCGCATATTTTAAAGGTAATGCCCGATAAACGTTACGGGTTATTACACATGAATCCCGGCGCTTGCGGCAAACATGGATTCCACAAGGTACGTACTATGCTTAGTTTTGAAATTGACAACGGCACTATTCACAACCTAAATGTTATTGAACTAGGTCCAAAATAATAGCACCTAATCACAATTAGTTTTTAAGTTCAAATAGTGATTCACTAATATCGTCATATTCCAAAGACCAATTTTTTGTAGTTCCTTTATTAAACAAATAATGCAACTCTGTAATTAACCTATTTTGTGCATTAGTTTTAAAAGTAGACCTTTCAATTTGAGTCAATAATCGTTGATCAACTAATGCACTAATTTTATTATAATCCTTAACTTCAAAAGGATTCAAAAAATCCTGTTGTATATCGTAATACTTTAATTTGGGCGAAAGTTGTATTTCGGGCTCAGGGATTTTTACAATTCTAATAATTTGTTCGGATTCATTAACTGAAAACTCTAGCTGTTTAAGATCATATGAAATTGTTGCCTTGGCATTTACAAGTACTACAGCCTTTTTTTCGGCAGTAAGCCAATCCAAATAATACTTTTTAGCATCCTTATAAGTGATCACATCCGAAAAATACCCCTCCGTGACCACTAGCTTACTCACATTTTTTAATTTTTGCTCAATTAACTGGCTTCCCGTTATCGTTTCCGTTTTTTTTAAAAACCGATGGTATCCAAAAACAGCAATTGCTCCGATTAAAATTCCTAAAATAATTTGCTTCATCTATACTACGACTATTTTGGTGTAGGTGGGTATTTGGCTAAAATAGAAGATACAATTTCATAAATGCGTTCCTCTTTTTCTTCTGGCCCTTGCTGTACCAATGGCGCACTTCCAACTCCTTGCCAAATTAGCTCCTTTTTATTGGCATCAATTAAGTCTATAAACAGTGTGCCCTCAATAACATCATAAGTATTCATAAAACCATTCCCCCACCAAAAAGGACTCCAACCGAAACCAAAACCAAAATTATTAGGGTATAAATAGGTGTTTTTCTCAGCTTCTGTACTAATGTTTACTAATACATCCGGAGTTTCAGATTTAGTTAACCCTTTTAACCTCATCACAGTATCAATTGATCTTAAAATACGGCGTTTATCTAAATCACTAATTTCAACTTGATCAATTCCTGGTTTAAAAAAAGCAAATGTTTTGTACTGATTAAATGATGCCTTAGTATCATAATCGGTAGTAACCCTTACAGTAGCACAGGATGTTAAAAGCAAACAACTAATAATACCTAAAATAAATCTGACCTTCATAATAATTTGTTTTTTAATAAATTATCAAAAATCATACCGATCAAGCGTAAATATCTTTAATTGTTTCTTAAATTACCTAATTTCCACTATGGTAAACAACAAATTATTAACAACAATAGTAAGTTATTCTTAATAACTATTCTTTATTTTTATCAAAGCCATAGGGACAATGCTTACAACCACTTTTACAGCAATAGCCACGTCTAAGGTGATATTGCTCCGTAAAACAGCGATAACCTTCGGGGGTTAAATAATAATCTCCTTCTTCTGGCTTAAGTACTTTTCTATATGTTGACATGAATAAAATCCATTTCTATTTTTAAACAAAAATACTATCTTGCGGCCGTATGCGAGTGCTAGTAAGTAAAATACTTTTAGGAAAACATTTTGGAGGAATGACGCTTTGGCCTTTTATTATATTAAAAGAGGAAGCCCTTAAAAATGATAGTACATTAATGAATCACGAAGAAATTCATTTGGTACAACAACTGGAACTACTCATACTCCCTTTTTATATTTGGTACGGTATTGAGTTTTTAATTAAATGGGCAATTCATAAGGATCGCTACATCGCTTATCGCAACATCTCATTTGAACGTGAGGCATATGACCAAGAGTCGAATCTATTTTATATAAACCATCGTCCTCGATGGAATTTTTTACGTTACCTTTAATTTTATCGTATGATAACTACGGTAAAAAATGATCAAATATTACATCCGTTATTAGAGCAATACCAAATTGAACTTTTTATAAAAAGAGAAGATCTACTACACCCACATATTTCGGGTAATAAATTTCGAAAATTAAAATATAACACTGCCAAAGCCAAACAGCAAAATAAACAAACATTACTCACCTTTGGAGGTGCTTATAGCAACCATATTGTTGCAACAGCTTGCGCTGGCAACCTCTATGGTTTTAAAACCATTGGTATCATTAGGGGAGAAGAACTAGGCGTTGATCTTTCCAAAACACTTGCTCAAAATAACACCTTAGCTTTTGCTGTTAAACAAGGAATGCAACTTCATTTTATAAGCCGAAGTGAGTATAAATTAAAAGAGAAAGCAACATTTATAACGGGACTACAGAAAAGATTTGGTGATTTTTATTTGGTTCCCGAAGGCGGCACTAACGAACTTGCTATACAAGGCTGTACCGAAATTTTAACACCAAACGATCATTCTTTTGATGTTATTTGTTGCGCCGTAGGCACTGGAGGCACCATTACAGGATTAATACGCAGTGCCCAACCAGAACAACATGTTATTGGATTTCCCGCGCTTAAAGAAACTTATTTACATAAAGAAATTTCAAAAAAAACAACGCAGACCAATTGGGAATTAAACAGAAACTATCATTTAGGAGGTTACGCTAAAACCACTCCCGAACTCATTAGTTTTATAAATGAATTCTATAAAACTCAAAAAATTCTATTGGATCCTATATACACAGGAAAACTCTTACACGGTATTTTTGAAAGTATAAAGCAAGGAAACTTTCGAAAAAAAACACGTATTTTAGCCATTCATACTGGCGGTCTTCAAGGTATAGCTGGTATAAATACCAAACTGAAAAAAAAGGGGCAAAAGCTTATTACAACCAATTATGAAATTTAACGTATTCATCACACTTATAGCTAGTGTATTTTTGTTGTTTTCGTGTAAAAGTAAAAAAATAGTTTACACACCAAAAAAGAAAACGAGCACACATAAAACTACTCCCAAAAAAACACCTAACACACCAAAAACTGTTACAAAAAAGCCTACAAGTACTCCTAAGTCTGCACCAGCAGTAGGCACTTACACCAATAAGATCAACAACTATATTGATACTTATTCTGAAATTGCTATGGAGCAAATGCGCGAATACAAAATACCTGCAAGTATTACCCTAGCCCAAGGAATTTTGGAATCTGGAGCAGGTTCGGGTGATTTAACACGTAGAGCCAACAATCACTTTGGTATTAAATGTCATGATTGGAAAGGCGCCAAAGTATACCACGATGATGATCGCAAACAGGAGTGTTTTAGAAAATACAGTAATGCAAGCTTTTCTTTCCAAGATCATTCCTTATTTTTAACAGGACGTAAACGTTACTTGGGTTTATTTAAACTCGCTAATGACGATTACAAAGGCTGGGCAAAAGGTCTTCAAAAAGCTGGTTATGCTACCGACCCAAAATACCCTGCCAAATTGATCAACCTTATTGAAAAGTATAAGTTATACAACTATGATGCTAGCGTGTTGGGAAAATCAAAAAAAGACGCCAAAAAAGTAATTGGAAAATCCGATCAATACACGGTTAAAAAAGGAGATACTTTATATAGTATTGCTCGTAAAAACAAAATATCTGTTGATCAATTAAAAGAATTCAACGGCATTGAAAATAATACTATTCACGAAGGTCAAACCTTATACGTAAAACCCCTACCAAAGGATTTTTAATATGTTATATCAACGCAGTAGCGCTTTATTTAATGAAGCAAAAAAAGTAATTCCCGGTGGTGTGAATTCACCCGTTCGCGCATTTAAAGCAGTAGGAGGCGACCCTATATTTGTAAAAAAAGCCGAAGGGGCTTATTTATATGACGAAGATGGCAATCGACTCATTGACTACATTAACTCATGGGGACCTATGATTTTAGGTCATGCACATCCACCTGTTGTGGACGCTGTTGTGACAAAAGCCAAACTTGGAACTAGCTTTGGAATGCCTACCGAAATTGAAACTAAAATTGCAGAGCTTGCCGTGAGCATGGTTCCTAATATTGACAAAATTCGTTTTGTAAATTCGGGTACTGAAGCATGCATGAGTGCCGTACGTTTAGCACGTGGCTTTACTGGAAAAGATAAAATTATCAAATTTGCAGGTTGTTATCATGGACATAGTGATTCCTTTTTAATACAAGCCGGAAGTGGTGCTGTAACATTTGGTGCTCCAAATAGCCCTGGTGTTACTGCCGGAACTGCAAAGGACACCTTACTTGCCGAATACAACAACCTAGCTAATGTTGAAAACTTAATTAATGCTAATAAAAATGAAATTGCTTGTATTATTATAGAACCCGTAGCTGGGAATATGGGATGTATTCCTCCTGTTAACGGTTTTTTACAAGGCTTGAGAGATCTTTGCGATAAGCACAATATATTACTCATTTTTGACGAGGTAATGACCGGATTTCGTTTAGCTCCAGGTGGTGTTCAAGAACTATTTAATATAAACGCTGATATTGTCACTTTTGGAAAAGTAATTGGAGGTGGACTACCTGTAGGTGCTTTTGCCGCACGTGATGAAATTATGAATCATTTAGCACCACTTGGCCCCGTATACCAAGCTGGAACATTAAGTGGAAATCCTTTAGCCATGGCTGCAGGACTAGCCATGCTTACCGAGTTAAATAACGACAAAGAGGTATTTAATCGTTTAGCAGAAAAAACAGCTTACTTACATAAAGGAATTGCCGAAGCTTTAAACAAACATAAGGTAACGCATACCATAAATAGACTTGGATCTATGATTTCTGTGCATTTTGATGCCGAACCTGTTATCGATTTCACTACTGCTGCTAAAGGAAATAATGATACGTTTAAACAGTTTTTCCATGGCATGTTAACTAATGGCATTTACATTGCGCCAAGCGCTTTTGAAACTTGGTTTATTACCGATGCCCTTAGCTATAAAGATTTAGACGAAACTATTGCTGTGGTTGAAAAAATAGCACCTACACTACATTAATTAATCTAAAAATAGACAGCATGGTTAAAAACCATGCTGTCTTCAATAAAAGAGTATTAAACTAGGAAAAACTAAAAAAGTACTTTTTTATAATCACTATTTAACTTATAGTGAAATTGTTTAGTGTTTTAATACAAAAAGTTAAGTGCAGTAATATCATTATTATTGAACTCTCCATTGACTCCTGCTCCAAAACAAGCGCTCATAATTGAACTTGGATCCTCACCTCTAGCTGTACCAGGTATAAATTCAGCTCCTACATTTGTTCTTCCTTCAGATACATTGCTTCCACAACTTGATCTACTAAACCAATCTGTGTGTCTTAATCCAATTGAATGTCCCATTTCATGTGTAATCACATGCTCATTTACATTGGCATTACTATCACCAAGACCGTATATGCGAATTAATTGATTTGGAAAACCTGCTCTGCTCGGAAAACCTGCTACTCCTCCACTTATCAACCTTCCTTGATCATCTCTTTCATTTGGGTTATAGTAAACTACCATATCAAAATCCCGAAAACCTCTAAATCCAAAATCTAAAGTGAAGCGTATATCTAAACCTAAATTATTGAAATTATCTATAGCTCTACGTAAACCTTCAACACTATTTTGAGGTAATGCAAATCTACCTTCGCTAATTCCTATAACATTGATGGTAGTTATAGCTGTTACCAAATTAAAGGTACGGTATTGCTCTCCAATAATTTCTTCTTGAACATCGAAGGACTTTAAATAAGATTCAGGTAACGCAATGTCTCCCTCTACTAAGTACCTTGACTCTGATGTACCATCGGGGAGTATAAAATCGGTTATTTCTGCGGTGTTAGCTTCAAATCCTAGATTTTTTAATTTGATTAAATCTGCAGTACTAATTGATGATGTTAGCTCAGTTTCCTCTTCTGAAACTGTATCGGTGTTTTCTGTCTCACATGATGTAAAAAGACCCAATAATAAGCTTGACATAATAAAGCATAAGTATGCCTTTTTTTTAATGAAAATATTCATAACGAACGAAATATTAATTAGTAAATTGTGTGTCTAGCGCTAGTACTGCTAAATTACAACAGACAAGCCTTCATTATTTATTTCTCATCAAAAAGTTTTAAAAACCTATTATTTTTTATTAAAAATACTTTTTTTATGATAATTTTATGATAAAATTTACATTTTAAAAAAAGAAAATAAATTTTAAATATAAATTTTACAACAAATTTTACATAAAAAATATTAAAAAAAATAAAATTTGACTCTAAAAATGCTATTTTTTGACAAAATTAAACTTAATGACTAAATTTAACATTAATTAAAAAATCCTCATTGTGTCAAAATTCTATCTCATTTTACTTTTTTTCGGAAGCCTACAAAGTTTCTGTCAAACATTAGCATGGACTAATTTTGTAAATCAACACCAAATTGAGAATAATGAGACGACAAAAAGGAAATATTACCTTATTAAAATACCCGATACCACAGACTTTAATAAACTTATAAATTGTTCGAATCAAATTCACATTATTCGAACTTTAGATAAAAACCACTGCATTGTTCATAATAGTAGTCATGAATTAAAGCAAATCCCCTATTTAAAATTCCAACCAGCTAACTTCAAATGGAAATTAATTAATCCACCCCTAAATAATTCCAAAGTTTCTTTCACCATTAAAACCAATAACACAGCACAATTAATTGCCGTTCTAAATAAAAATCGAATAAAAATTCACCATATACTTAAGGACTGTATACGAGTAAAAACTTCAAAAGAAATTATAACTAAATTAATCATTCCTTTATCCTATGTTTTATACGTGAGTACCGAGAGTTTTTCCCCCAATCAAGAAAGCCTAATTTCTGACTATAATTTTCATTCCAATGCCATTACGCTTCTTTCGGACAAATATCCCGAATTAGATGGTCAAAATTTTACTGTTGGAGTTAAGGATAATAAACCTTTTGAGAATGACTTTGATATTGGCAATAAAATAATAAGTTCCGAGCTAACTTCTGAAACCCAGGATTTACATGCCACTATTATGTCTAGTATTATTGCCGGTAATGGGACTAACGGACCAAATGCATTAGGTGTAGTGCCTAAAGCTAAAATTTTCTCTTCCAACTTTAAAAACCTTACTCCAGATCCTATTGCTATTCTAAAACAACACCAAATAACCATCCAAAATCATTCCTACGGAACAAAAGTTGAAAATTTTTACGGTTTACTCGCTTCCGATTATGATGCATACCTGTACCAAAATCCCGAAATAACACATATTTTTTCGTCGGGTAATGCTGGTAATGAAACTAATGGAATGTCTAACCTGACAGGAAACTTTAAAATGGCAAAGAACAGCATTAGTGTAGGTGCCCTAAATACGAATAACATCGTATTAAACAAATCTTCAAAAGGCCCTACTTTTGATGGTCGTATTAAACCCGAAATTGTAGCTTACAGCGCTGTTGGCACTTCAAATGCAGCGGCTTTGGTTTCGGGGATAGCTCAAAAATTACAGCAGTATTATTTTTCTAAAGAAAAAAAAACAGCTCCTTCCTATTTATTAAAAGCCTTATTACTAAATGGAGCAGATGATGTGGGAACCAAGGGTATTGATTTTGAATCTGGTTTTGGTAATGTAAATGCATTACAAAGTCTTGAAATGCTTAAAAACAGTCAATTTCTCCTAGATGAAATTAAAGCAAATGAGACTACCAATATTGAAATTTCAATTCCTAAAAACGCAGCACTACTTAAAATTATGCTAGTATGGAATGATCTGCCTTCCAGTCCTAATGATCAAATTCTATTAAAAAATGACTTAGACTTAAAGGCTATTACTAAAAATAAAACATTCCTACCCTGGTCTTTTTCATCCCCTTTAAATTCAAAAGAAAAACAACTTACTGAAACCGAAGACCATTTAAATCCTGTAGAGCAAATTAGTATTGAAAATGTGATAGCGGACAAGTACACCATTCAAATCAAAGCCAGCTCATTAATTTCCAATTCACAAAAATACGCCCTGGTTTATCGTTATGAATTAAAAGACCAATTTGAGTGGCTATTCCCAAATGCTCATAACAGAATAACTACTGCCGACATTAACACTCAATTTATACGTTGGAAGTCTACTTTTAAAAAAGGATCCACAGGCACTATTGAAGTGGATTACCACAACACCAACAACTGGATCGCTGTCGCAAAAAACGTCCCTTTTGACACATCCTTTTTTAAATGGTCTCCTCCCGAAATTACTACCCATAATGCTCGATTACGATTTATCGCCGATAACGAAAATAAAACCACATACACTACGGCTTCTTTTGAAATTGCTAAAAACATCACTATTGAACTAGGTTTTAATTGTAGTGAAAACCTTGAACTTCGTTGGAAAAAAAATGAAGCTATTGATTTTTACGAGCTTTACAGTATTAATCCTACCCAAAGCACTTCTGAATTTATTTTAAAAACTACTGATAGTTCGGCTATTGTTACTAAAAAAAATAGCCATCATTTATATTATTTAATTCCGCATACGAATGAAAAGGAAGCATTCACTAAAACCAAAACTATTAATAGCAATGATTTTGAAGAAAAGTGTTATTTCGAAAACTTACTCTTTTTAAAAAATAAATCCACCAACAACGGAATCATTAATGTACAACTTAACAGCTTATTTGAAGTAAACCAAATTCTATTATATAAAAACACTACACAACCCGAATTGATTGAAAGTAGGACTACTATTTCTAATTTGTTACAAACCTATGAATTATCCGACCTTACTAACATTACTGATTTTTTTTTCGAAGTCCATTTAACTAATGGTTCCGTAATTAACTCTGAAATTATTACACTCCCCAGTGAATCGACAACAGCACTAAACATTTATCCTAACCCTGTAAAGAGTAACGCCAACCTATTTATTGATTCAACTAATCCAAACACATTATATCTTTTTGATTTACAAGGAAAGCTATTACTACAAAAAAAGTTAACGAATGAAACCAACACCATTATTAATCTAAACATTTCCTCTGGAACCTATATTATTGTTCTTGAAGATTCATTGGGAAACACAACCGATCAGAAATTAATTGTGAATTAATCAACTAAACTTTATTCTTTTTAGTAAAAAAGAATTCTCAATATAAAAAATAACTAAAATGATAAAAAATCAACCTAAAAACCATATTACGTTAAAAAACAGCAACTAGGCTTAGTTTTTTAAGTATTTTATGTAGGTTTATTAAACCCGAATTATATATTGAAACTTTGTCATGAGGCCGTG
This sequence comes from Aquimarina agarilytica ZC1, assembly GCF_000255455.1. GTDB lineage: Bacteria > Bacteroidota > Bacteroidia > Flavobacteriales > Flavobacteriaceae > Aquimarina > Aquimarina agarilytica. The sequence continues at coordinate 87,026 of NZ_JH621260.1, read as the reverse complement.
ATATACAATAAATACTAGTGTTTTCTTAATTTCAGCATAGCACCGTTATGGTTAAATTAAAAAATACAGTTTACGATAGTATTTGAAGTAGATCGCAGACGTAATAGATTTTTTAATATATAATTCGGGTTTACCACCACTTATATAAAATTACAATTATTTACACCAATACTATGAAAAATTACTCAAAAAAAATTGCCTTTTGGCTTACTTGCACCGCTGCTATTTCAGTGAATTCGCAAACCAAAAATATACTCGAAAAACCAACATCGTATCCAATTGCGGCCCACGGATTGATACTTTCTAATATGGATACTAGTGTTAGTCCTAAAGAAAATTTTTATCAATACGTTAATGGAAATTGGGAAAAGAACACTAAAATTCCTGACGACAGATCACGTTGGGGAGGTTTTGGCATTTTAAGAAAATCCACAGATAAAGATGTATTGGAAATTATTAGCGAAGCCAAAAAAAATAATACCTATGCTACCGGTACCGACCAAGCCAAAGCCTTGGCTTTATTTTATAATGAATTGGATTCTATTTCACGTAATAAACTAAGCTTATCACCTTTACAACCTAGCTTGGAAAAACTCTCCAAAGTAACTTCATTAGCAGAATTACAAAGCTTAATGAGCACCAGTGCGGTAATTACTACGCCTTTTATGGGAGTTTCTGCCTTTGCTGACTTAAATGATAGCTCCATTAACGCTGCCTACATTGGACCTAATGGTTTAGGGCTTCCAGATCGTGATTATTACACGGAGCAAGACGAAAAGTCTAAAGAAATTCGCAAAAAATATCAAGAGCATATAGCTAATATGCTTCAAAAATTAGGAGACAGCCAACAAGAAGCTGAAAAAGCAGCTAAAAAAATACTTGAGCTTGAAACTCAATTAGCCGAACCAAGATTTACCAAAGTAGAACGTAGAGATACGCGTAAATTAAATAACCCAATGCCTATTAGTCAAATTCAAGAGCTACTACCTGCTATTAAAATTGAAAAATTTCTTGCAGAAAATGGTGTTCCAAAAGCTACAGATACTTTAATTGTAACCCAACCTAAATACTTAAAAAAGTTGAATGAAATATTGACTAATACGCCTATTGAAGATATTAAAGCTTTGGTCAAATGGGATACGTTTAATAGTAATACGGGCTTACTTTCTAAAGAAATTGAGAAAGCAAATTGGTTATTTTACAGTAATTATTTAAGAGGCACAAAAAAGCAACGTGATGTAAGGGAACGCGCATTAGCTACTATTAATGGTTCACTTGGCGAAGCCTTAGGTAAATTATATGTTGATAAAAAATTCCCGCCTGAAGCTAAATTAAAGGCCGAAAAAATGATTTCAAATGTTATTGAAGCTTTTAAAAATCGTATCGAAAAACTAGAATGGATGAGCGATAGTACTAAAACTAATGCTATTCATAAACTTAATAAACTTACGGTTAAAATTGCCTATCCAGATAAATGGGAGGATTATTCGAAACTTAATTTAAATAAAGAAGATGGTTATTTTAATAACCGTATTGCCATTAGAGAATGGGAGAAACAAAAGAATATTGCCGAAATTGGCACACCTGTAGACAAAAGCAAATGGGGCATGGCACCACAAGTAGTTAACGCCTATTTCCATCCATTGCATAATGAAATTGTATTTCCTGCAGCTATTTTACAACCCCCTTTTTATGATTATTTAGCAGACGAAGCCGTAAATTACGGAGGGATTGGTGCCGTAATTGGACACGAAATTTCGCATGCTTTTGACGATAGTGGCGCGCGCTTTGATGCCGATGGAAACTTAAAAAACTGGTGGAGCGATCAAGATTTGGAACAATTTAATAAGCGTGGAAACAAGCTTGCTGAACAATACAGTGCCATTGAAGTACTGGATAGCTTACCTGTTAATGGAAAATTCACTTTAGGAGAAAATATTGGAGATTTAGGTGGTGTCCTAGGTGCTTATGATGGATTGCAATTATTTTTCAAAGAACATGGTAGACCTGGTAAAATTGATGGATTTACACCCGAACAACGCTTTTTTATTAGCTGGACTACCGTATGGCGTACCCTTACTAGAGAAGAAGCCTTACGTACACAAATAAAAACCGACCCACACTCACCGGGTATTATACGTGCTACACAACCATTAAAAAACGTGGATGCCTTTTACAAAGCATTTGACATTACTAAAAATGATGCGATGTATTTAAAACCCGAAGATCGGGTGAGGATTTGGTAGTATTTTTATTAAATATCTGAGAGATATTTTATTTAAAAAGTAATTCATCAAATTAAAAACAACTAGAAAAATCGCTACCGTGTAAAATTTACAGTAGCGATTTTTTTGTATATTATTCTAAGTACTCTTCATCGCAGTGTCTTGATCTTATATGAAAAGTCTTCTTAGATCCACCTATAGTAATTTCGAGACCAACACTTATAGGTCTACGAGTTCTAGAAGCTATACTTACTGTAGTAGGGCCATCTCGTTTAATAATAAAATTTGCATTAGTAGGCACTTTATTAACAACCCGATATGAAAAACTACTACCTGTCAATAAATTCACTCCGCCACTACTTGCACAAGGGCCATTATCTGGTCCAAATGTTATTTTATTTGCTCCAATTGGATTATCATAGCAAAAAGATAATCCTATCATTGTTCTTGATGTTCTAGTTACCTTTACACTTCTCCTGTAGGAACCTTGACCATTATCCAAATCCGGATTACACTTTACTCCAGATGAACCTACTGATTTAACGTCAAATTCAATTAAACAATTATTAGGATTAGGCACATTCAATCTTATTTTCCCTTCTTTAAAACCCAAAGTATAACGCACAGATAAAGTTCTATTATTTCTACTCCCTACAATACTCATCCCTTTACCTTGTACACTCCAAAAAACTGAAGATGGCATATCTCCTATTATAGAATACATAAGTACATCTCCATCAAATCTAATGGGAGTATCGGGAATATCAATTTCAGGACAATTTGAACCATTAACCACTAAATTATACACCTTTAGATCTGAATTAACAATTTCTAAATTTTGATCAATCTCTTGATCCTGATTAAGCTCTTCTTTACTACATGAAATAGTAAAAAAAAGGCATAACCCCCAGTAAACAATACTTTTAATTTTAACTTTCATAAATAAGATTTTTTAAGATTATACATAAATTTAGTACAAATAAAAATTCAAAAAAAACACAACTATCTTAAATACAAATATTTACATAAAAGAGTTAAAAAATTAAAAGTATACCAAAATTACAACAAAAAAAATATCACTTCATCACCTAATCAACTGACAAACAATTAGCAAACATTCAACTAGATTCAAATAATGGACTATAAATGAAGTAAAACAAGACTTACACTAGCTAGGAATTATACGAATGACCAATCCAAAAAAACATGGATGTCTTTTATAAAGCATTTGATAGCACCCAAAACAATCTATGTTTTAAATACCTGAAGAGTGAGTAAGAGCTTAGCTCTAAACAATCATAGCAACTAATAGAAATAAAAAACATCTATAAACGAAGGCTTCTTTTATTTTATACAATTCTATATTCATTTCATTATTTTACATATTTTCACACCATCAACTAAATAGGCAGCAAAACATAATGAAACAAAAATTATTAGTAGTATTTACAACTATTTTAAGCTCGAACTGCTTTGCACAAATTCTATTTGAAAAAGGATACTACATTGATAATTCTAACCTCAAGATAGATTGCTTTATAAAGAATATTGAGTAGAAAAACAATCCTAATAAATTCTTATTTAAATTAACTGAGAATGGAACTATTCAAACCAATAATTTAAATAGTGTTAAAGAATTTGGTGTTTATAGTTCCTTAAAATACCTCCGCAGCGTTGTTAAAATCGACATATCTAGTAACAATATCAGCAACTTAAGCACTAAAAGAACACCAATTTTTGTAAAAAAAGTAGTTTTTTTTAAAAGACTTTGGTTGAAGGTGGGGCTTCTTTATATCTATATGAAGACAAAAATGTTAAAAGATTTTTTTTCAAAAAACAATTTTCAAATGAAATAAAAGCCTTAGTTTCTAAAAAATACCTTACGGAAAATAATAAAATTGCAAATAATTTTCAATACAAACAACAGCTTTTAAACAGTTTAACTTGTAGTTCCATAACTCTAAAAACGATTAAAAATCTATTATACACTAGAAATAAGTTAATTTCTCTATTCGATAATTATAACACATGTAGTGCCCCAACTACTTATGTTAGTTCCTCAAAAAAACAAAGCAAAGATGTTATTAATATTACCTTAAGACCTAGATATAATCTTAGTTCATTTTTTATTAAAAATGCTTCTTTTAAAACTCGAAATGTGGACTTTGGCAATAAGTCTAGCTTTGGGTTAGGTATTGAAGTGGAATATATCTTACCATTTAATAAAAACAAATGGAGTATTTCTATTGAGCCTACTTATCAAGAATTTTCGTCCACAAGAAACAGTTTATTAAAAAACACAAATTTTAATGTTACTAATAGTATTAACTACAAATCAATTGAAATACCCTTAAGTTTGAGACACTATTTATAAATGAGAAATCAAAATTATTTGTCAATTTTTCATTTATAATCGATTTAACTTTAAAATCGGACTATCAATTTATCTTTAAAAACAACCTCGATATTAGAGATGATACTACATCCAGAACTAATTTTGCATTAGGTTTTGGCTATAAATTTAATGATAAATACAGCATAGAAATACGTCAACAAAGTGAAAGAAATCTTTTAAACAAAATATCAGCTGACACCTCTTTCAGAACTTTTTCAGTTATTTTAGGATATTCTTTATTTTAAACTCTTTTATAAGTTACTCTAAACTTTTAACACCCATTTGATAAAGCGTAAAGCTAAATACATCAACATATTTTTCTATAACATTAAACAATGATAAACCATAGCCATGACCACTATTTTTTTCTGTACGTAGCAAAATAGGATTGGCTTTATTTTGTATCCCTTGTAAAGTAGCCGCAAATTTATAAGAATGTACTGGTGATACCCGATCATCATGATCTCCTGTTAAAATAAGTGTTGCAGGATAAGTTACATTATCTTTAATATTATGAATTGGCGAATAACTTTTTAAAAATCTAAACATCTTTTTACTTTCTTCGGCATCACCATATTCATTCCATTTATCATTTAATTTATGATAACGTAGCATATCAAATAAACCCACAGCTGGTAATGCTACTTTAGCTAAATCGGGGCGTTGTGCCATTACTGCACCAATTAATAAACCCCCATTTGAGGCTCCCTTAATAGCAAGGTAATCTGACGAAGTATAATTATAATCTGATAAATACTTTCCTGCAAAAACAAAATCATCAAAAGAATTTTGTTTTTGTAAACGCATTCCATTCACGTGCCATTGATATCCATATTCTCCTCCTCCTCTAATATTAGGAACTGCATAGACCCCTCCTAATTTCAACCACAAAGCCATCCCAATTGAAAACTTAGGTGTTTTACTAATATCAAAACCTCCATAGGCATGTAATATTGTAGGATTTTTGCCAGTTAATTTCAAGTCTTTTTGGTGCGTTATACGCATAGGAATTAATGTTCCATCTTTTGATTTATAATAAACTAATTTAGTTATAAAATGATCTGGATTAAAATCAATAGCGGCTTTTCGATACGTTCTTAACGCTCCTGTTTTTACATTTAAGCCCACTATTAATGGTGGATTAATGTAATCATGATACCTATAATAGGTTTCTTTTTTATTAATCATAATATTAAAACCGCTTACACTTCCTTTGCCTGGTAGTGTTACTTTTCTAATACTTTGTCCGTTAAGATTATACTGTATTACCGTTACAGACGATTCTGTAATGTACTTCACAAAAAAGAAACCTCCTGCAGTGCTAATATCTTCAATTTTAAAACCTATATCTGGAACTACATCCTCCCAAAACTCCTGCTGGGGTCTATCAATATCTATTTTTATAAGTTTTCCATAATCACTACCTATATATGTTTTTAGGTATAAAACGCTGTCTATACTATGAACAACCTCTGTATTTCCACTATACTCAATTAAAGTTTTAAGTTTACTTTTTTTCTTAGTCAAGTCTTTTACTAGTAATTCATTTCCTGCATAAAGGGTGAGGTATTTCCCATCATTAGTAACATGTGCTTTAACATACTCATATTTTTTATTGTATTTTTTTCCAAAAATAAGTTCGTCTTCAGATTGACTTGTTCCTATTTGGTGATAATATATCTTTTGAAAAGGTTTTTCGGCCAAGCGATCATATTTAGAATAATAAAACCCCTGATCACCTTTCCATGCTATTTTCGAAAACTTAACATTTGCTATGGTATCATCAACATTCGTTTTAGATGCTACATCCATAATACAAAGTTTACGCCAATCACTGCCTTTTTCTGAAATGGCGTAAACCAAATACTTAGCCGATTTAGAAAATGCTGTTTCTTGTAATGAAGTTGTGTTATCTGCACTAAAGGTATTAGGATCTAAAAAAACCTCAGCCTCTTCTTTATTGTTTTTATATCGATACCATACACTACGATTTTGCAAGCCTTTAGTTTTATAAAAATAAGTATAGGCCCCGTGTTTAAGTGGTATGCTTTGTTTTTCATAATCCCATAAATTGAGCAACTTGCTTTTTAGTGTTTCTCTCAATGGAATACTATCAATATAAACACGTGTAAAATCATTTTGATCACTCACCCAATCTTGCACTGTTTTTGTTTTATCTTTTTCGAGCCATTGATAAGGATCCTTAATTGCTGTACGGTAATATTTATAATATACACTATCCTCTATTTTAGTTTTTGGATAATCATAAGATTTACTTTGTGCTAAGCACACTATATTGTTAAACACAATAACACTTATAAATATAATTTTGAAACTCATGTAATTTCTTAAAATATAAAAACAAAATTTTAGCAAAAAAATAGACCTTCTAAAAAATTAGAAGGCCTTGATATCTGTTAATAAAATAATTATAAATTTAATTGGCAGGCACCAATTCTAAGGTATAAGATGTTCCCACTTGACAACAACTACCAGAGTTAAACGCTATATTTAAGGTTATTATACCTGTACTCACATTTAAAACTGCCCCCAAATCGTCGAAAATAATTTGATTTGGAAAGTTTAATGAAGGTCCACTCACTGTAAGTATTCCACAAACATCAGTAAACCCTAGTTGTAATTCAACGCCTAAAATATTTGCTGTTGCATCACTAACCACATAACTTCCTGAAGATGGCTGTGTCACTTCAACTGTCTGTCCATTATTTGGGAAATCCGATAATGCAGCACCTGATACATTCTTGATATTGGCAGTATAACTACCTTCAAGCTTGGTTGGACATGAAACTGGATATGCTAAAAAAGGTACAGATAAAGGATTATTCCGTATATCTAGTCCTACAACAAAACTCCCCATTTCATCAATGATTTTAAACTCTAAACCATCTTCACTTACAAATTGAGCACTGATCAATAAATTATCCCCTAATCCTATATCGTCAACGCTCAAGCCTTCAAACTTATCGATCAAATCAAAAAAAGACATCCTCACTTGTTGTGGAAAATTCGCATCTTCTATCAATATGGTCGAAAAAATTTCTGCTTCATTTATAGATTCAGTTATTGGGTCATCTACTCTAGTATACACCCCCACAATATCTCCTTTTGTGGTTAATTCTCCAAAACCAATTGATACATCAAAAACAAAATCAAAATCCTCACCTGCAGATATATTATTAAAATCTGCTAATTTTACAGCTTCTTCAGGTATTTGAAAATTTGGCACCACACCTTCTATTAAATCAACCTTAGATTCCCCTCCATCATTTTCACATGATGTGATAAATAAGGTTAACATTAGAAACCCAATAATTATTTTACATATATTTTTCATACAATTTTCTTTTTAGTTATCCCAAAATATTTTATACTCGGTTGCATTTTTTTGAACGGTAGGTGAATTTCTATTTGAGTTTAACTCTGATTGTGGCCAAAAAAATGATAATTGAAAACTTCCATTTAATGTTGTATCAGAGTCCCTTAAAGGAAAACCATCTCCGTTATCTAATTGATATTCTTGCGTAGAACTCAATGGGTTTGCTATTACAGGGTAACCTGTTCTTCTCAAATCATTATATTGATCTATAGGATCGGCAAAAGTAGCCACCCATTTCTGAGTCATTATTACTTCTAATTTCTTTTCGTTATCACCAGAATTAAATTCTTCCATGATTTTAGTAATAAAATCTGTAACACCTGTTGAGCCAGATAATACAGGTACGTTTTGCGAAGTCTGACTTTCCGATACAACCTTATCAACTTTTGACATACTTGCCATTATTGCCTTTTCAAGCTGAGTCCCAGGATCACCAATCATTAAACCTACTTGCATTAATTCCGCTTGCACATATAAAAACTCATCATAAGTAAACATTCTACGTGGCGCTATTGCTGTCCCATTTCCTTGCCCATTTGTTTTGGCACTCAAACCCGTATTATCATCATATAAACCTCCACATGGAAATATTCCTGGGTAAGTAGCATCACCATCTATTGCTGCATCACGAGCTGGTCCAACGCTTCCAAATCTAATAGAAATAAACCCTGTAGCTTTGTCCCAATAGTCTGCATTTGGATTCATAGTATCTTCATCACCTTGATCTCTTGGAAACTCTCCATCTTTCAATTGACTTAAAAAATAATATGGTAATCTTGGATCTGGATTACTAGTATGTATAGTAGGATTGGTTCCTATCAAAATTTCATAAAACCAAGGACTTGCATAGGTAGTAAATTGACCAGCATTGTATGAATCTCTCCAAAGATTATTACGCTCATCTCTAGGTGAAATAGCTCCTGTATGCTTAAATTCAAAATCATCTCCATTATCAGTATAAAAATTATCTTCAGCTAGTAAACTTCTAAATCCATCTTGCACTTCAGGAGTATTAAATAATTCTGATAAACGAATTTGGTTGTATAATTTTAATTGGAATGAATTAGCAAATCGCAACCACTTATTTTTATCCCCTCCATATATTAAATCTGCATCATCAATAGATGTATTTTCATCAGAGGTAATATCAGTTTTAGCTTCATCAATAATTTTCAGAACTTCCATATATATGTCTTGCTGCTTATCAAATGAAGGAGAAATAATTCCTGCTTCTAATTGTGTAGCTTCACTAAAAGGTACGTCTCCCCATAAATCTACAGCTGTAGACATTAAATAAGCTTTATACAATTTTGAAATCCCCAAATAAAAACCTTCACCAGATGCTATTGACTGAGATGCTAGTGATTCAATGTCTGTCAACAGTGTGTATATATTATCCCAATCATTTCTTGGTCTCAAGTCATCAGGCTTAACATTGTATTGATCTTCATCCTCCCTTGCTGTCAATTGATGTGTGTATACTTGTAAAATATTTCCTGACCATAACCTAAAATCTCCAATTGTAGCTGTTGTAACTTGAATATTAGATAATAATTGTCCATTTGGAGCGATTGTTGGATTATCAATATCCTCATTAACATCTAGATAATCATCACAGCTTATTGTTAAAATGCTCAAAAAGAAAATTGTTATTAACTTTATGTAAGCGCTATTTTTTCTATTTATTTCCATAATATTTAAAATGATGCGTTAATTCTAAATCCATATCTTTTTGCAGTAGGAGCTGCTGACACCTCCACCCCTTGTAGTCGTCCTGAACCAAAACTTGTAACCTCAGGATCAAAATTGGTATATTTTGGTACATTAGGAGCAAAATACCACAAATTATTCCCTACTGCACTTATACTCAATCTCGAAAAAGGTAATTTAGAAAGGTATTTTCTTGGCATATCATAAGTTAAACTTAGTTCCCTCAATCGATATACAGTTCCATCGTAAATACTTCCTTCATCAACCGTGTTTATGCCAAATGTATTAGCTCCTGAAGGAGAAAAATATAATTCATTAGTACTTATCTGAGTAGTATTAGGTATTTTGTTATCCTCAGCATCTAAAATTAGATTCCCATTATTATCTCCGTAAAATCCTGGTATTACAACCGATCGCTCTCTGTTTTCAGTATCTCTAGTCACCCCTCTTCCTAATAAAGAATTAATACTTACTGATGAAATATCTCCTCCTTCTTTCCATTCAAATTGAGACCTTAATGAAAAACTTTTATATTTAAACGTATTGATAAAACTAATTCTAAAATCTGGATTTGGATCTCCTACTACTGCTGGATCAACATCTGCTACAATACCACCAGTTGCTCTGTCAATTAAAAAATTACCTTCGTTGTCTCTAGCAAATTTAGTTCCATAAAACACACCAAACGGTTGTCCCTTTATGATATGGGGAATTTCGCCTGCTTGAATAGGGATTACATCAACCCCTTCTACAATATCCGTAACTTCATTTACGTTTTTTGTAAAGTTAGTTATTGAATTCCAACTAAAATCTTTTGTTTTAAATGGCGTAAGGTCAAGTCCAATTTCAAAACCAGTGTTTTCCAATGTAGCTGCATTCGTATTAAAATTCTCAAAACCAGAAGATATTGGAATAGGAATTTGCGCAATTACATCTTCTGATACTTTTTTATACCACGTAAAATCTATACCAATTCTTCGATTAAAAAATTCAAGATCTGTACCCAACTCAAACTCAGAAGTAAATTCAGCTTTTAAATCAACATCAGAAAAATTTGTTTGATTACCTATAACTGGCACTCCATTAAAAGCATTTCCATTATTGAAAACCCTTGATGTAAATTCTGCATCAGCTGCGGCACCAACCAATCCGTATCCTCCCCTAATTTTACCGTAAGTTAATACATCCGAATTTAAGTTAAAGGCACTTGTAAAAATTAAAGAGGCATTAACCGAAGGATAAAAGAAAGAGCTATTTTCTTTTGGCAAAGTCGATACCCAATCGTTTCTCCCTGTAGCATTAATAAATGCATAATCTTTATAAGCAAATTCAATTTCTCCAAAAACACCAATCTGTCTACTTCTAGTACTTCCAAAATCATTAGTCCCGTCATTATCAGCATCTCTAACTGGACCAGAACTTAATGTATTCTCTATATTATATATACCTGGAACAACTAATTCTACTCCTTCAAAAACTTCAGCATCAGTACTTTTTTGAAGTAAATTATGACCCGCTATAGCTCTCAAACTTAAATCTTCTGTTATATTAAAATTATAAGTAGCCAAAAAAGTGGATTCAATATCTTCATTTGTAAAACTTTGTTCTCTAATAGAACCTAAACCTCCATCAGCTCTAGAACCAATATCTCGTATTTGTGTTCTATCTAATTCATATTTATTTAAACCTAATCGATATGAAAAAGATAACTTATCAGTAGCTCTGTAAGAGAAATTAAAATTAGCTACAGTTCTATCAGTATCTGTAATAATCTGGTTACGCTGCCAAGACCAAAGTGGATGGTCATAACCCGTATTTGGTATCACTGATCCTCCATTGGCATCAGTAAAAGGCAAATTAAAATCCCAAACTCTTCCTAACCAAAGTGCTCGAGCAAATGACGAGGCTCCGTCTCCTAATTGATTATTCCCTAAAAAAGGACCGACTTGTTGTGTATCAGAGTATGACATATTCCCTCCAAAAGATAGTTTTTTATTCAACTTAAAATTACCCCCAACACTTATACTATTTCTGTCATATGTGTTAAAAGGTATATATCCATCCTGATCTAAATCAGAAAGTGTCATGGTAAAATTGCCATCCTCGCCTGAATATCCAATATTAATAGAATTATCTAATACAACACCTGTCTTGAATAAATCTTTCACATTATCTGGTTGTGCTTCGTAAGGAATTCTATTAGGTAACAAACCTGGAAAAGCAGTAGATATACCATTCCATACTGGTATTGTTTCCAAGGAATCAAATCTAGGTCCCCATGAACCATTCACATTTTGATAACCAAAATTAACACCATTTCCATAGGTATTTTGATATTCTGGTAAATTTGCTATATTTTCAAAATAAGTCCCTGAACTCACAGAGATATTTAATTTTTTCTTTGAAGTTGCATCACTACCTGTTTTTGTTGTTATAATGATTACACCATTAGCTGCTCTGGAACCATATAGCGCTGATGCTGCAACACTTTTCAATACAGTTATAGAGGCTATATTATTGGGATCTAAAGATGATAATGCAGACTCATAAGGTCCTCCATCGATCCTAGAACTTGATGTTGTTACTTCATCATTACTGTAAGACACTCCATCTACAATCACCAATGGTTGTGTAGACTTTATTATGCTTGTTGCTCCCCTTATATTAATCTGATTTGCTGCACCAGCAACACCTGTAGAAAAATTCACATTAACACCAGGTACTTTCCCTGCAATTGACCTTACAAGGTCAGGTTCTGAATTTTCAGTGACTTTTTCTGCCTTAATACTCGTTACTGCATAACCGACTTCTTTTGGGTTTCTTTTAATTCCAAAAGCTGTTACGACAACTTCCTCCAATGACTCAGTATCTTCAAGTAATTGAACACTTATAGCTGATTGATTGCCAACTAAAATATTTTGAGTCACATACCCTACATAACTAATAACAATAGTATCTGCATCAGATACCTCAATAACAAATTTACCATCAAAATCGGTAACCGTTCCACCTGGTTTGTTTTCAATAAAAACATTAGCTCCAGGTAGTGGTAATCCTGATTCATCCGTAACCGATCCTGCTATTGTTCGGTTTTGAGCTAAAGTAATTTGAATAACTAACAAAAATAAGCCAATAAATAGCTTTGTAGTTTTTTTATGCATAATGATAAAGAATAAAAATTAGACTATATAAAGAGACTCAATTATTCCCTTATACCCAAAAAACAACTGTCAAATTCCTACAATTTTAACACTATAACGTTTTAATAAGCAAGTATTTAACAAGATGTTAATATCTCAAATAACCTCCTCAAATTTGAGCAAATTGTTGATTTCACTAGTCTTTAAGCTTCTTTTTTTTATATATATTCAAAAATTGGATTAAAATTAACTTTTGTTTTTACTATGCGCGCACAATAATTTTAACACTTTTTTTAACAAAAAAACCTACAAAATTTTGCAACATCCTATCATTTTTGAAGTCCAAAATTCATTTTTCTCTCTTTAAAAGTGGCAAAATTTACTAAATAAGGATCTAAAAAGAGTAAAATTAACATCACCCATTAACAAAGTATCATCGTTTTTAAAAAAAACATAACACTATTACAACAAAAAACAAAAATCGTTGAATTTTATTTACTCAACATAAAATAAAATTGACAACGACTTTTAAAATATTGATCTTTATTATATTACGCACAAAAAAACTATACATAAATAAAGAAACATTGTTTTAGCATAAAAACTTGCTCTTTATCTTTTTTACCTTAAAATAAACTCATTCTTCAATATAAATATGTAAATACTATCCATGTCTATAAATAAGGTAATCACCACATTTTTGTTCCCTATTTTGAGAAAATTCCATTTTTAATTTAACCCGAATTATTAACCTTTTGGATTTGGATTTTGATCTCCGGGGTTTATACTTGGATTTGCATTTAACTCAGCTTCTGGAATTTGAAATCTAAAATTATTACTATTCGCTGGAAAATTTAATTTAGCAAAATCTTTATGATTAGATCCTTCATAATCTCTTTCCAAAGGAACTTCTAATCTTTTCATATCATACCAAGCAAAACCTTCCCCCCACAATTCAATTCTTCGTTGTAAATAAATCTCATCTAGCAAATCCTCCCCTTTGTTTTTTGATAATTTATATTCAGGATCCCTAGTTGATACTAACTCAAATAATAGTTGTGCTGATTCGGTTTCATTTCCCATTTGTGCTAATGCTTCTGCCTCCATAAGGTACATTTCTGCAGCCCTCATGTATACATAATCTCCTTCAAAAGTAGTTTTGTCCACAAATTTTTTATTTGCATAAGCAGGTATTGCTGGAAATTGTTCATCACCATCGGGACCTACAAAAGCTTGTTTCCTCAAATCTGTATCAGATATTGCACTGTAAAGCCTTACATCAATTAACTTAAATCCTCCAGATCTACCCGCATAACCATCTGAAAAACTATCAAAATGAGAAAAGAAAGACGCAATACCTGTTGATGTTTCTGCATTAATATCCGACCCCCACATCCATTCATTATTTGTAATATCTGAAAAACCACTTTCCAGCCAATCACCACCTGTCATTAATGTGTAACTTTGCTTTGCTTTATTCGCATTTAAGGATGCCTTTTCCCAATCTTGAACTTCTAAATATACCCTTGCCAAAAAACCATATACAACGCTCTGATCTATTGTTTGTTTATTCCCTCTTGAAAACCCTTCTAATAAGACAACTGCTTGCTCTAAATCTGGAATAATTTTATCATACACGCCTTTAACAGTTCCCCTTTCTTTTCCTTCAAAATCAACTCGATTAGGTACCGGGATACCTAAGTCATTTTCATGACCTTTGTAGGTAAATGCATAAATTCGAATCAAATTAAACAGCGAACTTGCTTTTAATGCTAAAGCTTGGCCTAATACAGCATCTTGATCGGCATCTCTTACTACATCCTTTAAGGTATTTATTACACTATTAGCATCTGCAATAATTTTGTAATAGGTGTTCCATATTGCTAATGACCTAGTACTATTCTGCACTCTTGATCTGTAATCATGCCAAAAAATATACCAATTAAAGCTATTGAGTACTATGTCATTACTCATCATATCCAAGCCCGCTTTAATCCCCATATTACCATAATCTGTATGTGAACCTGTTTTTCCTACTCCAGCTTCTCTTAATTTTACATAAGCTCCTTTTAAAATCAAATTTGTTGCCGATGATACTTGCCCTAATTGCTCTCCACTGGCGAATCTAGTGGGTTCGGTATCCAAAAATTCCTTTTCACAACCGCATATAACAAAAATGAATACTGCAAAATTTATTAATTTATTTTTTTTCATAACTTAAAAATTTAATGTTAATCCTAATGAAGTAGCTCTAACCAAGGAGTATTCATTAATTGCATTTCCTGTTACACTTAATCTTGGATCATAACCTTTTCTGGTTTTTGTCCACAAGAATACATTATTTGCTGCTACATAAATTTTAGCTGATGTTAATTTGAAAACACTTAAAATCTCCTTAGGCAAATTATATCCTAGACTTACATTTTGTAAACTTAGGTAACTGGCATCTACTAAAAACAAGTCAGATGTAGTTGTTTGATCATTGTCTGTAGTGTCTATTCTTGGTAAAGGCGCTGATTTCCTTTCTGGTGTCCAAGTACTTGTTACCACATCCCGATGTAAATTATTCCCAGGCGAAGTAGCATTCCCCAGTAAATCTTGATATATCCCATCATAACCATAACCTCCTATTTGATAAGCAAAACCAATATCCAATAAAAATTGCTTGCATCTAAATGAAGTTGAAAATCCCCCATACACATCGGGTATTGCCGACTTGCCAACGAAATATTCGGTTGCTGTAGCACCATCTTCGGTTGTAATTCTGTTTCCTGTTGGATTGCCTGTATTTGCATCTAGTTCATCTGTAAACCATATTGCTGCTCCTGTATCTGGGTTTACACCTGCAAATAACCTTGTAAAATAATCATATCGCGATTTCCCTTCTTGTAACCTAAAAATTCCACTATCAATAAATTCATCTGGTAATTTGGTGACTTTGTTTTTGAAATGTGTCGCATTTATATTTACGGATAAATCCACATTTGGAGTGCTAATAATGTTGGCGCCTAACTCAACCTCTATTCCTTTGTTTTCCATATCGCCAACATTTGAAGGTATAGACCCCACACCTTCCGAAAGTGAAACGGGATCATAAAATAATAAATCTTCAACATTACGTTCAAAATACTCTACACCTAGATTTATTTTATTACTGAATAAACCTAATTCGAAACCTGCATTTATATTTGTAGAAGTTTCCCAAACCACACTTTCTCTCCCCTGTACTTGACCTAAAGCAAAAAATGAAGCTGCAGGACTTCCATCACCTGAATTTACAATATCAAACTGATCTAAAAATGGGAAGTAATTCCTATTGTCTCTATCTCCAACTGAAGTTCTGTTTTGTTCATACAAAAGTGCATCATTACCTTGCTGCCCCAAACTTGCCTTTAACCTTAATATGCTTATCCAATCAACATTAGCTATAAAAGCCTCTTTATGAACTGACCAAGCAACACCTAATCCATAAAAGTTTCCCCAACGGTTCTTTGACGCGAAAACAGACGAACCATCTCTTCTAAAACTTCCATTCAAAAAATATTTATCGTCATAATCATAGGTTAATCTTGACAAGTAACCTTCGACTCTGTAATTGGCTTCATACCCACTTAAAAATTGCGTATTTGTCCCATTATCTAAAACTGCGGTATCTGGTAATGCCACATCGGTTACTTGACCTGCCAAATACTTAAAAGTATAATCGGTACTTTCGTGACCAATCAAAGCTGATATAGAATGTTTATTAAAATCCTGCTTATAATTCAATAACTGTTGATTAACTAAAGTTGTTCCATTAGTTGCTCGGCTGGTGATTAAGCCATTAACTCTTTGTGCATCCCCCCCTACAGGTGTATTAAATTGTGTAACATTCCCACTAACGATATCAATAGAATAATTATATCTGAAATTAAAATGTTTTAAAAAATCAAATTCCAAATAGCTTCTCCCCGAAATATTATCAAAAGTATTATCACCAATCCCAAATAAGGTTGTTGCGATAGGATTGGTATTTGCTGTAAAACTTGGTCTAGTTCCTACAAAGTCATCATCCCCGGTTCCAAAATCAAACTGTCTATTCCCAGCTTCATCTAAAACAAAATTCCCCTTTGAATCCCTACCGTATACTGGATAAATAGGAGCTACATTTCTGGCCCACCCAAATAAATTACTCACTGCGCCACTCCCCAAACCTAATAAAGGTGAATCCTGTTGCGTACGTGCATAATTCGCATTTATACCCAATTTTAACCATGATTTGGGAGTGTGATCTACGGATAAACGTGCTGTCACCCTTTCAAAGCCCGAATTAATGGCAAAACCTTCATCATTCAAATGACCCAAAGACAAAAAAGTTGAAGTCTTGTCCGATGCCCCTCGAACACTCAAATAGTTTTCTGTCCTAACTCCTGTTTTGAAAGATTCCTTTTGCCAATCGTCATTATATAAAAGTTGCGCATCTGTATTTAATTTTCCTGTAGTAGGATCTATCAGTTGATCATTGGGCACATTATAATTATTATAACCCAATCCTCGACCTCCATCTATCAACCCCTGACTGGCTTTTTTTGCGGCATCTTCGGGTGTGTCACCTCCATTAATTAATCCTATTCTTATTCTATTATAATAGGCTTCATAATATTCCTGCGGTGTTGATAAAATATCATACTCTGGAACTGCTCTCGTATTAAAACCCACTTTTGAATCAATACTGACTGATAGGCCTCTCTTTCCTTTTTTTGTGGTAATAATAATTACCCCATTAGCTCCTCTACTTCCATAAAGTGCATTTGCTGAAGCATCTTTTAAAAAAGAAATTGATTCAATATCCTGTGGAGCAATTGCACTAATGCTTCCATTATAAATAGCACCATCAACTACTATAAGTGCTTGACTTGATGAATTAATGGAGCCAATTCCCCTAAACCGTATACTAGGTCCACTACCAGGCTGTCCATTTTGTTGTATAATTTGTACTCCCGCAACTTTACCTGTTAAGCCTTGAATAACATTGGCTGTTTGCACTTGATTTACTTCTGCTGATTTAATTGTTGTAACTGCACCGGTGATTTCTTCTTTTTTTTGTTTTCCAAAAGCAACCACTACAACTTCTTCTAACGATTCACTATCCTCTAATAGCTTCACATCAATAATTGAATTATTTGCAACTAAAATTTTCTGAGTTAGAAAACCTATGTAACTAAAAATTAATGTATCATCTACTGCTGTTTCAATAACAAACTTACCATCAAAATCAGTTACTGTACCTGCTGCTTTATTTTCAATAAAAACATTGACTCCAGGAAGTGGTATCCCGAAATTATCATAAACCACTCCCGATACCATTTGATTCTGTGCTAAACTAATTTGAAAGATTAACAACAATAAACCTAGAAACGTTTTCACTCTTTTTTTGTGCATAATAATTAAGAATAAAATTAGACACTGTAAAGAGACACAATCAATTCAGAATTAACAAAACACAATCAAAAACACCTACAAAACATACATAATGCTGACTTATTGACAAAAACTTAACATTTTGATAATAATTATGCAAAAACAATGATTTTTTATAAAAATCATTGTTTTGATTAAATTAAAGATTAAACTTTTGGAGCAATTTTCAATATTTTAACATTTAACAAAAAATTAAACTTCCCTTAATTTTAACTTTTATTTTTATAGTTTTCTCACAGAATTTTAGGTACTTCTTTTAAACAAAAGATTGTTTTTTTAACTTAATTATTGTTATAAAATTAAAAAAACAACATATTAACACGTAAAAACAAACACATAACACTAATAAATGGCCCTATGTGATCAAAAGAAGTCTTTTACATTAAAACTACTGAAGCTTAAAAACTCGCTTTTTATTCTTATCAGATTTAATTTGCTGATAAATTAATCGAATCCCATCATTAGTAAAAACTTCCACACTTGGTATTTCTTCAAGTGCTTCTTCATGTACTTTGGGGGGAGTGGGAACAAAATTGCCATGCGCATCAAAACACTGCATAAATGCATCTGTTGTAGGATCGTAGTTTTCGGTTTCCCAAATATACTTTGGCGTTTCCTTATGCAATTTACTTTTAAAACTTGTTGCCAGAAAAAAGCCTACTAGAAGTCCACTTAAATGACCTTCCCATGATATTTTATAGTCAATAGGCGCTACATACCAAATCATTCCTCCATACACAAAAACAACAAAAAAAGATACTGCTAGTAACCTATAATGCTTGGCTAATATTCCTTTTAAAAATAAAAAACCAAACAACATATAAATTACACCACTTGCTCCTATGTGATAAGAATCTCGGCCAATCATCCAGGTAGCTATACCTGTAAAAAAGGCACCTAACAGCAATACTTTTACAGACACATTTTCATAAAAATAACACAAGGCCGTGCTTAAAATAAATAAGGGCAACGTATTATGCCATAAATGAGAGGCATCTCCATGTATAAATGGTGAAAAGAATATTCCTTTTAACCCACTTACATGCCTTGGTCTCACTCCCCATTCGTTAAAACTTATATCCCATTTTACTTCAAACCAAAAAACAAACCATATACTCAACACCAGTAGTAATGGGTATAGCAGCATATTAATTTTAAAGGGCAATATGACCTGTTCTTGTTTCATGAGTTTTTCAAATAAATTAGTCAACAAGCTGTCCAAAACTTACTTGTATGAAATATTGTCAGCATGAACACCAATCCTAATGTATAAAAATCAAGAATAATTCATGCGCTTTTCCGCTGTATAAATTGATTCATAAGGGCTATTTTTGCCATATGACAACTCCACTTGCCGAACGTATAAGACCAAAATCACTACAGGATTATTTAAGTCAGCAGCACCTTGTTGGCCCAAAAGGTGCTTTGGCATTTCAACTAAAAAAAGGAATTATTCCATCATTAATTTTATGGGGCCCTCCTGGAGTGGGTAAAACTACCTTAGCTACTATTATTGCAGAAACCTCGGATCGTCCTTTTTATTCATTGAGTGCCATTAATAGTGGAGTAAAAGATGTTCGAGAAGTTATTGACAGAGCTAAAAAAGATGGCGGTCTATTTACAACTAAAAACCCTATCCTTTTTATTGATGAGATTCATCGGTTTAGCAAATCTCAACAAGATTCATTGCTAGGCGCTGTTGAAAAAGGCTGGGTAACACTCATAGGCGCCACTACTGAGAACCCCAGTTTTGAAGTTATTCCCG
Source organism: Aquimarina agarilytica ZC1 (assembly GCF_000255455.1). Taxonomy (GTDB): domain Bacteria; phylum Bacteroidota; class Bacteroidia; order Flavobacteriales; family Flavobacteriaceae; genus Aquimarina; species Aquimarina agarilytica. The sequence continues at coordinate 66,934 of NZ_JH621260.1, read as the reverse complement.
CTCTGCTCTCCCGCTGTCAAGTATATACTTTAAAAGCCTTTAACAAAGAGGAACTTGTTGCATTACTAGAACGTGCTATTGAAAAAGACGATGTACTCGCTAAAAAAACAATACAGCTTAAAGAAACTGAAGCCCTGTTACGTTTAAGCGGAGGAGATGCCCGAAAATTGCTTAATATTTTTGAACTGGTTATTGCTAGTTTCAATACCAATACTATTACAATTACCAATGATTCGGTAACCCAATTAGTCCAACAAAACCCTGCTCGATATGATAAAACTGGCGAACAACATTACGATATTATTTCTGCTTTTATCAAATCTGTCCGGGGTTCGGACCCCAATGCTGCGGTATATTGGTTAGCCCGAATGATTGAAGGCGGTGAAGACTTAAAATTTATTGCCCGTAGACTTATTATTTTAGCTTCTGAGGATATTGGATTAGCCAACCCCACTGCACTAGTTATGGCTAATAATTGCTTTAGTGCCGCAACTGCTGTTGGCTATCCCGAGGCACGAATTATTTTGAGTCAATGCACTATATACCTGGCTACATCTCCTAAAAGTAATGCTTCATATATGGCCATCAACGAAGCACAACAATTGGTAAAACAAACAGGGGATTTATCTATTCCTCTACATTTAAGAAATGCCCCTACTAAGTTAATGAAACAGCTTGGTTACGGTGAGGATTATAAGTATGCACACAATTACGAAGGTAATTTTGTGAACCAAGAATTTTTACCTCCAGAAATTTCGGGAACCCTACTTTACAAACCCGGCGCTAATAGCAAAGAAAATAGTATCAGAATTCTTTTGAAAAAATTATGGACTAAGTACAAGTACTAAGTTTTGTCGATGTCGCACGCTAAAAAATGGAGTTAATTCTTTAATTCATACGTGCCATGGTATCCGTGATTGTTTTTTTATTGACAGGGTTAACACGCTGCAATACAAAATTTCCAAAATCATCAAAAAAACCTGTACCACTTAACGCTCCTGCAGTTACTATATATTGGGTTTTATTTTCGCCAATAATTGCATTGCCTAATTTTATTCCATTTTGATAAATATCATAGCCCATACGAGTCGCCTTAAATATATATTCTTTATCAAGTAGCTCCAGTTGTAAATCTTTTGATGCTAAAGCTATCTTCTTTTTAGCAACAGCATGGTTAGGCTTAGATATTGATACTGCAACTGTTGGTTCTGCCACCACTCTAGGAATTGATGTTGGTATATTATTACCAACGGCTAAGGCTCCAGCATTAGAAACCGCCGCTGCGGTTAATACTTTTTTCTCATAATGATGCCTCGCTAATTTGGGATCTTTAAAAGCATTTCGAATAGCTTCATGGTAAGATTTCTTAAAATCTTTTTCTCTACTCACCCCATCAATTGATCTAAACAACACCTGCCCCTTACAATCCTTTAACTCTAAAGTAAGCATTGTTTTTAAAAAGCCTTTTCCTTTTACTACATTTGCCAATAATGCCTCGCATCCATTCAAATTTTCAGGAAGATTTTCTCCTTGAATTATCGCATCAAAATCATATTTTTCAAGTAAAAACTTTGTTAATCGGTTAAAATTATATTGATGTTCTTCTTTTTGAAACGTAAACTGTGCAGGTACCATTACATATTTATAGTCATTTAATACTTGTGCAAAAGCTGTAATGCTAAAAAATATGAATATAATACCTGAAATTAATTGCTTTTTATTCATATGAACTCTGATTTTAAGATTCCTAAAGTAGTCCTTTTGATCTAAAAATAAAATTAAAAAACTAAATAGACACAAAATAATCAAATACTTGTTTCCAAAAACGAGAACGCTGCTGTGTGGTATCAAAAAGTTGATTATTGATATGTATAATTAACTTTCCATTTACTTTTTTTACTTGATCCACAAGTACACTAGCTTGTTGTATTGCCTTTTCTGGAGAAGTGATTTTTATAAACGCCTTTTCGGATAAGCAATAAGGCATGAGCATTAATGGCGTTTGGATTTCATATTCCAAATCATAAAATAAAAAAGGGGTACAGGTGCCTGCCCTAAAACCCGAATTATCCTGATACCCCATTGAATAGTCAAAAGTGACCTCTTGTTCTATTAAATCACGATAAGTAGTGGGTAAATTAATTTTTGAATACTGACAAAAAGTTTGATTTAAACTACGATGCGTAATTTTTTCAAAACGCTTTTTTTCATTTTTCAATGCTATTAAATTCTTTTGAGCATCAAACGACAGCCGCATTCCAACTTTACAATAATCTCCAATGGATTTTATGAGTCGTTGATAGGTCTGACTATGGTGGTAATTACTCTTTTCATGCAAGGAATAATCTCCTAAACCAAAAAAGAAACTTAAATCCGCTTTTCCTGTTTTCGTTTTATTAATAATATAATTATACGTGTGGTAAGGATCTTTTTGCAATCCTAAGACCACTTTACATTGGATAAAAGTGCGCTTAAATCTCAAGTTTAACAGATCATTCCCAAAACTTTCTATACTCCGAAACCATCCTTTTTTCCTGTAAGCTAAAGCTTCGCTAACTTCACAAACTATTTGGGTTGAAAACTCATTTGGCGAAAATTGAATATCTTCAAAACGCTCTTGTAACTTTTCTTTTATTTTTAATGCCCAGATATCCACTATAGGGAGTTGCAAAAATTGATGTTCGTAAGCAATACTTGAACTGGCCATAAAACGCACCAAATTATCTTTTACTTGTGGTAAATATTCTTCATACCTACTTAATAAATAAAAACTAGCTGCAAAAACATCAAAAGGTAACGCACTCTCGGCATGGGGTACATTAAAAAAACAAGGAATACCTTCCCATTCTCGAACCGTTACTACCTCTTCGGAAATCCCCTTTTCAAATAATAAGGATACACTCTGAAAAAATAATTCCTTCCCTAAAGGCTGCTTTCCATAAGACAATTTAGGTCCATTATGAGCAACAAAGCTTTCAATTTTAGTGGTAAAATCAACCGATATACCCAAAATACGTTCAAATAATTGCTTGGCAATATAACGTAACCGTGGACTTGTTTTTTGCGTATAAATTAACAGCATATTTCTTTTTTTCTGAACTACTTGTGATTATTAATTAGTAATTCCCAATAAGTAACATCAATCCATTTTTCAAATTTATAGCCCACTTCCTTAAAATGAGCCACCTGTTGAAACCCTAATTTTTTATGCAAACTAATACTAGCTTTATTAGGAAGTGCTATACCACCTATTATTGCATGAATCTGAATTTTAGAAAGACGTTTTATCAACTCAGTATACAATAAAGTCCCCACTCCTTTGGCTTCTTCGCCATTTTTTAAATACACCGTACTTTCAACCGAATGCTTGTATGCACAACGTCCTTTCCATTTTGAGGCATAAGCATATCCTATTATTTGTCCATTTGATTCATAAACAAGCCAAGGAAACTCTTCAATTATTGACTCCATTCTACTTTTCATTTCTTCAGCATCAATCCTTGTCTCTTCAAAAGTAATCGTTGAATTAAGAATATAATAATTGTAAATCTCTGCTAATTCAAAAGCATCTTCTAAAGTCGCATTTCGTATCATTACTAAAATTAGTGGTTATAAACTTCCTTTATCAGCAAAGCTATAATAATCTTTTTCGGTAACAATTAAATGATCCAATACTTTTATGGTTAATACTACACCTGCATTTTTGATTTGTTCAGTAATTTGAATATCTGCTTGGCTTGGTATTAATTTACCACTTGGGTGATTATGTACAAGTATTAATGCTACAGCCGAAATTTCCAACGCTAATTTAAACACCATGCGCACATCAATCAATGTCCCTGTTTGCCCACCACTACTTAACATTTTTCGATGAATCACCTTATTGGCATTATTTAAAAACACCACCCAAAATTCTTCATGATTTAGATCACCTATTAAAGGTTGCATTAAAACAAAAGCATCATTACTCGAAGTAATTACTGGCTGCAAAGGCACATCTTGCAATTGCTGTCTTCTGCCAATTTCCAAACCCGCTACAATAGTAATCGCCTTGGCTTCGCCAATACCTTTAAACTTAGTGAGCTGAGCTACTGATAATCGTGAAAGCTCATTTAAATTATTATCCACACTGGCTAAAATACGTTTACATAAATTCACCGCAGATTCATTCCTACTACCCGAACCTATTAATATTCCGAGTAATTCTGCATCTGTCAAAGATTTTTTCCCGCGCTCTACTAGTTTTTCTCTTGGTTTATCGGCCTCGCTCCATTGTGTTATTGGAAAATTAAAATCACTCATAACGAACAAGTTAATTATTTTATTCAAAAATCTAAAAAAGCTACTTCAATCTCTTCTCAAAAAAAACACTATTGAAATTTCCTCATTTTTCCACAGGTTATTTTATTATTTTAATAAAAACAGCACACATACTAAAAATTAAGTAGGGTTTTTTTATCCTCATTTGTTTTACTAATAACATACTAACTAATAATCTAATCTTAAAAAACTCAAAAATGGAACTTTATCCAACCCCAAATTTTAATGCAACCAATAAAAATTCGGTAGTAACCAGAAGATCGTTAGATAATATTTTGAAATCTGTTGAAGTTCGCAAAAAACTAATAACTAAACTAGAGCAATCAATGGTTAAAGTGGTCTAAATACTTTTGCTTTCCTAAAAGTAACAAACACAAATCACTTAAAAACAAACAAGTAAATAATCCTCGGGGCAAGCCCACGAGGCATTAAAATAATTTTAGCTGATTATCTTTTTTCAAAACCTTATACTCTTCTTCAATCCCTTGATTTTTGACATATTTTGCAATCATCTGTTCTGTGCCATGTTGACCAACTGTATTAACAAAATACCCCTTGCCCCAAAATTCGCCTCCCCATAATTGTTTTTTCACCTCTGGGCAACGTCGAAAAACTTCCCGTGCTATCAAAATACTACTCTTCCATATTTAGCACTACTCACCAAATGATACAGCAAAACTGTAACATTATGACTCTTATGGATATATTTACTATTTTGGGACATCGAGTCACAAAATAGTAATAATTAACGAGGCAAGCCTCGAGGTATTAAACCTGATAGCGAATAAATACTTATGCTTTATTAAATAGTATTATTTTAATTTGTTATGAGTAATAAATTTCATTTGATATTGTTTATTTTTAATATGCTAATTAAAAAAATAAACAATGAAATCAATCTTTGACTATCAAGCAAAGGAAGAAATAAAAAATCGTATTGATCAACTTTCAGAAAAAAGTGCCGCTCAATGGGGAAAAATGAACTCGGGACAAATGCTTTGGCATTGTCAATATCCGTTAAAAATTGCTATAAAGAACGAAAATTTAGGTAATGGTAAATTTTTTATGAAACTGTTTAAAAAAACACTTTATAATGAGCGCCCATTCAAAAAAAACCTCCCCACGGCTAAAGGTTTAGTAGCTACAGAACAAAAAGATTTTGATAACGAAAAATCTAAAATTATTGACTTAATTGAACAAACTCATCAATTAAAAGATAGAACCGATTGGAATCCACATCCACTTTTTGGAACGTTTACCCACGATCAATGGGGCATTTTAGAATACAAGCACCTCGATCATCATTTAAGGCAATTTGGGGTGTAGTTATATAAATCACTACAACACAATTATAATTGCATTTGTCTTTTAGATACCTTGCCTTAAATGAATTTGTTGTATTAAATTAGATTTGAAACATCCCTTAATTCGACCTTATTTAAAAAACTCAATGGTAAAGGGATATTTATAAAAATTACCTTCATTCGCTTTTAATGCTCCTAGAATTGGGAATATGGTAGCACAAGCACCTAAAACAAATAACAAAGGAAAGCCAATTAGAAAAAAACAAAGTACTCCAAATAGTGCTCCATAGATTACTGCACTTATCATCCAATTCACAATATTTTTACCATGTTGATCAATACTCTCATTTTTATCCTTAAAATTATGCCACATGATAAATGGCAATACAAAACCTGCCAAAGGGATTACATAACCTGCAAATTGTGCTATATGCATTAAAACACAAAATTGCTTTAGCTCCATATCCCAGGGTCTAAAATTGGATTTTTCTAAAGAATTTTCCATTGGTATTTTCTTTTTAAGTATTTAAAATAACTCCCTCACCTCCTCAAAATCCAGGCCTCCATAATTCCCACTACTCATTAATAGTAATGTTTTATCATCAAATTTTTGAGTAAATAAAAAATCTTTAAAAGCTTTTGAGTCTGTAAAAACTTGCAAGTTATTATTTGTAAAGGCTTCTTTTATTTGTTGTTCACTTATCGGGCCCATCTTTTTTATCGCTAAAGCTTCGGGCGAGTAAAATACGACCGCTTCATCCGCAGCATTTAATGCCCCTTTGTATTGTTTTAAAAACTCAGCATTTAAACTACTATAGGTATGTAACTCTAAACAAGCCACTAAATTTCTAGTAGGAAATTGATTTTTAACCGCTGTTGTTGTAGCGGATACTTTTGAAGGACTATGCGCAAAATCCTTATAAGCTATAGCATTGGAACCTTCTGCTATTTTTTCTAATCGTTTTGATGCACCTTTAAAACTAGCTATAGCCTCATAAAAATCATCTTCGTCAATTGCCATATTTTGACAAATCCATTTGGCTCCTGCTAAATTACTTAGGTTATGTGCTCCAAAAATTTCTAAGGGCATTGGACCTTCATTAGTTTCAATAAAGGTTTCTCCGTTTTCAACGGAATATTCGGGTGTTTTATAAGGTATTTTTCTAATTTGATTTTCTGTAGCTTCAGCCAAACGTTTTACTGTTGGATCTTCTTCATTATAAATTAAAATACCTCCTGGAGTAATTTGATCAATAAAAATTTTAAACTGCTCCTCGTAATCTGCTAGGGTTTTAAACACATTAATATGATCCCAAGCAATACCGCTTAGCAAAGCAATATTGGGTTTGTATAAATGAAATTTAGGGCGTAAGTCAATGGGCGAGGATAAATACTCATCGCCTTCCAACACTATAAAATCATTTTGTTCTGTTAGGTGTACCATGGTTTCAAAACCTTCTAACTGGGCTCCTACCATATAATCCACTTCCTTGTTATGGTAATGTAATACATGTAAAATCATGGAAGTGATGGTTGTTTTTCCATGTGAACCACCAATAACTACTCTAGATTTTAATTTTGATTGCTCGTATAAATATTCGGGATACGAGTATATTTCAACGCCTAATTCTTGCGCCTTTAACAACTCTGGATTATTCGCTTTGGCATGCATTCCCAAAATAACAGCATCTAAAGCTGTGGTTATTTTTTCGGCATTCCAACCTGTAGTACTCGGCAATAAACCATACTTGGCCAGTCTTGATTTTGAAGGCTCAAAAATAGCATCATCACTTCCAGTTACTTGATATCCCTTTTGATGTAATGCAATAGCTAAATTGTGCATGGCACTCCCGCCTATTGCTATAAAATGTACGCGCATAAAAACTAATTTTTGACTAAATTAATAATAAGTTTTACCATTAACTCTCTTTGTTCTGGTAAACTTTGAGCAACTACTAAGGCTAAAGCTACTAATGTATTCTCATTAATCTTCCTAAGGTGATTCTTTGAAAAAGCGTACTCATTTTGCTCTAAAAACCAAACAAAAACAAAAGAACCAATTCTTTTATTTCCATCACTAAAAGCATGCCCTTTTATTATAGAATATAGCAATTGAGCTGCTTGTTCTTCAATACTAGGATAAGCTAATTCTCCAAAAACTGTCTGAGAAATACTACCTAATATACCTTTAAATGAATCGTCTTTTGGGTTTCCAAATAAATCACTAGCCTCTCCTCTATTTATTAATTCGTTTTTTAATTTTAATATAGCTTGGTAAACATCATCATAATTAATAACATAAATAATATCATTCTTTAAATTTGATGTTGATAAACTATTTGAATCGAATTTACTTAGTAATTCAAACGATTTTGAATAATTTGTTATTATTGATAAAAATCCATCTGTTAAAGACTTTTGTACATAAAACTCCTTCTCTTTTAAATATGAAATTTCATTTTCTAAATTTTCAATTTTAAAAATTTTGTCTTTCAACAATCTCTCGTTAATAGCAAAACCCTTTACCAGATACTCTTTCAGCTTCGTACTTGCCCACTTCCTAAATTCAATTCCAACATGCGACTTCACTCTGTATCCTAGAGAAATAATCACATCTAAGTTATATATGCTTATTTTTCTTTTAACATTTCTATTTCCTTCTATTCGAACTTGTGCAATTTTTGCACTAGTTGAATTTATATCAAGCTCTTTATCATTATAAATATTCTTTATATGTTTGTTAATAACAGTTCTATTTCTATCGAACAATTCTGCTATTTGGTATTCAGTAGCCCAAACAGTATCATTTTAAACATCTAAAACAATTTCAAATTCTTTTGAATTCTTAGATGACCTAAATAAAACAGTCTGTTTGTCTAAGATTATATCTTTTAAAATAGGATCACTCATTTATTCGCCTCAATATAAGCTAAAGCTTTCTTGCCTTCATTGGCATTTAAAAGCATCAGCTGCTTTGCATATTTTGTAGCTTCTTCGGTACTTCCGCCTAAAGCGGTAGGCAATTCTGTTAAAAATTGAACAAGCGCCATTCGAGGAGCTTCATAATTTGCATCTAGTGCTGCTGCTTTCACAAAATGCTCCTTGATATCATCAATTAAAAACAACGCACTCAACTTATTATTCTTGGCTTTCATACCAATGGCTCCTGCATATTTAAAATGATAACGTGGGTTGTTTTTTTCAATACTTAACAAGGGTTTAAAGTAATTTGCCGCTGTACTCCATTTTTTATTTTGAAAAGCAATATCCCCTAAATACTCTAAAGCAACTTTATTTTTGGGATGCTCATTTAAATAAGCCTCAAAAACTTCTTTAGCTTCTTCAAACTGTTTTTTATCAAATAAATCAATCCCTTTTTCTAATGATTCTGGTGTTGCTGTTATCAATTTCGAAATACTAAAAAAAAGTGCTAAAAAAAATACTTTCATAATTACCTAACTATTTCAATGGCAGAATATACTATTTTAATTCCGCTTTAAAAACGGTTACAGCTTCTCCCTTAATTTCAATATTTTCACCAATTAACTTTAGTTTTAATTTACCTGTACGCTCAGAAACCTGTATGGCATTAAATGATGTTTTCCCTGTTCGCAAATGCCATAACGGTACCAAAGCACATTGTGCAGAACCTGTTACCGGGTCTTCATCAATTCCCGAAGCTGGAGCAAAACAACGCACTACATAATCAACATCTTTTTGATCGCTACTCGCTGTTATGAGCAAATTACCTAATCCATTTTTAGTCAATTGACTAATCATAGGAGTGGCGTTTACAATACTATTTTCATCTTCTGCCACAGCTACCACCCAGTGATCGGATTCGTATACCGCCACAGGTTCAAAACCTACTAGTTCCTTAAAATTAGCAGGAACACTTATTTCATTAAGCGCATATTTTGGAAATACCATTTTTATGCCGTCACTATCTTTGTCTATTTTAAGCTTTCCTCCCTTGGCATTAAAATAAATGGATTCATTTTCTTGTACCATTCCTCCCTCATACATTACATGTGCGCTAGCTAATGTAGCATGCCCACATAAAGGAATTTCGGTATTTGGTGTAAAAAAACGAATATCATAACTATCCCCATTAGGAGTGATAAATGCAGTTTCCGACAAATTCATTTCCATAGCCATTTGTTGCATGCCTGCTTCATCAACTTTGTGGTCTACAAATTGTACCCCAGCTGGATTGCCTTTAAAAACTTGGTCGGTAAATGAATCTACTTGGTAGATAATCTTATTATTTGTCATTTTTCTAAAATTTAGACTAACCCTGAATTATATAATAGTTTTCATGTATCATAATTTAGGTTAAACTACTAAAATAAATTACAACTAACTTAATCTATATTATTAGTTTAACAAACTATTTTAAAACTCCATTAAAAAAATACGGAAGTAGCACTATTTTCTATTCCCAGATACACTTTTTAACAACACACAGAGCTGTTCATTTTCATAAAACTTAAAAATGTTAATTAAATTCATCCTAATTAAGATTATACATTCTTTTGCTTAAAATAATACTTAACAAACATTATGAGAACTCAAAAACCTTCTCGGATTTCATCAATTGATATGTTACGCGGCTTAGTAATGCTAATTATGTTAGTGGATCATGTCCGTGAAAGATTTTTTTCGCACCATCCAATAACGGACCCATTAACAATAAGCGAAATAAGTACTAGTCTATTTTTTACAAGATTATCCGCACACATTTGTGCACCAACTTTTGTGTTTTTAACAGGTCTATCTGCTTGGCTATATGCCAACCCAATCAATAAACCAACACGCCCTGCAAGTTCTTTTTTATTAAAAAGAGGCTTATTATTAATCCTATTAGAAGCTACATTAATCAATTTTTCGTGGTATGGAGCCTACCACACATTGTATTTACAAGTTATTTGGGCTATTGGTATTAGCATGATCTGTTTGGGACTTTTATTATTTGCAAAAGTTCCAAAAATAGGGATAGGAGCCATAGGCTTACTCATTATTTTTGGGCATAATCTATTAGCCCCTATCGCTTTTGAGCCTTCCGAATTTGGATATAGCCTTTGGACTATTTTGCACGACAGAGGTTTTTTAATGACTAACAATTTTATAAAAATAAAGGCTTCCTACCCTGTCCTTCCTTGGATAGGTGTTATCCTGTTTGGTTACTTTTGCGGCCCTATTTTTAAACATGATGTATTGGCTAAAAAAAGACAACGAACACTTTTAATTTCAGGCATTTCGTCATTATTAGTATTGATAATTTTAAGAGGATTTACAACTTATGGTGAAACACTCCCTTGGCATCCCCAGTCAAATTTTATAAGTTCAACCATGCATTTTCTAAATTACACAAAATACCCACCATCATTAGATTACTTATTGTTAACACTCGGCATAAGTTCAATTTTATTGTTTTGTTTTGAAAATGCTTCTAAAACGACTACACAAATCCTTAAAATATATGGGTCGGCTCCAATGTTTTTTTACGTAATCCACTTGTATATCTTGCTTATTTCCTACAAAGTCTTATTGTCTGTTTTTGGCCCCAACCAAGGAACTGCTTTTGGAATTAACCATGTTTATCAAATATGGTTAATCGCTTTATTACTGGCCATTGCACTTTATTATCCTACCAAAAAATTTGCTAATTACAAACGCAAAAGCACTTCAAAATTGATTAAATATTTCTAGGCCTCAAACAAAAAATATAAGCGACTAAACTATTCAACCCAAATTAAACAGCTATCCCCTAAACAACAAAAAACAACTTGTATACTTTGAATTCGTTATCTGCAACAAGTAAATCCAAAGTTAGTATCTTTAACTAAAGTTTCACTTGCTTTACTCTTTAACGAATTCTGTTTCAACTTATGACGCGCGCTCTTATTTTTTGTATTTGTTTTTTTATAAGCATCACTGCTACGCTAAGTGCCCAGAAAAAAAATTATACCGCTATGTGGCAAACTATAGAACAATTAGAAATTGATGGCAAAGTGAGCACCGCACTTGAAAAAGTTAACGAGCTTCACAAAAAAGCGACACAGCAAAAAAACAAGGTACAGCAACTTAAAAGCTTACTTTTTCGTTGGAAATTCATGCAAATAGTGGACGAAAAGTCGCAAGTAATTATACTTAATGAGGTAAACGCAGAAATTACGAAACAAGCTTTCCCTAACAAACAGCTATTACATATGTATATGGCGCACTTTTTAGAAAGCTATTTAAATGACAATTATTGGCGTATTAATGAACGAACAACTACCGAAGATGCTCAATTAAAAGACTATCAGACTTGGGATATAAACACTTTTCTAAATCAAATTAGCCTTAATTATCAACAAGCATTACTCCCAGCACTAACCTTGGCCGATGTTCCTACCAAAACTATTAGTGAATTACTGGTTACCGTGCCTATTTCGCGAAAATACAAACCTACCGCTTATGATATTATAGCCCATAAAGCCCTTAAATTTTACAAAAATAGTAGGAACCGAGCTCACACGCCTAAAGATGAGTTTTTAATAAATACAGCAGCTTATTTTACTAATTCTTCCACTTTTGTGGGAAGCAAGTTAGGCACCACAGATACCAACTCTTTACTATTTAAAGCGCTTAGCACCTACCAGCAACTCGAAAAAATACATTCGCAACAAAAAAGCACTACCGCTTGGGTAGAAAATGCGTTGGAAAGACTTGCCTTTGTAAAAGCAAATCATATTGGAAACACCACAGAAACACTTTATTTAGAAAGTTTACAAAACCTACGAAAAGAATTTTCTAAAGCTAAAGATATGGCTACTATTGACATCAAATTAGCGCAAGCCTACCGCGATCTTTCCTTTGCCAAAAATGAAGATGGCAATTTTAAATACCCAGACTACAACCAAAAAGCCTTAGACTTAATTGCCGGTATTGAAAGTCAAAAAGTAAACACACAAACGCTTATTGAAGCCAAAAATCTAAAAAATCAAATACTTCAAAAAAAATTGAATTGGTTAACACAGGATAAATACTTACCCAACCAACCCCATTTAGCTCAAGCCACATTCACTAATTGTCAAAATTTCACTTTAAATGCGTATCAAGTTCCTGTTGATTTTGAATTGAATCAAATTAGTTATAACAACAGGGATTCGCTCACCGAAGCCTACCTCGCCAAACGTAAATTACATTTTACTAAAACCTATAACCTTCCCCCAAAAAAAGATCACAATACCTACAGTACCGAAGTGAGCGTACCTCAACTTCCGTTAGGAAACTATGTTTTTCGTATACAAACAGACAGCTTAACTACTAGCTTTAAATATCATCATGTAAAAGTAACTCGCATTGGCGTAAATAAAACGAACTTAAAAAACAGCAATCGTTACCAAGTAACTGATCGCTATACCGGTGAACCTTTGGTGAATGCTGCAGTTCGTATAAAAACAGAAATTGATCGTCGTAATAAAAAATATACCACAGAAAACTACACTACCGATCAATGGGGTAATTATGAGGTGCAAAAAAAGAATCATTATCAAAGCCAACAAATTAGGATAAGTACCGCAACAGACACCTTACAATTTTCGGATTATGTATATAATAATGAGCGGGACAAAGATTATCTAAGCGAACAAAATGATTACCGTTCTAAAACACTACTTTTTTTAGATCGCGCTATTTACAGACCAGGTCAAACCGTTTATTTTAAAGCCATTGCCGTTAGTGAAGAAAATAAAAAAAGTACCGTAATTCCAAATCAAAAGATACGTATTCAGGTTAGCGATACTAACAACGAAAAAGTACATACCACAGAACTTTATACTAATGAATATGGATCCGTCCATGGCGAATTTAAACTCCCCGAAACAGGTATCACAGGCAACTTTACTATTAGTGCTCTGATAGAAAATCCTAAGAATAGAAAAAGAAATTACAACGCAACTATTTCTTTTTCTGTTGAAGAATACAAACGCCCTACTTTTGAGGTTTCTTTTTTACCAGCTACTAAAATTTACAAACCTTTAGATAGTATTAAAGTTACTGGAAATGCCAAAGCTTTTTTAGGCACCGCAATTACTGATGCTACAGTAAACTATGCTGTTACCCGAACCACACAATATCGCGCCTATTGGTGGAGTAGACCTACCAGTAATGAAAGTAAACAAATCGCCGTTGGCGAACTTACCACTGACCATAAAGGAGATTTTGCAATTCGTTTTAAAGCAGAAACTGATGAAGCGGATACTAAGGACAAAATATACCATTATAGTATAGCGGCCAAAGTCATTGACCTTAATGCCGAAACACGTGAAGCAACTACTACGATAAAAGTAGCCGAGAAAAATTTAATAACTACAATTAATACTAGTGAAACATGGAAATCTCACGAATCAAACAACCTAAGCATTAACACCACCGATGTTAACGGAAACCCTATAAAAAGCAATGGCACACTCAAAATTTTTAAGTTAAAAGCACCCGATCGTTTTTTAAATGTACGCCCTTGGTCTGCGCCAGATATTCAAAATATTGATAAAAGCACATTTATTGAGCAATTCCCCCATATTCCTTTTACTAATGAGAATGATGCCCAAAACTGGCAAAAAGGAAGGAGTTTTTACGACCGTACTTTTAAAAATACGGATAACGAAACTATAAAAATTGATAATTTTAAAACCTGGCCTTCGGGTAAGTATTTAATTGTTGTTACCAGTGTTGATCCTATAACTAAAGCGGATACTAAAACCGAAAAACTAATCACACTCGAGCATATTGATCAACGTTTTCCTGCCGACAAACAACTGTTTACTCACCATGCAAAAATGGTTAATAACAATAGTTCCAAACTAGCTATTGATATCAAAACATCTGCCCCTAATTTGACCGCTTTTGTAGAAGTTTTTGATGGCGATATTTCTATTTCGAAACAAAAAATAGCTTTAAAAAAAGGGAGTAAATCAATTCTTGTTCCGCTTAAAAACCTAAGCTACACCAAGCTTACCGTGGTATATACCTATCAAATTTTTAATCATTTCTATACCACTCAAGATACTATTGATTTGAGTAAAAAACCCATCACTTTAAGTATTACCAAAAAACATTTTACCGATAAAATTACTCCTGGCGGTAAAGAAACCTGGAGTTTTAGCATTGAAAGTTCCGATAAAAAAGGCTTTAATGCCGAAGCCTTAGCCTCAATGTACGATGCTTCTTTGGATCAATTCAGAAAACATTCTTGGGCTACCAACTTTGGTTTTAATAGCTACACTCCGAGTCCGACATTGCCTTCGGACATGCAGCGGTTAAATACAACATCCATTAGTTTTAGACAAGCCATTGCCAGACTCAATTATCCTGATATCCCTAAAGAATACCTAAACCTTTTTGGCTTTGATTTTAATGTGATTAATTCTTGGAATTACCGAAAGTATTTGAGGGAATTGAAAAATAAAGTAAACCATCCTAAAAAAATAAAATTTAAAGACAGGGGAACAATAAGTGGTGTAATTTCTACTGATAACATTCCTCTGCCGGGGGTGAGCATTACAATAAAAAATTCCCAATTAAATACTGTTACTGATTTTGATGGAGAATTTAATATTGACGTTAAAGTTAATGACGTTTTGATAATTGAATACATAGGTTACATAAAAAAGGAAATTTTAATAAAAGGAAATACTAGTTATTTCGAAGTGAACCTTGAAGGAGATCACAATTCATTAAATGAAATAATAGTCGTCGGTTACGGTACTCATAAAAAAAGTGAATTAACAGGAGCTGTCACCAACAGCATGGCTCGTAAGTCACTACACACTCAAAAATCTTCAATGATGCTTAATTCGTCTGAAGATTTAGAATTAGAAGAAGATGAAGAAATAGGCTTTTCCAGAAAAAAACCTCCCCTACCTGAAGAAGAAAAACAAGCTTCAGAAAAAATTGAAGACCTAAAAAACATCCAAGCCCGAACTAATTTACAGGAAACGGCTTTCTTTTTGCCTAATTTACGTACCAATAAAAAAGGGGAAATTGAATTTGAATTCACCTCTCCCGAAGCCCTTACTCGTTGGAATTTTAATTTACTTGCTCACACCCCGCAAGCCATATCGGGCACCTTCAATGCTCAAACACTTACGCAAAAAGAATTGAGTATTATTCCTAACGCTCCTCGTTTTGTACGCGAGGGAGATAGTTTACGTTTTACTGCTAAAATTGCCAATCTGACCGACAACTCTATAAAAGGAACGGCACTACTCGACTGGACCGATCCTACTAATGGAAAAAACATAAACAAACAACTACAACATGTAAACACTACGCAGCCATTTAATATTGATGCCAATGGCAATAGTGCTGTGAGTTGGAAAATTGCTATTCCTGCCGATTTATCTGCCCTACAATACAAAATTGTCGCTAAAGCAGGTAAATATACTGATGGCGAAGAAAAGATTATCCCTGTACTTTCCAACCGTATGCTGGTTACCGAAAGTATTCCTATTTGGGTACGTCCTGGCGAAACTGAGACTTACTCATTAACTAATTTTGAACCTAATAGCAGCACACAAAAACCGCATACCATTACATTAGAGTACACCTCAAATCCAGCATGGGTAGCTATTAAATCGCTTCCTTATTTAATGGAGTTTCCGCATGAATGCAGTGAGCAAACATTTTCACGCTTATATGCCAATACTATGGCGGCACATATTATTAATTCGCAACCAAAAATTAAAACTGTTTTTGATAGTTGGGCTGCTAATGGAAGTTTACAAAGTCCTTTAGAAAAAAATGAAGTCTTAAAACAAATTTTAATTTCGGAAAGCCCATGGCTACAACAAGCTAAATCCGAAACCGAACAGCAACAGCGTTTGGCCACACTTTTTGATATTAACAAAACAGCTCGAAATCAAGAAAAATCCATTAATAAACTACGTCAATTACAAAAATCAAACGGAGGCTTCCCTTGGTTTAATGGCGGTCGCGCTAATCCATATATTACCCGACATATTTTAATCGGTTTTGGGCATTTGGAAAAATTAGGCGTTACTCAACAACGTACAAAAACGGATAACATCGTTAAAAATATGATTCGTTTTTTAGATGCGGACTTACTATACAAGTACAACGAATACCTAAAATATCACAAAACTCCCGATGGATTTTTCAAGCAAGTGCAGTTACTTCATTTTGCTTACGCGAGAAGTTTTTATCTGGATCGCTTCCCCTTAAAGGGAGAAGTAAAAACGATTATTACTAAAGCTTTAACATTTCAAAAAACAGACTGGCAGTCACGCTCCATTTATCAAAAAGGTTTGCTAGCCTTAACATTACATCGTTTTGAAAAAAGCCCCGTTACGCAACAAATTTTAACCGCTTTAATCGAATCTGCCGTAAACTCAAAGGAAAACGGAATGTATTGGAAAGAAAACACCAACTCTTGGTGGTGGTACCAATCTGCTATCAGCACTCAGGCTTTACTTATTGAAGCTTTTAGTGAAACCAAACAACCTAAAAAATACATTGAAGAGCTTAAGATATTCTTACTAAAAAACAAACGTACCAACCGTTGGGAAACCACAATTGAAACTGCCGATGCCAGCTATGCTTTATTGTTACAAGGAACCGACTGGCTTTCACTAAAAGATAATACTAACATAACAGTTGGTGGAAATAAAATAGCCACCAAAAAATTGTTAGCTACCGAAAAAGAACAAGGTACAGGCTATTTTAAAACCCATTGGAATTCGGATGAAATCACACCAGATTTTAAAACTATTCGTGTTTCCAACAAAGGAAAAGTGACCAATTACGGTGGCTATTACTGGCAGTATTTCGAAGATTTAGATCATATTAAAACCGATGATAAATCACCACTAGCTATAGACAAAGAATTGTACAAAAAAGTGACCACCAGTAAGGGTACTGAATTAAAACGTATTACTCCTAGTACGCCATTACAAATTGGCGATAAAGTTACGGTGCGCTTATTGGTAAAAAGTGCTAACGATATGGAATTTGTGCATTTAAAAGACATGCGTGCCAGTGGTTTTGAACCCACAAAAGTACTATCTGGCTATGAATACAAAGAGCGTTTAGCCTATTACCAAAGTACCAAAGATGTGGCGACACACTTTTTTATTGACCGCTTGCCTAAAGGAACTTATGTATTAGAATATGATGTAATTGCCAACCAATCAGGTAGTTTTTCAAATGGCATCACCACATTACAGTGTATGTATGCTCCTGAGTTTAGTAGTCATTCTGCTGGGCAACGTATTCATATTTTAGAACAATAATTTCTTTATATTTAGAACTTTGAACCTAACTTAAAATAAATGCATTTTATAAAAACTTTTATTGTATTTTTTCTATTAATAAACTACATATCAACAGCTCAAACGATTAATAATCTGACATTTAATTTTAATGAGTGCGAAAACACAAATTATTCCAAATGCTTTAAAAAGAAAAATATTGCCGTTTTTTCAAAATTAAATAATCCTTCCATTGAAAAAACAAAATTTGAACAGAAAGTTAAACAATCGATACATAAATATATTACTGATCATATTGGACAAGAAATCATAAAAAAATTAAATTCTTCTGACACAAAAACCTTTGGATTAACATTTTGGATCAAAAGCTCTGGTAGAGTTAACACCAATCTACTAAGCTCAAATATTAAGGGAGAAAAAATATTTACAAAAAAATTAAAATTTCTTTGTTCAAAAATTCACTTTAATAAAAAAGACAATCCTCTGTTTAACGAATATTTAAATAAACAATATGTTTTTTTATCAAAAATCCGAAAGGACTCTACAAAAGGTGAAACTAATTATTCTCTTCATATATCCAATGAAACAAAATTGAACAATTCCTGTACATTACCTATTTACAGTGGATGTCATCAACTTGGTAAAGAATATTCTTTAGAAGAAAAATATAAAGCCGAGAGGAAATGTATTGAACACTATATCAATAAGCTCATTCAAAAAAAAATAAACACCCAAGTAATTTGGTCTACGGAAAAAAATTTAAACGATACGTACAATCTTTATGAAGCTAAAGTCACTACTCTTTTATTATTTAAATTTGACAAAAATGGAATACCCAGTAAGCCTTCTGCGCTAGGTATTCACCCTGATCTAGAGAAAGAGGTTTTGAGATTATTTAAATTTATTCCTAAAGCTACTTTCCCTGGCACATTTAATGGAAAACCAGTAGGTTTTAGTTTCAATTTACCAATAATATTTACAACTCAAAAAAAAGCAATCGTTTCAGACACTCAAAAAAATTCTTTTTAATTATTTTCGATTAAAAAAAACATCAGTCTTTAACAACAACTTGCCCGTTAACATCACTAAAAATCAAAATAAAAAGTTCACAAACATATAACAGATTCTCTTGCATTTCCTATTTATTATTTACTCTTTTTAGCTGGTGGGTATTTAGAAAGCACTTTTTGCATCATTACCCTAAAGAAACCTACTCTATTTTCTGGTGTTTGTTCCGAATTTTGTGTATCGTCAGCTTCGGCTTGCCAAAAAAGCTCATCCTTTTGGACATCAATAAAATCAACGGTTAATTGAACATGTTGATCTGGTCTGCCAAAGGGAATTGTCCCTCCTATACTAATGGGTCCGTTACCAACGCCTACTCCAACACCTGTTCGTGAAGGCGTTTGGTATTTGTGACTTTTAAAATTTACATAAACTTGAGGTGATTCCGATTTTGAAAATCCTTTTGCCTCAAGCGCTGTATCTGTGGCATCAAGTAAGCGTTTGGTATCCAAATCACTTAAGCCAGTTTTAAGGTCTGGATAATAATTATAGGTTTTGTATTTAGAAAAATCGGTTTTAGTATCATAATCATAAGCCACTCTAGGCCCCGAGCACGAAACTACTATTAAAACTAGGCATGTATATAAAAACTGTCTCATAACTTAAATTTACCATGATTTTGTCAAAAAGTAAGCCAAAAAAGTGACAATCTACTCGTCACAGCTGTTTTTATGATACTTTCAATGCCCATTACATAGTCTAATCTGAGTTCTGAACACTAATCAACAAAAACCCTGCTGTTCTTATGAATAGCAGGGTTTTTGATTATATTTATGTAATAGACCTTCCTTTTTACTGTAGCATTTTCCAAAGTTCATCCTTCAATTCAACCAAACCTTCTTGGGCAACCGATGAAATAAACATAAATGGTACACCTAAACTTTGCTCCATCTCTTGAGTAATTTCTGTTTTTAACTCATTGTCCAGCATATCTGATTTAGATATCGCTACAAAACGTTGCTTATCCAACATTTCCGCGTTGTAGCGTTTAAGCTCATCCAATAAAATATGATATTGCTCAACAATATCTGGTGCATCGGCAGGAATTAAAAATAACAATGTCGAATTACGTTCAATATGACGTAAAAAACGATGACCAATTCCTTTTCCTTCTGCTGCTCCTTCAATAATCCCAGGAATATCTGCTATTACAAATGATTGAAAATCTCTGTATTTAACAATCCCTAAATTAGGCTTTAGGGTAGTAAACTCATAATCCGCTATTTTTGGTTTAGCCGCTGTTAATACAGATAATAGTGTAGATTTTCCCGCATTGGGAAACCCTACCAAACCAACATCTGCTAAAACTTTTAATTCTAGGGTTACATCACTTTCCAATCCCGGAATGCCTGGTTGGGCATAACGAGGTGTTTGGTTCACACTATTTTTAAAATGCCAGTTCCCTTTACCTCCCATACCTCCAGGTAAGGCAACAATCTCTTGTCCTTGCTCAACTAGCTCAAACAATATTTCTTGTGTTTCTGTATCTCTTACCACTGTTCCCATAGGAACATCAATATATACATCTTTACCATCTGCTCCCGAGCTACGATTTTTACTTCCATGTTCACCGTGCCCTGCTTTTATGTGTCGTTTATACTTTAAAGGAAGTAATGTCCACATATTTGGATTAGCACGTAAAATAACATGACCTCCGCGACCTCCATCACCACCATCGGGTCCTCCTTTGGTAATGTATTTCTCTCTATGTAAATGCACTGATCCTTTCCCTCCGTTTCCAGAAGATAGGTGTAGCTTTACATAATCCACAAAATTCCCTTCAGTCATTTTTTTTATTTAGTAAATGGCACATAGCATTAGGCACTAAGCGTATAGTATTAAACAGGCAATCCAAAAACAACTAACCAAATATATCAGTTAGTACCAGTACCCTGTACTTATTTATAACAATGTATTAATTACTGTACTAATACGCTCCGTAATTTCTGGTATACTCCCCACTCCATTAATACCGTGATATTTATCTTGTTTTTCGTAAAAACCTTTTAAAATAGCAGTTTCGGCATAGTACACTTTTATTCGGTTTCTAATAATGCTTTCATCGGCATCATCGGCTCTTCCCGAAGTTTTACCTCGCTCTAATAAACGCTCCACCAATACTTCATCATCAACTTCCAAAGCAACCATTCCGCTCACTTCTGTATTTTTAGATTCCAATAACTTTGCTAAAGCCTCTGCCTGAGCTTCTGTTCTAGGAAATCCATCAAAAATAAAACCTTTTGCCGCAGCATTTTTATCAACTTCAGCGTTAAGCATATTAATAGTAACCTCATCTGGAACCAACTGGCCTTTATCAATATATGATTTAGCTAAAACTCCTAACTCAGTCGCATTTTTGATATTGTATCTAAATACATCACCTGTAGAAATATGTACCAATTGATACTTTTCTTTTAAAAATTCAGCTTGTGTTCCTTTACCAGCACCTGGAGGTCCAAAAAGTACTACGTTTGTCATTTATTTATTTTTAATGAATATTTAAGTATCAGCAACCAAATACTATACCTAAAAATTGATGATTACTATAAATTTTAAGAAACGCAAAGATAGTGATTTACCCGTTAAGCCTTGATGATTACAAAAAAACTCATCCTAAGTCTTATTCATTTATAAAAATATCGAATCCTAAACTTGTACTCAACCTTCAAAATTTTACAAATAAACAATTTACACTCCTGTTATATACTAAAAAAACATCGCTCTTTCTATGAACAAAGAACACCTATCAAATAATAAGCCCAATGAGAATAACTAATAGAAAATCATAATTTTCTTATTAATCCAAAAAAGTCAAGATGAGTTCAGCTTAGTACAAAAGAAAAAAGTAATTTTGCAGATTAAATCGCACGTTTATGCAACATTTCTTTTCATCTGATTTTACGTTAGGAATATTAGGAGGTGGACAACTTGGTAAAATGTTATTGTACGAAACTCGTAAATACGACATTAGAACTCATGTACTAGATCCTAGTAATGAAGCTCCATGTAAAATAGCTTGTAATTATTTTGAACAAGGTGATTTATTAGATTATGATACCGTTTATAATTTTGGAAAGCAAGTTGATATACTTACTTTTGAAATTGAAGCTGTAAATGTAGAAGCTCTTGAAAAATTAGAATCTGAAGGAAAAAAAGTATTCCCTTCTGCGGCTACATTAAAGAAAATTCAAAACAAAGGGAAACAAAAACTTTTTTATCAAGAAAAAGGGATCCCTACTGCTGATTTTATTCATTTTGACTCTAAGGAAACATTAATTAAAGCCTTACAAAATGGAGAAATCACCCCCCCTTTTGTCTGGAAATGTACCGAAGGTGGATACGATGGTAATGGCGTTAGTATTATAAAGCACATTTCCGATCTAGACAAGCTCCCTAATGCAGAGTGTATTGCTGAAAAGCTTATAGATTTCAAAAATGAATTAGGTGTTATTGTTGTACGAAATCCTTCTGGAGAAGTAAAAACTTATCCCGTTGTTGAAATGGAATTTCACCCCGAAGCAAATCAAGTAGAATATGTTATTTGTCCTGCTCGTATTAGTGAGGCAGTCACAAAAAAAGCTAGAGCAGTAGCTAAAAAAGTTTCAGAAAGCTTTGAGCACGTTGGCATACTTGCTGTAGAAATGTTTGAAACTAAAGACAACGAAATACTAGTTAATGAAGTTGCTCCAAGAACACATAACAGTGGACACTTTTCTATTGAAGCAAGCTATACAAATCAATTTGAACAACACTTACGAAGCGTACTAGATCTTCCGTTAGGCAACACAGATAGTAAAGTGGCTAGCGTAATGGTTAACCTTGTCGGCGAAGAAGGACATGAAGGAAACGTATGCTATGAAAATATAGCGAGCATTATGGCACTACCAGGAGTGACACCTCATATTTATGGTAAAAAAGAAACCCGACCATTTAGAAAAATGGGACACGTAACTATTGTTAGCCCCGATGTAAGTGAAGCTCGAAAAATAGCAGAAAAAGTAAAACGAACAATCAAAGTAATAAGTAGCTAAAGCGCTTATTATTTGCTAACTTAGTAAATCAATCACATAAAAATTAAACAATTAGATAATAAGTTATACAATTACGTATGGATAAAGTAGGAGTGATAATGGGAAGTAAAAGTGACTTGCCCATAATGCAACAAGCTATCGATTTTTTACAGGAAATGGCTATTGAAACTGAAGTGGACATTGTTTCCGCTCATCGTACGCCTGAAAAACTTATTGAATATTCATCAAATGCTCACTTAAGAGGAATTACTGTTATTATAGCTGGTGCTGGTGGCGCTGCTCACTTGCCTGGTATGGTTGCCTCAATGTCACCTTTACCGGTCATTGGTGTACCTGTTAAGTCAAGAAATTCAATTGACGGATGGGACTCTATTCTATCCATTCTACAAATGCCTGGAGGTGTCCCTGTAGCAACAGTTGCCCTTGATGGTGCTTTAAATGCTGGTATATTAGCAGCACAAATATTAGGAACAAAAAGTGATAGAGTTCAGAAAAGAATTTTAGATTACAAAAAATCACTAAGAGAAAAAGTGCTACAAACAGCAGATGAAATTAGTAAGTAAAACAAAGGTTATCTCGTAAATCAGTCACTGTACTTATTATATCTACCCCCTAGATAAGCTTTTGGTCCTGCAACTGGATAGTCTACAATAACCTTTATCAAACTACTACAATAAAAATCTTAAAAACTCATTGATTAATATCAGTTTTTATTTAAAAGTGGATGCTTTAACACATCCACTTTTTTTGGCTTCATATAATGAAAAAAAGTAACCAACTTAAATATTTACACAACCTTGAAGCCTTTACAAAAGTATGTTAACAACAGAGATAACAAATAATTAATTCTCAATTACCTACACAAATATCGATTAAATTCGTTTTTGTTAGACAAAAAGCATTTTTATGCTGTTAAAAGTTACCCCGATATTACATTCATCAAATATCAAGATTTTCTAATATTGAAAACCCCCTGTTTTCAGTGAAAATTAATTAAATTTTAAAATAATTAAATACACGAACAAACAACTCAATTTTAACAAATTAAATTATTCCTTTTCTCAAAAGTCATAAAGCAACCTCAACTTTTGCATATTCTATTTCAGTCAAAAAACACTATACCCAAATACATAATTGAAAATCAATGATATAAATATTACACGTACTATTATAAATTGTATTCTAAACTTAATTTATAACGACATATACTTAAGTTTAAAACACAATTAATTAATCCACAAAAAAAAAGCTATTCGAAATGAATAGCTTTTTTTACAAATAGGACCTTACTTTATGAAGAATAAATATTATTAACCAACTTAAATATATTACACAAAACTTCGTAAGGTCCGTTTTTTACACATTCAAATATAAGCTAAAGAATCAAACAAACAAGACAAAAAGCATTATTGTTCGACAAAATACATTAATTTATTTTTTTCAAACGTTTTAGTGTTTGATTTCACTTCTTATTTTTTCTAATTTACAACGAAAATTCGTTCAATAAAATTATTGCAACCTATATTTATAATTTTTTAACATCCGTAGAACTATATTTGTATAAAAAAGCATCTGATGAATAATCCTCTTTTAACTGTATTTGATAGCGCCCCTTTTTCTAAAATTAACGCATCACATTTTTTACCTGCTTTTCAAAATGCCATTGAATTAGCAAAAAATGAGATCGACCATATTTGCAAAGCAAAAGAACAGCCTTCTTTTAAAAATACTATTGAAGCTTTAGATTATAGCGGGGATCTTTTAAGTAGAGTTTCAAGCATTTTTTTTAATTTAAATAGTGCTGAAACAAATGATGAAATACAAAAAATTGCACAAGAAGTTTCTCCAATACTCTCTGAATTTAGAAATGATGTCACTTTAAATCAAATCTTGTTTCAAAAAGTAAAGCAAGTTTATGATACTAAAGAAAGTTTTAATTTAACTAAAGAACAACAACAACTCTTAGAAAAACATTACAAATCATTTACGCGAAATGGAGCACTTTTAGACAGTGAAGACAAAGAAAAGCTTAGATCAATTGACAAAGATTTAGCTCAAAAAACACTTCAATTTGGGCAAAATCTACTAGCAGATACTAATGATTTTGAATTGTTAATCACTAATGAAAGTGACTTAAAAGGCTTGCCAGAAGGAACTAAAGAAGCAGCTAAAAGCTTAGCTGAAAGCAAACAAAAAAAAGGTTGGTTAATTACCTTAGATTACCCAAGCTATATTCCATTTATGCAATATGCTGACAATAGAGATCTCAGAAAAAAATTAGCCATTGCCTTTGGAGCTAAAAGTTTTAAAAACAACAAATTCAATAATGAAAAGCTTATCAAAGAGATTGTTCATTTACGATTAAGTAGAGCTCAACTACTAGGTTATGACACACATGCACACTTCACTTTAGAAGAACGTATGGCTCAAACAGCTAGTAATGTATATGATTTTTCTAATGATCTTTTAAAAAAAGCCACCCCCGCAGCCAAAAGAGAATTTGAAAACCTTAGCAAATTTGCTAAGGAATTAGATGGTATTGATCAACTTCAAAAATGGGATAGTGCTTATTACAGTGAAAAACTGAAACAAAAATTATACAGCTTAGACGATGAAACATTAAAGCCTTATTTTAAACTAAACAATGTTTTAAATGGCGCTTTTACTATAGCAGGTAAATTATTTGACCTTACTTTTAAAAAGAACACAACTGCAGATACCTATAATGACGAAGTAACGGTATATGACGTGCATAATTCCAAAGGGGATTTTATTGCATTATTTTATACTGATTTCCACCCAAGGCCAGGAAAACGTGCTGGTGCATGGATGACTTCATATAAATCACAACAACTAAAAAACAATATTAACCACAGACCTCATGTATCTATTGTTTGTAATTTTACTCGACCTACAAACACAAAACCCTCATTACTTACTTTTAACGAAGTAACCACATTATTTCATGAATTTGGTCATGCGTTACATGGGATGTTAGCCAACACTACTTACCCTAGCCTATCTGGCACAAGCGTTTTTTGGGATTTTGTAGAGCTTCCTAGTCAAATTATGGAAAATTGGTGTTTTGAAAAAGAAGCCCTTGAAATTTTTGCACATCATTACGAGACTGGAGATCTCATACCTATGGAATATATTGACAAAATAAAGGAATCTGCTACATTCCACGAAGGTATGGCCACACTGCGCCAATTGAGTTTTGGCTTGTTAGATATGGCCTGGCACACTAATCCGCCTACAGGAGATTTTAGTGTTAAATCATTTGAAGCCGAAGCTTTTAAAAACACGCAATTATACCCAGATGTTTCAGAAAATTGCATGAGTACCTCTTTTGCACATATCTTTCAAGGAGGTTATTCTTCCGGTTATTACTCTTACAAATGGGCCGAGGTATTAGATGCTGATGCCTTTTCTTGTTTTAAAGAAAAAGGAATATTTAATCCCGAAGTAGCTAAAAAATTTAAGACAGAAATACTTGAAAAAGGAGGCACAGAACACCCTGCTAAACTCTATGAAAATTTCAGAGGCCAAAAGCCTACAAATGAAGCTTTACTTAAAAGAGCTGGTCTAGCGTAATTTAAAAGCAATATTTTACTACATTTGGTATCAATTTAAAAAAAATGGCTGAACATCAATTAGACCCCAACACATGGATAAAAAAGTATAGTGATTACCTATTCAACTATACTATTGTTCGTGTAGATGATCGAGAAATTGCCAAAGACATTGTACAGGAAACTTTTTTTGCAGGTTTACGTTCAATGAAAAATTTTAAAGGAGAAGCTTCCGAACGTACTTGGCTGATTTCAATTTTAAAAAGAAAAATCATTGATCATTATCGCAAAATAAATAGCAATAAAGGAAAAGCAGAAGTTCGAATGACCTATAATTCGGACTCCGAAACGGAAGGAGATTGGTTAGAAGAACGCGTAGCGGACCCTTATGCTTCCAATGCTGAAAACAAAATTGAGAATAACGAACTTGGAAAAGCCATACATAATTGTTTGGATAAGCTACCCGAAAAACAAGCCACTATTTTCAGAATGAAAACAATTGATGGATTTGACACAGAAACAATTTGTAATGAATTTAATATTACTGCGTCTAATCTATGGGTAATTATCCACAGAGCAAGGACTGCGATGGCTACTTGCATGGAAAAAAATTGGTTTTAATTTATTATTATGAATATGTCGATGAAAAAAAACTACAAATTATTTGTCCCTTGCGAGGAAGCTCAACACGTATGCGACAAATCACAATACAATGAAGCCACTTTATTAGAAAAAATTAAGCTTAGTATTCATTTGGTTTTTTGCAAGGTATGCCAAAAATACACTAGCAATAACAGGAAGCTTACCAAAGCTATGAAAAACAGTGACGTTAAAACATCCTGCGCAATGGAAGTTAATGAAAAAAGCAACTTACAAAGCATGTTCGAAAAAGAACTTGCTAAACAGCAGTCAGGTAATTAATACAAGTACCCAATAAATAATAGGTATAGATTCTATATAAAAGGAGCAATAAAATTTCGAATTAGTTGTCGAAGTTTTATAAATCATAAAAGCCATTAAAATACTTATTAAGCTTGAAGCCCATAATGCTTCAGGCTTTTTTTGTATCCAAAATTCTATTGACAAAAACAATAGTAACAATACCCCTGCCACTAATTTAGCCTTCACAACTCCTATCACTTGTGGTAATGTTCTTAAATTTTTACTATCATAATTTAGATCTCTTATATCAAAAGGAATAATCAACACAACAACAAGTAAAAAAACTTGCAAACAATTCATTAAAAAAAAATGATCAATAGCTAAATCAAAATGAAGCGCAGGAGCTACCACTACTGCAATTACCCAACTAAATGCTACTATATATATTTTGGCACCAGATAGTGATCTCAAATTCTTTTTTAATACCACAGGTATAGCGTATAAAAAAATAAAAATTCCACCTATTGCAAAAGCTTGCAATGTCCTTAAAGGCAATTTTAATCCAAAAAAGACTAACCCCAAAAAACTGATCAAAGAAAAAAATTGGATTCCCTTAAAAAAACGAGTTAAACTGCGGTGATGTAACTTAGCCACAGGAGCATATTTAACAAAATTATACCCCGTTATGGATCCAAAAAAAATCACTCCTGACAAATACAAATCAGATCTAAGTTCATTTTTTAATAAAAAAACTTGAAACAAAGCAAATACAGCCAAGGAGACATGAATACTTGCTTCAATATAAAACCGAAAAACAGATAGTAAAAAACGCTTCATCACTTTGTTAATAATCTATATGCAAAAGTTGAAAACTTAACAATTGTACGCTATTTTTTTGTAAAATCTACTAGATAATATGCGTATTTTTGCAGCCTAAAATTCAATGTATTAGCACATGAATATTCCCCAATTTAGTGATCGCCATATAGGTATTTCAAAATCAGCAATGGAAACAATGCTTAAAACCGTTCAAGTAAACGATTTAGAACAATTAATTTACGAGACTATTCCCGATGGTATTCGATTACAAAAACCATTAAAACTTGAACAAGCCATTTCTGAATATAATTATTTAAAACACATTCATGAATTAGGCTTAAAAAACAAAGTTTTTAAATCTTATATCGGATTAGGATATCACGAAGCTTGTGTACCTGCTGTTATTCAACGTAATATATTAGAAAACCCAGGTTGGTATACCGCCTACACTCCCTACCAAGCCGAAATAGCCCAAGGTAGACTTGAAGCATTACTAAATTACCAAACCATGGTGGTTGAGCTTACAGGCATGGAGTTAGCCAATGCTTCTTTACTTGATGAGAGTACCGCTGCTGCCGAAGCAATGACCATGCTTTTTGCTTTACGTAATCGCCAACAGAAAAAAAATAACGCAACTAAGTTTTTTGTTTCCGAAGAAACATTACCGCAAACTATTTCCTTATTAAAAACTAGAGCAATTCCTTTGGATATAGAAATTGTTATAGATTCGCATCAATCATTTAACTTTTCAGCCGATTATTTTGGTGTATTACTACAATACCCCGGAAAAACAGGCGAATTATTTGATTATACCGATTTTGTTTCCAAGGCAAAAAACAATGATATAAAAGTAGCCTTTGCTGCAGATATCATGAGCTTGGTAAGTTTAAAAGCCCCGGGAGAAATGGGGGCAGATGTCGTTGTTGGAACCACACAGCGTTTTGGAATTCCTTTGGGATATGGAGGTCCACACGCTGCTTATTTTGCCACAAAAGCAATTTACAAACGTAACATTCCCGGTCGAATTATTGGCGTTTCCAAGGATAGACAAGGAAAACGTGCTTTACGTATGGCCTTACAAACAAGGGAGCAACATATTAAACGTGATAAAGCCACGTCAAATATATGCACCGCACAAGTACTACTTGCCGTAATGGCTGGTATGTATGCCGTATACCATGGCCCTAAAGGCTTAAAAGCAATTGCTAACAACATCCACTTAAAAGCAGTTAGCTTAGAAAAAGAAATCACTCAATTAGGTTATCAACAGCTAAACAATCAGTTTTTTGACACCCTACTTTTTCAAGTTAATGATAGTGAACAATTAAAAGTAGAAGCCGAAAAACAACACTTAAACTTTTATTATCCAAATAAGAATCAAGTTTCAATTGCCATCAATGAAACTACATCTATAGAAGACATTAATACTATTTGCGCTGTTTTTGCTTCCTTAAAAAATAATAAGCATATAGCAATAACATCGCTAGAAACTAATGCGAGAATCGATAATGGTATTAAAAGAAATACCGAATTTTTAACACACGACACATTTCAGTCTTACCATTCGGAAACTGAATTAATGCGTTATATTAAAAAGCTTGAACGTAAAGATCTTTCTTTGACCCACTCTATGATTGCTTTAGGTTCTTGTACCATGAAATTAAACGCTGCTGCAGAAATGTTGCCGCTAAGTAATGCTCAATGGAATAACATTCATCCATTTGTCCCTGTACAACAAGCAGCTGGATACCAACAAGTACTTTCAAAATTGGAAGATATGCTTTCGGAGATTACAGGTTTTAGTGCGACTTCACTACAACCAAACTCTGGTGCTCAAGGTGAGTTTGCTGGTCTTATGGTAATAAAAGCCTACCATGAATCTAATAACGATCATCATAGAAATATTTGTCTAATTCCTTCTTCTGCTCACGGAACAAATCCTGCATCCGCAGTAATGGCAGGGATGAAAGTAATTGTTACCAAAGCTGCAGCCAATGGCAATATTGACGTTAATGACTTACGCGAAAAAGCAGAGTTGCATAAAGATAAGCTTGCTGCATTGATGGTCACTTACCCATCTACACATGGTGTTTTTGAATCCGAAATTAAAGAAATTACCAGTATTATACATCAACATGGTGGTCAAGTATACATGGATGGTGCTAATATGAATGCCCAAGTAGGCTTAACTAACCCTGGAGCTATTGGCGCCGATGTATGCCATTTAAATCTACACAAAACATTTGCTATTCCGCATGGTGGCGGTGGACCTGGAGTAGGACCAATTTGCGTTGCAGAACAATTAGTTCCTTTTTTACCCGGCAACCCATTAGTTAAAACTGGCGGCAACAAAGCCATTACCGCTATTTCGGCAGCTCCTTTTGGCTCTGCATTAGCTTGTTTAATATCATATGGCTATATTAAAATGCTTGGCGTAAAAGGACTTACTAAAGCTACTGAGAATGCTATTTTAAATGCCAATTACATCAAAGAACGACTTGCTGGTCATTACGACACACTTTATTCTGGTGTTATGAATAGAGCTGCACATGAATTAATTATTGACTGTAGGCCTTTTAAAAATCAAGGTATTGAAGTTTCGGATATTGCCAAAAGACTTATGGATTATGGATTTCACGCACCAACAGTTTCATTTCCTGTTGCCGGTACACTAATGATTGAACCTACCGAAAGTGAAAGTCTAGCAGAATTAGACCAGTTTTGTGACGCTATGATTTCTATTCGAAAAGAAATCGCCTCCGTGTCATTAGAAACTCCAAACAACCTATTAAAAAATGCTCCGCATACTTTAGACATGCTTACTGCAGATACCTGGGACTTCCCATACACGCGTAACCAAGCGGCATATCCATTGGCTTACATTCGCGAAAATAAATTTTGGCCTAGTGTAAACAGAATTGATGAAGCCCATGGAGATCGTAATTTAATATGTAGTTGCGCTCCTATTGAAGCTTATGCTTAACAACAAACAATAGAATTTACATAAAGGACTAAGCCAGTTATTTTTATTAGATAACTGGTTTTTTTATTTTATCGCTTACGTAAGAATAGACTACAAATTATTTAATAAGGTGGTAGGGTATTTTACTTTTCAAGCGTTATATATAAAAATATATTATTTACCCCTTAACCCCGATAAGAGATTGTTGAACATTTTGATTTATAAATAACTTATTTAAATGATGCAAGCTTGTTGAGAACTTACACATATATAAATCACTAGACTAGACAATCTCTTTATTTCAACATCATACAAATCAAACAAAACAACGCATTAGCTACTCTCTCCTTATTACAAAATGTATCCCGACATCTGAACATTTTACTTAATACCTTAATTGAATTACATAAAAGTTAAATCAGTTCCTTATTTTGCATTACAAAATGACGTAAGCATAACAGATGACCGATATCCAAAATCGTACAGATTTAGAATTAATTTTTAATTCCTTTTACAAAAAAGCAATTGCAGATGCTTCCATAGGATATTTCTTTACAGAAATTATTCCAATAGATTTAGAAACTCACCTTCCTATTATTTTAGATTTTTGGGAATATAATTTATTCCACAAAGGAACTTATTCAAAAAATTTACTTGAAATTCATAAAAACATTCATGTTAAATCTCCTATGCAATATGCTCACTTTGATCAATGGATACACCTCTTAAATGAAACCGTTGACAATCACTTTAGCGGTCTTATTTCTAACAAATTAAAAACAAATGCACTATCAATTGCTACGGTTATGAAAACTAAAGTCGTTTAGGTTTTGTAAATTTGTATTTAAAATTAAAAACACCCTCACATTGAGCATTAAAATTACAGGACTTGGAAGCTACATACCTAACAAAGTTGTAGCCAATGAAGATTTTGAAAATCATTCTTTTTTGAATGCTGACGGATCCAGTTTTAAACAAAACAATCAGGTCATTATAAAAAAGTTTGTAGCTATTACCGGAATTGAAGAACGCCGTTATGCTGCCGAACATTTAAACACCTCGGACATGGCGTATGTGGCTGCTCAACGTGCCATTGAAAAAGCATCATGCAATCCCGAAACCATTGATTATATTATAGTTTCTCATAATTTTGGTGATGTTAAATATGGAGATGGAAAGGCTGATATGATTCCTAGCTTAGCGTCTCGTGTTAAACAAAAGCTACAAATAAAAAATCCGAGCTGTGTTGCTTATGACCTTATTTTTGGATGCCCGGGCTGGGTCGAAGGTGTGATTCAAGCCAATGCATTTATCAAAGCTGGAATTGCTAAAAAATGTTTAGTTATAGGTGCCGAGTCATTATCACGTGTTATTGACCCGCATGATAGAGACTCTATGATATATGCCGATGGTGCTGGAGCAAGTATTATTGAAAAAACAGATGATGAAGGAGGGATTTTTAGTCACGAAACGGCTAGTTTCACTTTAGATGAGGCTAATTTTATTTTTAACGGAAATAGTTACCTTCCTGAAGCCGATGATAGCTATTATATTAAAATGCACGGCCGTAAAATCTATGAATTTGCACTTACCAATGTTCCTTTAGCAATGAAAAAATGCTTGGATAAAAGCAAATTTACCATCAATGACGTGTCAAAAATATTAATACACCAAGCTAACGAAAAAATGGACGAGGCCATTGTAAAACGTTTTTATGAACTTTTTGACATGAAAATGCCCGAAAACATTATGCCTATGTGTATTAACAAACTAGGAAATAGTAGTGTTGCTACTGTACCTACACTTTATGATCTAATTACTACAGGCCAATTAGCTCCTCATGAAATTAATAAAGGTGATGTTCTTTTATTAGCTAGCGTTGGTGCGGGAATGAATATCAATGCTATTGTATACCAACATTAAAATTAGCTATTAATTTTAAAAAAATGTATGCTAAAAATTGGCGTTGTTCTAGATAATGAATTTGACCATGATCATCGGGTTCAAAAGGAAATTCAATTACTTTTAAATAAAGGGCATCAAGTTTACGTGCTTTGTTTTGATTTTGGCAAAAATTACAATGTTCATGAAAATATTGTTGTAACCCGCATAAAACTTCCTAAGAAGTTTAAAGATTTATTAGTATTACTTAGTACCAATTTTAGTTTTTACGAACAATTTTGGGCTAAACATATTGCTAATTTTATAATCAATTTTAAATTAGACACTATACATGCTCATGACTTATACATGAGCAAAGCTACTCACTTAGGCATAAAAAAAAGCAAACAACAAATTCCATTTACACTGGATTTACATGAAAATTACCCTGCTGCTATTAACAGTTACCAATGGGCAATAAAAGGTTGGCGTAAACTGATAGTACAACCAAAAAAATGGTATACTAAAGAGGCTACTTATTTAAAGTATGCAGATAAACTTATTGTTTTAAGTGACAGTTTTAAACTTGATTTAATTATACG
Source organism: Aquimarina agarilytica ZC1 (assembly GCF_000255455.1). Lineage (GTDB taxonomy): Bacteria > Bacteroidota > Bacteroidia > Flavobacteriales > Flavobacteriaceae > Aquimarina > Aquimarina agarilytica. The sequence continues at coordinate 33,218 of NZ_JH621260.1, read as the reverse complement.
ATTCTCATTTTTAAAACCCCAGCAGATATTTGTACATCCAAATATGCCCAATTTAGAAAGTTTTAATTATTATGAAAATCAAAAACTACAGGTAGCATATACTTCAAAAATACCTACACTATTTTATTTTGGTGTAGTAGCCAAACGAAGAGGTATTATTGATATACTTCCATGGGTACAATCTCTTTTAACCGAAGGTCTAGCATTTAGATTACTTATTATTGGCCCAGTGGACAAAGCTGACAAAGCTGATTTTAACACTTACATACACAGTGATCAACTAAAAAATCACGTAACCTATATTCCTTGGGCCAATGTAAAGTTTTTACCTGCCTATTTAAAAAAAATTGACATAGGCTTAGCTCCTTTTGAAGTTAATGCGCAGCATGACTCTGGTGTTGCCAATAAGCTTTTTCAATATATGTATGGAGAAATTCCAATACTTGCCACCGCTAGTAAAGCTCAAAAATCACTAATCGAAGATGCTCAATGCGGATTAATTTATTCCGATTACGAAAGTTTCAAGAACTGTATAACACAACTTTTAAACAGTGACTTTAGAACAAGATTAGGCGCTAATGGAAAAACAGCATTGCTTCATCTGTATGAACAAAAAAAGGATCAACAGTTTTTAGAAATATATGATGCATTGGAAAACAGACAAAAATAAAAAAGCGCAATCAGTTACAACCAATCGCGCGCTTTTGTTTATTTTAAACTCCTTTTTTAGAATCCGCAATAGCAGCCAAAAACTTTTTACGTTGCGCTTCAGAGAGCACCTCTTCTATTTTTTTGTGATGCTCCTCTTCCAATTCCGAAAGCTTTTTATTTTTTAAATCCATAGCATCTTTTGACATATAGATATCATGCTTTGCCGTTTCATACTTTGTTACTTGTTCGGTAACTTTTTCCGTTTGACTTACCGATAAAACTAATTTGTTTTTCAGTGTTTTTACATTTCTAATCACACTCTTTTTAACAGATTCCGATGGATTAGCAATATCTTGAGCTTGAAGCGTTTGAGCAAAAACAAATAACAAACACGTCACAGCAACATTTTTCAAGTGTCTCATTTTCAATATTTTTTACTTTCATTAAATATAATAATTTTATGTTTTAAAATAGTATTCGATTAACATAAACTATGTTCAAAAAAATTAAATCCCCTAAATAAACACTGTAGGGACATACTTTTTTCGAAAATTTACATCCAGAAATCAAAAATTAATAAACCATAAAAAAATCCAAATTAGTATCTTTCGCGGGTAAAATACAACTTATTTGGATAACCTAAAAAAATATAGTGCTCACGAGTCTGCGGTTATTGACCCTAAAGCCAACATTGGAGATGGAACAAAAATATGGCACTTTTCACATATAATGTCCGATGCAAGCATAGGCAACAATTGTAATATTGGTCAAAATGTAGTGGTATCCTCTAAGGTACAACTAGGAAATGGCGTTAAAATTCAGAATAATGTATCTGTCTACACTGGGGTAATATGTGAAGATGATGTGTTTTTAGGTCCATCCATGGTATTTACCAATGTTATTAATCCTCGAAGTTTTATTGTTCGTAAAGAACAATTTTTAGAAACTTACGTTGAAAAAGGAGCCACTATTGGCGCTAATGCCACCGTTATTTGCGGAAACAGAATTGGCAGTTATGCCTTAATTGGAGCTGGAGCTGTAATCACAAAGCCTGTATTACCTTACGCACTTGTGGTTGGCAACCCTGCCAAACAAATTGGCTGGGTGAGCAAATACGGACATCGGTTACAATTTAATGAACACCAAATAGCTACATGCCCCGAAAGTGGTGAACAATATAAATTAACAAAAAACGGAGTAACACCCGTTTAACTTATATCAATGAAAAAATTTGCCCTTATGGGAGTTGCAGGTTTTGTGGCCCCCAGACATTTAAAAGCGATTAAGCATACTGGAAATGAATTGTTATCATCCTATGATCCTAATGATAGTGTAGGCATTATTGATTCTTATTTTCCAAAGGCCAAATTTTTTACTGAATTCGAGCGTTTTGACAGGCATATTGAAAAACTCCGATTAGACAAGCAGCAATCTATCGATTACATGTCCATTTGTACGCCAAATTATTTGCATGATGCTCATGTCCGCTTTGCTTTACGAAACGGATCCCATGCCATTTGCGAAAAGCCTTTGGTATTAAATCCATGGAATGCCGAGGCCTTAGCAAAATTAGAAGCAGATTCGAACAACAAAGTAAACACCATTTTACAATTACGTTTACACCCGTCAATAATAGCTCTCAAAGAAAAAATTGCCCATAGCCCGAAAGATAAAATTCATGATGTTGACTTAACATACATCACCTCCAGAGGGAATTGGTATTACGCCTCTTGGAAAGGAGCTATGGAAAAATCTGGAGGAATTTGCTCTAATATTGGTATTCATTTTTTTGATATGCTTATTTGGATTTTTGGAGATGTTCAAAAAAGCACCGTTCACCTTATGGAGCATGATAGAGCTTCTGGCGTGTTACATTTACAAAATGCCAATGTTCGCTGGTTTCTTTCTATCAATTCAGATACTTTACCTCAAGAAGCTATAGACCAAGATCAACGTACTTTCAGAACCATAACAATTGACAATGAAGCTTTAGAATTTAGCGCAGGTTTTACCGATTTACATACAGAATCCTACAAACACATTTTATCAGGTGACGGATTTGGGATTTCAGAAACCTTAAAATCTTTAGAGTTGGCCCATCAACTGCGTCATGCTACACCTGAAGTTTTAAAAGATGAATACCATCCTTTTGCCAAATTACCTTCAGTAAATCACCCTTTTAAGCGTTAATACCTTTATAACAACAATAAAAAATTAAGCCATTCAATTGCATTGAATGGCTTAATTTTTCTACTAAAGTATTTCTTTAAAAATTCCTACAATTTCATCCGATTCAAGTATCTTGTAATAGCAAATTACCAATTCTAATTTGCATTACTAACTATTTGATCTTCCTATGAAAAAAAATATTTCACACCTATTTTTACTCTTATTTACAATGATTAGTATACTAAGTTGTAAAAAAAAGGAATTCAAAAAAGTTAATCCCGAGTTTATCAATTATGTTTCGGCATATACCTCCGGTTTAATATCTTCTAAATCTTCCATAAAAATTAAGCTTTCAAAAGCAAACACAGAAGTTAAAACTGGCGATGATGCCACCCATTTATTTAAAATTGACCCAAAAATTGAAGGAAATGCCCAGTGGCTAAGTACAAATACCATTGAATTCACTCCTTTGAAACCCCTCCCCTCTGGAGAATTATACGACATCAACTTCGCGTTAAGCAAAGTAATGGAGGTCCCTAAAACCTTAAAAGAATTTATTTTTAGCGTTCAGGTGATCCCTCAAAATTTTGACGTAAAACTTAAAACCGTAAAAAGTTTTGATCTTACTAATTTGAATCTTCAAAAGGTTGAAGGGAGCATAAAAACTGCTGATGTTATTGAAATTAATGACCTTGCTCAAATTTTTACATCAAATTTAAATGGCACAAAATATCCTGTTCGCCTCGACAAAGGAAACAGTGCTAAAAGTTTTAAATTTCATATTGATAGTATTCCCCGCTCCAAACAAGCAAACAAATTAACTATCAATTGGGATGCCGATGCTTTGGGCTTAAACAAAAGTGGCAAATTAAGTGTTGAAATCCCTGCTATTGGTGACTTCAAAATTTTACAAACACAAGTATTCCAACAACCTGAGCAGTATATATCTATAGTTTTTTCGGACCCGTTAGACAAAAATCAAAATTTAAATGGGCTTGTTTATTTCCCACAACAAAGGAATCCCAAATTTGTTATAGAAGGTAATGAATTAAAAATATTCCCGTCGCGCAGATATACTGGCAAGCATCCTTTAACTATAGAAAAGGTAAAAAATAGCATGGGACAAAAACTGCCTAAAAAACAAACTATCAATTTAATTTTTGAAGATGTAAAACCTGAAATCGCACTTTTAGGAAAAGGAGTTATTTTACCCAATAATGAAGGCATTAAATTCCCTTTTAAAACCATCAATTTAAAAGCGGTAAAAGTTAGAGTGATCAAAATTTACGAAGAAAATGTGGCTCAATTTTTACAAATAAATAACGTTGATGGACAACGAGAAATTCGACGCGTAGGGCGCACAGTACACCAAAGTATTGTTGATTTAAAGTCGCAAAAGGATATTGATTATGGTACATGGAACAGCTTTGCCCTTCAATTGGATAGGCTTATTAACCCAGAACCTGGAGCCATTTATCGTGTTGAACTCTCTTTTGGTAAAAATCAAAGCATGTATGCATGTGAGGATACTGTTTCCGATCAAAATGAAGACACTTCAACAGATAGTGATTGGAACCAAGATCAATCTTTTGAAACGAGTTCGTGGGATTATTATAATGAAGATGATTACTATTATTATGATAATAACAATTACGATTATTCGCAACGAGATAATCCTTGCAACAATGCATTTTACCGTTACAACACTACTAAAGTGAGCAGAAATGTATTGGCCTCCGACTTAGGAATTATTGCCAAAATGGGAGGCAATCAAAAATTATTCACTGCAGTTACCGATTTACAAAGCACCGAACCCATTTCTGGCGTAAGCCTTGAAGTGCTAAACTACCAACAAAAACAAATAAGCAATGGAACAACAAATGCTAAAGGACTTGCCGAATTACCCATAAAACACAAGCCCTACCTGTTAATTGCCACAAAAGGAAAACAAAAAGGCTATGTGCGTTTGGATAATAATTCATCCCTATCCACTAGTAAATTTGATGTTTCTGGAACTGTTATTCAAAAAGGAATTAAAGGATTCATTTATGGCGAACGTGGCGTTTGGCGACCTGGAGACACCTTATTTTTGAATTTCATGTTACAGGATAAAGACCAATTACTTCCAAAAAATCATCCTGTATCTTTTGAGCTTTTAAACCCCGATGGACAAATTATTACCTCCAAAACAAAACATGAAGCTGTTGGTAACATATACAATTTCACTGCCACTACACTCCAAGATGCTCCTACGGGGAATTGGATGGCTCGCGTAAAAGTTGGAGGTTCTGTATTTTCAAAACGCATTAAAATTGAAACAGTAAAACCCAATAGGCTAAAAGTAAATTTAAATTTTGGCACCGACCAATTGTCTGTACTAAACACTAATATAAAAGGTACATTAAGCTCTAGGTGGTTACACGGCGCTATTGCTAAAAACCTTAAAGCGAATGTACGCGTAAGCTTAACTCAAGCCCCTACAAAATTCCCAAAATACACTGATTATATTTTTGATGATCCTGGTTTTGCTTTTAAAAACGACGATCAAAATTTATTTGATGGTAGGCTTAACGCAGAAGGAAAAGCGCCCATAAATTCCAACTTAAAAATTAGTAATAACGCTCCTGGAATGCTACGGGCTAACTTTTCGGTAAAAGTATTTGAAGAAGGAGGTGATTTTTCTGTAGATCGTTTTTCCATTCCTTATGCTCCCTATAAATCATTTGTAGGTATTCGACTTCCTAAGGGAGATAAACGCAGAGGCATGCTACTTACCAACATCAAACATCCAATTAATATTGCCACCGTAAACCCCAACGGAAAACCTGTAGATAGTAACGTAAAAATTGATATTTACAAAATTGAATGGCGCTATTGGTGGGAAAAAAACAACAACGAAGATCTATCCAATTATATTGGCAGTTCATACAAAAAACCGATACATACTAGTTATGCTACTACCAAAAATGGATTGGGCGTAGCCCATTTTGAAATAAAAGAACCCGAATGGGGGCGCTATTATGTACGTGTTACAGATCAAAAAAGTGGTCATACCACTGGTAAAATTATTTATGTGGATTGGCCCGGTTGGGCTGGTCGTGCTAGTAAAGATAATCCTGGAGGAGCTAGCATGCTTGTTTTTAGCACCGACAAATCAACATATAACGTAGGTGAAACTGTAAAAGTAAGCATTCCAACTGCAGACAAAGGCCGTGCTTTGGTAAGTATTGAATCGGGGTCAAAAGTTATTGAAACCTACTGGGTCGATGCCGAAAAGGAAACCACTCAGTTTAGTTTTGTTGCTACCGAAGAAATGACACCTAATGTGTTTATCAATGTTACTTTATTACAACCTCACAACTACAAAAACAACGACCTTCCTATTCGTTTGTATGGTATAACACCTATTAGTGTAGAAGATGCTACTAGTAAAATTACCCCAACATTAAACATGCCCGATGAATTGCATCCCAACGAAAAAGTAAGCCTTAAAATTGGTGAACAAAACGGTAAAAGCATGGACTATACTATTGCTGTTGTTGATGAAGGGCTTTTAGATATTACTCGCTTTAAAACTCCTAACCCATGGAATACTTTTTATGCTCGCGAAGCCTTAGGTGTTCGTAGCTGGGACATGTATCAATATGTTATGGGGGCTTATACAGGGGAAATTTCTGGATTATTACAAATAGGAGGTGATACAGCGTTTAATGTTAAAAAAGAAGGCGAAAAAGCTAATAGATTTAAACCCGTTGTTAAATTCTTAGGACCTTTCTCCCTTAAAAAAGGACAAAAAAATACGCATAGTTTTACTATGCCACAATATGTAGGCGCTGTAAAAACCATGGTAGTTGCCTCTAGCAATAATGCTTATGGAACTGTAGATAAAGCGACGCCGGTCACTCAACCTTTAATGGTTTTGGCTACACTACCTAGAGTAATTAGTCCCACCGAAAAGCTAAAAGTTCCAGTTACGGTATTTGCTATGGACAAAAGTTTAAAAAATGTAAGTGTAACAATTAAAACCAATGAACTAGTTAGCACTACAGGGAGTAACACAAAAACACTCCGTTTCGAAAAAACTGGAGACCAATTAGTCACCTTTGATTTAGATGTTGCTAAAACTATAGGAAATGCCAAAGTAGAAATCATAGCTAAATCAGGAAATAAAATAGCGAAACACAGCATTGATGTTGCAGTACGCTTACCCAATCCACCATTAACCAAAAGCTATAACAAAGTGATCAACCCTAACGAAAGTTGGGAAACTAATTTTGAACTTTCGGGTATAAAAAGTACCAATAAAGCTTATCTAGAAGTATCTAGTATTCCTGCTATCAATTTAGAAGAACGCTTACAATACTTGATCAAATACCCACACGGATGTGTGGAACAAACCACCTCCGCAGGGTTTCCTCAATTATTTTTAAGTGAGGTAATGGAATTATCCGACAACGTCGCTAACAGAGCTAGTAACAATGTGAGTGGTACCATTAACAAATTACTGCAATTCCAAAATTCTGAGGGAGGATTTGTTTATTGGCCTAGCCGAACTAAGACTGATGACTGGGCAACCTCATACGTAGGACACTTTTTATTAGAAGCTAAAAACAAAGGTTTTGCCATCCCTTCGGGCATGATTAATAAATGGGTTAATTACCAAAAATCCGTAGCTAATTCCTGGAAATCAAGCCCTAAAAACAGTTCAAATTATTACCGTTGGTCCGATATGCAACAAGCTTATCGTTTATACACACTAGCCCTAGCCAACAAAGCCGAAATGGGTGCTATGAATAGATTAAAAGAATCGGAAACCTTAAGCTTACAAGCCATTTGGCGTTTAGCCGCCGCCTATGCTGTTGCTGGTCAAAAGGACATTGGGAAAGAACTAATCTTTGGAAAATCCTATGAAATTCCTGAATATAAAGAAATGGGCTATAGCTATGGTTCGAACACCAGGGATAAAGCAATGATTTTAGAAACACTTATTTTATTAGATGAAAAGGAAAAAGCTGCCGAATTATTAAAATCACTTGCCAATGAACTAAATGCCAAAAAATGGATGAGTACACAAACCACCGCCTATTCACTAATAGCTGTTTCAAAATTTATTGCCGGTAATAAATCCAATGGGCAACTTGCTTTTTCATATACGCAAAATGGTGTGGCTAGTGCCAATTTTGCTTCCAACAAGCCTATATATAAACAAGCCTTAAAAGTAACCAAAACTTCAAATACACTAAACATAAAAAACAACAATACGGGTGTCCTATTTGCTCGCGTAGTTACCAAAGGGGTTCCTGTAACTGGAAAAACCTCGGATGCTAGCAATGATTTACAAATGAACGTCACTTACCTTGATTTAGAAAACAAGCCTATTAATCCAAATCAAATAAAACAAGGAACCGATTTTAAAGTCGAAGTTCAACTTAAAAATTCAGGATATAAAGGAGATTATAAACAAATGGCTTTAACTCAATTATTCCCATCTGGCTGGGAAATACAAAATATACGCATGGACAAAGTAGGTGAAAAACATTTAAAAAGCACTCCGGACTATATGGATGTTCGTGATGATCGCATTCACTACTACTTTGATCTTAAAAAAGGAGCTACTAAAACTTTTGTAAGTTTAGTCAACGCTTCCTATTTAGGAAAATTTTATTTGCCTTCTATAAGTTGCGAGGCCATGTATGACAATACCATAAATGCTACTAAAGGAGGACGTTGGACAGAAGTTAAAAAGTAAAAAAAATACTACATAAAAATTTCATATGTTCTCATTTTTTGTATTTTTAAGCACAACAACTTAAAAATTAGCTCTTTATGACTACATACGAAATTTGCTACCTAAGCAAAGCTAGCCCATGTTTAACCAATGACGAACTTAAAATTGTTTTAGAAGAAACGACACACTTTAATAATAACAATGGAATTACAGGTGTTCTTTTATTTTCTTCTGGCACTTTTTTTCAAGTCCTAGAAGGTGACGAAACACAAATCACACATCTATTTTATAATAAAATAATGAAAGATTCGAGACATAGTGACATATACACAATTCTTCAAAAAAGTACTAAAATTCCTTTTTTTCAAGGTTATAGCTCAAAATTTGTTGCCATTCAAAATAAAATTGAAATCAACCAAATAAAAGAATACATAATAAAACACAATATACAAGACGATCCCAAGCGATTTAGACGTCTTTTGATTCCCTATTTAACTACTGCTCTAACCAGTTCACAGGCTTTTTAAGCACTTCCAGTAACTTAGCTTCCGCCGTTCCTTCCCCCGGGTGGTGGTTATAGCGCCACTGCACATTTGAAGGCAAACTCATTAAAATACTTTCGATTCGACCATTGGTTTTTAAACCAAACAATGTTCCTTTATCGTGTACCAAATTAAATTCTACATAACGACCTCTACGAATTTCTTGCCAATCTCTATGCTCCTTTGTAAAAGGTAAGTCTTTTCTTTTTTCTAAAATAGGCACATAAGCTTCCACAAAACTATCACCCACTTCAGTTACAAAAGCATACCAATCATCAATACTTCGGTCTTCAGTAGCTTTACAATAATCAAAAAACAAACCTCCTATCCCACGCCCTTCTCCTCGGTGCGCATTATAAAAATATTCATCACATTTTTGCTTGTATGTAGGATAAAATTCCGCATCATGCTTATCACAAGCTGTTTTACATGTGCTGTGAAAATGAATAGCATCTTCCTTAAATAAATAATAAGGAGTCAAATCTTGTCCGCCACCAAACCATTGATCTACAATTTTACCTTGTTTATCATACATTTCAAAATAACGCCAATTGGCATGTACTGTTGGCGCCATTGGGTTTTTAGGATGAATAACCAAACTTAAACCACATGCAAAAAAATCTACATCTTCTACTTTAAAATAAGCTTGCATCGTTTTTGGTAAAGGTCCATGAACTGCGGATATATTGACCCCTCCTTTTTCTATAACTGCACCATTTTCTATCACACGAGTGCGACCTCCTCCACCTTCTTGACGCTCCCAAAGATCTTCCTGAAAAGTAGCTTTAGCATCTACTTTTTCTAAAGCAGTAGTGATTTTGTCTTGTAAGTTTTGTATGTATTGGTAGAATTGTTCTTTCATCAACAACAGATCAAAATTTTATGTATTTATTTACAAACTTTTATCAAGAACAGCTCTTAAACTCCCTTCCTTTTCTTCATATATGAATTTCAGAAGACTATTAAATGTTCCTGAAGGGTCATCATTATTACAATCAAAATCCACTATATCATCCATAGGATCTTCATCTTGATCACTGCACGAATATTTTATTGATTCAACTTTTGAAAAATTATTCTTTGAAAGCGATATATCTAATAAATCATCAAATATCATAAGTGATTTAAATAAATTCTCTTCACTATCGTAATTAGAATAATTAATTTCAACAACTTCTTTACTAACTGGTTCATTCGTAAATACTCCCCTTTCATTTTCTTCAAAACTCAAAGGCAAAAACCTATTATTAGAAATAGTCTTCTTCTTTAAATTATCAAATTCATCATATTCAAAAACGATCTCAATATGATTTGGCTCGGATTCTCTAGATTCAAATTTTGTAATTAATTTAGTTAACAAACCGTTTTCGGCATAACTAAAAAAAGAAATACTTGGTTCATTAAATTCTGAAGTACCACCCTCTAAAGGGCTTACTGGAGGAAAAACATTGATTAAATTCTCTTTTTCTATTATTTGACCTTTGCTGTTTAACTTAGTTATAGAAGCTAGCTCAACTTTTTTACTCCCTTCAGAATCTTTAATAGAATAATTTTTTATCAAATCATTATCGTAAACAAGACTATCTCTATAACTTTTATCTAAAAAAATTGGTCTTCTTATTAATAAATTTTGACCTGCTAAAGCTCTAAAAATCATTCTATTTTGCCGACCTACAACTCGTCCTTTATCATCATATTTTAATTCAATAAATTCATTTTCAGGATTATCTTCATTATTAATGGCAAAAACTAATAAAAAATATGATATTCTTGCATTATAAGCATCAAGCAAAACTTCTGTATCTGAATCTGGTCCAGAATCCTCTACAGATTCATCATCTGAATTACAAGATGAAAAACAAATTAAACACAATAAATAAATCAATAAACTATCTTTCATATGAAACTTTTTCTTTACTATTTATAATGACTTCTTTTAAGCAAAATAGACTATTCTAATGTAGTAAATTTATTTATAATTCCACTATCCTTTATACTCCTTAACTGCATCTACAAATGCTTGCGCATTTGCTACCGGAATATTAGGTAAAATACCGTGTCCAAGATTGGCGATGTAACGATCTTTTCCAAACTCGTTAATCATTTGAGTCACCATCTTTTTTATTTCTGCCGGAGGCGAAAGTAAACGCGAAGGATCAAAATTACCTTGTAATGTAATATTCCCTCCTGTTAAGTAACGTACATTACGTGCCGAGCATGTCCAATCCACTCCTAAGGCCGATGCTCCTGACTTACTCATTTCTTGCAAAGCAAACCAACAGCCTTTTCCAAAAGCAATTACTGGTATTTCCTCTTTTAAAGCATCAATTATTTGTTGAATATATTTCCATGAAAATTCTTGATAATCCACTGGGGATAACATTCCTCCCCAACTATCAAAAACCTGAACTGCATTTACACCTGCAGCTACTTTAGCTTTTAAATACGCAATAGTAGTATCTGTTATTTTTTGCAATAATGAGTGTGCTGCCACGGGTTCTTGAAAACAAAAAGCTTTGGCTTTATCAAAGTTTTTGGATCCTTGTCCTTGTACCATATAACATAAAATTGTCCATGGCGAACCTGCAAAACCTATTAATGGCACCTCATCATTTAATGATTCTTTTGTCATTTTAATAGCTTCCATCACATATCCCAACGTTTCCTCTATATTAGGAATGATTACTTGATCAACATCTTTTTGAGATTGAATTGGATTAGGCAACCAAGGTCCAATTCCATCTTTCATTTGCACCTCAACATTCATTGCTTGTGGTACCACTAAAATATCACTAAATAAAATCGCTGCATCCGTACCAATTTGATGTATCGGCATTACTGTAATTTCGGTAGCTAATTCGGGTGTTTGGCAACGTGTAAAAAAGTCATATTTAGCTTTTAACTTCATAAAATCAGGAAGGTAACGTCCCGCTTGACGCATCATCCACACTGGTGGTCGCTCTACTGTTTCTCCTTTAAGTGCTCTTAAAAATAAATCGTTCTTAATCATTGCTTTTAAAATGTTTTATGACTTTTACTAATACATTTTCGATACTCGGTTGCGATGCTACCGTATACTGTTCTGTATATTTTTTTAATGCTTTTGCTGTCGTGTTTCCTATGCAAAAACTATGTCCTGTTAGGCTGTTGTTACTAAAAAAACTTTCGACACCCGATGGACTAAAAAATAATACGCCATCGAATTCTTGTTCGTATTTTTTTGGTGTATATATTGTTTTATATACAGGTATTTCTTTCCACTTAATCCTATTTTTTGTCAAGGCATTTGGCAAAATTTCCAAACGATCTTTGGCACAAAAATAATGATAGCTTTTGTCTTTGTGGTTTGTTATTATGTATTCCGAAAGTGCTTTAGCATTTGGGGCACAATGCTCTACCTTTATATTCAATTCGTTTAATAAACTTTCGGTTCTTTTACCTACACAAAAGTAATTTTTAATAGTTATTCCCTTATCCAAAACAGCTTTCACTCCATTTAAACTACTAAAAATAGCATTTACTACCTCTTTCTCGGTTACAGAAAATGAAATAGGTGCTGTTGTTATAAAATCAACATCCACTACAGCTAACTGGGCATTCAATAAATGTTCCTTTTGCGCTAGACTTAGTTTTTTTGTTGATAGTATTGTTTTCAATATAATGGTAATTCTACTTTTCTTTTTTTAAACCGGCTTTAATTTCTTGCATTAGCTTATCGCCCCCTTGTTGCAACAATTCTTCAGCATAATTTGCTCCTACAGTTGCTGCTTCATTCAAATTACAACTTTTCGAGATACTTAATTTCTTTTTTCCATCAAGTGAAAATAGTACACCCTCAAAGTATACTTTATCATTTTTAACGCTAGCTAAAGCGCCAATTGGTGCTGTACAACCTCCTTCTAACTTACGTAAAAAATCACGCTCTATGTGCACACACAATTCCGTTATAGGGTCATTAAGTTGCCCTAAAGCTTCCTTACAATATGTATCATTTTCCATGGCTACAACCAACATAGCTCCTTGCGCTGGTGCTGGGATCATCCAATCTAACGAAATTACCTCTTCTGGCGTAAGCCCAATACGCTCCAAACCCGCTGCGGCAAAAATAGCTCCTTGCCAATTATTATCTTTTAATTTTTGAAGTCGCGTATTTACATTCCCTCGCAAATCCACTACCGTATGATTAGGGTATTTATGTAACCATTGCGCTTGTCTACGTAAACTCCCAGTGGCAATGGTGGCTTCTTCAGAAAAATCAGCTGTTCCTTTATGAATCAATACATCGTTTACATTGGCACGCTTTAATACGGCAGCTTCAACAATTCCTTGAGGCAATAATGTAGGCACATCTTTCATGGAATGTACGGCAATGTCAACTTCTCCTTTTAACATGGCTACATCCAAGGTTTTTGTAAAAACTCCTGTAATTCCAAGTTCGTATAAGGGTTTATCTAATATTAAATCCCCAGTAGACTTTACAGGAAGTAATTCCGATGGATAGCCTAAATCTGCTAGTTGCTTTTGTACTGTTTTTGCTTGCCACAAGGCCAACTCACTATCGCGGGTTCCTATTCGAATTACTCTACTCAAGCTTATAAGTTTTGAAGTTGAAATACTTTTTGAATAAACTCGATACTTTCATCGGAGTTATGTTGTTCTTCGCGCAAATGATTAGCAAATTGCGAAGTAATCTTATGAATAATACGATCACTTACTAAGGCCGCTTCATTCGCATCAAAATCACCTTTCTTTTTACGCAATTGGTTGATTTCACTATCGCGTATTAAGGTCAATTTTGTTTTTAAAGCCTTTATGGTTGGGGCAAATTTTCTGGTTTCTAACCAGGCATTAAATTCGCTTACGATTTCATCTATAATTTTTTCGGCATTCGGAATTTGAGATTCGCGTTTAGCCAAAGTATCATCGGTAATTTGCGACAAATTATCCAAATGAACTAGACTTACATTTGGCAATTCTAACACATTGTCCGACACATTCCGAGGCACTGACAAATCCAATATTAATAAAGGTTTTGTTGTATGTATTAATTGTTTAGAAATTGTAGGATTTTGAGCCCCAGTAGCCACCACTAACACATCTGTCTGCTTAATTTCGGCTTGTATATTTGCGTATTCTTTTACTACTAAATTAAACTTTCCTGCTACTTTTTCTGCCTTATCTTTTGTCCGATTAATTAGTGTAATATGATCGTTTTTTGTGTGTTTTATTAAGTTTTCACAGGTATTTCGACCTATTTTTCCTGTCCCAAATAACAGAATATTTTTATTGGAAACATCCTCAACATGCTGCATAATATATTGCACAGAGGCAAACGACACAGAGGTAGCTCCCGAAGAAATTTCGGTTTCATTTTTTATCCGCTTACTTGCCTGAATGACTGCATTTATTAATCGCTCCATAAAAGGATTAATCATCACGTGCTCTTTAGCCAACTTAAACCCATTTTTAACTTGACTAATAATTTCAAAATCTCCTAATATTTGGCTATCTAAACCTGTACCTACTCTAAAAAGATGAGCTACTGCCTTTGAGTTTTTAAAAACATAGGCTACTTTTTCGAATTCTTCAACAGTTCCGTGAGTATGTTCACATAACAATTTAATTAATTGAAAAGGATGTTGTGCAAAACCATGCAATTCGGTTCGGTTACAAGTAGACATTATTAACAATGATTCAATCCCCTCTCCTTTAGCTTGTTTTAAGATATTCTTTTTTGCATCGTCACTTATGCTAAAACTACCACGTGTAACCACATCGGCTTTCTTATAACTAAGTCCAATACTATAAAAATTTGATCCTTTTGCTCGTAGGTGGGGCTCCATAAATATCCTATCGTTAAAGATGCTACAAAAATACTGTCGTTAAACAACTTAAAATAACGCTATAAGTTTTATAAATGTCGACTAAAGCGTTTTGCGAAATTTTACACTTACAAATTGTTAAAAATTACCGTAAATATTTAGCAATACCGTATATTTGAGTGATTGTTTAGATTTATTATACATAAGAAAAGTACGCTTACGCATGGAAATTGTATCAAAAAATATCGCTGAAGGTTTAATGGAAGAAATTCAACTAGAAAATCACTTCTTGATTTTAAAATTCCAAAATGAAACCGAAAAAACACAAACCGTAGTTCGTGATATTGATAGTAGCTTTATACAATTTCATTATGCTATAAAGGGAAGTGGTCTTTTTAGTTTCAATAATGGCTCGTACATGATGCCCATGAAGGAGGAAACTTCATTACTACTTTACAATCCAACTAGGGAATTACCCATGAACCTTCAAATTGAACCCAATTCATGGCTGGTAACATTATTAGTATCTATAAAAAAATTCCACAGTTTATTTTCTGCGGAAGCCAATTACATTCCCTTTTTAAGTACCGAAAATAGCGACAAAAAATATTATGCAGACAAGGCCATTTCTCCATCGATGGCCGTGGTTTTAAATCAATTAATGAATTTTAATGTACATAGTTCGTTAAGAGATTTATATTACAAAGCCAAAGCTTATGAATTATTAAGCCTTCACTTTAACAAACCGGAAGATGCCGACGTTGAACAATGTCCTTTTTTAGCAGATGAACTTAATGTTCAAAAAATAAGACAGGCAAAAAAAATCATTATCGACCGCATGGCTGAACCACCAACGCTACAAGATTTAGCCATGGAAATTGGGTTGCCTTTAAAAAAACTAAAAGACGGTTTTAAACAAATTTATGGCGAACCTGTGTATACCTTTCTTTTCGATCATAAAATGGAGCTTGCTTGTAAACTCCTTGCCGAGGGTAATAATGTGAATGAAGTCGGATTAAAAGTAGGCTACAGCACATCGAGTCATTTTATAGCTGCTTTTAAAAAGAAGTATGGCACTACCCCAAAAAAATATGTAACCTCACTAATGTAGCAAACACAACCACTACATAATTAAATAAGACTAAAAAAAATCATAATTTTAAAATTTGGCGCTCTTTTTAGTATATTTAGTTGGTATGAAATGGTTAAAAAAAATTCTTAAATTCAGTATTGCTGTAATTGCGCTGCTCATTGCATTACTGTACATTTTTGATTATGATTATATTTTAAAAGGGATACGTGTAGTTTACCTAACAGGTCATACTACTGCTTATATTGAAGACACTGTACATTTTGATACAAATACAATTAGCAAAGGAGCTACACAAAATTTTCCACTTCATAAAAAATACAATAGCGTATCGGCCACAGAAAAACTAAAAAAATGCCATGAGCGCTTGGGCACCATAGCCTTTTTAATTATTAAAAATGACAGTATTTGGTATGAAAATTATGCCGAAGGCTATAGCCGCAACAGTCAAACCAACTCCTTTTCAATGGCAAAAAGCTTGACAACTGCCTTGCTTTTTAAAGCTATTGATGATGGATACATACCCAACTTGGACACCCCTGTAAAAACTTATTTCCCAGAAATTAAAGGTGCCTTTGCCAACCAACTTACGGTAGGCGATTTATCCTCTATGTCTTCGGGCTTGAATTGGAACGAAAATTACATCAGCCCTTTTTCTATGACAGCAGAAGCTTACTACAACACCGATATTCAAGATCTAATATTAGGTTTAAAAGTTGAAGACGCTCCTGGCAAATCCTTTAAATACCTGAGTGGCGCCACCCAATTGCTTGCCATGTGTATAAAAAAAGCCACCAACAAAACTTTAGCAAATTATTTAAGCACTAGCTTTTGGCAACCCATGGGCATGCACTCAAATGCCTTGTGGCAAGTGGATGGCACAAAAAACCACATGGAAAAGGCCTATTGCTGCATTGCTAGTAATGCCCGTGATTTTGGTCGTTTTGGACAATTATGGTTACATAATGGCGCTTGGAATCAAAAACAACTCATTTCAAAAGAACTTGCCATAAAAGCGCAAACACCTCAATTTAGCAATGGTCAAAACTATGGCTTTGGACTATGGTTAAGCAATTACAGAAACAAAAAAATAAGTTATATGCGTGGTATACTAGGGCAATACGTAATTTGTATTCCCGAAGATGATCTGATTATTGTACGTTTAGGTCACAAACGCGACCAACCTGATCCTAATAATAATTCGGGTAACGATTTTACTACCTATATTGATGAAACCTATCAAATGCTTCAACTCAATTAATTTATTACACATAGAATAGAATGCACACTCATTTAAAGCTAGAGCATGTATTATTTTTAGATATTGAAACGGTTCCCCAAGAAGAAAACTTCAACTTAATATCAGAAGATTTACAAGAATTATACACCAAAAAAACAGCCTACCAACGTAAAGATGATTTTACTCCCGAAGAATTTTATGAGCGTGCTGGCATTTGGGCCGAATTTGGAAAAATAGTCTGTATCTCTGTTGGTTATTTCACTCCAAACACTTCCGAAAGACAATTTAGAGTAACCTCCTTTTATGGAGAAGAAAAAGAATTATTACTCGAATTCAAACAATTAATAGACACCCACTACAACCAACCTCAACATGTACTCTGTGCGCATAATGGTAAAGAATTCGACTTCCCTTACATTGCGCGTCGTATGATTATAAACGAAATATCACTCCCCAACAAACTCAATTTATTTGGTAAAAAACCTTGGGAAGTACCTCATTTGGACACTTTAGAATTATGGAAATTTGGCGACTACAAACACTATACATCACTAAAACTACTTACTACTATTTTAAATATTCCATCGCCTAAAGATGACATTGATGGTAGCCAAGTAAAAGATGTTTTTTATAAAGAAAAGAATATTGATCGTATTATTATTTATTGTGAAAAGGACACCATAGCGGTTGCTCAAATTCTTTTAAAATTTAAACAACAGCCATTACTAGCGCCACACGAAATTATTTCGGTATAATTCCGACTCAGTACTTGTAATCATCCTACTTTATCCACATAAATAAATTAACTTAGACCTACAAAATCAAACTACACTTTTGATGAATCCCGTACTTAAAGTTACCGACCTGTCTGTTGCATTTAACAACAAAAATGTACTACACCATATATCTTTTAGTTTACCCGCCAATAGCATTTTGGGTGTCGTTGGCGAATCTGGAAGTGGAAAATCCGTAACTTCATTAGCCATAATGGGACTTTTACCTCATAAAATAGCTCAAATAACTACGGGTAGCATTGAATTTTTAGGTGCTGATATTACAAATTACACTTACAATCAGTTTAAAAGTTTACGTGGAAATGATATTGCCATGATTTTCCAAGAACCCATGAGTGCTTTAAACCCCTCAATGAAATGTGGGCCACAGGTAGCAGAAGTATTAAAAACGCATACGGATTTTACCACTTCTGTTATTAAACAAAAAGTATTGGACTTATTTAAAAAAGTAAAACTTCCTAACATTGAACGTATTTACAATTCCTATCCGCACGAATTAAGTGGCGGCCAAAAACAACGAATTGTTATTGCCATGGCTATAGCCTGCAAACCTAAATTACTTATTGCAGACGAACCCACTACTGCCTTAGATGTTACAGTACAAAAAGAAATTATTGCACTATTAAAAGAACTACAACTAGAACAGCAAATGAGCATTATGTTCATTTCGCATGATCTGGCTCTAGTTGCTGATATTGCCGATACCACTATGGTGATGTATCAAGGAAAACTAATAGAACAAAAACCCACGGCGCAACTTTTCAATAATCCAACTGCCAATTACACCAAGGCGTTAATTTACGCCAGACCTTCATTAAAAGAACGTTTATTTAGGCTTCCAACTATAAATGATTTTTTAAATAGCACTCCTAAAAGCAACGTAATTACCGCTTCCGAAAGAAAAGAAAAGCACCAAAAACTATACGCGCAACCTCCTATTTTAGAAATTAAAAATGCTTCAAAAACTTTTTTTACTAAAACAGGCTGGTTTACTACCACCGAATTTAAAGCCGTTGACAAGGTTAACTTTTCTATTTACGAAGGGGAAACACTCGGGTTAGTAGGTGAATCTGGCTGTGGAAAATCAACCTTGGGTAATTTAATTTTAAGGTTAACAAAGGCAGATGAAGGGAATATCAAATATAGGGGCGTAGATATTAGCTCGCTTTCGCGAAGAAAAATGCGCGAATTACGAAAAGAAATACAGCTTATTTTTCAAGACCCTTTTGCTAGCTTAAATCCACGAATGACTGTTGGAAAAGCGATTATTGAACCCATGAAAGCTCACAAACTATATAATAGTGATAAAGAACGAAAAGAAAAAGCCATTGAACTCCTAGAGCGTGTAGGTTTATCTGTCTCTTATTTTAATCGCTATCCCCATGAATTTAGCGGGGGTCAACGCCAGCGTATTGGTATAGCTCGAACCATTGCTTTACAGCCTAAACTAATTATTTGCGATGAGTCTGTAAGTGCCTTAGACATTTCGGTACAAGCACAAGTGCTTAATCTATTAAATGAATTAAAGGAACGTTACCATTTTACTTATATATTTATATCACATGATTTAGCGGTGGTCAAGTACATGGCAGACCAACTACTAGTAATGAATCAAGGACGTATTGAAGAGCACGGAGACGCAGATATGATATACTCCCATCCTCAAAAAAAATATACGCAAAAACTTATTGATGCTATTCCAAAAGGAATATAAAAAGAAGAATTACCCTAAAAGGAATACTTTTTTAAAAAGGTAAAACACACCCGAAAGAAATTCTTTGGAGTCACTTTTAGCTTTATAGCTTTTTACTACATTATTGCTTTCCTCCTTTGTATTCTGAATTGATGCTGTTACTGAGTGGTTTATTATCGTTCCTTCCATGTATGAATTATTGGTGGTTATCAAATTAGAGTACCAATATAGAAAAAAATATCAGATGTTTTCGATAAAAAGCATTAAAAATCGACAAAATGCAATATTTTTTAACATTTATTAACAAAAAGCCCTTAATAATATATTTTTTTGAAGATTTATTAGTCTGTAGTAATCGTTTTTAACGAATCCGAAATATGTAGTTTTCCAAGCGTAGCTTCCTTTACCATTTCGACAGACACGTTTGGCGCAATTTCGGTTAATAAAAACCCCTTTGATGTAATATCAAATACGCCCAAGTTTGTAACTACCTTTTGAACACAATGTACTCCAGTTAATGGTAACGTACATTTATCTAATAATTTTGAATGCCCACTTTTACTCGTGTGCATCATGGCCACTATAATTTTTTTGGCACTGGCCACTAAATCCATAGCACCTCCCATTCCTTTGACTAATTTACTTGGAATTTTCCAATTGGCAATGTCTCCATCCGAAGAAATTTCCATAGCTCCCAATACCGTTAAATCAATATGCTGTCCTCGAATCATATCAAAGCTAGTTGCCGAATCAAAAAACGAAGCTCCAGGCAAAGCTGTTACGGTTTGTTTCCCTGCATTAATTAAATCTGCATCTTCTTCTCCTTTATAAGGAAATGCCCCCATCCCTAATAATCCATTTTCACTATGAAAGGCCACCGAAATATCCGCAGGGACATAATTGGCTACCAGCGTAGGTATACCAATACCTAGGTTGACATAAAAACCATCCTGCAATTCCTTTGCTATCCGTTTTGCAATTCCTTGTTTATCTAACATAGCTATTATTAATAAAACCTAGGACTTTATGTCCTAGGTTTAGTGTTTTTTTTTAATCGGGCATTGGTGTAGTACGTAAGTAAGGCTTAATCACTTTATGTCCTTTAGGAAATAATTCCGGTATATCTTCTGTTTTTACCGAAGGAGACACTACACAATCATCACCATGTTTCCAATTTGCTGGTGTAGCTAATTTTCTGTAAGCTGTTAATTGTAATGAATCAATCACACGAATGATTTCATCAAAGTTCCTTCCTGTTGAAGCAGGATAAACGATAATCAATTTTATTTTTTTATCATCCCCAATTATAAATACAGAACGTACGGTTAAGGTATTATCTGCATTAGGATGAATCATATCGTATAAATCCGATACTTTTCTATCTTCGTCCGCTATTATAGGAAAATTAACTGTGGTATCCTGAGTCTCGTTTATGTCACTTATCCACCCCATATGTGAATCCACCCCATCAACACTTAATGCGGCTACTTTTACATTTCTTTTTTTAAATTGGTCTGAATATTTTGCAACCGTTCCTAATTCGGTAGTACATACCGGTGTGTAATCCGCAGGATGCGAAAACAACACTCCCCAGCTATCCCCTAACCATTCATGAAAATTAATATCTCCTTGTGATGTTTTTGCCGTAAAATCTGGAGCTATATCTCCTAGCCTTAATACTGCCATAATTTGTATATTTTAAGTTATTTTTTTTTCTCACTCAGGGTTAATTGTTCAATGGGTTTTATATAGTTCTCACCTTTAAAAATTCGTTGAACAAATACGCCTGGTACATGGATTTGATTTGGGTCCAATTCACCTATAGGCACCAATTCTTCTACTTCGACAACATTCACTTTTGCTGCTCCACACATAGGTAAATTAAAATTACGTGCAGTTCCTTTAAAAATTAAATTCCCGGCTTCGTCCCCTTTCCATGCTTTAATAAATGAGTAGTCGGCATTAAAGGCTTTTTCTAACACATGCATTTTTCCATTAAACGCTCTAGTTTCTTTCCCAATAGCCACTTCTGTACCATAACCAGCTGGGGTATAAAAAGCAGGAATTCCAGCTTTTGCAGCCCTACAACACTCAGCCAATGTTCCTTGTGGGGTTAAATCTACTTCCAATTCTCCCGACAGCATTTGACGTTCAAATTCTTTATTTTCTCCTACATAAGAAGCGATCATTTTTTTTATCTGTTTTTGTTGCAACAACAAACCTAAACCAAAATCATCTACTCCGGCATTGTTTGAAATACAGGTCAAGCCTGAAATTTTTAATCGTACTAATTCTGTAATTGCATTTTCGGGTATTCCACATAAACCAAATCCTCCTAACATAAAAGTCATGTTAGAAGATACTCCTTTAAGAGCTTCATGAACATCTGCTACTTTTTTATTAACCATGAGAATACAAGAATAAAATAGATGAATACTAAAAATACAAAAATTAAAAGGCTCTTTTAATACGCATTCCATTTATTATTGAAAATTTATACCATCACCTATATGAATTTACCGAATTAATGCAAATTCCATTTACTAGAACAAACAAAAAAGGGCTACATAAAACTGCAGCCCCTTAAAAATATAAGTGTGTATTTACTCTTTACTAAAATTTTATTAGTCTTTAATTACCTTAATAATTTTAGTTTTACCCTCAAGGCTTAATAAACTCAAAATATAAACACCTCGACTATAATCTTTCAATTCAATTTCTATTTTGTCTAGCTCATTTACTAGCGGTATTGTTTGCAATACTATCCCATTCATATCAGATACATTAATTGATGCTAGCTCTGACAAATCATCTGAATCTATTATAACCGTATCCACAGTCGGATTTGGATATGCTCTAATACTATAATTATCATTCTCAACTTGCTTTGCTCCCGAAACAACTCCCCATGTAAAAGTTTCCCAAGCTTTTGCTTCATTTGCACTCGCCAATAATACTTTATCATTCGTATTCAACCTAGCTGATATGTATTTATTGTTAAATGCTTTTAATGCCACTTTAGCGTTCCCCTTACTTTCCCAAGTAAATGTTTCCCAACCTCTTTTATTGTTAGTTGAAGCCAAAATTTGTGATTCTTCATTGATTTTAGCTTGTACATATTTATTATTCGCCTTTGCCTTTAAAAATACCTTCCCATTTCCAGCATCTTCAACAATAAACTGTTCCCAAGTACCTAGCCTATTCCTATTGGCTCTAAGTGGACTCGTGTTTATATTTTTTTCGGCAACTACATAATCACCTTTCCCGTCATTAGCTTTAAGCCATATTGTTTTTCCTAAGGGAATACTATTGGTTTTATTGATTGGTGTTGTTTCACCTACCCTAATGTCAACTTGTGTAGTACTGGTCGCATTTTTATTATCCGTAGCTATGGCCTTCAGCGTATAATTCCCCTTTTTTAAATTAACTAAACTCTTATCATTATTTCCTCCCCATTCATATGGCGCAAAATTTTCTTGCCTTAGAAATTTCCCATTTACATACAGCTTAACATTGGAAATACTTCCATCTGCATCACTAGCAAGCACCTCAACATTTAAACTGGATCCTACTTTAAAAGTTGTTCCATTCTTCAATCCTTTAAATGAAAGTTGTGGTTTTTTATTTCCGTTACTTGCTGTAGGTTTAGGACTTGGCTTTGGTTCAATTACTGGTGCTGGTGTTCCCGTTTTTTTTCTTTTAATGGCATAAAAAGTTCCTCCCGAAGGTGTATTTTTTGACAACTCCGAAGGACGTCCATACCCTGTAAATGTATATACTATTTTTGAACCACCATACACTCCTTTTTTACCGTCACTATTGGTATCATTATTATAAATGATATTATTTGGACCAGGTTTTGTATGACCATATTTAGCTCCTCCAGTTGCAAAAACATCCCAACCTCGCCAATTAAGGTTTGTTATTTTATTTTTTTCAATTAGATTATGACCTTTGTCCTTATTATGGAAATTAACATCAACTTCAAAATCACAATTAATCACTACATTATATTCAGCTCCTTGCTGTACAGCAAAATGACGTATTCTTTTTACTGTCTCGTTAACAAATAAGCCATACTTACCTTGCACCCCATAATAACCTTCACCTCCTCCACCTTTATTGGCAGATACATCAAACAAATTATTTCGACAAGTAATGTGAGTCCCATTCACCTCGATAGGGTCGGTTCCAGAATTTAAAAACGAACAATTATCAACCCATGAATTTTTTGTTTTACTAGAAATCCCTACGAACTTAATGTATAAATCTTTTCTTCCACTTGGATCGTTTTTCCAACAATTTCCACAATATTTCTTTTTGGAATTATTGCGATCATCATTTATTACTATTCCAGAAGGCAATAAAAATTCTACAGACAAATCTTCGATACCTGCTCTTTCGATAGCATTCATTTTAAAAAGAACTTTTTCATTCTTTTTGGTAGCACGCAAACTTGATTTAATTTTTACGCCATTTTTGCTCTGACCTCTCAGCCTTACATTAGATTTTAAACTTATCGTTTTTGCTCCTAATTTGTATATTCCATTTTTTAAAATAACTACACCTCCGCCAGACTTTTTAGCCATTTGATCAATAGCTTTTTGAATATCATCACCTGGCTTAATTTCAATTTTATTTTGATAGTTATTACGATAAGGAATACCTCCTTGAACTCCAGCAGTAGCCCAAATTTTCATATCTGGATACCTACTATCATACTTTGATGTATCAAATTCCCAACCAGGGTCACCAATTTGTTGCCCGTGAATTTGACTTGAAATTAAACCCATCAAATAAATTACAACAATAGGATAATTTCTTATTTTTTTAAAAAGGGGGATTAACTTCATTTTTCGTTTTGTTATTATTCACATAAGCTCCTTGTACTGTTTAATTCATATTATGAGCAAATCAAACAACTAAGACCAATTCAACACCCTAAAATCGGTGTATTAAATTATATCAAAATGATAAAAAACTTAGCGACAAATCTAGAAACCATAAGGGTTGAAATCACTTAATTGAAGAAAATTCCTACTTACTAAATGACTACCTACAAAAAAAATAGCTTAAGTCACACTTAAAGATAATTACACCGAAAAAGTAGCTTTTTATAATTTTAAAATACTCGTTAAAACAACAATTTTAAAGCTTTAAGAGCTATGCTTAATATTTGATTATAAACAAAAACTATTAAAAATTAATATTTAATTATTTTTGTTTATTAAAAAATCTATACTAAATAGATATCCTAAACATGTTTCAATAAAAAAGCATCCTCATCCGGATGCTTTTTTTATGCTTTAGTAAGATTAAAATTATATTAATTATTCAAATTCATCCATCTCTTCATCATTGTCATTGTTTTCTTTTCTATTTTCATTGTATTTTTCACAGTCAATAGCAATACCTAAATTACCTGGTCTTACAAAATCATCTTTAGATATTTTTAG
Source organism: Aquimarina agarilytica ZC1 (assembly GCF_000255455.1). Lineage (GTDB taxonomy): Bacteria > Bacteroidota > Bacteroidia > Flavobacteriales > Flavobacteriaceae > Aquimarina > Aquimarina agarilytica. The sequence continues at coordinate 8,033 of NZ_JH621260.1, read as the reverse complement.
TGTTTTATCATTATAGCACTTACGCATATATATTGCCCAAATAGGCAAAGACATAGCGGCTCCTTGTCCATAAGTTACCGAGGAAAAATGGGTAGCTCTATCTTCGGCACCAACCCAAACTCCTGTACATAAATTAGGTACTACCCCCATAAACCAACCGTCACTTTGATTTTGAGTAGTCCCTGTTTTTCCCGCAATAGCATTTGTAAATTCATAAGGATATCCAGTAACAACACGCTTATAATCTTCCCGATAAGATTTACCAGTACGCAAACGCACACCAGAACCAGCCCTGGTAACTCCTTCCATTAAATTTAAGGTCACGTAGGCAGCTTCTTTACTAATTACATCACGAGGATCGGGTACATTTTGATATAAAATCGTTCCATTTTTATCCTCTATTCGAGTAATCATTACTGGCTGATTATAAATCCCTTCATTGGCAAAAGTACTATAAGCCCCTACCATTTCATACACACTTAAATCAACGGTACCTAAAGCTATTGATGGCACCTCGGGTATATTACTTTTTATGCCCATTTTTTTAGCCAATCGCACCACAGGAACGGGTCCTATACGACCCATAATGCGAGCTGTAACCGTATTTACAGATTTTGCTAGAGCATTCTTTAAGGTTAAATAACCTCCATATTTGTCCCCGCTATTTTTTGGAGTCCAATCTTCGGTGCTACCAAAACGTCCAGCCTCAATAGTATACTGCACATTGGGTAAGGTATCGCAAGGTGACAGTTTTAATTGATCAATGGCTGTGGCATATACAAATGGCTTAAACGTTGACCCTACCTGACGCTTACCTTGCTTTACATGATCGTATTGAAAATACTTATAATTATTTCCACCAACCCAAGCCTTAACATGTCCTGTTTGAGGCTCCATAGACATCATACCTGTCTGAAAAAAGGATTTATAATATAAAATCGAATCCCTTGGCGTCATAATGGTATCTATAGCTCCACTCCAAGAAAAAATACGCATTTTTACTTTCTTTTTAAATGAAGCATAAATTACTTTATCTGATTTGCCGGCCGCTTTCATTATTCTGTAACGCTCGGAACGACGCATTCCTTGCTTAATAATCTTTTCTCGCTCCTTCTTTTCAATATCTCTAAAAGGAGCAGTGGTATTCTTTTTATTTTGCCTATCAAATTCTTTTTGCAGCTTTGTTAAATGCTCTCTCACCGCTTCTTCGGCATATTTTTGCATACGAGAATCTATGGTAACATGAATTTTTAGTCCATCTCTATATATATTGTAAAGTTCTTTTTCGCCGGTAACAGGGTTTTGTTTAGGATTCTCTTCTATCCAACCTTCCATAAAGTCACGTAAATATTCTCTAAAATAAGTCGCTATTCCCTCGGCATGTCCTTCTGGAGAAAAGTTTATTTCCAACGGTAAATTTTGCAAGCTATCCTTTACTTTGGTAGAAATAAATTCCTGCTTCTCCATTTGTTTTAACACCTGGTTTCTTCGTTGTAAACTATTCTTTTTAAAACGTTCTTTTTGTGGATTATATAAAATTGGATTTTTAAGCATAGCTACCAAAGTAGCCGATTCTTCTATTTTTAAATCTCGAGGCTCTTTACCAAAATAGATACGAGAGGCCGAACCAATTCCAACCGCTTGGTATAAAAAATCATACCTATTAAAATACATGGTAATAATTTCTTCCTTGGTGTATTGGCGTTCCAAACGAGTAGCAATTACCCATTCTTTCATTTTTTGGGCAATACGCTCAACAATATTTTTAGAACCACCAGTGAACAACATTTTAGACAATTGTTGTGTAATCGTACTAGCTCCTCCTTTTCTTCCTAAATTAACTACGGCACGAATAGTTCCCCGTGCATCAATACCCGAATGCGAATAAAAACGTTCATCTTCGGTAGCAACTAGTGCTTTCACTAAATGTTCGGGCAGTTCGTCATAGCTTACCGGAGTTCTATTTTCATTAAAAAAAGTACCTATGGTTTTTCCATCTGCAGAAATAATTTCGGTAGCCAAATTATTTTCTGGATTTTCTAACTCGGCAAATTCTGGCATTTTTCCAAAAGCTCCAAAACCAGCTAATAAAAACAAAAGAACTAAAAATAAAAAGCCGGATGCAAATGCAATCCAAAACCACTTAATAAATTTAACGTTACTGGTTTTTGCTGGTGTTTTTTTTGAGGTTGTTTTTTTCTGTGTCATTTTTAATGAGTTTCCTGAGTTTCCACTCTGAAGCCAATATCGGTAATTCCTTTTAAAAATAAAATACCGTGCTCCGAACCATTGGTACGCATTGCCTGCCTTACCGAAACTTTATAATTCCCTTTTTCTTTAAATTTAAATCGCTCTTTAAACCAGAGCTTACTTTCTTTTATTGATGTTGTCCCATCACCTAACCATTCCCCATTGGGAGCAGCCATTTCATATTCCAATGTATCGAGTTGTTTTTTTCCATTGGGATAATCAATACTCGTTATTATAAAAAGATTACTAAACTTATACTCATTGGTATTGCGAATATTAAAAAACAATTTATAGGACTTTAATGAATCCATAACAGGTAAATTAAAGCGAACTATACTATCCTTATGCCATCCCTTAGTTTCAATTGCGGTATAGGTATCAAACACTTGGTTTTGATCACAACTTACTAATCCTAAAAAAATGACTACTATAAATTTTGAGATATGCTTATACAGTTGCTGTTTTACAACAGCTGTATTTTTTAAGCTCATCCATTGGTCATTAAACCCTAAAAAAGGGACTAAAAGGCCTAATTTACACATTTTTAGTAGTTGAATTTGGTTTTTGATTTGTACCAGACTTAGGCTTTTGAGCCTGTCGTGGATTTTGTTTATTATTTTGCTTGGGTTTTCGTTTTGGCCTAGGTTTGTTATTTGTTTTTACCTGTCCATCAACTTTCCCTTTATTTGTACTTCCCGCAGTATTTTTAGCATCTGTCGTTCTAGCAGTTGATTTGGTGCTTTGGTTTGTTTTATTATTTGGTCTGTTATTGTTGGGTTTATTCGTTGATCTATTCCCTGGTTTTCTTCGTGATGTCGTTTTTTTCTGTTCCACACCCACATCACCTTCTTTTTTCTGATGACCTGCCTTTCTAGCCTCTGGGCGTTGTTGTTTTCTTTGCTGATTTTGAGGCTTTTTTCTATTATTTCGGCGTCGGTTACCTGACTTTTTAGGTTGATCAAAACGAGTTAAACTATCTTGACCAACTACATTTTCATACTCAAATGTGCTTTCTTTCTTATCCTCAATAGCATAATCTTCCAGCGCTTCAACAGTTTCTTTCTGCTGATTCATACGAATCATTTCATTCGCATCTTCAGCTTTTACCGTAAACCAATTCATCCATTCACCTTCGTAAGCATACCATAAATAGCCTTTAAAAATGTCTATTTTTTGACAAACAGCAGTTCCTTTTTCTGTCTTTATTTTTACATCTGTTTTAGGAAAAGTATTTAAGGCTTCTAAATATCCATCCAATTCATAGTTTAGACAACATTTTAACTTACCACATTGTCCTGCTAATTTCTGAGGATTTAATGATAATTGTTGGTAACGTGCCGCACTGGTATTTACCGATCTAAAATCTGTTAACCAAGTGGAACAACACAACTCACGACCACATGAGCCAATTCCCCCTAAACGAGCCGCCTCCTGCCTAAAACCTATTTGGCGCATTTCAATACGAATGCTAAACTCCTTGGCAAAATCTTTAATTAATTGTCTAAAATCAACACGTTCCTCCGCAGTGTAATAAAATGTAGCTTTGGATGCGTCTCCTTGAAATTCGATATCCGATATTTTCATTTTCAAATCCAATTTGATCGCGATTTCGCGTGCTCGGACTTTCATTTTTTCTTCTCGATCTCGGGCTGCTTTCCAAATATCAATATCTTTTTGAGTTGCCTTTCTGTATATTTTTAAAATTTCGTCACCACTGGTTGGAATTTTTTTTCGTTTCATTTGCACACGCACTAATTCGCCTGCCAAACTAATCATACCAACATCATGCCCAGAATTGGCTTGTGTTGCTACAACATCTCCTATACTTAAGGTTAAATTTTCGGTATTTTGGAAATACACTTTTCGTCCGTTTTTAAAACGTACCTCAACAAAATCAAAGGGTTTCGCTCCGTTAGGAAGCGACATATTTGAAAGCCAGTCAAAAACTGTTAACTTATTGCAACCATCGGTTCCACAAGTTCCATTATTTTTACATCCCTTGGGCTGTCCGTCCTTGGTAGCACAACTACTACATGCCATACATCAATTTATATATAAAACTTTACGTATTGATTTTACTACCTATTGCCTACAATTTGTATAAAGCAACAGAAAATATAATTCATATTCAATTGCGTAAACACTAGCATTACAGATCTTTAAAAATCTCACGCTAATTGTTATAACGCAGCATACAAACTAAAAATCAACATGTAAGTGTTTAATTCGTAAAACTATTCTTAAGTAGTAAAGATACTATAAATTTAACAGCAGTAGAACTGTTCTTTTTTTTTAAGAAAATACCTCTGAGTTTAGTTATACGATTTACATCCAATAAAGACTCAGGATCATTTTGTATTAAAATAAATTTGAAATAAAAATCACTGTACTAACACTTCAATGACCCTATTTACCGCTTAAATTTCAACACTTCAGACCTTCCTTTTTTGAAAATTTTATTACTATTCCCTTTGCCTTTTCTTAGTGCTTTTTGTTCTTCAAAAGGCAACGCGGCAATTTCTTTACAAGCATCGGAACAGCAATTATCCATTGCCTGTTTACATTCCTCGCATTGAATAAATAACAAATGACATGCCTCATTGGCGCAATTTTCATGTACATCACATGGTTTTCCGCATTGGTGACAGTTAGAAATAATATCTTCTGAAATACGCTCGCCACGACGGTGATCAAAAACAAAGTTTTTCCCTAAAAACTTATTTTCTAAATTATCAGATTCCACTTGACGTGCATATTCAATAATTCCGCCTTCCAATTGATATACTTGCTCAAAACCCTTATGCTTGTAATACGCACTCGCTTTTTCGCAGCGAATTCCTCCGGTACAATACATGACCAACTTTTTGTCTTTTTTATGGTCTTTAAGATCTTCTTCAATAATATCTAACGAATCGCGAAAGGTATCTACATCTGGAGTTACCGCATTTTTAAAATGCCCAATTTCGCTTTCATAGTGATTACGCATATCTACCAGCACTGTATCTGGATCTTCGATTAATTCATTAAAGGTTTTGGCATCAACGTGCACCCCTTTTTGCGTAACATCAAAAGTTTGATCATCCAAACCATCGGCAACAATTTTATTACGGACTTTTACTTTCAACTTTAAAAAGGACATATTATCCTGCTCTCTTGCAATATTTAAACGTACATTTTCCAAAAAAGAAATACTGTCCAAATGCGTTTTAAACTTAGTAAAATTAGGTGCGGGGACAGATAATTGCGCATTTATCCCTTCGGTTGCCACATAAATTCTACCTAAAACATCTAAGTCGTTCCAAGTTAAAAAAAGGTGATCTCGAAGTACTTGTGGGTTGCCAATATTATGGTATTGGTAAAAAGAAATAGTAATGCGCTCTGTGCCTGCTTCCTCAATAAGAGTAGCTCTTTCGGCAGCGCTTAATTTATTGTACAGTTGCATGCTATACTAATAGTTAAGGTTGAAAGCGCAAAGATACGAGATATTTAAAAAACAAAAAAGCACGTGTATCCCCAACGTACACGTGCTTTATAAAACTACTACAATTATTAGTCCTTATCTTATACGATTTACTAACAAAAATCGCATATCTGCTGTTTCTTTTTCACTATTCTGGCGTTAAAAAAAGCAATCGGAACTAAGGCTATGCTTTTTCCTGCTAGCATCAACTGGCTCATCACTATAGTGCTGCCCTGCCTTAGACTAGCAAAAAATAATTCAGCATATTAATACGAAATTACTATCAGCAAATCGTATTATTTAGCTGTAAAACTTACTGATAAATTTTTTCCTTCAGAACAAATATTGTCTGCAGTTACTTGTACCTCTATTGTATGTGCTCCTGGGGCAAGATTTGTAAAAACGACTAAACTGTGATCACCCACAACATCTGCATCAACAGCATCTAATTCCGCATCTGTTAATGTTTTACCATCTACAGTGTATATGTAGTTGCTTTGAAATGGATTTATCAAACTTTTACCTGCATCATTTTTCCTTTGTGGAATTTCAACAATAACCCTACCTTTAATAGCTGTCCTTGCTGCTAGTGTTAAATCATCACAGCTTAATTTTTCACCTGATGTTGCTATCGGTTTTGTCGGCTCAACTGGATTAACAGGTGTTATTGGCTCAACTGGCTCAACAGGTGCTATTGGTTTAGTTGGCGTTACTGGCTCTTCATTCGGAATCTCTTCAATTTCTTCTGGAGAAACAACTTTTTCCTCTTGATTTGAAATTTTTACGTTTAATTTATTATCAATAACTACTGTTGCAGAAAGTGATCTTCCTTCACAAAACTCAGAGACTACCTCCGACTTAATCTCATAAGTTCCTTCCTTATCAAATGAATAAAGAGTCAAATACGGCAAAACTTTACCCGTTCCAAAACCAAAAGCTTGTCTGTCTTTATCGGATAATAACTTTCCATTTAAATACCATCTATAAGTATATTCATGCTTAAAATTTGTCGCCTTTTTTATTTGAACAGGCACAGTTGCAAAATCAGAAAATCTGCCACTTATCCCATAAACAAAGCTATACTCAATATCATCACATGCCAGTAATGTTTTAGCTCCTTTTTTGTTTACTTCAACGCTATCATTAATAACGTTTTCTTCAATCGTAGATTCTTTTTCGCATGATGTCATCCCAAATAATAGCATCAAAGATGATAATCCATAAAAAATGTTCTTTTTCATAACTTTAAGTTTGTTGGTCTTAATTAAAATTTAATTTGTGTTTAAATACAACCCCAACTTTATCCTTTACCCTATTTTTTTAACTTTTTTTAACAATTAAGCATTTAAAATAAAAAAGCGCGTGTATTCCCAATATACACGCGCTTTATAAAACTACTATTTAGTTATATTCTTTTTTATCTTGTTGCATTAAGGAACTACAATGGTATCTTTTATAGTTACTCCACCAGGACAAATATTTGGCGATGTCACTAAAATTTCAACTACATGTGTCCCTGGTTCCAAGCGCATATTTACTATGGAAGGTAAAGTAGAGAAAAATTTCACTCCAACTGCACTTGATAGTTCACTAGTCACATCTTTTCCATCTAAAAACCATGTATACGTAGCATCTTTAATAGAAGTAACTCTATAAAGCGCTCGCTGCACCACTTTTCCATTTCTATTTTCTGGATCTAAAAGTTCTCCTAACTCAATTGAAATATCATTACAAGTCAATTCTTTTGGTTCAACTGGAGTCGATGGTCCTTCTTCAATTGGTGTTACTGGTGCTACCGGCACTGTCGGTTCTGCTACTGGTGTTTCTCCCTCAGTTGGTGTTACTGGCGTTACTGGTTCAGCTATAGGTGTTTCTTCCTCTATTGGTATTGTTGGTTCTCCAATCACTGGTTGCTCTTCTTCAGACTCATTAAAAACCTCTGCTTTTAATGTTACTCCTCCAGGACAAAGACTTGGTGATGTCAATTTTACTTCAACTATATTTTTCCCTTTGTTGAAATCACTTGGCTCTGCTACAATTAAACTATGATCAGTATCATTATTATCAAATTCAAGTAATTCTGCTGGTGTTAACTCCTTACCGTTTATTGACCATACAAATGTTGCGTTATCTTTTCTTAATTCCGATCTATTATCTACTTCGATAATGATGTTTGTACTTGTATACCTCACACTCATTTCCAAATTAGTACAATCTTTTGCTTCCTCTTCTTCTTCTTCAGAACCTTCTTCTTCCTCTTCTTCTGTTGGAGCTCCTTCTTCAACAGCTTCTTTTTGGTCCATTATTTTAACGTTTAAGTCTG
>NZ_JH621259.1:77656-108592 GCF_000255455.1 Aquimarina agarilytica ZC1 | reverse complement strand
GTTTCTTCAAACTTAAAACACAACTGTGTAATTTAAAATATGTGTTTGCTCGGATGGATACCTATTTTTTTACTTTAATTAATCTGTAAATACCTTTTTAAAGCTACTTTGAATGGCTTCGCTATCATGAGCATGCATTGGGATAGCCTTTAGTACCAACCAAAATGAACTTTTAGGAGGTAAGGATTCTCCAGCATCATATACAAGCTGAATCGTTCCTTTTCGTTTGAGTCGCTTACGTAATACCTTGTATTTTTTAAGAGTTTCTACATTTTGAAGTTCTACAAAAATATCTAGTGATTGTTGTGCTTCATAGTCCACATCAAAATTGATTTTTCCAGAAGTTGGAATGGTATCAGGAAAGGTATGTGCTGTAAAACCTTCCTTTAAAGGAGTACCCCACGAGTGCAAATCAACATCTTTAAAACGAGAAATACTTTCTGCAGTATTTGTGGTGTTAGCAGCACACAAACCAGCATAAATCGGTTGTGTAGTGTTTAGTGTGGTTTCACCTACTTTAGTCCAATTGTAACGATTGCTACTTGATATCCATGCCGATATGATATTTTCTCTTCTTTCCAGGCGAAGCCAGTAGGGCGAATGGATATCTAATTGTTTTAGTTGCACTACAGCAGTGCCTAAGGTTTCTCTTTTACTAAAACTGAGTTTTCCTTGGCTTGAAATACTTAAAGCTACAAATGGTGCATTATCATCTAGATCAGCTCTAATCATGAGACCCGCATTTGTAGAAACTGTTGAAATATCTTGAGATAAGATTTGTGTTTTTAGCGATACATCGCCATCGATTTTTTGGTACACATAACGAAAAGCATCTTTTTTTCCTTCCAAATCATGTCCAGACGATTTAATTCGAAAGGTGTTTAGTTTTTCATTAAACCCTGAATTTCCTTCAATATGTACTGCTCCAATATCTTTGGAATCCCAAGAGCTAGGAACAGGTGTAGCATCTGTTGTAGTATGTTCTTGTTGTACAAGTGTATTCATATATTCCGCAAAAGCTTTTCCGTTAAAAGGGACGACAACAATTTTACTTCCATGATTGTCATTTCCGTTATCACGTCCTTTGTGCACATCGATAACAGAGAAATTGAAAGCTTTTACGGTTTCACCATCGGTATAAACGGTTGGTCTTTGAACGGTATACCAATTAATGGTAGTTCCGTCATCGTAACGGAAAATAGATTGGTCCTTTTTAAAAGCAATACCTCTGTTTTGCCAATTATGAAGACCATCTTCTGAGGTTAAATGATAGGTAGTATCATCTCCATAATGATTGACTACAATATGATAGAGATTGTTACTATACCATATGGTAGGATCTTCCATTTTAAATTGAGGGATACCATCCACTCCTTTCCAAGCCTTATCCGACATCATTTTATAGGGGCCTAATATCCCAGAATTGCTTAGCATAGGTACGCAATGTCTAGCTAGTAGCATGTACTGACCATTGGGTTTAAGAAAAATCATCACATTGGCCAAACGGCCTATGCCTCCTCCTCTTAACGCACCGTCATCAAGTTCATCATAGCGACCAAGCCCTCTGTAGAAACCATTAGGGTCAATTTTTAAGTCTCCAAGTAATTTGAAAGGACCATTTGGAGTGTCGGATACAAATACTTGTCCACTGGTGATTTCACTACTGATCGTAGCATACCTGCCATCATGCATGCGTAGACCAACTACATTGTGCCCTTTACCATTATGCCATTGTGGCCAAGTTTCACCTTTGTCTTTATAAGGACCTAATAGGTGATTGCTGACCGCGTGACAGCCTTTGGAATTTTTGGTCCATCCATCATGATGACTACTTTCCTGATTCCATCTGCTGGCATACATATGAAACTTTCCTTTATGATCTTTCACGATTTTACCATCCCAATAGCACCAATTTTTTAATGAAGTGTCTTCAAGACCATTATTAGGATCTCTAGAAATTACAGCTGAATCTCCCCATACCTTAGATGCTTTTTTTGGTTTAGAAGGAATGGGTTCAAAAAAATCAATTAAACTTTTTGAATGGTTTTGGGCGGTAATATTTAGAATGGCGAATAAAAAAACAGGGAGTAGCTTTCGATATTGTGAACTTTTCATGTATAATTAAATAACTATTGACAGATCAATTTAATATATAAAATCAAAGCTTTTTTTGTTTGAATCGCAATAGAGTGATTTAAATGAATTTTTACCCCTCTTTAAATGGATGGGCTATCTGTTGGTTTTAGTTAAGAAGATAAATATGAATTGATTGATTGGCTTAGGTTCAACTTCGAATGAATGTAAATATAGGAGCATAAATTAATTTCCCTCTTTTTTTGAATGATTTTATCCCCTGTTAATCGTTTTAAATTAATGCAACTTTGTTTAAATAATTATAACGTTTTTGGCAAATAATAATTACCTTCTTTTAAATGTATTATATACTTCAAACTACTCAAGTGGTAGTGTATACATTTCAGGGTAGTAATTATAAAATTTATCGAAGTGTCAAAAATTAAATAGATACCCTTAGAGGAGTTTTTTGGTAGTTATGATATTACCGCTTTAATTGATATTTGATATAAAGAATTTCAATTTTTTAGATATCGAATTAAAAAGGCTTCTCATAATTTAAAGAAACGATCACTATTAATTACTTAATGATGAAAAAAAAAATAATTAAAGCATTTTGCTTATTTTTTTGTTTAATAATTAGAATATTTTCAGCCCAAGCGCAGAAAGTCAAAAGCTTTGATCTTTCTATAGCTGCGGATGCCACGGCGAGTGTATTAAGCACGATACAATCTATAGATGAAGAAGGAGTAACGGTTACTTTTGAAAAAGGAACGTATCACTTTTATCCGGATAAGGGTTTAGAACAGTTTTGCCATATTTCAAATCATGATGATGTTTTTGTGTATACCGCAATGCCAATTTTTAATAAAAAAGGCTTAACGATTGATGGAAATGGAGCTACTTTTATATTTCATGGGCTTATGATTCCCTTTTTAATAGATCATTCGGAAGACATTACACTAAAAAACTTTAGTATTGATTGGGCTATGAGCTTTCATAGTGAAATGGAGGTTGTAGCAGTTAATAAAAAAGATAAAACAATAGATTTTCGTATTTCAAAGGAGTATCCCTATGAAATTAGAAACGGTCAACTCTACTTTATTAAAGAATATTACGAACATTCTATTGGGCAGGCCATTTACTATGATCCAGATAGGAATGCTATAGCTTTTGATACAGAAGCTTATGGAGGTTTAACCAATTGGGGGAAAGCTGAGTCAAGATTTGGAGTAGAAGATATTCAATACAAATATAAGATTGACAAAAGATCTAAGTTTCATGGAAAATTGGGAACAGCACATAGTCTAGTGGTAAAAGAGCTTGAGCCTGGTTTAGTGCGTGTATATAATCATCGTAAAAAAATGCCTAAAGTAGGATTGATTTTAGCAACAAAGGGGAGTCAAAAATACAATAGAGTGGCACCTGCTGTTCGTGTTACTTGGACGAAAGAATTCAATATGAATAATGTTAGCATTCATCATGCAGGTGGAATGGGTGTTATTGCCGAGAATTCTGAAAACTTGACATTGGATGCAGTAAAAGTGACTCCATCAAAAGGGCGTATGGTTTCTACAACGGCAGATGCGACCCATTTTGTAGGATGTAGGGGTAAAGTAGTGTTAAAAAATTGTGTGTTTAATAACCAGTTAGATGATGCTTCTAATGTTCATGGTACTTATCAAGAAATTATAGATGTGTTGGGGCCAAATCAACTAGGAGTGCGTATGGGGCATTACCAACAACAAGGTTTTGTTATTGGAAAAGAAGGAGATAAAATAGGTTTGGTTAGATTATCAAATTCTTTTTATCACTATGATGAATTGACGATTAAAAGTATCAAGAAAGTAAATAGAAGATATCAGGTAATTACGTTCAATGAAACGCTTTCTAAGGATGTGAAGTCAGGAGATCTTATTGAAAATCTAGATGCATACCCTTATCTCGAAGTAGTTAACTGCGATATTAGCCGTAATAGAGCTCGTGGTTTATTATTGTCAACACCAAAAGGAGCATTAATTGAAGGGAATTATTTTCATACAGAAATGGAAGCACTTTTGATTCCTGTAGAAAGTGGACACTGGTATGAATCTGGAAATGCCAATAATTTGATCATAAAGAATAACACTTTTGAAGATTGTCAACACAGTGGTTTCAACAGAGGGGTGATTCGATTGGTTACCGATGATGACAATGAAAATATCGCCTTTAATAATATTGAAATTACGAATAATACATTTAAACACTTTGACAACCTAATACTTCAGATAGCCAATACGAATCATCTTTTATTTCAAGGGAATACCATTGCTAATAGCAAGAAATTTAAAGCATTACATAATCAAAATGAGGTGATACAAATAAAATCATCGAAAGGTATTGTGTTTAAGAATAATCGATATAAAGGAAAAGCTAAAAAAATGATCACAACAGAGGGTTTATCAGAAAGCGTAAACTTTAATTAAAAAGACTTCAATGAAAATTTTAGGCATAAAAAATATTAAAGTAATAATGTTGTTTCTTCTGGGGTTAACATCTTGTAAGAATAAAGTAACTCCTTCTGAAAAACTAACGCAAGATAAAATTAAAAAACCGAATATCATTTATATACTGGCTGATGATTTAGGTTATGGAGATTTGAGTAGTTATGGTCAGCAGAAATTTAAAACGCCAAATATTGATAAGCTAGTAGCTGAAGGGATGAAATTTACACAACATTACACCGGATCGGCTGTTTGTGCACCATCTAGGTCAAGCTTATTAACAGGTTTACACACTGGAAATACACCCATTAGAGGAAATAAAGAGTTAAAAACAGAAGGACAAGTAGCATTGCCTGCGGAGTCATTGACTTTTGCAGAAGTGCTTCAAGAGGCAGGATATGTTACAGGAGCTTTTGGAAAATGGGGATTAGGATTTATAGGTTCGGAAGGAGATCCAAATAATCAAGGATTTGATAAGTTTTATGGGTACAACTGTCAACGTTTAGCCCATAGGTACTATCCAACTCACTTATGGGATAATAATGAAAAAGTGCTTTTAGAGGGGAATGATTGGACACATAAGGTTACGTATGCCCCAGATATGATTCAAAAAGAGCGTATAAAGTTTATTGAAGAAAATAAAGAACATCCATTTTTTGCTTTTATTCCTTTAGTGCTTCCTCATGCCGAATTGATTGCTCCCAATGATGAAATTTTCAAAAAGTATGATGGGAAATTTGATGAAATACCTCATGGTGAAGAAAATGGATATACCACTGATTATGGTCCTGATATCATAAAAGAGCACTATTGTCCACAGGAAAAACCCAATGCCACTTATGCTGCAATGGTCCACAGATTGGACAATTATGTGGGTGAAATTCTTCAGAAAGTAAAAGACTTAGGAATTGAAGATAATACCGTGATCATGTTTGCATCGGACAATGGACCGCATAATGAAGGCGGTTTAAAACCTGAATTTTTTAATAGTTCGGGAGGGTTACGAGGAAAGAAACGAGATTTATATGAAGGAGGTATTCGAACACCTTTTGTGGTAAAGTGGCCAGGTAAAGTGAATCCAGGTTCGACTAGTGATCATGTTTCTGCTTTTTGGGATGTTTTACCCACCTTTGCCGAAATTGCAGGAGCAACGATTACAAATGAAATAGATGGAATTTCATTTGTTCCTACCTTATTAAATAAAACCAAACTGCAGAAAAAACATGAGTTTTTGTATTGGGAGTTTCCTGCTAAAGGAGGGAGAAAAGCAGTCCGAAAAGGAGCGTGGAAATTAGTGCAATACAATATGCTAAAGGGAAAGCCAAAAGCTGTAGAATTATACAATTTATCCCTAGATCCAAGTGAATCCAACAATATTGCATCAAATTATCCTACACTGGTCAAAGAACTTTCAAGTATAATGGAAAATGAACATCACGAGTCCGATCTTTTTCCTTGGAAATAATCATAAAAGACTTATTCAAGTTACACATTTATGAATAGAAGCTTTTTAATATCATTATTGCTCATGTTTTTTTTGCAGTCTATTGCGCAGCAAAAGAAGCCAAATATCGTATGGTTGATGGCAGAAGATATGAGTCTTGATTTAGAATGCTATGGAATGCCAGATGTAAAGACACCAAATTTGAATAAAATGGCTACTCAAGGCGTACGTTTTGATAATTGTTTTGTGACTAACCCTATTTGCTCCCCTAGTAGGTCGGCTATGATGCTTGGAGTGCATCAGTTACTAACCAACGCACAACATCATAGGAGTAACCGAAATATTCCGTTAAAAAAACCATACAAACCATTTACGTATTGGTTACGTAAAGTGGGGTATACAACGATATTAGGGAATCATCAGGTATTTACCAAAGGGAGAAAGATTGATGTGAATTTTAAGCACAAGCCATTAGGTGCGTGGGATGGAGATAAAGAATTTGGATTGTTTGATAAGTACGATAGGTTTGAAAAATCTGATGAGCCATTTTTTGCTCAAATACAATTAAAGGTGACACACAGAGGAGATTGGTGGAATGCTATTAGAAAAAAATCGAAACATCCTCATGATCCTAATAAAATTAAATTACCATCATATTTTGCAGATCATCCAAAAATTAGACTAGACTGGGCAAAATATTTAGATCAAATAGAGTATATGGATAAGGAAGTAGGGCTAATTTTTGATGAATTAAAGCAAAAAGACCTATTAAAAAACACCATTGTTATTTTTATTGGTGATAATGGAAGGTGTAATATACGAGGCAAAGGATATCTCTATGATGAAGGATTGCATATCCCTTTAATTGTTTACTACCCAAATGAGTTAAAGCCTGGTCAGGTACGAAAAGATGTGGTTAGTGCTACCGATATCACAGCCACTATTTTAGACTTTGCAAAGGTGAATATCCCGGACTATTTTACAGGGAAATCAATCTTTAAAAAAGATTTTCAAAGAGAGTTTGTCTTTGGAACCAGAGATCTTTGGGATGAGATTGATGATAAATCCAGAGCCATAACTTCCGATAAATGGAAATATATTCGAAATGACAAAACAGAAATTCCATATGATGCACACCAAGCCTATTTAGAGTTTTATAGGCCTGCGGTACATGTCATGCGAAAGCTACACCTAGAAAAAAAACTGAATAGAGATCAAAATTTATTTTTTCAACCTCAAAAACCGAGTGAAGAACTCTATGATCTGAAAAAAGACCCTGAAGAATTACACAATTTAGCTGATGATCCAAAGTACGCTGTTAAGTTAGATGAACTGCGAAAAGAATTGATTGGGATGGAGGAAAACCATTTTAATACAGGCTCTTATGAACCAGTAATTCCTAATGCAGAAAAACTATACAATTGGGTGAAGCAAACAAAGCCTGAATTGTACCAAAAAATGTTAGATGGGGATGAAATTGGATTTCAACATTTAAGCTCGGAATACAAAAAGTATTTACAAGTAAATAAAAAATAGAATTTTAAGTAGGTAAATTCAAAGCCTTGTCTAGTATGAAGACATAATATACTATTAAACTCAATTTAACTATCCTTAAAAATGTGAATTTGATTATGAAAAGAAGAAATTTTATAAAAAATATTGCGAGTGCTTCAGCAGTAGGTTTAGTACCTGTGGGTTGCTCTTCAGAAATTACACCCACTGAAATACCTCTTTCTGATAGAACAAAAGATGATTGGGATTGTTTAGCAACTGGTAAAAAGGAAATTCCTTTACGCAAGCAAGAAGTAACATACGATGTGGTTGTCATAGGAGCGGGAATGTCGGGTATACCAGCTGCTGTTGCTTCGGCAAGAAATGGAGCTAAAACTGTCTTAATTAATGATAGACCAGTTATTGGCGGGAATGCCTCGAGTGAAATAAGAGTAACGGTTAATGGAGTGAGTCATTTAAAAGGGACAGGATTGCCAGAAAGAGAGACCGGTATTATAGAAGAATTTTTAATAGAAAATAGAGCTTATAACCCACAAGAATCTTATCCAATTTGGGATCATATTTTATATGATTTTGTAACACGAGAACCCAACTTAACCCTCATGTTGAATACGCATGCCGTAGATGCTATTATGGACAAGGATAAAATTATTGCGGCTAAATGTTGGCAAATATCTACAGAGACTGAGTTTATCATAAAAGGAAAGGTTTTTTTAGATTGTTCAGGGGATGGACTTATGGCAGCTAAGGCTGGGGCTATGTATCGTACTGGTAGAGAAGGAAAAGAAGAGTTTGGTGAAAAATATGCTCCAGATCAACCCGATGGATGGCAAATGGGAGGGTCTATAATGCTCATAGGGGAAGATATGGGGAGGCCAATGCCATATACTCCTCCAAAATTTGCGATAAAGTATACACCATCTGAAGAAGATAATAAGCGCCGTAAGATTACTAATTATAAAGATGGTTATTGGTGGGTTGAATTGGGTAGCGAATTCGATATTATAAAAGAAAGAGAGCATAATAGACATAAGCTTTTGGGGCATTTGCATGGGGTTTGGGATTACATAAAAAACTCTGGAGACCACCCAGGTGCTGCAAATTATGCACTTAAATGGGTAGGTTCCCTTCCTGGAAGACGCGAATCAAGAAGGTTTATAGGAGAACATATTTTAACAGAAGGAGATTTATTGGGGTATAGGCATTATGAAGATGCCGTGGCTTATGGAGGCTGGTCTTTGGATGAACATAATCCTGGAGGCATTGCAAGACCCGATCTTCCTCCAAGTTTTTTTCATGAAAATTTTAAAGAAATTTATGAGGTGCCTTTTCGTTGTCTTTATTCAAAAAATATTTCGAATTTAATGTTTGCCGGTCGTAATGCAAGTCTTACTCATATAGCGTTATCTTCGACACGTATTCAAGGAACTTGTGCCTTAATGGGACAGGCTATAGGCACAGCAGCAACATTTTGTGTAAATAAGAATATGTTACCCAAAGAGGTTGGTCAAAAATATATTAAAGAGCTACAAGAACAATTGCTTCGAGATGATGTTTTTATCCCAAATCGACCGGCAAATGATCCTAAAGATTTTGCTAAAACGGCAACTATTATTTTTGCATCTTCAACAAAATCTGGAGATGTTAAGTTGTTGACAGATGGGTATTCAAGAGACATAAATGGCGAAATACATCATTGGCAATCGGAACAATTACCAGCGCAACTTCAAATGGAGTGGGAAAAACCAGTAGCACTCTCTAAATTTGAATTAAAATGTGATACCAATCTTCAGACCCAGATTACCATGCGTAAAATGCCTGCAGATAAAAGTCATTATAGAACAGAAATACCGAAAGAGTTACTGAAAAAATTAGATCTTGAAGTTCGAGTTAATGGAATATGGAAAAAGGTAGGAGCAAAAGAAAATAATTTAACCCGATTAGTTAAATTTCATTTCGATACGGAACAAATTACGGCACTACGTCTTACTATGCATGAAACCTACAATCATGACACTGCAAAATTGTTTGAAGTGCGATGTTATTCATAAATGAAATTATTTAATACTATAGTATCTATAAGTTTTACCCTTTTGCTTTCCGTTTTGGAAGCAGTAGGGTTTTCAGTTTATTCTCAAAATAGATTAAATACATCTTATAATGTACAGATCACACATAAAGGGATACAAGATCAAGGCAAGGTAAGTGTTACTTTACATGAATTTACAGAAAACTCCTTAGGGAAAAGCCTTTTTTACACCGATATAGAATCGGTTATTTGCGGAAGTAAAGTTTGTAAAGTGGTTATGGTTCGCTTGTACTGGGATACTCTAGGGAAATACCAAAAGTTTGAACTTGAAGAGGGGGTAGATTTAGAAAAAGAAGAAGGCCTTCTTTTTACAGAAGAAGATTACTTAAGTCTTCACAATATATTGAATAATGAAGCTTCTGTTTTAAAAGATTATTTTAAAGAACAATTGGTAAAGCAAGCAGTACATAATGCTTATGATGCACTTTCTGGAGCAACGATAAGTCTAGGGAATGATGAAATTGTACAAGGTGCTGTTTGGACGTGTTATACGTTATGGCATTGGGCAAATGGAGAATTAGTTGATCGTATAAGAACAATTACAGCACAAAAATACACCGATCAGCAACTACAATATAGCTTAGATTGTGGTAGTTATAAACAACAAGTTTTTGCAATGGAATTTTTAACTAAAAGAAACTCCTACACTAAAGCATCCTTGGAAGCTGTTTATAATGCAAATTATCATAATACTTTATTAAATAATTTAGCCATTGGGTATTTAGAAAGGAGTATTAGGCATATATATTTAGAATATATACATAAAATGTACACTACGGGTAGTAAATCTTTAAGGCTTTTAAGTTTGAATAGTTTAAAAAACAGTGAACATCAATTTACTGCGGCATATATGGAACCTTTAGGTGGCAGTTTAACAAATAACACTCCATATCCAGAATTCAATTTATTTTTAGATATTCTGGAAGAAAGAAAAATAAATAGTAGCAAATTAACAAATCAACTTTTAAAGCTATTAGAAAGCTCTAATACTATTTTAGCTAGGCGTGCTTATTGGTACTTACAATCTATAAAGCTTGAAGGTGAACAAATACATAAATTAGAGGGGTTTAAAAACCTATTTTAAGACACTTCCCGTAAAGTGTGTAAGTTTAAAATATAGAGGGTTTGACTTTTTTAAAGTCGAACCCTTTGTTCAAATATAAGTATTTCCATTATGTGTAAATTTCAATTAGGTTAGTATATTTAGTCAACTACAATATGAAAAAATGCTTCTTTAATTCCTTTAGAACTTACTTTCAACTTGGCACCTTCTTTTTTGCCTGTTTTTAAAATAACTAAACATTTTCCATTGTTAGTTTTTTTGGATTGTATAGTACTAGCAGTAGTTATATCGTATATATCGCCATTATCTAATGCTAGGATTTTAGCATCTCCCTCTATGTCAAACGATAAATTAACAGGGGTTTGAGATACGAGTACTCCTTTACTATCCAAAACGGATATTTCAATTTGAATAATTTCATCGGCTTTATAGGCAGTTCCATGTACCTTAAAGTCTATTTTTTGAGGAGCACCAGCAGTTTTTAATTGGAATTCACAAACTTCCTTACCTTTTATAATTCCCACAGCTTTAAGTGTCCCTTTTTCATATGTCAAGTCTTGCCACTTCATTATCCAATTAGGGAAATCTGATAATTTTTTGTTACCAATGAGTTTGTTATTTAAATATAAGTTAACAGATTCACAATTGGTATAGGTAACTACATCTAGATGCTTCCCTTTTTCAAAATTCCAAGTTTCATTTATGGCTGGCCACCCCCAACGTCCTGATGTTGAAAAATCATTAGAGTCTCCTTCATAAACGGCTATACGTACCATGGGTTTTTCAGTCCAAAATGCTTGATACAAATAGGATGCTGCTTTTTTGAACCCAGCAGTGTTTAATAGCCCACTATCTGAACCTAATTTTGGAAATTTTTTTGACTCACCTAAATAATCTATTCCTACCCAAAGAAAGAGCCCCATATTATGCGTGTTTTCTAGTACATCTATCCAAGGGGAGCGTTCTATATTTGCAAAACGTTTTTCTGGAGAACTATTAAAATACCTGTAGCTTTCCGTACTAACAAAAGGTTTATCTGGATTTTTATTCCCAATAGCTTTACACCATTGTTCGCCATAATTTAGTGCAATTAAATCCATTTCGTTAGTAGCATTGATAATGGCATTTATTTTGTCTTCTACTTTACTATCTAAGCCCCTTTCCATTCCTGAAATTACAGGTCTTGTAGCATCTAAATTTCTAACAAAGGATGTATATTTCCTTAAGCCTTGCACTTGTTCTTTAGCTTCAGGAGGGTAATTTTCATTACCAACACTCCACATAATTACACTTGGGTGATTTCGATCTCGCTCTATGGTAGCTTGGTAATTTTTTTGCCATTCAAATTCAAAATAAGGATCTCCAAATCCATTAGGATTAAAAAAGTTGTTTAATCCTTTTTGTTTTTTGTCATTAATAGTATCTGAATTCCATTTATCAACAAACTCATTCATAACCAAAAAGCCCATAGTATCACATAAATCTAAAAATTCTGGCGAGGGCGGGTTGTGTGCTGCTCTTATAGCATTACATCCTATGTCTTTTAGTTTGCCTAATCGTCTTTTCCATATTTCAATGGGTACAGCTACACCCAAAACTCCTCCGTCATTATGCAAACAGACCCCTTTTAATTTTAAGTTTTTTCCATTTAGGAAAAATCCTTTTGTTGGGTGAAATTCAATCGATCTAATTCCAAATGTAGTTTCATATTCATCAACTACATTAGTATTTATAATGATCTTACTTTTTGCAATGTAAAGTTCGGGGGATTCGATTGACCATAATTGTGGATTATTAATACTTAAATTTTGATAAATATCTTTGGTGGACTTTCTATCAATTTTCTCAGTTGTTTTTAGCGTTTTTATAAGCTCCCCACTCGTATTGTAAATTGTGGTTTCTAAATTAAAATTAGTACTATCATCATAGTTTCTTAGTTTGGTTTGTATGGATATTTCTGCTAAACTTTCTGAAACTTTAGGGGTAGTTATAAATGTTCCCCATTGCTCTACAGCCAACTTACTGGTAATAGTTAAACGCACATTCCGATAAATACCAGAACCCGAATACCAACGGCAGTTAGGTTGTGTCGAATTATCTACTCTTAAGGCAAAGGTATTCTCTCCTCCAAAGTTTAAAAAAGGTGAGATGTTGTAATAAAAACTGGTATAACCGTCATGTTGATTACCAACATAATGTCCATTTACCCAAAGCGTAGAATTTTTATAAACACCATCAAATTCTATTTTAAACTCCTTATCTATATATTCTTTAGGAATTTGAACCGTTTTTCGGTACCACCCAATTCCTCCGGGTAACCAGGCATTTCTTCCTGAATTTTTTTCATTAAAAGCATGCTCAATGCTCCAGTCATGGGGTACATTTAATGTTTTCCAGTCCGAATCATTAAAATTATCATCTTTAAACTCGGTACTATCTGATAATATGAACTTCCAGTTTTTATTAAAATCTTCAGCAATCCTGGTTTTAGCCAAGTCTGGTTTAAGCGCTATAAAATTTTTGTAATTTTGAGAGTGCATTAATGAAATAAAACCCACTAAAAACCATTTAAATATATTCAATTTCATAATTTTATTTTTTTAAAGTCACAATTTTCTACATTTTAAATAAACCTCCAGCTAAAGGGTAATGTTTACTTTTTGTGCTTTCACTATTGAATATTTCATTCATTTTATGAACTATCTCGGGGTTATCTTCGGCTACATTATTGATTTCAAAAACATCTTTGCTTAAATCGTATAATTCTGTTTTACCCGATTTTGCAGTACGCACTGCTTTCCAATTCCCCATCCTAGCAGCTTGTGCTACACTTTTATGATAACCTGATTCATGTATTTCCCAATATAAATGCTCATGCTTTTTTTGAGATTTCCTTGTTAATTCTGGTAAAAATGAAATACCATCGGTTTGTTTTGGAATTGGGATGTTAGCTACCTCGGCCAATGTGGGCATAATATCATAAAATGTTGCTTGATGCTTTGTGGTATTTCCTTCAGGTATTTTCCCTTCCCAATAAGCAATCATCGGTACTCGTATCCCTCCTTCATATAGAGCACGTTTGTAACCTTTTAATCCTCCTGAACTTTTAAAAAATTCATTATCGTGATAGTTCTCTTTATGAGGGCCATTATCACTAGAAAATATAATTAAGGTGTTTTCTAATTCTCCTCTTTCTTTTAATTTATTGAACAATCTTTTAATTTGGGAGTCTAGCATGGTAATACGTGCAGCATGACGACGTTCTATTTCTGGCCAAGCTTCCATTTTGTCTTCGTATAGATCTGTTTTGCTTAAAAAGAATTCATGTGCATGAGGTATTCTATAAGACATGTATAAAAAGAATGGCTTGTCACTCTTTTTTTTATCTAAATATTCTAAAGCAAAATTAGTTCTAAATTCATCTAGGCACTTATAGTTATTGTAATTGTAAAATACTGAATCTTGATTATTGTTTACCCAGTGTTCCCGTTCATCTAAAAGTATCCCTTTTTCATTTTCGCCCCATTGCTCCTGAACTGCATAATCAAATCCACGGCCTTTTGCCCAAGTAGACATATCTTCGGGAATACCCAAATGCCATTTTCCAATCATAGCGGTTTGGTAACCTGCTCCTTGAAGCATTTCACCAAGTGTGATCTCGGACTTACTTAAAGGTACTCTGCGTGATTTCCCAGTATTTGCGCCACCATTAGCTCGGATGGTAGCGTGTCCGGTATGTTTTCCCGTCATAAGCGTTGCTCTGGACGGAGCACATACAGAAGTCCCTGCATAAAAATCTGTAAATCGAAGTCCTTTTGATGCTAGTTCATCTAAAAACGGTGTTTTAATATCTTTTTGTCCATAACTTCCTAATTCACCATATCCCATATCATCTGCTAATAAGAAAATGATATTTGGATTTTTTCCTGTATATTTTTGCGACACTTGAGCTGTTTCTATTTTCTTTTCTGTTGTATTACATGCAGCATATGAGAAAAGTATTGCTGTAGCAAAAAATGTTTTAAATATTTTTATCTTCATAAGTATTATTCTTGAAAACTATTTCGTTTTTATTTGTGAATGACTGATCACTTTTTTTGTAGAGCTACTTGTTGATCAATAGCCTTTTTAGGTTGTTAGTGTTTGATGTTTTTTCTTTTGTTAGAGATGTATTTAAATTGATCCTATCCTAGACGTATTAAAATAACACCATGAGGCTGAACAACGGCAGAAAAGCGATCTTTATAGTTGCCAATATTTTTTTGCCTCCATAGATCTCTAATGCTCTTTATGCCTTCAATATTAATGTCTTTCCAATTTAGGTTAATGATCTGTTCTTTTTCTTTTAAATTAAATAAGCCCACTGCTTTGGAGCCATCAGCTAGGTCTTTTACCACAATTTCAAAATCTTCATTCTGAGTTATGGATTTTCCTGGGGTCCCTTTTTCATCTTGATTAATAGCTAAAACCTCAGAGTTTGTGAGTAGCTTCACGGTAAAATCGTCCATTGTTTCAATGGGGCAGCCTATAAGTAAAGGTGCTGACCAGAGAGACCATAGAGAGATGTGTGAATATTGTTCATCTGCAGTTAATCGAGAGGGTATTGGGTTTTTACTTTTTGTATTTACCTCTCCAACAACCAACATATCTGGGTCTGGGAAATGTCCTGGTGCTCCGGGAAACCCGTTTTCTAACCAATACCTATGTGCTTTCCACTCGTCTCTTATACTTTTATGACTTCCTTTTCCATCCCATCTATCCTTTAAATCACCATAGGTTCTAAAACAATTGACTACCTTACCGAATAATTTTGCATGTTCTAATGGTGCCGTATTTGATATAGAATAAATTATATCTCTACCACTATTTTCCAAGGCCTTAGCCATTCTTATAGTACTAGCAGGTTCATTAGGGTTCCAGTCGTATTTTAAATAATCTATTCCCCATTCTGCCCATTGTATGACGTCATTGGTATCAAATGTATATACTGCTATTCGTGTATTAATGCGTTCGGATTTTAATTTTCTATCATCCATAGATGTATTCCAGTAGCCATCTTTAGTATCGCTAGAACCACCAACACGTCCTGCATAGGTAGTAATCCAAGGGGAAGAATATATACCCACTTTTAAACCCATATCATGGATTTTATTACACATAGTGCTCATATTAGGAAATTTAACAGAGTCTGCTAAAATAGCATTGTGTTTACCTCCTCGATGTGATTGCCAACCATCATCCATATTGATGTAAGACCAACCATAATTTTTTAGGCCTTTATTCACCATAGCTTTAGCTGAAGCAATAACATTATCTTGAGTTACATATTCTCCCCAACAATTCCAACTGTTCCAGCCCATGGGAGGCGTTAAACAAATGGTCTTGCCTACTTTTATTTTGAATGTTTTTTTCGCTTCTCCTAAATGATTCTTAGCAACCAAGACTATATCTAAATCTTGAGGCTCTTCATTTTTGATAACCCCGCTAATGACTCCAGTTTCGTTATGAACATGTAAACCTTCAGGTAGTTTTTCAACAGTAAACTCAATAGGTTGCTTCCCTGTTGCAGGAATGGTGTATAAAAAAGGAGCATTAGGTCTCACTCCAAAAACTGAAGGTCCATGGATTTTTGGTATGTCTCCAATCTCTGGGGTTAAAATATATTTACCTTCTTCTTTTTTAGGATTGTAAGTCTGGGTATCGATTTTAGAATCGCAGGAAGAAATAATTAATATAAAACCTATAAAACCTATAAAACGTAATAGGAATTTGAGGAGATTGTTGAATGGCATTGTAATTAATTTTATATACACTATAACAGGATTTAATACTCTAGGACTTGCATTGAAATCAAAATTTTATTCACTGTAAAATACTTCGAAAGGCTTGTTCAAGGTAGTTTACTAATTTCAATGAGTAGCACTTTTTTTAGAAAGTGAAACCTATAAATTTTTCAAAACATAAAGGTGCTTCAAATTCATCTTTTGAGTCTGTCATAATGAGATAGAATTGGTTGAAAACACTATAACCCTTTGTTTTTTAGAAAATAAAATAGCTTTAGGATGATTGTGTTGTTCTATTTTATGATCAATACAAATTGAAAATTCATTATTTAAAACCAATATCAAAATGAATAGTTTCAAGTTCAATCTACAGGATTAAAGTTTTTATTGAATAGCATCATCGATATCAATAATATTATTATCAGAAAATTTATCATCAAAGATTTCCTTTCTTTGTTTTCGGTATTCTGAAGGAGTTTTTCCAAAGCGTTTTTTGAAAAGTTTACTAAAATATTTTCTATTAGAATACCCCACTTTATAACAAGCTTCAATAACAGTTGCATCACTCTCCAGAATGAGCTTTCTTGCAGTTTTTAAACGAATCTCAGTAATAAATTCAATTAGAGATAATCCAGTTAGTGCTTTAATTTTTTTATAAATAACAGAATGACTAACTCCTAGTTTAGCAGTAATAAATTTGGTGTTTAATTCTTCAGAGTCTATATGTTCTTCAATTAATTTGATAAGTTTATCCAGTAATTTTTGATCATATTCGTTAATAGACAATTCATTAGGATTCACAATTTCATCATTGTTCATTCGCTTTCTAATGAATGTTCTATTTCTTAAAATACTTTGAATTTTACTTAGAAGGATATTTTCATTGAAAGGTTTTAATATATAATCTTCAGCTCCTACGGAATAGCCTTCTTGTTGATGAATTAATGTTGTTCGAGCCGTTAATAATAGAATTGGGATGTGGCTTGTGTTAATGTTAGATTTTATTTTTGTAGTCATTTCGATCCCATCCATGTTAGGCATCATTACATCACTAATAATAAGGTCTGGTAATTGTTTTTTAGTGATCTCTAATCCTATTTTACCATCGGCAGCTTCAAGGATTGTGAAATTTTTGTTTATTAAAGAAACAATATATTCTCTTATATCTTTATTATCTTCTACTACCAACACTACAATCTCTTCATTGTTATCAGGTAAGGTTTGGTTGTTAGGAGCAGTATGTGTGTTGTCTTGATTTAAAGCAATGTAATTTTCTGGGTTCTCTTCTTCATTTTCAATAAATAATGTATCGGCATTTATAAGATGATTTTTTCCTTTTTTTAATTTGATGGTAAAGGTGCTTCCTACATTAGGAGTGCTTTCCACAATTATTTCGCCTTTATGTAAGTTAATAATCTCTTTGGAAATGCTTAGACCCAGACCAAAACCGGCACCATACTTTCGTCCTTTTAATTCGGGTTGGTAAAATCTATTGAATATTTTGGATAACTGTTTTTCAGAAATTCCAATACCTTCATCCTTTAAAATTAGTTCGACATGCTCATTTTTTTCTTGTAGCTTTAGACTAATTAGCTTATTACTATCAGTAAATTTTAAGGCATTGGAAATTAGATTGTAAACTACCTTTTCCATTTGCATTTTATCAAACCACAACTCAGGCTCTTTTAATTTCGATTCAAATTTTAAATCTATTTTTTTTTGATTAGCAAGCTCTTTAAATGAAAGGAAGATTTCATAACAAAATGCCTCCCAATTACTAGGGCTAATTTTTAGAGTGGTGGCGTTATTTTCAAGTTTTCGATAGTCTAGTAACTTATTTACTAGGTTTAGCAACTGTGTACTATTCTTTCTAATAGTATTAATTGGATTCAATTGTTTTTTGTCAACAAAAGATTCCTCTTTTAATAAATTGTTTATTGAAGAAAGAATTAGGGTTACTGGTGTCCTGATTTCATGAGATATGTTGGTGAAAAATTGTTGTTTTAGGTTTCCTAATTCTAAGTCTTTTTCTCGAGATAACTTTTCTAATTCCAAATTGGATTTCATTTTTTCCCAAGCAATGATGTATTTTCTAAAGATATAGAAAGCGAGTGCTACTAAAATGGCATAGAAAATAATAGCCCACCATTCTAGCCAGAAAGGTTTATTAATTTTTATATTTATGGAAGAAAATTCTGAATCATTGGAAGTGCCAGGTCTATGGCTTCTAACTTTAAACGTATAAAAACCTGGGGCAAGGTTGGTGTAAGTTACTTTATTATCCGTACCAATATTTCTCCAATCCTTATCAAAATTTTCCATTTTAATATCATATTCAAACATTTTTGAAATGGGATAATGAAGTGTGGTAAACTCAAAAGTAATTACGTCATGGTGATGTTTTAATTCTATGGCATCCGCTTGAGTAATATTTTTTTGTAAAATTCCAGAACCAATTTCAACAGGTTTATTGAATAATTTAAAATCGGTTAGTAGGACAGTAGATGGTTTTGTTTTATGTTTTAAATCATTTGGATTAAATTTGACTACTCCGTTTGTAGATCCAAAAAATAATTCTCCGTTAGAGTCTTTAAAAATAGCATTTCTATGATACTTTTCTGCTAAACCCGGAAAGCGTAAAAAATTATCTGATTCATAGTCATAACTCAAAATACCTTCTTTAGTACTTAACCAAATGCGATGCTCATTATCCTCAATAATTGCAGTAACGGTTTCTTTTCGCAGTTTTTTAAATGAATTGAAGCGTTCTACGGTACCAGACTCAAAATTAATCCTATTGATACCCTCGCCAACAGTACCAGCCCAAAGGTTTCCTTTAGCGTCTTTGTATAAAGAAATGACATTATTACTACTGATGCTATTAGGGTTACTTTCATCATGCTTGTACTGATGTGCCTTTCGGGTTACAATATCGAATAGCGTAATTCCACCTTCAGAGGAACCCACCCAAAGATTATTGTTTTCTAATTGAATACAGGTAATATTATTACTAGAAATAGACGTAGGATCATTGTATTCGTGTTTAAATCGCACAAAACGATTTCTGTCAATATCAAAGTAGTTGAGTCCGCCACCGCCAGTAGCTATCCAAAGATTTCCTTTAGAATCTTCTTTAATACCTCTAATATCATTATAGCTAATGCTTTCTTCATCTAGAGGGTTGTTTTTAAATTGTTTATACGTATAATTTTTTAAGTCTACTTTTATAAGTCCATCAGAAAAAGTTCCCAACCACAAAGTGTTTTTTTGCTGAAGCATACATTGTACAGTATTTGCTCCAAGGTAATTAGGCCTGTTTTTTTTGAATTGGGTTATTTTATTAGTAGCGGTATTGTATTCCGTAAGCCCATCACCATCCAGACCGAAATAAAGCTTTTTATCTACTTTGTAGATCGATAATACCTTGGAAGTCTGGTCTCCTTTAATATCACTAAAAATAAAGTCAAAATCTTTTTTGTAGGGAAGGTAATTGATACCATTCCATGCGGTACCGATCCAATAATCATTATCAGCATCCTGAAACACGGAATAAATAGCATTCCCTGCTAATGAAGAACTTCTTTGTGGTACATTTTTATAACTTACTACTGTAGGTGCGTTACTGTCATAATTAGCAATCTTAAATAGCCCATCTCCATCGGAGCCTAACCATAAATTAGACTGTTTATCCAGAAAAAGAGATCTAATGATAGCAACGTTATTTTCTAATTTAAGGTTTTCAACGAAGTAATTACTATATTTTTTTGATTTAATATCATAAATCAAGGCGCCTTCACCACTGGTCCCAAGTAAAATACGAGAATTAGGTAATAATAATAAGTCATGTATAAATCTTGAGGAACGATTGGTACTTGATATACGTTGAAATTCTTGTTTTTGCGTATCAAGTTTAAATAAGCCTCGGCCAAATGATCCGGCATAGGTATCTCCATGTTCATCTTGAATCACACTTCTGATATCCATATTTCTTACAGGCTTTCCAGCAATTTTTAGTTGAAAATTATAGAAGCGGTTATTTTTAATATTAAATTTGGAAACACCTCCTTTAGTGGCTAGCCATAGATTTCCTTTAGTATCGGCATGAATTTTTTTAACCTGATTGAATAATGAGTTTTTTGCTTCTGAAGCTTTATTGATATGACTTGTAAAAGTGTCTGTAGAATAATCATAGTTACACAATCCTTTTGTGGTTGCAAACCAAATTGTATTATTAGTATCAATATAAATATCATAAATTATATTCGATGATATAGTGCTATTTTGCTCATTAAAGGTTTTAATATGTGTACCGTCGTAACGGTTAAGTCCATTGGAAGTGGCAATCCATATGAATTTATCTTTATCTTGTTTTATACTCCAAATTCTATTATTGGATAAGCCATCTTCTTGATCAATGCTTGTAAAAATAACTTCTGATTGACCGTTTATAGGTGATATAGAAATAAGAAATAATAAAGTCAGTAAAGTAAAATGTTTAATCATTTTATGTGCAGGGAATTTTTTATAATAAAGCTATTGTTTTTTGATAATATTAAACTCACCCACCACACAAAATAGTTTAACAAAATGTTTATAGCGGTGGGTAAGTTTAATTTAATTTTGAAAAAAATATTTATTTGGATTAATTACAGTTTGCGTATTAAACCCTTTATTTTCTTTAATTTTAACAATATTACTATCAATAATACTTATTTCAGCGCTTTTTTTACCAATATAGTGATTTCCACTGATTAATACGTTTTTACAATTTTGAATATCAAATTGAGATAAATCACTGAAAATGCTGTTGTAGGTATTTGTCTGTATAATTTTATTATTGGTAATTTGAAGTCCATCTACACTAAGTGCGTAAACAATATGAGGATCAAAAGTATTTATGGTGTTGTTATCAAAAACAATATTTTTGTGAAAATAATTACCACTTCTAAATTTTTTTCCAATAATAGGGTCTACTTGTAGTATGGCTTGTGGTTTAGCGCCTCCTATTCCAAGATCTTCAAAAGTATTACCTCTAATAGTAAGATCTGTGACTGGACCCGATTCAAACCAATAGTTAGCATCTCCGCATACACGAACACCTGCCATCATGCTTGAAAAATAGTTATCTAAAATTTCAACTTTTTTGGAGGTAGAGATAAGTATACTTCGAGCTCTGTTTTGCTTTACACTACAATTTTTCATGAGTACACTTGCCATCCATGTCGTGTTTTCTACAGCTATTTCAGTCGTAATATCCAAAGGGAGTGGTTCCTCCATTTCGATGATGTATTTTTTTTCATTGATTTGTTTTGCAGTTTTTACTGTACCTGTAAATAAAGCATGTAAATCTGTTCGTGTTATAAATCGAAGTTCATCCCCTTTTTCAGCTATATTAAAGCCTTCTTGTTGGTAATGCATTGGTTTTACGGCAAATTTGTTTTTTCCTAGGATTTCTGATATTACCATATAGGTGCCGTGTATATTGGTAGCATCGTCTAGCATATTTTCAAAACGACAATTTTCTAAGGTAACTAGACCTTTACAATTTACAAAATGAGTAGCATCGGCAGAGGCGCCAATCATTTGTTTAGAACGTTTTGAAAGTAATACATTAAATGAATTTAAAGTAAGGGTATCACAGCGTTCGGCAATCAGTGCCATAGCACCACTCGCGTACACATTAATATCATTTAGATTAATTTTAGAGGAGGCTGTAAGGTGTATAGCTGGGTACCTTCTATTTTGTCCGTGTGGACCTTTATCGACAAAAATAGAGCCCACTGGTGGAACATCTTTAGTTGTTTGATAACCCGAAAATTGTATAACGCCTTTTTCAATTTCTTTAGCTTTCAGTTTGTTCCATTGAAGGAAAGAAGAAGTATTGTAATAAGGTCTTAATTTGGTTTTGTCATATATAATATTCTCTCCTAAAGGTAATTTCCAATCATAGCCTTTGAAAAACAATTCATTATTCTCTATTTCATAATCATTGTTTTCATTTACTTTTATAGTAAATACTTTAGTCGTATTATTACTTTCAATGACTTCACCTTCAAAAGTAAAAGGTTTATCCCAAAATAGGTTGATTTTTTTTAAACTGATATTTGTTGAGTTTTTAAATTGAAAGGGAATAAGGCTTCCATGAAATACAAAATCACTATTCCCTCCATTTAAAAGAAATTTTTCGAAGTTTTGTGCTGGAAAAATAATCTTTCGATGTCCATTATCATTATTAGAAATTTTCACATAATGACTTTGCGCTTTTTCAGGATAAAAATGATAGGTGCCTTTTTCAAATCTTAATTCAATTTTATTAGGGTTTTGCTTTAGTATGTTAGTTATAATTGGAGTATAATCTTTAATGTTGGGATTGTTTTTAATAAGGATTTCGTTATCATTCCTAGAAATATTATTGTTTTCATTATCTAAAGATTTACTTGTTTTTTGTTTGCAAGCTATAATCAAAGCAACAAGGAATACCATTTTTAAAAATCTCATGTTTTTCATTTTTTGATAAATATAAAGTCAATATTTTAACAAAAAGTGTATTGGAATAAGGTAAATGAATCTAATACACCATTTAAATGAAAATATACTCCTATATAATAAGACTATATCGTTTTCTTTGTAAACAACAGCTAATCAATGTCCCAATTATTAAATACCCCGAATAATACTATGAAAAAAATAGTCTTGTTAAGTATAGTTATTTTATGTTATACATCAAAAAGTTTAGCTCAAAGTTCATTTGTAATGAAATGGTCAAATAATACAGTTATAAATGGAAGAATATTTGAACGTGGAGCTGAGCTTAAAGATATCGGAGGATATTTTAATCTTGGTAAAACCAACGATGGAAAGAAAAGAAAGTTGGGAAAACATGGGATTGGATTTGTTATTAGAATAATAAATGCAAATGGTAAAAGAGAAGGAGTAGAGTATGGATTTGTTAATTTTTTAAAAAATAATAACGCAAAGGAGGGGTATGCAATAGGTGATTTTACAATACCTAAGCATATACCAAAATCGTATACTTTACCCAAAGGGAGTTCTTATTATTTATGTATGGTAGGTCATGCATCATCAAAGAATGGTAAGGAACAATTTTATATGACTCAACCAAAGCCCTTAGGAGTAAAAATAATAATCAATTAAAATCGGATTAAATATAATTATTAACATTAAAAACATGTATCATGAAGAAAATTATCTTTTTATTATCAGTTTCAATTTTTAGTTTAAATACTACAGCTCAATCTATAGAAGTGGATACTCAGGGAGTGGATAGTTCTACAAGTTTAATGCAAGGTGAATCCTTTGATATGGCATTGACATGGGATACTAATGGTAATGCGCTAATTCAAAATGGAGTTAATGTTGAAATTGTACTACTTAATACAGATCCCTTTTCGCAGACTGTAGTAGCAAATGGTGACTTTATAGTAGAAGCAGCAGGTGGTGCAACTACAGGGACCAGTGTAATAACAACTATAACCATACCAGAAGCATTAGCACCTTCTAATACATTGGCAGCAACAGAGCGATATATCTTAAATATTTTTATGCAAGCCGAAAATATTGGTTTTGTAAATGCAACCGGAATAAACGGTAGCCCTAATGCAAGATTTACGCTAAATGTGACAGAAAATCCTACATTAAGTACAAATGATTTTGATCTGCCGGAGGATGTGTCATTAAGTCCTAATCCTATACAAGGTGGAGTTGTTACGGTAAATTCCACAGTTGATGAGGTTACTATAACCAATATAGTAGGACAAATTGTTTTGAAAACTAAGGAGAATTCCTTTGATGTTTCAGGTTTAGCTTCGGGCTTGTATTTTGTTAAAATTTCTTCGGAAGTAGGACAAGGAGTTAGAAAATTAATTGTTTTGTAGTATATCAATAATTAAAAAGAAAAAGATTAATTATTAGGGTTTCAATGTTCTGCCAAATCATTGAAACCCTAATTAATTTATGTCAATACACCAATAGCCGAATAAACACACCTACTTTAATGGATATATAGCCTCCCATTCGTGCTGTGATCAATTAAATTGTCAAAATATTCAAAACTAAGAAGATGGAGAGACTTATATGTATAATTTTTTTAAGTTTATCATTAATAAATGTCTTTGGACAAAATACAGTTCGTAGAGAAACAATTCTTTATGATGGATGGAAATTTAAAAAAGGTTACGAAGCGAATGCTTACATGGCAACGTATAATGATAGTGAATGGGAGGAAGTTTCTATCCCTCATGATTGGGCTATTGAAGGTCCTTTTGATAAAGAGGTTGATAAGCAAAGTGTAGCTATATGGCAAAATGGAGAAAAGGTTCCATCCGAAAAAACAGGTAGAACAGGAGCGCTTCCACATATTGGCGAAGCTTGGTACAGAAAGAAATTTAAACTAGATAAAGAAGACGCTACAAAAAAAATTATACTATTTTTTGAAGGAGCAATGAGTCAACCGAAAGTCTTTGTCAATGGTAAAAAAGTTGGGGAATGGAATTATGGGTATAGTTATTTTTACTTTGATATATCAAATGTAGTTAATTTTAAAGGCGAAAATACTTTAGCCGTTCACCTTAAAAATGATTCAAAATCATCTCGTTGGTATCCCGGTGCGGGTTTGTATAGGAAAGTAAATTTAATTGTAAAAAATAAGGATGGATTTGATCAATGGGGAACTTTCATAACAACTCCAAAAGTAGCACCAGCCGAAGCAACAGTTTCGATTAAAACAACTACTAGGAAAGGCTTTACATTAGTCTCAAAGGTACTTGATGAGAATAACTATACTTTAGGATCAATACATTCCCAAACATCAGAAGAGTTTACTCACCAAACACTTAATTTAAAAAATGCAAAATTTTGGAGCCCGGAAACCCCTCATTTATATTACCTAGAGCAAAAACTATACAAAGGAGAAAAATTAGTAGATCATATAAAACAACGGTTTGGTATCCGTTCTGTTAATATTACCGCCGAAAATGGGTTTGAGTTAAACGGTAAACGTCGAAAGTTAAAGGGGGTGTGTTTACATCACGATTTGGGACCTTTGGGTACAGCCGTGAACCGAGCTGCCATAAAAAGACAGTTGAAGATATTAAAAGATTTAGGCGTAGATGCTATTAGAAGTGCACACAATATGCCATCCTTAGAACAACTAGAGCTTTGTGACGAAATGGGATTTATGTTTTTAGCTGAAAGTTTTGACGAATGGAGAAAAATGAAAGTAGAAAATGGATATCATCGTTTTTTTGATCGGGATGCGGAAAAAGATATTGTTAACTTGGTTCGAGCAACGCGAAATCATCCTTCAATTATAATGTGGAGCTCAGGAAATGAAGTTCCAGATCAAAATGAAAAAGAAGGGGCAGCATTGGCTAAAAAACTCCAAGATATTTTTCATAGAGAAGATCCTACTAGAAAAGTAACCGTTGGAATGGATCAAGTTAAAACAGTTATGGAATCTGGTTTTGGAAGTGTGTTAGATGTTCCTGGTCTAAATTATAGAGTACATCTATACGAAGAAGCTTATAAGACTTTTCCGCAAGGTTTTATTTTGGGTTCCGAAACGGCTTCAACAGTTAGTTCAAGGGGAGTTTATAAATTTCCTGTTACCGAGGCCAAAATGAAGCAATATGATGATTTTCAATGTTCATCCTATGATTTAGAAAGTTGTAATTGGTCAAATATTCCCGATGAAGATTTTGTATTGCAAGATGATAAAGATTGGGTCATAGGAGAATTTGTTTGGACAGGTTTCGATTATTTAGGGGAGCCTACCCCATATGATCAGAAATGGCCTTCGCGTAGTTCTTATTTTGGAATAGCAGATTTGGCGGGGCTACCCAAAGATCGATATTATTTGTACAGAAGTCGTTGGAATACGAATGAAAATACGCTTCACATATTACCTCACTGGAATTGGAAAGGTAGGGAAGGTGAGATTACACCAGTTTTTGTATATACAAATTTTAAAAAAGCCGAATTATTTTTGAATGGTAAAAGTCTAGGAATTAGAGAAAAAAATAAACGTACCATAAAACAGCGCTATCGATTGATGTGGATGGATGTAAAGTACGAGCCGGGGGAACTAAAAGTAGTGGCTTTAGATAACAATAATGTTCCGTTAATGGAAAAAATCATTCGAACAGCAGAAGCACCTTATAAAATTATACTTGAATCCGACAGAAGTCGATTAAATGCAGATGGTAAAGACCTTTGCTTTGTAACAGCTTCAGTGATAGATAAAAATGGAGTCCCCTGTCCATTGGCATCAAATGAACTAGAATTCAATGTTACAGGTAAAGGTTTCTTTAAAGCAGCATGTAATGGAGATGCTACTTCATTAGTGCCGTTCCAGAACAATAAAATGAAACTGTTTAGTGGAAAACTTGTAACCATTATACAATCCACAAAAAAAGAAGGGGAAATACAGTTAAATGTAAAAGGGAAGGGGCTAATTCCTGCTACTTTAAAAATAAAATCTTACGGTAGTGCGGATAAAGTAGTCGGATTAATTAATAAGGATTAGGCTTTTTACTATGATTTTAAGATTATTGATTTATAAAGTTTAACACAGTGTATTTTCATAGTGTAATAATGGTTTTTTTGTTAAATTTTATCATTTGATATACGTTAAATAGAATTTACACTATCAATAAAATGAATTTACCCCCTAATAATAGTCTTGTAAATACAAACTTTGCAATATAGATGTAAAAAATATAAAGAAAACGATTTCGCATAGTTAAAAAATAAATTGTTATGAATAAAATCAACATTTTGCTAATTAGTTTATTGTCTATTTTTAGTGTAACAGGTCAAAATTTACTTAAAGATGGTGTTTCAGGTTTTGAAGGAGAAGAAGTATCGGGTTGGTGGATCCAACACAAGAATATTTTTCATTTCAGTAACAAAAAAGCCAATGGAGGAAAGCATAGTTTAAAGTTTTTTAGAAGTCCCGCAAGTGGAGAAAAAGGGAGTATGCAAGTTCACAATAAAAAGGCATTTAAAAAACCCTTGAAGTCGGGAAAATATAAACTTACAGCTAAAGTGTATTTGGGTTCAAATATACCAGCAGGATTTAATTTTAATTTTTCTGGGAAAAACTGGTTGCCTGTTCATGTAAGTTTCGATGGTCTTCGAAAGAAAAAATGGGTTGAAGTTTCACGAGAATTTAAGGTTAAAAAAATAGTAGAAGGCGGTGTTATTATTGCGGTTGCAGAAAGTGAGCAATACGGAGGATATGGGTCTTTTTATTTAGATGATATTAAAGTTGTAAAAATAAAGTAGTTCCTGTTTTAATCGGGGGTTATAGCAGTACTGTTCCTATGGTAACAATCATAACCATAGATGAGTATAAGAAGTTTATTATTGATTATGGGGTGCGCTTCTATGAAATTCATTTGTTTATATTATAATTAAGTTTAGTTTTTCATAGGTGGTTTCTTTCAACTATTTTTCATAGTTAGTGCGCTTCATATTTTTAGGCTATTTTAAATAGCATATCGTAGTAATAATCACAATAGGTTTTAATATAAATAGACATAATAGGATGAAGCACTTTTTTTTCGCAATATTGCTACTTACTTTTTCAGGTGTTTTTGCTCAGTCTAAAGCACAAGCGAAAAAAAAGATTAAGCAATTGAGTAAATTAATTGATATTGCTCAATCAAAAAAAATAGATGTATCTAAAGAGGAAATGTCTTTAAGGACAGCAAAGATTTTCTTAAAATATGCAGCATGGGATGAGCAAAATAAATCAGAAAACGAAAGATTTTTTGATTATGTTCATATATATAAAGAAAAAGCTAAGGAATTAGCAAAAGAACTTCCTAGTTTCGAAATTAAGGAAGTGAATCTACTTTTAGATAAGGTATTAGCAGTACTACAATCTGAAATTGATGGAGAAATAAAAAGGAAAAAAAGCCCTGAGATACATTGGGATAAATTAGAAATAAAGGGAAACAAAGTAATAGATACACAAACAGGTAAGCCTGTTTTTCTTGCGGATTGGATTTGGAAACCAAAGGTTAAAGAATTAACGGAGTATTACGGGAATATGGACGGCTTTTTCTTTACACATGGCTTTTTAGATAATGGAACACTCAAACCTTTCATTAAAAATAAACTTGTAGACAAGCCAAGCGGTCAACTTGGAAGTATATTTCTTAATCATTTAGGTATACCTGAATGGGCAAAAAAACAGTTTCCAAATCTTGATAAAGCAGGTCGCAGATACACTGCTTATGATATAGATCACCCAGGAGCACGAGAGCTAAATGAAATGCTTTTAAAGCAAATTATTCCTCTAATGAAAGGTAAACAATATTCATCCATGTATATGATGACCAATGAACCTCACTGGCATACTGCATCCAAAGCATGGAATACAGGAGAGGTTACAGAATATACCCGCGAAAAATTCAAAAAATGGCTTTCAACACAGCATACCGGTATTAAAACACTAAATACAAGATGGGGAACTTCTTTTAAAAGCTTTAGTGATGTTGAAATCGAAATACCCATCTCCGAAGACTTGAAGGGAACCCCTAAATGGTATGATTGGATTCGTTTTAATCAAGTACGAGTAAATGAATGGTTTAGTTTTCTTCATCACACTATTAAAAAATATGATCCTAAAGCAAAAACACATTTAAAAATAATGACGCATTTGTGGAGTGAGAATAAAAGAAATAGTGGAATAGATCTAGAAGCCTTGTCGGACCTTACCGATATTTTGGGGAATGACGCTGGAGCATATTATTCGTTAATGTGGGGTAAAGACCATAACTGGGAAGATTATTACAATTTTAATTGGAACGAGATTAGTATGTCCTATGACTTTATGAAATCCATTGGACCCAATAAAATAAATTACAATTCCGAAGGGCATTTTTTATCAACAGTGCGTTTTAGGGATTTATATATGAAGCCAGAATATGCAAGACTATCACATTGGCTTGCAGTATTGCAAGGAATGAATATTGTGAAAAATTGGTTTTGGTTTAGAAACCCAGATGGATCACTGCTAGATCAAAAGGATTCTAAAGGTTATGGAGGTTCTAATATGCAACAACCTAGAATTGTTCATGAGGTGACTTCTACTTTTATGGATTTGAATGCGCATGCCGAAGATATTGACGCATTACAAAATTTAGATAAGCCATTACGTTTATTTTATTCAAAAACTGCTGCTATTAACACAGATAATTATATGGATCATGTACGTGAACTGTATGAGGAAGTGTATTTTGAAGGAGTATCCATTGGATTTGTGACTCAAGATATATTAAAAAATCAGGGTTTTGAAACAAAGGAGGTCGTATTGATCTCCAATACGGAATTTGTTACCGATTTAGAATTTGATCAATTGCAATCTTACTTGGATAAAGGAGGTACAATAGTTTTAGATCATAATAGCTTAACAAAAAATCAATATGGAGAGCAACGCTTAAAAAAATTATCGGGAGTAAAAGGAAAAGTGATTTATGTTAGTGATGTTAAAGAAGTAGCCAAACAAGGATTAAAATTTATTAAGGAAAAAGGTTTGTTATCCGAGGTATCTATAAAAGAAATTAATATGACAGGGAGAAAAGGATGTGTATGGCGTTCATATAAAAAGGATGCGGATACTTATGTGGTAAATATTTTAAATCTAGGAAAACAAGAAGCTTCCTTAGTATTGAATTTAAGTAATAATAAAACGGTACAAAGGATTGTAAATCTTTTAAATGGAAAGGAAGTTAATCAACAATTTCAAATGAAACCACAGGAAATTATTTTACTAGAACTAAAAACAAACTAAAAACATTTTAAGATGAAAAGGTTATTATTTTTATTCTTTTTTTGGTGGGCAACATCTTTTTTTTATGCTCAAACATTAGAAGAAACGGCTCAAACTCGAATATCAGAACTTAATACTTTAATTACTCAAGCAGAAGGGCAAAGTATTGATGTTAGAAAAGAACGTATGGCTATTCGAGTAGCCGAGGTCTTTCTTTATCTAGCCGATTGGGATGAAGGTCATTTAAATGAAGTTCAGGCAAATTTTCAAAGTCAATTGCCCGTAATTCCTTTAGATAAGAATGCTTCCCAATTAGCAAATGAATTGCCAGACTGGGAACGTAGTGAAGTGATTCTAATGTTAGAAAATCGAATAAGCGAATTGAATGAGTTACTAACAGGTAATCGTACAAGGAAAGATTTTGTACCTATTAATTGGGCTAATCTTGAAATTGAAGGCGCAAGAATTGTGCAAAATGGACAACCTATTTTTGGTAATGATTGGACATTTAAAGATGATAAAAAAGTTGGCCCATACAGGTTAAATGATTTTTTTGGTGCTTTAGATGGTTACTTTTTTGCCCCTACATTTTTGGAAAGAAAAAATGATGGTTCTATAGGATTGAGGTCAGGGAGAGTTTCTCAGCTTAATAACCTGCCTTCAGGGAATTTTGGAGCTCCATTTTTAGGAA
>NZ_JH621259.1:0-77612 GCF_000255455.1 Aquimarina agarilytica ZC1 | reverse complement strand
GGAAGAGCAGAGTTTGTGGCTTTTGATATTGATCATCCACAGTCTAGACCATTGTTTTCTGCTTTATTAAATGAAGTCGTGCCAAAGCTTAAAGGTAAAAATATGAGCAAACTTGGGTATATGCTTTCCAATGAACCTCACTGGAATACTTCTGGAACTTGGGATATCGTTGATTTTACAACATATACGCGTGCTAAATTTGCAACTTGGTTAGAAGCCAAGCACCAGTCAATAGCTAACTTGAATACTTTGTGGGGGACATCACATGCTTCCTTTCAATCTGCTTCAAACGACAGTGATTTGCAGCCCTCCAGAACAAATAAGAGAGGTGTTTTAGAAAGCCTTAGGGGGACACCTAAGTGGTATGATTTTATGCGATTTAATCAAGTGCGAGTAAATAATTGGTTTACTTATTTACATGATGAAATCCAAGGAATAGATGCTGCGGCTAAAACGCATATCAAATTAATTCCTTTTCAGTGGACGGATAATGATAGGGGGAGTGGATTAGATTTTGAGTACTTAATTGGTCTTTGTGAGGTAATTGGTCATGATGCGCATATGGACGGATCAAGAAGGTTTGGTAATAGACCTTGGCAAAACAAATACATGTTTGATTGGTTGCCTTTGACCATGTCTCATGATTTTTTTCACTCCATAAAGCCTAATGCGACCAATTACAATTCGGAAACCCATATACTTTATAATGTTCGGTTTCGCGAAGCATTTCTGAGAACATCTTATGTAAGGGCATCACATTGGTTAGCTACGCTTCATGGTATGGATATGTCTTTGAATTGGGTATGGGCTAGACAAGAGGATGGTTCACTTAGTCCTAATTTTGGTGTTGCTACAACTGTGGGACAACAACCCAGAACGCTTTTTGAATTGCATTCCACTATACTGGATTTGAATAGTTATGCCAATGAAATTTCGGAGTTACAAGAAATACAAAACCCGATAAGAATTTTTTATTCAGAGACCTCGGCAATCAACAAAGATAATCACATGTCTCAACTAAGTGATTTATATGAAAGCCTGTATTTTGAAGGATATAGATTAGGTTTTGTTACAGAAAACATTTTAAACACTCAGTCTTTAGCAGATTTTAATTATGTGGTAGTTAAAGATGTTGAATTCGTTAAGGAAAGTGAAATAGATGCTTTACAAAACTATTTAAATAATGGAGGAGTAGTATTTCTTGATACTGTAAGTCTTAAAAAGGATGAGTATGGTAAAAATCACACCAAAACATTATCTGCAGGAACAGGGATGATATTACCACTAGGTTCTAATCCTAAAAGTAGCATATTAAATAAGCTTTCGGCGGATGGTATTAAGTCAGCAATTGAAGTAGCAGAAGTTAATGAAGATAGCAATGTGCTAAAAGCAGTGGCTCATAAATCGGTATTTACTAATTCGGGAAAAAACATTATTTCACTGGTTAATACAGGTAAGACTAATGCTACAATTACATTATCAATGACGGGTTTACCTAGTTCGGGATTTACCATATTTAATTTATTAAAAGGAGAAAGTGTTACTAATGGTTTTGTGATGAAACCAGAAGAAGTTCTTCTGTTAGAACTTAGAGTTGATGGAAAAACAGAATTGTTAAGAATTAATGAAGCACCAGATTGTTTAAAACAAAATGGAACTGGTAGTATCAAGCTAGATTATAAGGCTACAGAACCAAGGGATATTCATGTCGATATTCAAGATTTATCAGATTTTAAAGGAGTAGGAAAGTCAAAAGTGAGGGTTGATGGTGAAGGTACTATAGTTGTAAATATTGAAGCAAGGGAAAATCTTCGATTAAATGAGAATTACCGTCTCAATATTTATATGACTGAGGCTGATAAAGATTTTAGTGCTACAGTTGAAGAAATAAGTGGAGGGAAGATAGTGGTTGTAGAAGAAAATTGCATTGATAATATTCTAAGCATTGATACCTTCGAAAAACTAGAAGATTTTAAAATTTATCCCGTGCCATTCAATGATAAGTTGATTATATCAAATGTCGAATCTTTAGTCACGGAATTTAAGCTTATTAGTTTAAATGGAAAAAAATTGATTCAAGGAAAAGATAAAGGAGATATAACTATTGACACTCAATGGTTAAGTAAAGGGGTGTATTTTGTTCAACTGCTTGATGGAAATAATGAAATAAAACATATCATTAAAGTAATAAAGTAATCCTAATATTAGTAGTAAATATATTGATCAATCCTTTTAAAATCTTCTAAAATAGAATAATAATAATATAAATAATTCCTAATTATCAATTGATTATCATTTTAAAACAAGTTTTTTAACATAATAATCAAGTATTAAAGAGGATATTTCTTAAAAGACGAAAAAAGCACCCTAATTAGACTAAAATAGTCCATTCAAAAATAAATCCTAATAATAATTTTACGACAGTAAACGAAAACGATGTATGTTAAAAATATTTAAATCGGAATAAAAGATTTAATTAATTGAGTATATATATGTGTTATTTTAATTACGAGTATGAAAAAACCAACAACTATGCATAATAAAAAAAACATTCTATTATGTGCTAATTCTAAAAAAATATTTTTGGCATTAGCATTACTAATGGGGGTATTTCATCAGCAATTATATGCTGAAGCGACTTTTTTTAAACATTTTTCTAATTTTCAGCAGACCGAATTTACAGGAACGGTAACAGATGAATCTGGAATAGCACTTCCTGGAGTGACAGTAACCAAAAAAGGTTCAGATAAAGGAGCAGTAACCGATTTTGATGGTTTTTTTTCCATACCAGCTAAAGAAGGTGATATTATAACCTTCTCGTACATAGGTTACAAAAATTACACTGTAGTGTATACGGGTCAAAAAAAACTGAAAGTAAAGATGGAAGAGGACATCGAAAGTCTTGATGAGGTAGTAGTTATTGGTTATGGAAAAGTTACTAAAAAAGAAGTCACAGGGGCTATTTCTCAAGTTAAAGGAGAAGAACTAGAAAAAATTGTAACACCAAGTGTAGAACAAGCTTTACAAGGAAAAGTGGCAGGTGTAAATATTACTGCGGCAGGTAGGCCTGGCGATGATGCCATTATCGAAATACGAGGAATAAGTTCATTAACGGGAAATAGTACGCCACTATATGTTGTTGATGGAGTGGTACAACCCAACATTCCACGATTAAATAGCTCTGAAATAGAAAGTGTAGAAGTGTTGAAAGATGCGGCTTCAGCAGCAATATATGGTGTTCAAGGAGGGAATGGAGTAATTTTGATTTCCACCAAAAAACCAAAAATAGGTAAAGCCAAATTAGATTTTAATTACGCAACAGGTTTACAACGTATTATTACAGAAAGAACTCCTTTACTTAATTCAAGAGATCAATTATATGCCAGAAATCTGGCTATTAGGAATGGCGCGCCTTCATTCTTTTTAAATACGGCTGAAGCGCTTCGTAATGATGATTTTGATATTAGAGATTTAATTCTTGTTGATTATGCCGAGCAAAACACCTATAATTTAGGAATTTCAGGAGGATCGCCTACAATTTCATATAATTTGACAGGAGGCTACCATGAGCAAGATGGTGTGGTGGTGAATACAAAGTTTAAGAGGCATAATGTAAGGGCTACTACTAGTTATAAAAAAGGGAGGTTGTGGGCTAGAGCTAGCGTAGCATACACTCAAGAAAACAGAAATGATCCGCGTTGGAATATTTTGCCTCAATCCATCATATATGCACCTTATAATGAGTCAGTAGATCTTGATGCAGATTTAGTTAATGTAAATGAAGGAAGTAATTTTTTAACTCAAAATTTTGTTGCATCCATTAGAGAAAAAAACAGATTAAGAAGAGATATTGTTAATTTAAGTGTGAATACAAGTTACGATCTTGTAGATCATTTGAAGTTTAAATCATGGATGGGGTATTACAAAAATAACGAAATCAGAAACCGTTTTGTTCCACAATTTGCCACATTCAACCCTGCTACAAATGAAATAGATAACGATCCCTTAAATAGTTTTGTTGAGGCTAGGAGCAGATTGCAAGATTCTTATACTTTAGACAATACCCTTGAATGGGATAATAGGTATGGGAAGCACCATATTAAAGTTTTAGCAGGATTTTCGTTACAAAAAAGTTCATCATCTTTTTTTGTGGCCAGTAGGCAAGGGGTTACCAATAATAATATTCAAGTAATTAATGGAGGTACGCTTAATGAAAGTGCCGCTTCGGGAGAAGGCTTTTTAGAGGATCGTGTTATAGAAAGAGTAGGAACTATAGGAAGAATACAATATGATTACAAAAAGAAATATTTAATAAGTATGGTAATCAGGCGTGATGCCTCAAGTATTTTTGGACGTGAAAATCGATGGGGTGTTTTTCCTTCAACATCTATAGCATGGAACGTATCTGACGAGGCATTTTGGAGTCCTTTAAAGTCTGTAGTTAATAAGTTTAAATTAAGAGCAAGTCTTGCCGAGGTAGGAAGTGATAAGGTAAATGACCCTTATTTGTCAGATCTTACAATTTCTAATTCTCAAGGTGCAGTATTCGGTGGAGCAAGAGTCTCTGGATTTGTAGCGAATACCTACAATAATCCCGATTTAAAATGGGAAACAACTGTACAAAGAAATTTTGGAGTGGATTTAAGCTTTCTGAAAAATAAAATCACATTAACAGGGGAATATTATAAGGATGAAAAAACGGATTTATTATTACCTGTTAGATTACCTGCTTCAGCTGGTTCGGATATATTAGATCTCACAGCAAATGTAGGGAGTTTAGTAAATGAAGGATTTGAAGTTGAGTTGAACTATAAAGATCAAATAGGCGATTTTAAATTCAATTTAGGAGCTACTTATACTCAAAATGAAAATATAGTTGAAGATCTTTTTAATACAGATAGAATACCCCATGCTCAAACACTTATAAGTGGTGATCCAAGTTCTACGGTGTCTCAGTTTAGAGTAGGTATGCCAGCTAGTGCCTTTTACTTATACGAAACCGATGGAGTTATCAATACAGACGAAGAATTAGCAGAGTACACCTCATCTGTCTCAACAATATTAG
Source organism: Aquimarina agarilytica ZC1 (assembly GCF_000255455.1). Taxonomy (GTDB): domain Bacteria; phylum Bacteroidota; class Bacteroidia; order Flavobacteriales; family Flavobacteriaceae; genus Aquimarina; species Aquimarina agarilytica. The sequence continues at coordinate 72,547 of NZ_JH621259.1, read as the reverse complement.
GCTTAAATCGTATTCAAAAAGGGGATTTGAAAATAATAGACCAAAATGAAGATGGAGTTATTAATGATGAAGATCGCGTATTTAAAGGGAGTGGTTTACCAGATTATACAGTAGGTATAAATTTAGGTTGTGATTACAAAGGTTTTGATTTTTCTATGAACTGGTATGCATCGGTAGGCAATGAAATATTGAATGGCCCCAAAGCATTAGCATACAATAGGAATAGGCACAGGGATTTAGTATATCAATGGTCGGAAGCAAATCCAAATTCAAATATTCCGGCATATAGAGGGGATGGTAAAAGTCATTTTAATTATGCAGGTAGCACCGATTTATGGATTGAGGATGGCTCATTTGTAAGACTAAAACAAATAGGTCTTGGTTATACACTAGATAATGAAGTTATCGAAAAGTTAGGGTTGAAAAGATTAAGAATGTCTTTATCGGCTCAAAATGTATTAACTTTTACAGACTACAAAGGTTTTGATCCAGAAATTACAAATCCACTAGGAAGTAATGATATACGAAATAGAGGAGTCGATATTGGAAATTATCCAATAGCAGCTCAGTATTTATTTGGTTTACAAATTGATTTTTAAAAAAATAGACATGAAAATTATAAAAAAGGATAGAAGAGCATACATTGTTTTACTTTTTGTAACGTTTTTCTTTTGCTCTTGTCAAGAAGATGAATTTTTAGTTCAATCGGACCCTAATGGTGTGACGGGTGCAGTATTTGCAGAAACAATTATGGAAGTTGATGCTTCTTTGGCATCGGTTTATGAAGGCTTAAGGGGGCATAGAGTGGCGGATGTAGGACCAGGAAATTTAATTTCAGATATTGTATTTCCAGGAAGGCGTGGTGCTGTAGGACAATTTTTTCAACATTTAGATTTTATAAATTATAATCTAACAAGTTCAAGTACTCAAATTGCTGCTCGATGGAGACAATTATATCAAGTTATTTTTAGAGCCAATTTAACGCTAGGTTTTGTTGAAAAAGGTAGAGAAAATGGACTTGATAAAAGTGAGCTGATCATTATTGAAGCCCAAGCAAAATTTTTAAGAGCTTTAGCTCATTTTTATGTGTACAATACTTTTAATGAAGGAAATATCATTCTACGAGTGCAGCCCAATCCGACTTTTAATAGTCTTTCGGTAAATGTCACTCCTGCGGATCAGGTAATTAAAGCCATAAGAGAGGATTTTACTTTTGCATACAACAACTTACCATTAAAAAATGATTCGGAATACCTTGCGGGGAGAATTACAGCAGGGGCAGCAGCAATGTTATTGGCAAACACGTATTTGTACGAAGGGGAGTTTGATAAAGCAATTCCTTTTTATGAAGAAATTGTAAATGAAAGTGCCAAATTTGGTTTTGCATTATTGACTAATGAAACAGAGCTATTAAATATGTTTTCCGATGAGGGAGAATATAATTCGGAATCTATTTTAGAGATCGAATATAATTTAGCTAATAATTTACAGCAAACGCAATGGGAGGAAGATAGCTTCCATAATAGACTTGGAGTTGTCGTAGGGCCTCCTATTTTGAACTCACAAGCTCGTCTGGTTCCTTCTAATTGGCTTACTGTAGAATATTTGGAAGATCACTTAAAATTTACGGATGCAGATAAAACAGACCCTGCTGTATATAACACTGTTTCATTAAGGGCTTCTAGTATGGTAGCTATGGTGAATGACACCAGAAACCCATATTATCAATCGGAGGTCCCTGCGCAACACTTTAGTTTTGATAGATTACCTGCGGTTTTTAGAAAATATACCAATTGGGATAATTCAACAGGAGAAATTAATTCAAAAGGATCAGCATGGAAATCAGGGAAAAATGTCATTCTAAATAGGTTACCAGAGGCTTATTTGAATTTGGCAGAATGTTATTTAAAAGGAGCAAGTCCAAGAGTTGATGAGGCAATTGAGCTCATTAATGTTATTAGAAGGCGTTGGAAAATTGCAGAATTTAAATTGGATCCTGGAAGCGCTATTTCGGAGCTAGACCAAGTAATGAATCATATTATGTATGTTGAAAAGCCATTGGAATTAAGTTTAGAGGGTTCCCATGCAAGATCAATAGATATTAGAAGGTGGGGAATCGCAAAAGAAAGGTTTGAAGCACTTTCTAAAGAAGATGGAACTTCTGTAAGAGATCGCTATAAGTTAGCTCCTTATGAGTATACAACTGCGGATGGAGAAACAGCTACAAGAGCCAGAAGTACTTTGGTGCCAATTGCAGATGGAGAAGATGTAGAGGATAGTAACAATAACAAGTTAGACGTGGAATTTACCGTTGCAGCCCAACGATATACAAATGGATATTATCCATTGCCAACTATAGAAACGGATTTTAATGAGAATATTAAATAATAACCTAATGAAGAATTCCATAAAATTATTCGCCAAAATACTTTATATATTTAGTTCATTATTATTGATCAATTGTAGTGATAGTGATGAATTTAATGCGCCCAATCAGTTTTCGGATGTTTACTTTGAGAATTCATTAAATAAAAGTTTTAATGAATTCGGAGCAGAAGTAGGTGAGGCTATTACGCTTTTAGATTTATCACAGTCTGCTTTAACTCATGAATGGATTTTAGAAAGTAATGGTTCAGTTTTTATTAGAGACTTTGAAGATAAAGACACTTTAAATTTAAAACCATTTATTATACCTGGAGCAGAAAAAGTTTCTAATGCAACCAAAGTAAATATCTTGTTTCAAACACCAGGAGAAAAAATCATACGATTAAAAAATACTTTCGAAGAAGAAGTGACCTATATACCACCAACTTTAAGAGAAGAGAAAGAGGAAGTCATAGGATCTGTTATGGAAAATGGTGTTTGGGTTTTTGATCAAGAATTTAAGGTTAGAGTTTTCGACAAAGTAAAAGCAGCTTTTACAGTGTCACAAGATGGAAATGTTATAGCAAATGTAACAGCTAATGATGATCCTCAAGCTGGCGATGCATCTAAATGGCCCGAAATAGTTATTGAGTCTGGAGGGGCGTTAATTTTTACTGATAATTCTACTGTTGGAGAGCCTAACAGCAGAAGCTGGAGATTGAATAACACAAGTTTAGATACCAACGCAGAGGAGGATGAGCAACAACAATTAGAAGTAAAGTATTTTTCATTAGGAGAATTTACAGCAGGAGAAATACAAGTAGATAGATTTAATGCATTTAAGGGAGGAAATGATGTGAAATTGATTCCATTAAATATTAAAGTTGTTCCTTCATCAGCTCCATTTGTACCTGTAGATACAGGTGATGTGGTAGATTTTAATACACTTAAGCTTAATACAACTGCAAGTATTGCTGCGGTAGGAACCGATTTTACAGGATTTGTGGCTAATATCACGAATGCTAACCAACCAAGCTTGTCATTACAAATTGATGTTACTTCTGTATCGGTAGACCCAGAAAGTAATAATACACTTCTGTTAAGCTTGTCCGAAAGGCTATACGAAGATGATATTGTTACACTTTCTTATACGTCTGATGGAAATATTACTTCTGTTGATAGTAGAACATTTCAATCATTTACAGATGTCAAAGTTAATACAAATGCTGAGGTTTTAGGAAATATTCTAGATGCTAAATATTATGGTTTTGAAGGAGGTTTAGCCCAAGAGGAGCATGGCTGGTTTGTGCAACATCCTGGGCAGATTACTATAAGTCCGGAAAAACCTTTTAGTGGAAACAATAGTATAAAATATGATAATACAGATGCGACATTGGCTCGTGCAGTTGCGGGAGAAATTGCAGCAACTGCGGATGCTAGAATAGGATTAGAAGAGGGGACTTACGATTTTTCTATGAAAGTATGGATAGATCCTACAGAAGCACCTAGAGGGGTAAGTTTAATTGTTAGATCTCCGTTTAACAATATCTTTTTTGATTTCGAAGGACAACCCACAGGCGAGTGGGTCACACTAGTGGTTCGTAAAGATATGGCAGCTGTTGATCCTCCATCTAAAATCAATTTCCAAGTAGCCGGAGGTAATTTTGGAGGAGCAGGGGTATTCTTTGCCGATGATATAAGTATAAAAAGAGTAGAATTGAGACCCTAATTTTTTTTTAGGAATAATAGAGTGAAAATAAGGTTGCCTTTTTAGGTAGCCTTATTTTTTTTGGACACTAACAAATAAAGCTCGTCCAGAAATTTACTTTCTAGACGAGCTTTATATTTATTATTAGTATAGAAACTATTATTTAAGGCGTAACATTTAACTATTATGAAACTGCTTTCAGTTTTATAATAGATTTGTTAAGTTTCTTTTCAGCGTAATCCTTGGTTACCTTAAGTGTTTTTTCATCACTATCTGGAAGCTCGAACATCGCATCGGTTAAAATAGCTTCACATAATGAACGAAGACCTCTGGCTCCTAATTTGTATTCATTCGCTTTTTCAACAATAAAATCCAAAGCACCATCGGTTATCGAAAATTCGATATCATCCATTTCAAACAATTTTGTGTATTGCTTAATAATGGCGTTTTTAGGTTCAGTTAAAATAGCTCTTAGGGTTTTAGAATCTAAAGGATTCATGTAACTTAATACAGGCAAACGACCAATAATTTCTGGGATTAAACCAAAATCTTTAAGATCTTTTGGAATAATATATTGTAGTAAGTTTTCTTTTTCTATCACTTCTTCTTTTATAGAAGCACTAAAACCTACAGCTTGCATATTTAAGCGTTTCTGGATATTACGTTCTATACCATCAAAAGCACCTCCGGCAACAAATAAAATATTTTCAGTGTTGACTTCAATAAATTTTTGATCTGGATGTTTACGTCCTCCTTTAGGCGGAACGTTCACTGTAGTACCTTCTAAAAGTTTTAATAAGGCTTGCTGTACTCCTTCACCCGATACGTCACGTGTAATACTAGGATTATCACTCTTACGAGCAATTTTATCTATTTCATCAATAAACACAATACCACGCTCCGCTTTTTCAAGGTTGTAATCTGCAGCTTGTAATAGTTTAGTTAGAATTGTTTCCACATCTTCACCAACATAGCCGGCTTCGGTTAATACAGTGGCATCCACAATAGCTAAAGGGACATTTAACATTTTTGCAATGGTTTTAGCAATTAATGTTTTACCTGTACCTGTTTGACCAACTAAAATGATATTACTTTTTTGAATTTCAATATCATCATCTGCTTTTTTCTGTAATAACCTTTTGTAATGGTTGTAAACAGCAACAGAGATTACCTTTTTTGAAAAATCCTGACCAATGATGTAGGTATCCAAAAACTCTTTAATGGCTCTAGGTTTACTCAACACTAATTCTTGGCTAAGTTCTTCACCATTTTCTTCCTTAGATTCTTCTACAACAATACCATAGGCTTGTTGGATACAGCGATCACAAATGTGTGCATCCAAGCCTGCAATTAATAAGCTTGTTTCAGGTTTTTTACGTCCGCAAAATGAACATTCTAAATCATCTTTCGCCATCTTTTCTTTGTTCGGATTATTTATTGTTTCGGTTAATAATTCATAAGTAATTAAAGAATAACGTATGAATTGTATTTTTTATTTTCTGGTAAGGATTTCGTCAATCATTCCATATTCCAATGCTTTATCAGCTTTCATCCAGTAATCACGATCACTATCGTTGTATACTTTATCATAAGTTTGACCAGAATGCTTGGCAATAATATTGTATAATTCTTCTTTAAGAATTAAAATTTCTCTTGCCGTAATTTCAATATCACTAGCTTGTCCTTGCGCCCCTCCCAAAGGTTGGTGAATCATGATACGACTATGTGGTAAAGCGGAACGTTTTCCCTTTTGACCAGCGCACATTAATACAGCCCCCATTGATGCAGCCATACCCGTACAAATAGTAGCCACGTCTGGTTTTATAAATTGCATAGTGTCATAAATACCTAATCCGGCATATACGCCTCCTCCTGGAGAATTAATATAAATTTGAATGTCTTTATTCGAATCGGTACTTTCCAAAAATAATAATTGCGCCTGAACAATGTTAGCAATTTGATCATTAATACCTGTGCCTAAAAAGATAATACGATCCATCATTAATCTCGAAAAAACATCCATAGCTACTGCATTCATTTGGCGTTCTTCAATAATATTTGGAGTCATACCCATTGGTGTCATAGCACTGGTTAGTTGCCCGTAGTAATTGCTATTTATTCCGTGATGTTTAGTAGCGTATTTTTCAAATTCTTTTCCGTAATCCATAGGTAAGAAATAATTTTAAGTTTAAAAAAAGGCGTAGAACAACCGTTCTACGCCTTAAAGATAGGATATTTTAAAATTCAATACATATAAATAACAATTTATACATAGTTGTTTAGTTGTATACTTCTTTTATAAAGTCGTCAAAAGTAATTTCCTTTTCTTCTAACTTAGCGTTTTCTTTATAAAAAGCTAATAATTTTTGACTCATTAACTGTTCAGAAATACGCTTTACTTCGTCTTGATTCCCTAAAATACGACCTGAAATTTCTTCTAATTCTTTATCCTCAGGATTAGTTTGACCAAATTGAGCCATTTGTCCTTTGATTAATTCCTTAGCATGATCTTTAATTTCGTCGTAAGTAATTTGAAGTTTATTATCGGTAATAATTTTTCCTTCAATCAATTGGAAACGTAAGCCTTTTTCACTCTTTTCATATTCAGCGGCAGCTTCCTCAGCGGTTAATTGCTTTTCTCCAGAAACTTGTAGCCATTTTTTTAAGAAATCGGCAGGTAAATCAAATGTAGTATTTTCAATTACACTTTCAGTAACCGTATTTAATAACTGCTGATCTGCTTGTTGCGCAAATTGATTTTCTGCATCTTCCTTAATTTTTTCTTTTAATTCAGAAACAGAAGTTACATTTTTCTCCCCAAAAAGTTTGTCAAACAACTCTTGGTCCAAATCCGCTAAAATACGTTCGTTCACTTCCGATATAGTAAAAGTAACATCAACATCAATAGCATCTATTTGATCTTGAGCAACACCTACTTGTGATACTAAAAGTTGCTTGTTTTCAAACAAATCTTTAGTGTTTACAGTAATCACATCGTTTACTTTAGCACCAATAAACTGCTCTTTTGTTTTTTCTTGTAAACTGTCAAGTTCAACACTAGCTTGCTTGCTAATCGAAGCCTCTTCGTTTTCAAATAAACCAGCAACCACATTATCATTCGCAACTACATCAACAGGAGTTAATTTTCCGTATTGTTTTTGGATAGAAGTTACTTGGTTGTCGATCATTTCCTCGGTAGCCACAATTTTATATTGTTTAATGGCGTCTTTACCTTGCAAGTTAATGTCAAATTTAGGCGCTAATCCAAGTTCAAATTCAAAAGTGAATTTTTCTGCGTCCCAGCTAAAATCAGCTTGTTCCTTTGGAAGCGGGTTACCTAATACATCTAATTTTTCTTCGGTAAGGTAGTTGTTTAATGTTTCTTGAATCAATTTATTGATTTCATCAACCAAAACAGCCTGACCGTATTGTTTTTTTACCATTCCCATAGGTACGTGACCTTTTCTAAAACCAGGGATATTGGCATTTTTTCTATAGTCTTTTAGGATCTTTTCAACGCGATCACTATAATCTTCTTTTTCGATATTTACGGTAACCACCGCATTTAAATCATCAATCTGCTCTTTAGAAATGTTCATTCTGGCTATTATTTAGTAGAAATAAATTGGGTGCAAAAGTAATACATTTTTAAAGGTTTACCAATTTTTAATTTCTTACAAAAAGTTAAATTTTAGTGAGTTGAACAAAGGACTTTTTTAATTGTGCTTAGATATGACTTTTTAAGAGCTTGATTTTGTTAAAAATAGTGTTTTCAATCTTGAACGGATCTATTTTTTAATTCCAGATTAAAACTAGACTGCAAATCAAAAAGGATAACTATAAAATTAAAATAATGAAAAGAATAATATTAGTTACAACTCTCACAACCATCAACTATAAATCAATAAATCAATAGTTTTAAAAAAAGAGAATGGCTTCGAACTAAATATTCTCCACTAGTGAGATCATGTGTGTTTATATGTTGATCAACATCAATTACCTGAGTAGAAACCAGAGGTCCTTGAGTTTTGAAAATATGAATAACGTCGCCTTTTTGTAAGCTGTTTATTTTTACCTTTTCTCCAATACGGGCAGGATTGGGGTGCATGGAATAATTATGTAAAGTTTTAGAAACTTGATTTAAAACCTCACTTTTTTTCTGATTAAAATTATCTGATTCACTTTCAAAATATCCCATACTAATTCCTATAGGAAGTGAGCGATCAACTCTATATTGAGCACTTATAGGAGTAAAAGTAGCTATGCTAAGTAATAATAGAAGTATTCGTCTCATAATTTTAATTTTTAAAGGTTAAAATAGTTCACGAAATAATTTTTGCGATAATTTAAAAAATTATTCTGTATTCAATAATGCATGATATATTGATTTAGTGATGATTATCATTTTTTTATTATTGTAAATTTAAGGAAAATAAGTCATAAATTTTTATATATACTTGTTATTCAATATATAAGCGTAATTAATAGATTGTTTTTTGATTGTATTAATTAATACGATTTTGCGGATAAAATAATACTTGGTAAAGCTAAGGCATAAAAAAACCTCCATCAAAATCAATTGATGGAGGTTTGAAATATAAATGAGGAGTTGAGTCCTATTTCAGTCTTACCGTAGGGAAGGCTCCCGAAGCAACAGGTTGTAATGTTGATCCGTATTTAGCATTAATAGTTTCCATCATTTCATTGGCAATAACTGCATTTCCACGAGGAGAAAGGTGTACACCATCTAATGAAAAGAAATTACCTATGGCACTTGTGACAATTGATCCATTAACATTAACACCAGTAGTACTTAATACTTTTAAACGCGCATTAGCATCATAAAAAGCCAAATCATTAGCGTCTGCTATAGCTTTAATACTTGTGTTTATAGCAGTTGTAGCAGTTTCTATTTCTGCTATTTCAGAATTGCTTAAGTAGTCTTTGTTTTCTATAGGCTTAACAGCATTAAAAATAGTAGCAGATTCTGCAGCTGTAGGTAAACCTCCAGTAGCTAATTTTCCTAAAATAGTAACTACTTCTGGCGTAGCTGCTACAGATCCATAAAACTCTGTTCTTAATGCATTTTGATCTATTGTAAGTAATATTAACTCATCTTCACTTATTTGACGAATTCCCATTGGATTTGTTAGTGTCGTAGGTGTGCTAACTATAAAACGGTTTGGTCCTGGGTTGAAGGTGAATGCGTATTGGCTAGCTAAAGCGTCTGCCTGTGCTTGAGGAGTTCCCATTAGTTGAGCTCCTCCAGAAACTATGGCAGTATATGCTCTAAAAAAACCCGTTAAATTAGCTGCTTGTTCAGCATCAAGTACAAGAGCGTTATTTGGTATCCTAGTAAAAAATGGTAATGTTTGAACATCAGGAATATTCATTAGAAGTCCTTTGGCGCCATTTGCAGTTAAATTTTGAATTAATTGACCGTATATGTCTGAAACAAGTTGGGTGTCAGATAGGTCAGCAGGCTTGTAAGAAGCGGCATCTCTATTTCCTTGTTGGTTAGTTCCTATACCTCCATTAGTTGCATAACCTAAAATATCATTATTACCAATCCATAAACTAAAAAATGTAGGTTGTTGTGCTAATGCATCTGCAATTACTGTTGTTTCATCAGAAGAAGCAAAACGTCCAAAAAAGGGATTTAATGTCCCATAACCAGGTGTGACTAAGTGAAAACTTCTAGCTCCAGGTACGCCCATATTGTTAAATGTACCTTCTAGTCTTTCTAATGATTTTGCAGAAGATTCACCTTCAATAGTTTCTGGTAAACCAGTTTGCAAATTAAAAACCAATCTTGGTGGTGCTAATAAGGTTCCTGGGATTGGATCACAAGTTAAAGGGTCTCTCTCAGGTATGTTAGGGAAACCTCCAACATTATCTGCCATAAAAGGCACGGTAAATTCACCGCCACCAGCAGCTTTCATTTGTTCGGCGATTAGTACAGGGAAAGCTACTTTTTGACCATCTATATATAGTGTTTGGTCGGCAAAACCTGCTGTTAAGGAATTACCAAGGGCAACATAGGTAGAAAAGTTAGCCTCACCACTGCTTTGTGGCGCGGGCGTACCAGTTACTTCGTTGTCAAATTCGGGTTCGCAGGCTACTAAGGCTAGCGATAGTATTGATATATATTTTATGTAATTTTTCATGAGTGTAATTTTTTGGGTTTAAAAAGGGACTTATTTTGACTATGTAGCTGCCTATAATTTGTAAGTCAATCCTAAACCACCAATTATGGCATTTGATTTATAAGTTCCAGAAAAACGCTCTACCGTATCGTTAGGGTTAGAATCGTAGGATTCGTCAGTTTCACTAAAGTATAAGTATAGGAAGGAAGCATCAATAGCTAATTTGCTAGTTACGTTATACGAAAAACCAGTGGTAAATCCTTGAGAGTCATTACGAGGAGTCTCTGGGGAATAAAAACCAGATTGTACTGGAGATTCATCATAATAGTATCCACCTCTAAGTGTAAGTTTATCATTTAAGTCATACTGTGCTCCAATACGATAAATGTTAGAGTTTTTGTAGTTACGTGCATTTCTTGAGTCTGTTGAAGCAGGATTGGTAAAATCAATATCTAAAGATTTGTAAGTACTCCAATACGTACGGTTGAATTCAGCCGCAAGTAATAATTTAGGAGATACTTTTACCGATCCTCCAAAAGTAAGCTCGGCAGGTAAGGGTAAGGTAGCATTAAATTGTGTCTCCGGTAAATCAATGTTGGTAAAAGTTACGTCACCACCTCTAGCATTCAATTCAATTTTACTACGGTATGATGCCCCAATAGCTACGTTTTCACTAGGTCTAAACATAGTTGAAAATACCCAGCCCCAGTTGTCTACACCATCAGCATCAACTTCAACATTAGGGTTATTTGGAGTTCCTCCAGGGGTTCTTACCAAATTACGATCAAAATTTACACTTCCAGTAGCGTAAATAGGACCACCACCAATACTAAATGATTCATCAAGTTTAATAGAAATTACAGGATTGATATAAATGGATTTTAAACTTATAGAGTTTACTAAATCCGATCCAGCCCAGTCTTTTTCCCATTCAATAGAACTACCGTATGGGGTATAAGCAGCAAGTGCTACAGATAGCCAATCATTAATTCCGTATGAAATGTATAAGTTAAAAGGAGTACTTAGGGGGTTGTCTGTTTTTGCGCTTTCGCCAGTAAGAGTATTTTGGTATTTGGCAGTTGAGCTAATGAGTGTCACACCACCACTTATATTCAGTTTGTTTTCTAGGTATACCAATCCAGCTGGGTTAAAAAAAGCAAGTTCGGCACTGTCCACAACACCTACGCCTGTGTGTCCCATGGCTAGGGCACGTTGACCTTGCAAACTTACCCTGTATCCACCGGCAAAGGCACTTAAAGTAATTAGCCCAAGGGCTATTGAAAATAGTAGTTTTTTCATGATTTGAAACTTAAAATTCTTAAATAGTTAAAGTAAATTTAAGCTAAATTTTGTGTTTTTTTTTAAAAACAATGGAAAATACTACTAAAAATAAGTGCTTTTTATGGAGTTTTTATGAATTTGGAAGAATAATTAAAAAAGTCGACAGGGTTTTCTGCATGTAGCCAATGTCCTGATTTTGATATTTCTTGAACCTGCGAATTGGGGAAATGAGTTTTAATCAAGGTGGAATCATTGGCTAAAATATAGTTGGAATTTTCGCCACTTAAAAAAAGTGTCTCTCCGTTAAAAAAAGCAGTATTATCTAATGCTTTTCCTATTTCGTGTACTTTTTGGTTAAGTATTTTTAAGTTGATACGTAGGTCAAACTCGGTTTTTGATTTTCTGTAAAGGTTTTTTAATAAAAATAAGCGTGTGCCTGTATCCTTGATATATTGTTTCAAAATAGTTTCAGCATCGGTTCGTGAAGTAATTTCAGAAAAATCTAAAGCCAGTAAACTATCTAAAATATCTTGATGATGTGGGGCGTAATATTTTGGTGCGATATCTGCAATAATAAGCTTTGCAACTAGGTGGCTATGTTCACAGGCAAAATGCATGGCCGTTTTTCCTCCCATGGAATGTCCTAGTAAAATAATAGAGCTTAATTGATGTGTGTTACAATATTCAAGTAGGTCATCACTTAGATGTTGATAGCTAAATTGATCACTATGTGGACTACGACCATGATTACGTTGGTCAATCATATGTACTTGATAGCCTAATTCACTATATTTTTTTCCTAAAGTTTTCCAATTGTCACCCATACCTAAAAAACCATGGAGAATTAAAAATGGATCCCCTTCGCCTATGATGTTAGAGTGTAGTTTCATTTTTTGTAATAAGTTTTTTTATTTGTAATATAAAATCGAAATTTTGAACATCAAGTATCAACTAAGATAATTTTCTTAAATACATTTGGACTACATTTTCTAAGCCTAAATACAGGGATTCGCAGATTAAAGCGTGTCCTATGGAAACTTCTAGTAGTCCAGGAATGTTTTTGCTGAAATATTCAATATTGTCAAGCGATAAGTCGTGTCCGGCATTAATTTCTAACTCATTTGCAAGGGCAACTTCTGCGGCAGCTATATAAGGAGTGATAGCTGTTTTTTTATCATTGGTATAGTTTTTAGCATAAGCTTCGGTATACAATTCAATACGATCGGTGCCCGTTTTTTTGGCGCCTTCAATCATGGAGCTAACCGGGTCTACAAATATGGAGGTACGAATGTTATTCCGTTTAAATTCAGAAATTACTTCGGTTAAAAAAGCTTCGTTTTTTAGCGTATCCCAGCCAGCGTCACTAGTAATATTAGTTATGGCATCGGGAACTAGTGTCACTTGATCGGGTTTGATGGCAAGTACTAAGTCGATAAATTTAGAGATTGGATTTCCTTCAATATTAAATTCAGTAGTCACAATTTTTGATAAATCATGCGCGTCTTGGTAAGTAATATGACGTTCATCGGGTCTGGGGTGTATGGTAATTCCTTGCCCGCCAAATCGTTCAATATCTTTTGCGGTTTTTATAAGATCGGGCATATTGCCTCCGCGTGCATTACGTAACGTGGCAATTTTGTTTATATTTACACTAAGCTTAGTCATGGCTTCAAAATTTTATTCAAAAGTACAAACTTGTTTGTGCATTGTATAGAAACTTGTTGGGACTTTTTTTGATTTTTGGTCTTGTGTAGTAAATCGTATAAAACCCTATGAGATTAAAATAATTTTTCAATCTAGTCATATGAATTTAGAAATACTGAATGATATTCCTCCGTTAACACCAGATTCTAGAATAGAGTTTGCTCAATTGTTATTTAATGAATTAACTTTTTCTCACTTACCTGTAGTAGAAGGAAATCAATATTTAGGAAGCCTTTCTGAAAATGATGTACGCAGTTTTGAAAAAGATAAATTAATCGGTGATTTTTCAATTGATTACGAAGGTTTTTTTGTAAAAGAAGGTGTAAATGAGTTAGAGGTAATGGAAACCTTAGGAAAATATGACACCAATGTAATGCCTGTATTGAGTCAAGATAAAGGAATGTATTTGGGATACGTGGAATTGCAAGAAGTAATATCCGTATATGGGGATATGCCTTTTTTGAGTGAGTATGGAAACGTTATTGTAGTACAAAAAGGAATTAATGATCATTCATTTAGTGAGATTTGTCAAATAGTGGAGTCAAATAATACCAAGGTATTGGCTGTGTATGTGTCAAATATGGAGCGTGATGTGGTTCAAACCACGGTGAAAACAAGTGATGGTGATATGAATGGGTTACTACAAACCTTTAGAAGGTATGGGTATGAGATTATTTCAGATCATTATGATGATGTTTTTTTAAAAAACTTACAAGAGCGTTCTAGATATTTGGATAAGTATTTAAATATGTAGATTTTTGAACTAGATATTTTAGATAACTACATTCGATTTTATTTAAAATTAGAGAACAGTAGGTAATCAAAAGGAGCGAAGTATTCACACAAACCACTACCACCACATGAAAGTAGGTATCTATGGGCAGTTTTATCATGAAAATTCAGGAAAATATATTCAACAATTATTAGAATTGCTAGACGTAAATTCTGTAGAGGTTATTATTGAAAAGAATTTTTTAAAGCTGATTCATCAACATGAAAGTATAAGTAAGAATTATTCTCATTTTAGCACCTTTGAAGAGTTAGATACTTCGTATGATTTATTTTTTAGTATTGGGGGGGATGGTACCATACTAAAAACGGTTACTTATGTACGAGATTTGGGTATTCCCATTGCTGGAATTAATACAGGACGTTTAGGTTTTTTAGCGACTATTCGAAAGGAAAAACTTCAAGAATCCGTTCAGCAGATTTTTGAAGGTAATTATAGCGTGTCGTCTAGAAATTTATTGCAAATTACCTCAGATACGGGCTATGATTTCGATAAAGTTAATTTTGCGCTCAATGAGATTACGGTAAGTCGAAAAAACACCACTTCGATGATCACAGTGCATACCAAGGTGAATGAGGAGTTTTTAACTTCTTATTGGGCCGATGGGATGATTGTTTCTACTCCAACAGGGTCTACAGGCTATTCGTTAAGTTGTGGAGGTCCAATAGTAATGCCCGAGACTTCAAGTTTTTTATTGACACCTATAGCGCCGCATAATTTAAATATGAGGCCTTTAGTGATACCTAATGACTATGAGCTTTCTTTGGTGATTTCGGGGAGGGAAGATGAGCACTTAATTTCATTAGATTCCCGAACACATACGTTGCCAAATGATACCGAAGTGCGCATTCGAAAAGCTGATTTTAAAATTAATATGGTGCAATTAAACGATGAAAGTTTTTTAAAAACACTCCGAGAAAAAATGCTTTGGGGTGAAGATAAAAGGAATTGAATCTAGATGATGGATGTGTTAGAACTTGGTTGTAAAGAGTGAAAGCTTAATAGAATCAAGAACTTTCTTAGTTTTAGTATAACACCATTACGGTTAAATTATGGGTTAAACATTAATTGAGAACAATAAAATCTAAAGCAGAATTCGATGGAAATCACAATAAATTCAATCAAAAACTGTTTTACATTTTTACAATGAAAGTATATTTACGTAATAAAGCAAACAAAATTTCTATATTTGCAAACTTTGATGATTATGCGGAAGACCTTTTTCACACTTCTTACAATTTTAGTAGTTTCACTTGTACAAGCGCAAACGTATGAGGTGGGAGCTGTGATTGGTGTGTCTAACTATGTGGGTGATATAGGGAATACAACATTTATTAGACCGCAGGATACAGGTTTTGGTATTATTGCCAAATGGAATAGGAGTAAACGTCATTCTTTTCGGTTTTCGGCGGCTTATATTCCAATCAGCGCTAGTGATCCAGATTCTTCAGATCCATTAAGGCAACAACGAGCATATTTTTTCGATAATTCTATAAAAGAAATTTCTTTGGGTATTGAGTATACTTTTTGGGAATGGGATTTACATACTGGTGAAAAGCAAATGGTTCCTTATTTGTATACCGGTATTACTGCATTTAGTTATGGAGATTTAGCTCGAAGAGATTTTACAACAACATCTGGGGCAGCAGCAAGTGAGTTTTTGGCATTTGATGATACTTGGTCTATGGCTATCCCAATTGTTTTAGGGATTAAAACAAACTTAGGGAGACACTTTGTTGTAGGTTTTGAGTTAGGAGCTAGATATACATTTACGGATAACTTAGATGGTAGTAATCCAGAAAATTTAAGCTTACCAGGAGGCTCATCGGTCTTAAATTTTGGAAATTTAAATAATAATGACTGGTATTTTTTTAATGCATTAACCCTTACTTACACATTTGGTAGGCGCCCTTGTTATTGTAATTTCTAATAAGAATAAGAGTCAATATAAATTTTTAAGCACTTTCCCCTTTAAAATAAGCTAAAAAATAAGTTAAAATCATTTAAGTTTGTTGAGCAAACAAAAATGGGTATTCAAAAATGTAGAGTAAGCATTTTTTCGATTTTTTAAATAATTTTGGCTAAAAGTTGTGAGCTTTTTTCTTGAGTAACTTACTTTTGTAGTGGCTTTTTAATAAGTTGCTTAAATTTTAAAATGAGAATGTATATAATCCAGTCGGAAATGTTTCGGTGGAATGAATAGTATGATGAGTATAAAAGAACAATTAAATACAAATATCCCAAAGCACTTAGCTATCATAATGGATGGTAATGGGCGTTGGGCAAAAAGCAAAGGTCTTTTACGTGCTCTAGGACATGAAAGTGGGACAAAAACAGTAAATAGAGTAGTGGATGCATGTCGTGATTTAGGTATTGAATACTTAACACTTTATGCTTTTTCTACAGAAAATTGGAATAGACCAAAATTAGAAGTAGATACATTGATGCGTTTGCTAGTTAAATCGCTAAAAAGAGAGCTATCTAATTTTATAAAAGGAGGAATTCGCTTAAATGTAATAGGTAATATTGATGCATTACCTAAGAAGGCAAAAGAAGAGTTGCTTTCTGTTATGGAAAAAACAAAAGATTTAGATACGGTAGTGTTAACATTAGCACTAAGTTATGGTGCTAGAGAAGAACTTGTAAATACTGTCCAAGAATTAGCTGAAAAAGCAAAAAATAATTTAATTTCGCCACATTTAATAACAGAAGACGTTATTAAGGAGCATTTGTACACTAAAAACATACCTGATGTCGATTTATTAATACGTACAAGCGGGGAACAGCGTATAAGTAATTTTTTATTGTGGCAAATAGCTTACGCAGAATTGTATTTCACGCCAGTGTTATGGCCAGATTTTAAAGAAGAAGATCTGTATGAAGCATTATTAAATTATCAACAAAGAGAACGACGATTTGGAAAAACGAGTGAGCAGCTTAGCTAAAACAGTATTGAACTCAACCTCTATTCAGTATATTTTTATTTTATTCTTTTTCATAAGTATTGGTCAGGTGTATAGCCAGAACGATGCTGCTTTTGAAACTAGTAAAAGATATATATTAGGGGAAATTGAGGTGACAGGGTCAACTACATATAATGAACAGACCATTATTACCTATACCGGACTTAGAACTGGTGAGGAAATTTATTTGCCTGGGGATAAAATTAGTAAGACCATAAAAAAATTATGGGAGCTAGGTTTATTTAAAAACATCAATTTATATATCACTAAAATAGAAGACGGAGTTGCTGATATAGAATTAAACATTCAACAAGTTCCCGTGCTTAATGAAGTGAAAATAGTAGGTGTTTCGAAGTCAAAAAATCAGGAATTTATTAAAGATAATAATCTTAATAAAGGAGTGAAAGTAACTGATAACTTAACCACCACTACAAAAAATTACATTCGTAAAAAATATCAAGAAAAAGGCTATTTAAACGCTAAAGTGTTAGTAAATGTTAGCGAAGTAAAAGATACTATAGCATCTAATGAAGTAAACATGTTGGTGCGCGTCGATAAAGGAGAGCGTGTTAAAGTGAATGATATAATTGTCGCAGGAAATGAGAAGTTTTCTGATGCAAAAATTAGAAAGTACCTTAAAAAAACAAAAAAGAAATTTCCTTTACGTTTTTGGAAGCGCTCAAAATATATAGCCGAGGACTACAAGGAGGATAAGAAAAAGATTATAGAGAAATATAAAGAAAAAGGATATCGTGATGCACGTATAATTTCAGATTCTATTGTACAAAGAGATGACAATACTATAGATCTTAAATTATCGGTTGAAGAAGGGAGGCGTTATTACTTTGGAGATATTAGTATTATAGGGAATAGTGTATTTACCGATGAGCAAATTGCTCGTAAATTGATATTGAAAAAAGGAGATGTTTACAATGGGGTATTATTAGATAAGCGTATTGCAGATAATACCAAGCCAGATGCAGATGATATTACTAACTTATATCAAAACAATGGATATTTCTTTTCTAGAATTAATCCAGTGGAGGTGAATGTTAAAAATGACACCATAGATTTTGAATTACGTATTATTGAAGGTAAGTTGACTCATTTTGATAAAATTACCGTTATAGGGAATGATAAAACGAATGATCATGTGGTGCATCGTAATTTAAGAACAAGGCCAGGTGAAATTTTTAGTAAGCAAAAAATTATTCGTACACTTAGAGAACTTGGTCAAACTACATTTTTTGACACGGAACAATTAACGCCAAATATTAAAAACCCAGATCCAAATTCGGGAACAGTTGATGTAGAATATTCTGTTGTTGAAAAAGGATCGAGTCAATTTGAATTACAAGGTGGATTTGGAGGTACAGGTTTTATTGGAACACTAGGCTTGCGATTTAATAATTTTTCTATAGGTAATATATTTAACAAAGAGTCCTACAGACCATTACCTTCGGGAGATGGACAAAGTTTAGCATTACGTGCCCAGGCAAGTCAGTCTTTTAGAACCTATAGTTTGTCATTTGTAGAGCCATGGTTAGGAGGAAAAAGACCTTACCAATTATCAGTGTCCTTTTCGCACACAAATCAATTTCAATTTAATTTCCAAACACGTGAAGTTGACAAAAACCAAAGTTTCCTATTAACTGGGGGTAGCGTAGGAATTGCAAAACGCTTGCGTTGGCCCGATGATTATTTTACATTATCTCAAACCATTGGTTTTAGACATTATAATTTAAAGAATTTTAATGTGAGTAGATTGTTTACATTTGGGAATGGTAGTTCAAATGATTTAACTTATACCTTTGGAATCAGTCGTGATAACACGAGTATTAGTCCAATATTTCCAACAGCCGGATCAAAATTTTCTTTTACGGCAAAAACGAGTTTACCCTATTCATTTTTCAAAAAAACCGATTGGAAAGCTTTAAGAGAAGAGCGTGCGGCGTTAGTGGAAACACAATCGCAAATAAGCTCACAAGTAGTTAATGATCGTATAGCAGAAATTGATCAAGAGCGTTTTAAATGGTTGGAATATTATAAATTAAAATTTGCGGGAGATTGGTATACAGGTTTGCCTAAAAAATTTGTGCTGCGTTCTGCGTTTCAATTCGGGTTTTTAGGTGCTTATAACCAGGATAGAGGAGATATTCCTTTTGAACGTTTTCAATTAGGAGGAAGTGGATTAGGAGGAAATAGTGGTTTAGCTTCTGTTGAAAATGTTGCCTTACGTGGGTATCCAGATGGTAGGGTATTTTCTCGTACAACTGATATTGGTAATACAAGATTTGCAGATTCAGGAGGTTCTACAATTTTTAATAAATTCTCATTGGAACTTAGGTACCCTATAAGTTTAAAGCCTGCAGCAACCATTTATGCGTTAGGTTTTCTTGAAGGAGGTGCGGCATATGACAATTTTAAGCAATTTAATCCGTTTGAATTAAACCGTTCGGCAGGGGCGGGAATTCGTATATTTATGCCAGCCTTTGGTTTGTTAGGTATTGATTTTGCTTGGGGATTTGACTCATTGCCTGGTGAAACTGGACCACACGGACAAGAGATACATTTTATTTTGGGACAACAATTTTAATTTGTGGCACGATTATTTCAATAAGTTAAAAGTAGATACTAATGCGTATAAAAATTTTATCAATTGTAGCATGTTTTTTAAGCATGTCAGCTTTTGCACAAAAAGGAGTTAGAATAGGGTATATTGATATGGATTACATTTTAGACAATGTAGCAGAATATGGAGAGGCCCAAGGACAATTAGAAAAGAAAGTTCAAGATTGGAAAACTGAAATTGAATTAAGGCAAAGTGAAGTTGAGGATATGAAAGTAGCCTTGGCGAATGAAAGAGTACTCCTTACAAAAGAGTTGATAGAAGAACGAGAAGAAGATATACGTTATAAGGAAAAAGAAATAATTGATTACCAACAGCAGCATTTTGGTCCTACAGGATATTTAGTGAGACAAAAAGAGCGTTTGGTAAAGCCAATTCAAGATCAGGTTTTTAATGCAGTGCAAACAATAGCACAAACAAAAAAATATGATTTTATTTTTGATAAATCAGCAGATGTTGTAATGTTGTATTCTGCAGACAGGTATGATATTAGTGATTTAGTATTGCGTAATATCACTAGAGCAGCAAAACGCACGCAGGCGCAATCAAAAGCAGAGAAGAGGAAAATTGAGAATGATGAAGGGAATACGATTGCTCAGGATAAAGAATTACAGGCAAGGCAACGTGAAATTGAGGCAAAACAAAAAGAGCGTGAACGTTTGATAGCGGAGAAAAAAGCCGAAAGAGATAAGTTAAGACAACAAAAGATAAAAGAATATGAAGAGCGTAGAAATAAATTATTAGCCGAAAGGAAAAAGAAACGTGATTCATTAGAAGCTTTAAGAAAAAGTAAATAAATTTAAAAACAGAAAACCAGTATTAATTCAAATTAGTAAAATGAAACAAATAAAAACACTTTTAGTAGCAGTTGCTTTGATTTTTGGAATGAGTAATGTGGCAAATGCACAATCTAAAGTAGCACATATCGCATCTCAGGAATTGGTAAATATTATGCCAGAGTACAAAGCTGCGATGAGTGAACTTGAAAAATTACAAAAAACTTACGATGCTGAATTTAAAACTATGGCAACTGAGTTACAAAATAAAGTAAAGATTTATACGCAAGAAGAAAAAACAAAAACACAAGAAGAAAATTTAAAAAGAGCTCAGGAAGTTCAAGGAATTGAAAAGTCCGTTGGAGAATACCGTCAAAAAGCCCTTAAGGATTTACAAACAAAAGAAGTTGAATTATTAAAGCCAGTTATTGAAAAGGCAAGAGCGACAGTACAAAAAGTAGCTCGTGATAAAGGATATAGCTATGTGTTAGATTCTACAACAGGAACTGGAGTGATCATGGCCGATGGTTATGACTTAATGAACGATGTTAAAAGCGCATTAGGAATTCAGTAATTTTGAAATAAAATAGAATTAAAAGGTTGTTCGTAAGAGCAGCCTTTTTTTTGTGGTAATTTCTAAAAAAGATATAACTTAACAGAAAAGCAAAGTAAATAATGAAAGAACCAATAGGGGTATTTGATTCGGGTATAGGAGGAACTTCCATTCTGAAAGAGTTAGTCAAATTATTGCCTAATGAAAATATGGTTTATTTAGCGGATAGTGCTAATGCGCCTTATGGTCAAAAGTCACCAGAAAAGATTATAGCGCTATGTAAAAAAAATGTAGATCTACTATTGGAAAAAGGCTGTAAACTTATTGTAGTGGCTTGTAATACAGCTACAACTAATGCGATAGCCGAGCTAAGGCGTGTTTATGTTGTTCCTTTTATAGGAATTGAACCTGCCATTAAACCTGCGGCATTGGGTACAAAAACAAAGGCAATAGGTATTCTGGCTACAAAAGGCACCTTGAGTAGTGCTCTTTTTACAAAAACTTCGGATTTATATGCTCAGAATACCGAAATTGTTGAGGTTATAGGAAAGGGCTTAGTTGAATTTATAGAAGCTGGAGATCTTTTAAACCCGGAACTTGAAATTTTATTGAAACACTATGTGGAGCCTATGATAGCTAAGGATATAGATTACTTAGTTTTGGGGTGTAGTCACTACCCTTATTTACTTCCTTTATTAACAAAATTGCTTCCAAAAGGAGTTAAAATCATTGATTCAGGAGAGGCCGTGGCACTTCAAACACATAATGTGCTTAAATCTAAAAACATTAAAAATAATTCAAACATAACGGGTGAATTGTTATTTTTTACTAACAGTAATACCAATACTTTAGAAAAAATTATAAATAAGTGTTTTAAGACAACAAAAAATACGGTGTTAAAAACGCTATAAACAGTAGTCTTTTACTTACTTTTTTAAATTTTAACATTTTTTAACTCGCTGAAATACCAAAATAATCGCTATATTGCGCCATGCTTGATAAGGAATTGAGTATAAGTAACTTAAAATACGCGATTATGAAATCAGTTTTATTCGTTTTGTTTTTCAGTTTAGGAATGGCCGCATTTTCAGCAAATACGGTAATTGACAATGATTTTTCTTTAGAATTAAAGAAGGATATTCTTGTTAACAAAAATCTTCAAAAAACAAAAAAATCGGATAAAGGTGATATAGCGTACAATTCCTACTACGCATTTGAATGGTTGTACAAAGATTCCCCCTTTATAAAAAAGCTTATAGTATTAGCTTAGTTGATTCAAAATTGTTTGTGAGTGAACCCGTAATTACTATTGCGGGTTTTTTGTTTCATAAAATAGACGTGTTTTTTGTTTTTATTTTAACTCGGATTATGTAATAGCACTTCATTATGAGTAGTCTATTCCGTAACTTTGCGTAAAGTTTGAATACCTATGAAAAAGTATACCGTAAAAGTAGTGCCTACATCTCATGAAGGCATAATGAAGTTTGAGGCAAATTATTTTTTAACACAGCATATTAGTTATGAGTTTGAAAATATTGAAGAAGCAAAAATCTCTCCTTTAGCTCAACAATTATTTCATTTGCCATTTGTAAAACAAATTTATATTGCGCAAAATTTTGTAGCTATTAACAAGTATGATATTGTGGAATGGGCAGATGTACAAAGGGAAGTAGCAGAACAAATAGAAGCCTATTTAAATGAAGGGCATCCAGTAATTGATGTGGTAAATACAAGCTCAAAAAAAGTTCCGGTTACCGTATATGCAGAAAGTACACCTAACCCAGGTGTGCAAAAGTTTGTGGCAAATAAAAAGTTAGTACTTCAAACCTTGGAATTTAAAAATATAGATGAGGCAATAGATGCTCCATTGCCAACAGCATTGTTTAATTTTCCGTTTGTAAAAGAGGTTTTTCTAGATGATAATTACGTGTCAATAACTAAATATGATAGAGTAGAATGGAATGATATTTCAAATGAAATACGTGAATTTTTACGTGATTATTTAGAGCAAGGTAAAGAAGTCATTAAAGAAGAGGCTTTTAAAACTCAATCTTCAGAAACTTCAAACGAAGTTGCGAATGAATCGTCATACGTGAATGATGAGAATTTAGATGACGTATCTAAACAAATAATAGCTATTATTGATGAGTATGTAAAGCCTGCGGTGGCAAGTGATGGTGGGAATATACAATTTCAAAACTACGATGCGACTACGCAGAAAGTAGAAGTTATTTTACAGGGAGCTTGTAGTGGCTGTCCATCATCAACTTTTACCCTTAAAAATGGAATTGAGAATATGCTTAAAGAAATGTTGCCAGGTAAAATAGCTACAGTAGAGGCAATCAATGGGTAAGCCATTGAGGAAGTATATATATTTTTAATATGAATTTGTTATAGCGTTAATATTGTTATATATTTAGTATTCAACTAATTATTAATTCTATAAATATTAAAAAATCATGGCAGTATTAAAAGTAATAGAAGTGTTAGCAAATTCAAACAAAAGCTGGGAAGATGCTACTCGTAAAGCAGTAAAACATGCTTCAAAATCGGTAAAAAATATTCGTTCTGTATATGTGAATGAACAAAATGCTACGGTTAATGATGAGGGAGAAGTTGATGAATTTAGAGTAAACGTAAAAATTACTTTTGAAGTAAAGTAGTTATTGTTATAGAGCAATGGTAAAATAGTACTAAATGTTCTAATACATACGATTAATAAATAATATAAAAGCGTACTGATTATGTCAGTGCGCTTTTATATTTTTATGACTTATTCTAAATAAAGAAATCTATGTTATTTCGATTTTTTCTAGCAATAATTTGTTTAGGAATACTTGCTAGCTGTAATACACAAAAAGATCCTATTATGGAAACACATGAGTTTACTAACGATTTAATTCATGAAACAAGTCCTTATTTGTTGCAGCATGCACATAATCCAGTAAATTGGAAGGCTTGGCATCCTGAAACTTTAAAGGAAGCCAAAGAGAAAAAGAAGTTGATGTTAATTAGTGTAGGTTATGCCGCTTGTCATTGGTGTCATGTAATGGAACATGAAAGTTTTGAAGATTCTACGGTTGCCGCTGTTATGAATAAAAATTATATCAATATAAAAATTGATAGGGAAGAGCGTCCGGATATTGATCAAGTATATATGAGTGCGGTCCAGTTAATGACTGGTCGGGGCGGTTGGCCATTAAATGTAATTGCCTTACCTGATGGTAGGCCTGTTTGGGGTGGTACCTATTATCCAAAAGCAGAATGGATGGGAGCACTACAGCAAATTCAGAAAATATATGAAGATGACCCAAGTAAATTGGAAGAATATGCAACAAAACTAACCGAAGGTATTCAATCGGTAAGTTTAGTAACTCCTAATCCAAATGCATTAAAATTTGAAAATAGTACTATAGAAAGTGCTGTGGAAACTTGGGCTAAAAAATTTGATTATAAAAAAGGAGGTTTGGATTATGCGCCTAAATTTATGATGCCTAATAATTATCATTTTTTATTACGTTATGCACATCAAACGAATAATGAGAAGTTAAAAGATTATGTGATTACAACACTTAATCAAATTTCATATGGAGGAGTTTATGATCATGTAGGAGGTGGTTTTGCAAGGTATGCTACAGATGAAAAATGGCATGTGCCTCATTTTGAAAAAATGCTTTATGATAATGCGCAATTAGTAAGTTTATATTCGGATGCTTATTTGTTAACAAAAAATGAATGGTACAAGCAAGTGGTGTATGAAACTTTAGATTTTGTACAACGCGAATTAACGAATGCCGAAGGTGTATTTTATTCGTCATTAGATGCAGATAGTGTAACACATTCCGGTAAATTAGAAGAAGGTGCTTTTTATGTATGGCAAAAGCCAGCATTAGAAACGGCTTTAG
This sequence comes from Aquimarina agarilytica ZC1, assembly GCF_000255455.1. Lineage (GTDB taxonomy): Bacteria > Bacteroidota > Bacteroidia > Flavobacteriales > Flavobacteriaceae > Aquimarina > Aquimarina agarilytica. The sequence continues at coordinate 47,728 of NZ_JH621259.1, read as the reverse complement.
GGGTAGAGGATTTTAAACTTTTTGCGGATTATTATAATGTAAATGCTTATGGTATTTGGGAGCATAATAATTATGTGTTGATTCGAAATGAAAGTGATGCTGATTTTATTGAAAAGCATAAGCTTGACAAGGGTGACTTCTTGCAAAAGCAAAAAAAATGGAAACAACGTTTATTAAGTATTCGTTCCAAAAGAGAACGACCACGTTTGGATGATAAAACCTTAACCTCGTGGAATGCTTTAATGTTAAAGGGATATGCAGATGCTTATAGTGTTTTTAATGATGCTAACTTTTTAAAAGTAGCCTTGACAAATGCAGCATTTATTAAAAATAAGCAAATGGCAAGCAACGGTCAATTGATGCATAATTATAAGGAAGGTAAAAGTACGATTAATGGGTATTTGGAGGATTACGCGGCGACTATTGATGCTTTTATTGCATTATATCAAGTTACGTTTGATCAACAGTGGTTAGATTTGTCTAAAACAATGACGGATTATGTATTTGATCATTTTTATGATGATGCTAGCGGTCTGTTTTTCTTTACTTCGGATGAAGATGCAGCTCTGGTAACCCGAAACATTGAGTCATCGGATAATGTAATACCTGCTTCAAATTCAATGATGGCTAAAAATTTATACAAGCTATCTCATTATTTTTCTAATAAAAAATATTTAGAACATTCTCAAAAAATGCTACACAATATACAAGTCAATATTGAGGAATACCCAAGTGGTTACTCTAACTGGTTGGATTTAATGTTGAATTATACCGAAGATTTTTATGAAGTTGTTATAGTTGGCGCTGCTGCAGAAGAAAAAAGAGTAGCCATTCAAAAACAATATTATCCAAATAAAATAATAGCAGGGAGTGCTAAAGAATCTAATCAACCATTATTACAAAATAGGTTTAGTGAAAAGGATACACATATATTTATTTGTGTAAATAATGCATGTAAATACCCAGTAACAGAAGTGGAAGCAGCTTTTAAGTTGTTGAATGATAAATAGCTAAGTGAGCAGTAGGTAGATTGCGATATCATTAAAGTAATGACTTCAAATTTTTTAAGTTTTGAATCGTTTAAATGATGTATCTGTCATACATTTGAGAAAAAAAATTAATACTATGATGACTATTATTTCGCTTTTAAGTTTTTCTGTTTTTGGTTATGAAATTAGTAAAGAAACTATCGATAAATTAGTGGTTTCAGTAATGAGCTATTTGCCAAAAATTATTGCAGCATTACTGGTTTTAATTATCGGTCTTTGGTTAATTAAATTGATAAATAGAGTATTAAGAAACTTTTTTGCAAAAAAGGATTACGATATTACGCTTGAGAAATTCATAGCAGATTTAGTGAATTGGGGATTGAAAGTAATGTTGTTCATTATGGTGATCACTCAATTAGGGGTGCAATCAAGTTCATTATTGGCTATTTTAGGAGCAGCAGGTTTGGCAATTGGTTTAGCGTTACAAGGCTCGCTTTCCAATTTTGCAGGAGGGGTGTTAATATTATTATTTAAACCATTTAAAGTAGGAGATTTTATTGAGGCTCAGGGTCAGGTAGGTACGGTTAAATCAATTTCGATATTTACGACTACATTGCTTACAGCCGGGAATCAACAAGCTATTATTCCCAACGGAAAATTATCAAATGATACAATTAAAAATTACAGTGCCGAGCCTAATCGTAAAAATGTGATGACTATTGGAATTTCTTATGATAGTGATATTAAAAAAGCGAAGGATATTCTTCTGGCTATCGTTAATGGGCAGGAAGCTACTTTAAAGAATCCAGCCCCGGAAGTTTTTGTAGCTAATTTAGGGGATAGTTCTGTGGATTTATCTTTGCGATTTTGGGCAAAAAATGAAGACTATTGGAAACTAAATTTTTATGTGCTAGAAGAAGCTAAAGTACAATTAGAAGCCAATGGGATTTCAATTCCATTTCCGCAAAGAGATATTCATGTGTTTAATGAAAAATAAATACACTTGATAGCAGTGATACTAGTTATTCTATGAGAATAGTAAATTATTTGTTGAGGAATTTTAACCCCGAAAAGTTCGCGAAATTGTGGGAGCAAGACCTATCTGATTTTAAATCAATATACAATAAGTCGTTCAAAAGTGTGGAAAGCGATTACCAACATATGTTAGTAAATAATACTAAAGAAAAGGCGTATAATTGGTTGCGTTATTACAACGAAGTATGTAATTAATATTACTAATAAAAATGTTAAAAACAACTATCTTAGCGGTGTTATTATGAAGGTAGTTGAGCAAATAAAAGCCCCAATTTTAGATGAAATGGAAACTTTCGAGCAAAAGTTCTCCAATTCAATGAGTTCCAAGGTGGCATTGCTCAACCGTATTACCCATTATATAGTGAACAGAAAAGGGAAGCAAATGCGGCCTATGTTTGTTTTTTTGGTGGCAAAAATGCTTTCAGACAATGAAAAGGCAAATGAACGTACTTTTCGAGGAGCTTCGGTAATTGAGTTAATCCATACAGCAACTTTAGTGCATGATGATGTAGTTGATGATTCTAATATGCGACGTGGTTTTTTTTCGGTAAATGCCTTGTGGAAAAATAAAATAGCGGTTTTAGTTGGGGATTATTTATTGTCAAAAGGCTTGTTGCTTTCTATTGATAATGAAGATTTTGATTTGCTTAAAATTATTTCAGTAGCAGTTCGAGAAATGAGTGAAGGGGAGTTACTGCAAATTGAAAAAGCACGTAAATTGGATATATCGGAAGCAGTGTATTATGATATTATTCGACAAAAAACAGCTACGCTCATAGCCGCCTGTTGTAGTTTGGGAGCCGCTTCGGTCCAACCCAATTCAGTTCATGTTGAAAAAATGCGGAAATTTGGAGAGTTGATCGGGATGGCCTTTCAAATAAAGGATGATTTATTTGATTATGGGGAGACTGCTATAGGTAAACCAACAGGAATTGATATTAAGGAGCAGAAAATGACATTGCCACTTATTTATGCATTAAATACGGCAACAGATAAGGATAAAGACTGGATGATTAATTCGGTAAAAAATCACAATAAAAATAAACTTCGCGTAAAGCAAGTAATACAAAAGGTGAAAGATTTAGGAGGCTTGGAATATGCGGAAAAGAAAATGTTGACTTTTAAAATGGAAGCTATAGATATACTACAACAATACCCTAATTCTGACTATAAAAGCGCTTTAGAATTAATGGTGAATTACGTTATTGACCGTAAAAAATAATTCATACTTTGATAGCAAAACAAACCATAGATGCTGTTTATGAAGCTGCTCGTTTGGAGGAGGTAATAGGAGACTACGTTCAGTTAAAAAAATCAGGAAGTAACTTTAAAGGATTAAGTCCGTTTTCCGATGAAAAGTCGCCTTCGTTTATGGTGTCTCCGGTAAAACAGATTTGGAAGGATTTTAGTAGTGGTAAGGGAGGAAATGTGATTGCTTTTTTAATGGAGTATGAGCATTACAGTTATCCAGAAGCAATAAAGCACTTAGCGAAACGCTACGGAATTGAAATTCAGGAGACTGAGCAATCTGATGAGCAAAAAGAGCAAGCCAATGAGCGCGAAAGCATGTATTTGGTGAGTGAGTATGCAAATTCGTATTTTCAAGAGCAATTACATAAAACCGAAACTGGTAAAGCTATAGCTTTAACCTATTTTAAGGAGCGTGGCTTTACTGCCGAAACTATAGAAAAGTTTCAATTAGGATATTCGCCAGATAGCTGGGATGCCTTTACAAAAACGGCAATTAGTAAAGGCTATTTATTAAAATATTTAGAAAAAACAGGACTAAGTATAGTTAAGGAAGAAAAACAATTTGATCGCTTTAAAGGTCGAGTAATGTTTCCTATACATTCCATGTCGGGAAGGGTCTTGGGGTATGGTGGTAGATTGTTGGTTACTAATGCAAAAGCAGCTAAATATTTAAATTCACCAGAAAGTGATATTTACCATAAAAGTAAAGTGCTTTATGGAATTTATTATGCCAAGCAAGCTATTGCTAAAGAGGATAATTGTTATTTAGTTGAAGGCTATACCGATGTAATTCAGTTTTATCAAACGGGAATTACCAATGTGGTATCCTCATCGGGAACAGCATTAACTTCGGATCAAATACGTTTAATTAGTCGACTTTCAAAAAACATTACTGTACTTTTTGATGGGGATGCTGCTGGAATGCGTGCAGCAATAAGAGGAATTGATCTAATTTTAGAGCAGGGGATGAATGTGCGTGTTTGTACATTTCCTGACGGAGAAGACCCTGATAGCTTTGCAAAAAAGCATACTAAAGAAAGTTTACAAGCTTATCTAGATACGAATCAGCAGGATTTTATACGCTTCAAAGCAAGTTTATTACAGGAAGAAGCAGCGGATGACCCTATAAAAAAAGCGGAACTCATCCGAAATATGGTAGCAAGTATTGCTAAAATTCCAGATGTAATTAAGCAAGAGGTATACATAAGAGAGTGTGCTTCTATCATGCAAATTTCAGAGGAGGTACTGTTTACTAGTTTAGCTCAAATTGTAGCCTCAACAAAGAAAGATCAAGATAAAAGATCAAAGTCAAAGCCAAAAGCAGCACCTGTTAAGATGGATCCCAATGTAGATCCTAATGAACCACCCATGGAGGTGTACTTGAATAACATGGAGCCTACAGAAACCGAAGTAAAGGTCAATGTGTTGTTTAGGTTGGAGCGATCCATTATTGGAATTTTGTTGTTATATGGTCAGCAGGAGGAAGTGTTTACAGAATTAATGTATCAGCGTAATGATGATGAGGAATTGGAAATAGTGTCTGTTGAGCAAACTAAAAAGGTGTATGAAAAGGTGTTTTTGGATTTGCAAATGGATGAAATTGAGTTTACACATCCAAGCTTTCAGCAGGTCTATGGTATTTTAATAGAGACTTTAAATGCTGAAGATCAATTTAGGATTGATATGTTTTTACAAATGCTAACTCCGGAATTATCTACGGAAATCACAGATATTCTAATGGAAGAAGAAAAGTATGCATTGGATGACTGGGAACGTAATGAAATATATGTGAAGCAAAAGAAAACAAGTGTAGTTCAGTATGTAAATGATGTCATTTTAAATTTACGTAGACAGTTGGTAGATCTTAAAATATTAGATTTAATGAATGGTATCAAAGAAAAATCACCCGATTCCAATTCTACTATTCAAGAGGACTTATCTGAAGTCATTGAATATCAAAATTTAAAACGAGTGATTTCGGAAAAGCTAAATCGAGTGATATAATATGATCTAGCAAATGTGTAAAATTCTTGATTGATGGATCAAGTCGGCTAAGTTGTCGACTTTTAATTTTTTTAGCAATCTTGTTTTGTATGTGCTAACAGTTTTTTCGTTAATATCTAATTTGTTAGCGATTTCTTTGTTTCTTCTGCCAGCCGAAAGTAGATTGAGTACTTCTACTTCTCTTGTAGATAATTTTTTGAAAGTGTTAAATTGTGAACCTCTGTAACTACGGTTATTTAATTGGTCGCTTAGTCTTTCATTTAAATAAATACCACCTCGAGCAACTCTGTCAAAGGCAAATTTTAAAGTATCTATTGATGCTGTTTTACACAAATAAGCAGAAGCCCCAGACTTTATTGTGCTTAATGCATAAATTTCCTCAGGTTGATGACTAAAAACAAAAACTTTAACGCCTTTGAATCTGTTTTTGATTTCTTTAATGGTTTGAAGTCCATTGGAGTTTGGTAAATCCAATTCTAAGAAAACAATATTTGGCATTTCTTTCCTTATGACCTTAAATAAATTTTTTCCATCTATAAGTGCAGGTAATAATCGAACATCGTTGCTGTTGCTAAACAATGCTTCTAATATCCCTTTACGTGTAATTGGGTGATGATCTGCTACTAATACTTTCATAACAATATTAATTGATGATTTAATTGATTTTGCGTGCAGTAAAACTATAGAGAAAAGCGATTGAAAAAAGTTTTTTAGTGCAAGTTTCGATTAAAAGGTATTATTTTAGGTCAAGAGGTATTTTACAGACCGGAATTGGCTGCATTTTATGCTGGTTTACCGTATTTAGTCGGTGGTAAATTTTGAAAACTTCTTGTTTTCTGCCAGAAAAATCGTCAAAATGCTTACCCTTATCTTGCTGGTTCATTGCCCATTCCAGTTCATCATAGCTTGCTCCGATTTGATCTTCATCGCTACGGCTGTCTCCAAAAAGGCCATCTGTGGGAGCTGCATTTTGGATGGATTCTGGAACATCTAATGCTTTTGCAAGCTGATAAACTTCACTCTTCATTAAGTCTGCAATTGGACTTAAATCTACGCCTCCATCTCCATATTTTGTATAAAAACCAACGCCAAAATCTTCGACCTTGTTTCCTGTTCCAGCAACCAAATAGCCATGTAATCCAGCAAAATAGTATAAAGTAGTCATACGTAAACGAGCACGTGTGTTTGCTAAAGAAAGATCAAGTTGAGCACTAGGCGCTATTTCAGGGACTTGTTTTTTAAAACTTTCGAAGGTCGGAGTTAAGTCAACACGTTCATCACTAACGTTAGGGAAATGCTTTTTTAATTGTGAAATATGTTCTTGAGCACGAGTGACTTGGCTTTCGGCTTGGTGAATAGGCATTTCAATACAAATTGTCTGAAGCCCAGTTTTAGCGCATAGTGTGGAGGTTAGGCCACTATCGATTCCTCCACTCACTCCAACAACAAAACCTTTAATATTAGCGTTTGTAGCATATTCTTTTAGCCAGTTTACTATATGATCTATTACTTTTTCGGTTTTCATTTAATGTAAGTTTATAAGGGTGTTTTTTTGATGTTCAAAACATCATTTTAAATTTCTTTTTATAGTGACATAGTATAAATGGACTAAAAAAAGAATTACTTGTTTATAAAAGTAATTAAAAAGAAACGTTTAATAAAGTATAGAATTAATGTTTGTTTATTTTTGTGACATGAATAAAACAAAGTATTCAAAAATGTATAAATTTATTTTTTTAGCAAGCTTCAGTTTAATTTTTTTAGCATGTAAAAAAGAATATAAAATGCCGGCTGAAATTGCTTCAATTCCAGTTGAGGTGTCTATTGAACGTTTTGATCAAATGTTTGTAAATCTGAGTGATACAACACTATTAGGGATGAAGAAAAAATACCCTTTTTTATTTCCTACAAAATATGAAGATAAATTCTGGTTAAAAAAATCAAAAGACACATTACATCAAGAGCTGGTGAATGAAGTTGAAAAAGTATTTCCAGATTTAAATGAGGTGAACGCTGAATTGATATCATTTTATAAATATCTTATTTATTATTACCCCTCAGTAAAGGTTCCTAGGATAATTTCCCTGATTTCGGATGTGGATTATAAAAATAATGTAGTACTCCGAAAAGAATTGTTACTGTTATCCTTAGATACCTATTTAGGTGGCGAGCATTACTTTTATGAGGATATCTCAAAATATATTAAGGACGATTTTGAACCTTCTCAATTGGTGCCTAATATCGCTATGGCATATGCTCAAAAAATTGTTCCAAGAGCAGATGGGCGTGACTTGTTAGCTCAAATGATATTATTTGGGAAAAGGAGGTATTTGCTACGTACATTATTGCCAAAAATGGAGCTTTCGGATATTTTTGGGTATTCCAAAAGGGAAATGGATTGGTTAATGGATAATGAATCTTTTATTTGGCGTTATTTTATTGAGAAAGAGATGCTTTTTAGTACGGATAAGGACTTGTTACCTCGTTTTGTATATCCGGCACCTTTTTCAAAGTTTTATTTGTCAATAGATCAGCAAGCGCCAGACAAGGTGGGGCAATACATAGGATATCAAATAGTACTTGCATTCATGGAAAAGAAGAATGTATCTTTGCAGCAGCTTATGGAAATGGATAGTAAATCCATTTTTGAAATGTCAACATATAAACCCCAAAAATAATCGCGAATAAAATGGCTGTTACACATACTTCTGAAATTAAAATAAAAGTTGGATTAGATGAAAATAAAGTGCCTGAAGCACTATCATGGACAGCTCAAGATGGCGGTGTAACGGATGAACAAGCAAAAGCTTTTTTACTTTCGGTATGGGACGCTAAAGCCAAGGAGAGTTTACGAATTGATTTATGGACAAAGGATATGCCTGTTGATGAAATGAAGCTGTTTTTTCATCAAACTTTAGTGGCTATGACGGATACTTTTCAGCGTGCTACTCAAGATGTAAAAATGGCTGAGACTATGCGCGATTTTACGGATTACTTTGCTGAAAAATTAGATTTAAAAAAGAAGTAACCTCAGTTTTGGATAGCTTACTGTTTGTATATAATGCCTCATCTGGATTTTGGAATAAAAAAATAGACTTTGCGCATAAAATTTTAAGTCCCAATACATATGAATGTAGTCTGTGTGCATTAACACATGGTAATTTTGGGGAAACAGATAGGTGGAGGTCATTCAGAGCATCTCAAAAAACACCCATGAAATTCATTTATAAAAATGAATTTGAAACGCAATTTCCCGATATAAAGGTGAGTTATCCAGTGATTTTTGCTGTTACTTCAAATGGGTTGAAAATGGTACTTTCTTCAAAAAAATTAAAGGAGCTAAGTTCCTTAGATGAGCTTATTGCTGTTTTGGATAGAAATAAATAGTTGAGATTTATACTAAAAGAAATAAGCTTGCTTGTGCAATAGGTAAGTTCAAGAGTTTGTTTACTCTAGTCTCTAGTCTCTAGTCTCTAGTCTCTAGTCTCTAGTCTCTAGTCTCTTTAAAAAACGCTTGATTTAAGTGGTCTATATGGGCTAATACTTCATCACAGCCTTGTTTGGATGAAGAGGAGGTAATAAAATAAGGAGGCATTTCTTCCCAAAATTCAAGCATTTTATTTTTGTAATTTTCAATATGCTTAGGAAGTGTATTAGGGGTTAATTTGTCTGCTTTTGTAAAAATGATAAAGAAGGGGACGCTATTGGTGGCCAGCCATTCCATAAAAGCTAGGTCAATTTTTTGAGGTTCATGCCTGCAGTCGACTAAAACAAAAGCGCTTACTAATTGCGTGCGTTGTTTAAAATAATTGGTAATAAATTTTTGGAACGTTTTTTTTGTGCTTTTTGATGTACGTGCATACCCATAACCTGGTAAATCAACTAAAAACCAATTTTTATTAATTAAAAAATGGTTAATAAGTTGTGTTTTTCCAGGTCTACCAGAGGTTTTAGCAAGGCTTTTTCGTTTCATAAGTGCGTTAATCAATGAAGATTTTCCCACGTTTGAGCGCCCAATAAAGGCGTATTCCGGAAAAGGGTTACTAGGACATCTGGCAACATCACTGTTGCTAATTACAAAATCGGCACTTGAAATTTTCACACTAAAGTGTTTTAAATATTTTCTTTAACAAGCCATTCATGTAGGTACTTGTTAAATGTTTCTGGATGTTCCATCATAGCTGCGTGTCCACATTCGTCAATCCAATAAAGGCTTGAGTTAGGGATAAGTCTTTCAAAATCTCTAGCAACATCTGGAGGAGTCACAATATCGTTTTTTCCCCAAATAATACAAGCTGGAGCTTTAATTTTTGGTAAATCCTTAGCCATATTGTGTCTAATGGCACTTTTTGCAATTGCTATGGTTCTGACTAACTTGTAACGATCATTTACCGTATTGTAAACTTCGTCAACCATTTCTTTAGTGGCAGTTTCGGGTTTATAAAATACGTCTTGTGCTTTTTGCTTTATATAGTCGTAGTCACCACGTTTAGGGTAACTTTCTCCCATACCGCTTTCGTATAGTCCCGAACTTCCGGTAAGTACTAATCCTTGAGTAAACTCGGGATACATTTTTTGAAACACCAGGGCGATATGTCCTCCAAGTGAGTTTCCTACTAATGTAACCTTAGTATATCCTAAATAATCTAAAAATTCCTTTAAAAACTTGGCTAAATTACTAACACTAGTCTTAATCAATGGAAGTTCATAAATAGGGAGTTCAGGGATAATAACACGATATCCGTGTTGAGGGAAGTGAGAGAACATTCCTTCAAAATTACTTAAACCTCCCATAAGTCCGTGAAGTACAACTAAAGGTGTTCCTTCACCAGAACTAGCGTATATAAATTTTCCTTCTTTTATTAAGTTTTCGTTCATTAATGCTTTGGCATGACTGAAACGCAAATATAATATTTTAACAAACAGGAACAGAATTTTTTTGAAGAACTCTTTTTTTAAGATTTGCTTCTCGTTCTTCTGTTACTTTTTTTCGGTGATGTTTTTTTCTGATTTTTTTCTTTTTAGGCTAGGGTTGAGGTTTGATGGAAGCTGTGATTTGATTAGTTGAGTGGTAAAACTTATTAACAATGTGGTATAATGTGGTAAAATGTGGTAATATTTTCAATATCTTTGACTAATTCTAGATAAATAGTGGTAAACTTAATTGGAACATACGAGTGTAAAGCGGATGCAAAAGGCCGATTGATGCTTCCTTCGGGCTTTAAAAAGCAGTTGGACAGTGTATTGTCGGAAGGTTTTGTGTTAAAGCGATCGGTGTTTCAGCCATGTGTGGAGTTGTATCCAAGGAAAGAATGGGATAAGCTGATGCAGAAAATGAATAAGCTGAATCGATTTAAAAAGAAGAATAATGATTTTATTCGTCGTTTTACGGCAGGAGTAAAGGAGATTGAGGTAGATGCCACAGGGCGAATTTTAATCCCTAAAGATTTGGTGGCTTTTGCAGGAATAGAAAAAGAATTAGTGTTGTCTTCGGCAATAAATATAATTGAAATTTGGGATAAAACACGTTACGAAAAAGCAATTGATGAAGCTGCAGATGATTTTGCAGATTTAGCTGAAGAGGTAATGGGTTTTGATGATATAGTAATGGATGGAGAATAAGTATCATATACCAGTGTTGTTACATGAAACTGTTGATGGCTTAGCAATAAAGCCGGATGGGATTTATGTCGATGTTACTTTTGGTGGCGGAGGGCATTCAAAAGAGATATTGTCTCGGTTAGGACCTAATGGGAAATTGTTTGGTTTTGATCAAGATCAGGATGCACATAAAAATGCACTAGATGATGATCGATTTCAATTAGTGCCTCATAATTTTAGGTTTATAAAGCGTTTTTTGCGCTTTTATGGAGTGAAAAAGGTGGATGGAATTTTAGGTGATTTTGGTGTGTCATCACATCAGTTTGATGAGGCAGATCGTGGTTTTTCAACTCGTTTTGAGGCGGAATTGGATATGCGAATGGATCAAACATCGACACTTTCAGCTAATGATGTAATCAATAATTACGAGGAGCTGGCAATAAAACAAGTATTGTCGCAGTATGGAGAGGTGCGCAGCGCAGCAAAAATGGCTCGTTTAATAGTGGAGGCACGTGAGGTAGCGCCCATAAAAACAAGTGAGCAGTTAAAAGCAATTTTAGCGCCTTGTATGATTAAAAGAAAGGAACATAAAATTTTGGCACAAGTGTATCAGGCAATTCGTATTGAGGTAAATCAGGAAATTGCTGTGTTAAAGGAATTTTTAGAGCAGACAAAAGAATTATTAGCTCCAGGTGGCAGATTAAGTTTGATATCATATCACTCTTTGGAAGATCGATTAGTGAAACGGTTTATAAGAAATGGTCTTTTTGAAGGAGAGCCTGAAAAGGATTTATTTGGAAAAATGTCGGTGCCTTTTAAAAAGAAAGGTGGGCTTATTGTACCCGATGCAAATGAAATTGCTGTAAATAATAGAGCACGAAGTGCTAAGCTAAGAATAGCAGAGCGGATTGAAGATTAGTGGATGAAGGATAAGTTGTATGACATATTAAAAGGAAGGCTTTTATTGTCGGATGATTCGGCAAAAAATTGGGTCATGCTTTTGTTTTTGTCGTTGTTGGCTTTAATAATGATTGCGAGTTCACATAGTGCGGAACGGAAAATTCATGAGATTGCTAAAAAGAATAATGAAGTAAAAGAGTATCGGACCCGATTTGTGGATGGAAGATCGAGGTTAATGAAATTAAAAATGGAGTCACAAATAAAAAAGAGGCTCAAGGAAATAGGAGTAGACTTAAAAAAAGAACCCCCAATAAAATTAGTAGTCAAGGAATAAGCTAGCAATAAATTGGAAACAACAATCAAAAACATATCAAACAGATCGTATTTAGTGGCAGGTTGTCTGTTGCTTTTTGCAGGTTTTGTGTTGTTTAATTTGTTTAAAATTCAGGTTGTTGAGGGAGATAAATATCGCGAAATAGCTCGTAAGAGGGTGTTTAAAGATTTTGTAATTCCTGCAAATCGAGGAAATCTTTACGATGCTAATTATAATTTACTGGCTACTTCGGTGCCTAAATACAATATTCGATTTGACGCGGTAACAGTCAAAAAGGAAACCTTTCAAAAAGAAATACAAAACCTAGCTAAGGCGATGTCTAAGGAGTTTGGGAAATCTACTTCATATTATTCAAAGCTTTTTAACAAGGCTAGAGCTAATAAAAACAGGTATTTATTAATTTGTCGAAATGTAGGCTACTCGCGTTATATGCGAGTTAAAAACTTCCCTATTTTAAAATTAGGAGCTAATAAAGGCGGATTAATTATAGAACAACGAACTGTAAGGGAACATCCTATAGGGAAAATAGCAGAACGAACAGTAGGTTATGAGCGTCAAGATGAAAAAGGCTATTATACCAGAGTTGGACTCGAAGGTGCTTATGGACCTTATTTACGAGGTAAAGCAGGGAAACGTTTAAAGCAAAAGATATCAAAAGGGCAATGGAAACCCGTATCGGATAACAATGAGGTAGAACCGCAAGATGGTTATGATGTGGTTTCAGCAATTGATGTAAATGTACAAGATATTGCACATCACGCCTTGTTGGAGCAGTTGGAAAAGTTTGAAGCGCATCATGGGTGTGTGGTGGTAATGGAAACCAAAACTGGCGATATTAAAGCAATTTCAAATTTAGCACGTACGTCAAAAGGAAAATATTATGAGCGACTAAATTATGCTGTTGGGGAATCGCATGAGCCAGGATCAACATTTAAATTGATGTCAATGGTGGCTTTATTGGAGGATAAGGCGATTGATTCAAGTTATGTGGTAGATACCGAAAATGGACGTGTAAAATTTTATGACCGCACGGTGTATGATTCTCATTGGGGTGGGTACGGAAAAATTACTGCCGCAAAGGCATTTGAATTGTCATCCAATACAGCCTTTGCTAAAATTGTTAACAAGCATTACAAGAGTAACCCTAAAAAGTTATTAAATCGCTTTTATAATATGGGGTTAAACAAGCCTTTGGGCTTACCAATTAAAGGGGAAGGAGATCCTAAATTTCCTTATCCAGGTGATAAAGATTGGTACGGTACTACATTGCCATGGATGGCCTTTGGCTACGGAATTTCATTAACGCCTTTACAAACACTAACATTTTATAATGCGATTGCCAATAATGGCGAAATGGTAAAGCCACAATTTATAAAACAAGTGCGTGCTTGGGATGCGGTCGAAGAACAATTTGGGAAAGAGGTGATTAATCCAGCGCTATGTTCAAAAGAAACGGTTGGAATGGTAAAAACGATGATGGAAAATGTAGTGGAACGCGGTACAGCCAAAAATATAAAGTCAAAGTATATGCCCTTTGCCGGGAAAACGGGGACTTGTCAAAAAAATTACGGAAAAGGGAAAAAGCATTTGCAATACATTTCATCTTTTGTAGGCTATTTTCCGGCAGACGCGCCAAAGTATTCATGTATAGTTGTGGTGCATGAGCCTAAAAAGGAATTGGGCTTCTATGGAAATGTAGTGGCGGCTCCAGTGTTCAAAAAAATTGCTGAAAAAATATACAGGGCAACACCAATTGTAGATCAAGTGAGTCTGGCTTCAGTAGAAAAATCAGGAGCAGATTATACTAATTTTTATACGCTTTCGCAGAAGTATAAAACCATAATGCCGAACGTAAAAGGGATGACATTAATGGATGTGTTGCCATTATTGGAAAATTTAGGATTAGATGTAAAGGTATCAGGTGAAGGAAAAGTAAAAGAGCAGTCTATTCCGCAGGGAGAAAAAATAGGAAATCGTAAACATATTAGCATTATTTTATCTTGAGTAGTTTAACTAACATATTATATAAGGTATCCATTGAGGCGGTAATGGGGAATACACATGTAAGTGTAAATTCATTGCAATTCGATTCGCGTTTAGTGGCGTTAAATGATGTTTTTGTAGCCGTTCGTGGAGTGCAAGTCGATGGGCATCAATTTATAAAAAAAGCTATAGATCAAGGTGCTTTGGTAATTGTTTGTGAAGTTTTTCCGGAACATATTGTCAATGGTGTTACTTATATAAAAGTAGCTGATTCGCAAGTTGCGTTGGCGGTTATGGCGAGTAATTTTTATGAAAACCCTTCGAGTAAGCTAAAATTAGTTGGAGTAACAGGGACTAATGGAAAAACAACAGTAACAAGTTTACTATTTCAATTGTTTAAAAATGCAGGCTATAAAGTAGGTTTGATTTCTACTGTAAAAGTGTGCATTCATAATAAAGAAATTCCTGCAACGCATACTACACCCGATGCATTGCAATTACAAAAGCATTTAGCCAATATGGTTACTGCCGGGGTGACTTATTGTTTTATGGAGGTGAGTTCGCATGGAATTCATCAAAAAAGGACCTTGGGTTTAGAGTTTGTGGGAGGTGTGTTTACTAATTTGTCGCATGATCATTTGGATTACCATGAAACATTTAAAGAGTACCGCGATGTTAAAAAATCTTTTTTTGATTCATTGTCTCAAAAGGCTTTTGCATTAACAAATTCCGATGATAAAAATGGTCCAATAATGCTTCAGAATACAAAAGCAAAAAAAATCACTTATGCTTTAAAGTCTTTTGCAGATTATAGAGGCAATGTGTTGGAAAGTAGTTTTCAAGGTTTGCTTTTAAAAATTAATGATAAGGAGTTTTGGAGTAAGCTCATAGGGGATTTTAATGCTTATAATTTGGTGTCGGTTTATGCTTGTGCAGAAATGCTTGGCTTGGAATCTTTAGAGATTTTACAATTACTGAGTAATCTTGAAAGTGTGAACGGGAGGTTTGAATATGTGGTGTCGGATCAAAAAATTACAGCAATAGTTGATTTTGCTCATACACCGGATGCGCTTAAAAATGTATTGAATACAGTAAATTCAATACGAACACGTAATGAAACCTTAATTACCGTGGTTGGTTGCGGAGGAGATCGTGATCAATTGAAAAGACCTATTATGGCATCAATTGCTGCACAATTAAGTGATAAAGTCATTTTTACCAATGATAATCCTCGTTTTGAAGAACCTCAAGATATTTTAAATGCCATGGAGGCGGGAGTACAACCTCAAGATTTTAAAAAAACACTTACAATCCAAGATCGTAAGCAGGCTATTAAAACTGCGGTAAGCATGGCAAATCCTAATGATATTATTTTAATTGCAGGAAAAGGACATGAAAACTATCAGGATGTAAAAGGAAAAAAAACAGCTTTCAGTGATATGGAAGTGGTGCAGAATTATTTAAAATTAATTGGCTAATGTTATACTATTTATTTGATTATTTAGAGCAGAACTTTCAGTTCCCGGGAGCAAGTCTGTTTGGCTTTTTAAGTTTTAGAGCAGCTTTAGCCATATTAGTTTCTCTGTTGATTTCGGTGACCTACGGAAAACGAATCATTGTTTTTTTACAAAAAAAACAGATGGGCGAAAGTATACGAGACTTAGGTTTGCAAGGGCAGACAGAAAAAGCTGGGACACCGACTATGGGTGGAATTATAATTATTCTAGCCACATTAATACCAGTGCTTCTTTTTGCGAAACTCGAAAATATATACATCATATTATTAGTAGTTACCACACTTTGGATGGGAGCTATTGGTTTTACAGATGATTATTTAAAAATAAAAAAGAAAAATAAAGATGGTCTTGCCGGAAAGTTTAAAGTTATAGGTCAAGTTGGACTGGGTATTTTTGTTGGTTTAGTGATGTATTTCCATAAGGATATAACGATTAAAGAAGAAAAATCTCCGGAGGTTATTGCGCAAATAAGAGCAACTGGGAGTAATGAGTCTGAATTTAAACCCGAAACAAAATCAACGAAAACAACCATTCCTTTTCTAAAAAATAATGAGTTTGAATATGCAAAGCTGTTGGAGTGGATTAATCCAGGCTTAAAAAAATATGCTTGGCTATTTTTCATTCCGGTAGTGATTGTTATTGTTACCGCAGTGTCAAATGGAGCAAATTTAACGGATGGGATTGATGGTTTGGCAGCAGGTACATCGGCAATTATGGTTGTTGTTTTAGGTGCTTTTGCGTGGATTTCGGGGAATATTATTTTTTCCGATTACTTGAATGTGATGTACATACCCCATACGGGTGAGATGACCATTTTTATAGCGGCATTTACGGGAGCTTTAGTTGGGTTTTTGTGGTACAATACGTATCCAGCTCAGGTGTTTATGGGCGATACAGGAAGTTTAACTATTGGTGGAATAATAGCAGTAATTGCTATTGCTGTTCGTAAGGAGTTGTTGATTCCTTTGTTGTGCGGAGTCTTTTTTGTGGAGACACTATCGGTGATTATTCAGGTTTCATACTTTAAGTACACAAAAAAGAAATTTGGTGAGGGTAAACGGGTGTTTTTAATGTCTCCTTTACATCATCACTATCAAAAGAAGGGTATTCACGAAAGTAAAATTGTAGCCCGTTTTTGGATTGTAGGCATTTTGTTAGCAATTCTAACTGTAGTAACGCTTAAACTTAGGTAATTATATAATGAATAACCAAAATAACATACAAAGACTTGTGGTGCTTGGTGCTGGAGAGAGTGGTGTGGGTACTGCGCTTTTGGCTAAGGCTAAAGGATATGATGTTTTTGTGTCGGATTTTGGGAAAATAACAGATAAGTATACTTCAATTTTAGCTGAAGCTGGATTAGCTTTTGAAGAAGAACAGCATACTGAAGCATTGATTTTAAATGCCGATGTAGTGGTAAAAAGCCCTGGGATTCCAGATGCAGTACCTATAGTTAAAAAAATAGTGTCAAAGAGGATTCCGGTAATTTCTGAAATTGAATTTGCTGTAAAATATACTAAAGCGTCTGTTGTCGGTATAACAGGAAGCAATGGAAAAACGACGACTACCATGCTTACGGGTCATGTGCTTTCTTCGGGAATGGAAGGGGTTACCATGGCGGGAAATATCGGAGATAGTTTTGCTAAGGCGGTATTGGATGATCAGACGAACACATTTGTGTTAGAGTTGAGTAGTTTTCAGTTAGATGGAGTGGAAGATTTTTGTCCAAAAATCGCCATACTAACTAATTTGTCTCCAGATCATTTAGATCGCTATGAGTACAGCTATGATAAGTATATCGCGGCAAAATTTAGATTAATAAAAAATCAAACTCATAATGATTATTTCATTTATGATGCAGATGATAAGGACATTCAAAATTATTTAAAAAAGCATAAGCCTAAAGCGCAATGTTTTCCTTTTTCATTGGAAAAAGAATTGGAGCAAGGGGTATTTATAAAAAACAACCATATCGTAATAAGTATGAACAACGAACAAGATATTATCATATCAGAAAGTAGTCTTTCTTTAAAAGGAAGACACAATACCAAAAATGCAATGGCGGCAGCAATGTCAGCTAGATTAATTGGTATACGAAAACAAACAATTCGTGAAAGTTTAACAAATTTTCAAGGAGTGGAGCATCGATTAGAAATGGTATTGAAAATCAATAATGTGCAGTACATTAATGATTCCAAGGCAACTAATGTGAATGCTACATATTTTGCATTGGAAGCTGTTAAAACACCAGTAGTATGGATTGTTGGTGGAGTGGATAAAGGGAATGATTACAGCGAATTGTATAAACTTGTTAATGAAAAAGTGAAAGCAATTATTTGCTTAGGAGTGGACAATAGTCGTATTGTGGCCTCATTTGAAAATTGTGTAGATACCATTGTGGAAACGCAATCTATGCAAGAGGCTGTTAAAATTGCATATGCTTTAGGTGAGCGTAATGATACGGTATTATTATCGCCATGTTGTGCAAGTTTTGACTTGTTTAAAAATTATGAAGATCGTGGAGATCAGTTTAAAACTGCAGTACATAAGTTGTAATAAATGAAACAAGCCTTATTAAATATACAGGGAGATAAAGTGCTTTGGGCTATTGCAGGTCTATTGGCACTATTCTCATTTATGCCTGTGTATAGTGCGAGCAGTAATTTAGCTTATTTGTATGGGGATGGAAATACGTTTAAGTATTTAATTAAACATGCGGTGCATTTAGGTTTAGGTTTTTTAATAGTATATGGAGTACATAAAATTCCATACAACTATTTTAAAGGGCTTTCTATGATTATGTTGCCTATTGCGGTAGTTTTATTGGTTGTAACTATTGCACAGGGAACCACAATTGGGGGGGCTAATGCAAGTCGATGGATACGAATTCCTGTAGTTGGAGTTACTTTTCAAACTTCGACATTGGCGTCGGTGGTGTTGCTTAGTTTTGTCGCACGGTATTTGGCAAAAATAGCATCAAAAGCCTATACATTTAAAGAGACATTGGTGCCATTGTGGTTGCCAGTAATGTTGGTGGTTGCTTGTATTTGGTGGTTGCCAGTAATGTTGGTGGTTGCTTGTATTTTCCCTGCCAATTTTTCAACGGCTGCTATTATTTTTTCTATGGTGATAATGTTGGTGTTTATAGGTGGCTATCCGTTAAAGTATTTGGCTATTATTTTTGCTACAGGTTTATTGTTTTTAACGCTATTTATATTAGCGGCAAAGGCATTTCCGGGAGCATTTTCCAATAGGGTAGATACATGGACTAGTCGTATTGAGAATTTTTTAGACGATAGTGAAAATCAAAAAGATAATTATCAAATAGAGCGAGCTAAAATTGCTATTGCTACTGGTGGTTTAATAGGTCAGGGACCAGGAAAAAGTGTACAAAAAAACTTTTTACCGCAGTCATCTTCAGATTTTATTTATGCGATAGTAGTGGAAGAGTTTGGTTTGTTAGGGGCTGTAGGGATTATGTTTGCTTATCTATTAGTACTGGCTCGATTAATTATTATTTCGCATAAATGTGAAGATGTTTTTGGGAAGTTATTAGTGTTGGGGGTTGGTTTGCCTATTGTTTTTCAGGCGCTTATTAATATGGCCGTGGCAGTTGAGTTATTTCCAGTAACGGGACAAACCTTGCCTTTGGTAAGTAGTGGAGGGACATCTATTTGGATGACCTGCTTAGCTTTGGGTATTGTGATTAGTGTAAGTGTAAAATCGACACCAAAAGAGAAAGAAGAAAGTGAAGCGAATCCGTTGGATATTTTAAGCGAAACTATATGAGGCAGTTGTCATTTGTGATATCAGGAGGAGGTACTGGAGGGCATATTTACCCTGCCATTGCCATTGCCGATGCTTTAAAACAAAAGTATCCGGAGGCCAATTTTTTGTTTGTTGGGGCAAGTGATCGTATGGAGATGCAAAAGGTACCCAAAGCAGGTTATGAAATAGAAGGGCTGTGGATAAGCGGAATACAACGAAAATTATCGACCAAAAATCTATTATTGCCATTTAAGTTAGTGAGTAGTTTATGGAAGTCGTATAAAATTATAAAAAAACAAAAGCCAACAATAGCTATTGGGACAGGTGGGTATGCAAGTGCTGCTTTGTTAAAAATGGCTGGTTGGATGCAGGTGCCGACATTAATTCAGGAACAAAATTCGTTTCCAGGAATTACCAATAAGTGGTTGGCAGGTAATGCTAAAAAAATATGCGTAGCCTATCCTGATTTAGAGCGATTTTTTCCTGCAGAAAAATTAGTACAAACAGGAAACCCAGTACGTCAAGATATATTAAACAAGGATATTTCTTCTGCGGAAGCATTTAATTATTTTGAATTAAATGAAGGGGTGAAAACGATTTTGGTCCTTGGAGGAAGTTTAGGCGCTAAAGCGATTAATGAGTTGGTAGCTTCGAGAATTGCTTTTTTTAAAGAAAATAATGTACAAGTATTGTGGCAATGTGGCCAATTGTATTATGAAAGGTTTAAACATTTAGCTACAGCACACATAAAGATTGTAGCTTATATAGATCGTATGGATTTAGCCTACGGAATGGCTGATTGTATTGTTTCAAGGGCGGGGGCAAGCTCTGTTTCGGAATTAGCTATAGTAGGGAAACCTGTATTGTTTATTCCGTCGCCTTATGTGGCAGAAGATCATCAAACTAAAAATGCCGAAGCTGTAGTTAAGGCAAATGCAGCATGTATGATTAAACAATCGGAATTTGAAGCAAAATTTGATGCTCAAATATTAGCATTATTACATGATAAAGCACTTATTGAAAATTTGAGTTCAAATTTTAAAAAGCTGTCCAAACCAGAGGCTACAGCACACATAGTAAATGAAATTGAAAAATTAATTAAGGAATAGGTTAGTTGAGAGGTTTAGAATACATAGAAAACGTTTATTTTATCGGTGTCGGAGGTATTGGTATGAGTGCCATTGCACGTTATTTTGTAAGTGTGGGTAAACAAGTAGCGGGATATGATAAAACACCAACAGCTATTACAAAGGCTTTAGTTGATTTGGGAGTGGATATAACTTTTAATGATGCTGTTGCAGAAATTCCTCAAAATTTTTTAAATGCAAAAAACACATTGGTTGTATATACGCCGGCAGTTCCAGCGACACATAAACAATTGGTGTATTTTCAAGACCATAATTTTGAGGTGCACAAACGAGCTAAAGTGCTAGGTTTTATTACGAAGGATACGTTTACACTAGCGGTGGCAGGTACACATGGAAAAACGACAACTTCGAGTATATTGGCTCATTTGTTATACGCATCGGGTGAAAAAGTAACCGCTTTTTTAGGCGGTATAAGTGAAAACTATAATTCGAATTATATAAGTAGCGGAAATGAAGTTGTGGTGGTTGAGGCAGATGAATTTGATCGTTCATTTTTGCAGTTATTTCCCAATATTTCTGCTATTACCTCAATGGATGCTGATCATTTAGATATTTATGGAGCGCATGAGGCTTTAACAGATTCTTTTAATGCTTTTGCAGCTCTAACAAAAAATGAATTATTTGTAGTAAAAGGCTTGCCTATGCAAGGAGTTACTATAGGGATTGATACCGATGCGGATTATGTGGCACAAAATATAAAAATAGATAATGGAAGCTATGTGTTTGATTTAAAAACACCAGAGCAACTTATAAAAAATTTGCATGTAAGCCTACCAGGTTTTCATAACCTGCTGAATGCAATTACAGCCTTTGCTATGGCTTTAAAATACGGTTCCCCGGCCGAAAAGTTAGCAAAGGCTTTATTAACGTTTAAGGGGGTGCAACGTCGTTTTAGTTATCAAATAAAAACATCTGATTTGGTGTATATTGATGATTATGCGCATCATCCAACCGAAATAAAGGCGCTACATCAGGCAGTGAGGCAAATGCATCCGAATAAAAAAGTTTTAGCCATTTTTCAGCCTCATTTGTTTAGTAGAACAAAGGACTTTGCAGAAGAGTTTGGAACAAGTTTGAGTCTGTTTGATGAGTTGTTGTTGTTGGATATTTATCCGGCGAGGGAATTGCCTATGGAGGGGGTAACTTCGGAATGGTTATTGTCACTAGTTGCTAATAAAAACAAAAGTTTAGTTTCTAAAAAAGCATTAATTGATTTGGTTAAACAAAGCGATGCCGAAGTGATTGTTACTATTGGGGCAGGTGATATTGGGGCTGAGGTTTCAAAAATTAAAGAAGCGCTATTAGCATGAAAAAGATCAAATACAATATAGGAATTGTACTTGCATTAGGGATCTTAATGTTACTATTTGCGTTTGCCGAAAAACGAAATAATCGAAGAAAAATAGTACAGGATAAAGTGGAATTTATTGGCGATCAGCGACTTTTTTTATCGGAAGATTTCGTTAATAAACTGTTGATACAAAAAGTAAAAAATGATAGTATTCCTACAAAAGAAACTTTAGTTTTGAAGGAGAAGGAGGACTTAATAAAAAATGAGGTTTATGTTGATAATGCCGAGGTTTATATGTCTGTTAATGGGCGTATTAGTGCTCAGGTAGAGCAGCGTGTGCCTATCGCAAGAATTTACGGTGCTCAACCAAAATATATTGATGTTAGCGGTGAATTGATGCCGTTATCAAAAAATAATTCGGTGAGGGTGCCATTGGTGTATTATTTTACACCAAAACATAAAGCAAATTTATTAGTACTCTTAAAAAAAATTAAGGAAGATTATTTTTTAGAAAAATTAGTAGTAGGAGTGAATTGCTTGTCTGGTGATGATTATAGTTTACGCCTTCGGAATCATGATTTTTTGATACGTATTGGTGATGTATCACAACTTGATCTAAAATTTAAAAACCTTAAAGCATTTTATGCAAAGGCTCAAAAAGACAATTTATTTGATTCGTATGCACTCGTTAATCTGGGAATTACAAATCAGGTAATTTGTACAAAAATTTAATAATGGAACAGCAGAATATTGCAGTAGGCTTAGACATTGGAACAACCAAAATAGTAGCTATGGTTGGTCGTTACAATGAGTATGGCAAAATGGAGGTTTTAGGTATTGGCAAGTCCAAAAGTTTGGGTGTGCACCGTGGTGTAGTGAATAATATTACGCAGACCATTCAGTCTATTCAACAAGCTATTCAAGAGGCTGAGAGTGTTGCCGGAATTAAAATAGAAGATGCAACTGTTGGAATTGCAGGACAACACATCCGCAGTTTACAGCATAGTGATTACATAGTTCGTAATGATTCGGAAGAGGTAATTGATGGTGCAGATATTGAGAACTTGTGTAATCAAGTACATAAATTAGTGATGCTACCAGGGGAAGAAATTTTGCATGTGCTTCCGCAAGAATATAAAGTAGATGGGCAGGCTGAAATTAATGAGCCTATCGGAATGTATGGAGGCCGGTTAGAAGCTAACTTCCATGTAGTTGTGGGGCAAATTACTTCCATTCGTAATATTGGGCGTTGTGTAAAAAGTTCGGGATTACAATTATCTGGAATAACATTGGAGCCTTTAGCTTCTGCAAATGCGGTATTAAGTCAAGAAGAAAAAGAAGCGGGTGTAGCCTTAATTGATATAGGTGGAGGAACCACTGATTTAGCCATTTTTAAAGATGGAATTATTCGTCATACAGCTGTGATTCCTTTTGGAGGAAATGTAGTTACCGAAGATATTAAAGAAGGTTGCTCAATTATTGAAAAGCAGGCTGAATTATTAAAAGTAAAATTTGGATCAGCTTGGCCTGGTGAAAATAAGGATAATGAAATCGTAAGTATTCCAGGTTTGCGTGGTCGCGAACCAAAGGAGATTTCATTAAAAAACTTATCAAAAATAATTCATGCGCGTGTAGTTGAAATTATTGAATTGGTATTTCAGGAAATAAAAAATTATGGACATGAGAGTACCAAAAAGCAACTTATAGCAGGTATTGTTTTAACTGGTGGAGGAGCACAGCTAAAGCATTTAAAGCAGTTAGTGGAATATATTACGGGAATGGATACGCGTATTGGATATCCAAACGAGCATTTAGCAGGTGATAGTGATCCCGAAACAACAAGTCCTTTATATGCGACTGCTGTTGGTTTGGTTATGGATAATTTGGAAGCCAAAAAACGTTTGGAAGAAGAAGCACAACCTATTAATACTATTACTGAGGAGCTTAAAAAAGAAGGAGCTGTAGCACCGGAAGAATTTATAGATGAGCCGGAAAATGAAGCCCCTCCAGTACAGTCCAGACCAATTTCGGCGCCTAAAAAAGGAATGTTGGAACGTTGGGCGGATAAATTTAAAGAGTTTTTGGACAACGCAGAATAAAACAAGTTGTTGTTCAAGTAAACTGTAGATCTGTTACAGGATCAAAGTAGTAAAAGAGAATAAAGGGATATATAATATCTGATTTGAAGTTTTCAAAGAGGATCACAACACAAAAAGAAAAAATATGAATACTCAAGATGGGTTAGCAAACATTTCTTTTGACATGCCAAAAAATCAATCCAATGTGATAAAAGTGATTGGTGTTGGAGGTGGTGGTAGTAATGCCATTAACCACATGTTTCAACAAGGAATTAAAGGGGTAGACTTTGTCATTTGTAATACAGATTCTCAAGCATTAGAGAATAGTGGTATTCCAAATAAAATTCAGTTAGGGGTATCCTTAACCGAAGGTTTGGGTGCAGGAGCTAATCCTGAAATTGGTGAGCAAGCTGCTCTAGAAAGTTATGAGGATATTGTAAGCATGTTAGGGGTAAATACTAAAATGGTATTTATTACAGCTGGTATGGGTGGAGGTACCGGAACTGGTGCAGCTCCTATTATTGCAAAAATGGCTCGTGAGCTTAATATACTAACCGTAGGTATTGTAACTGTCCCTTTTCAGTTCGAAGGCCGTATGCGTAATCAGCAAGCTCAAGCAGGTGTTGAAAAATTGCGTAGTGAAGTAGATTCTCTTATTGTTATTAATAATAACAAACTTCGTGAAGTATATGGAAATTTAGGATTTAAAGCAGGATTCTCTAAAGCTGATGAGGTGTTGGCAACAGCTTCAAGAGGAATTGCAGAAGTGATTACACATCACTATACTCAAAATATTGACTTGCGCGATGCAAAAACGGTATTGAGTAATAGTGGAACTGCAATTATGGGATCTGCTAATGCTTCGGGAGCGCAACGTGCTCATGATGCTATTGTTAAAGCTTTAGATTCACCATTATTAAATGATAACAAGATAACTGGAGCTAAAAATGTATTACTTTTAATTGTTTCGGGTAAAGAAGAAATTACTATTGATGAAATAGGAGAGATCAATGATCATATTCAAAGTGAAGCAGGATATGGAGCCAACATTATTATGGGGGTTGGTGATGATGAAAGTTTGGATGATTCTATTTCGGTAACCGTAATAGCTACAGGTTTTGATGCAGAGCAGCAAGATGATATTGTAAATACAGAGACGCGAAAAATTATTCATTCGCTGAGCGAAGACCAAAAGGCAGAGCAACAATTATCATCGGTAAATACAAGTGCTGCAGAATTACCTTCGCAAAAAGTAACTCCTGAAGCAACCATACCTACGCAGCCAAAAGTAGTGGAAGCACCTAAGGAAGTAGAGGAAAAGAAGCCTGAAATAATTGTACACGATCTTTTTGAAGAAATAGAAGAAACTCCAATTAAAGAAAGCTTGTTAATGCCTTCAACAGAGTTTATAAAAAACTTAGATGTAGTAGACCATGAAGAAGTAAGTGGATTTACTGAAAAGGCAATGAATGATGATTTTGTGATTATTAATACACAGGAAATCATTAATGAAATAGAGGTAAAGGATGTTGAGGTGGTGGAACCTGTTTTTGAAGAAGAGAATGAACAGATGACATTCACTTTTGATTTAACTACACCAGAATCGACTAAAGCGATTGAGGTTAATGATGAAATTGAAATAAAGCCTGTCGCTGCAGCAGCTGAAGTAGAAGTAAAAGAAGAGCTTGAAGTTGCTCCAGTAGTAGTTGCTGAAGTGAATAAAGAACCTCAAGTAGTACGTTATCAATTGGAAGAAGAACCCGAGGAAGTAGCTGTAGCTAAAGAGGAAGAAAGTGAAATTACTTTTGAAAAGAAAACTGTAGCACCTTTGACTCCAGAAACTAGTATTGATGAAACGGGAGATCCATTGGATTTACCGATATCGGAAGTATTACGATCAAGAGCCTCCGAGCGTCGTGCTCATATGAAAGATTTTAATTATAAATTTAGATCAAGCGCTTCCAATATTGATGATATTGAAAGACAACCTGCGTATAAAAGAGCAGGCTTGGATTTAGATAAAAATAAAGATGGCAGTGTAGTTTCACGAACCACACTAAGTACCGATAGCAATGATGATTTACAATTAAGAAGAAATAATTCATTTCTTCATGACAATGTAGATTAGACTTCCTTCATTGGGGGTGTTAGCTTCGGTTTCAATTAATTAATAAAGAGAAAAGTCTACGTACTTTGTACTGGCTACTTAATACTTAAATAAAATGAGTTTATCAAAAGATATCATGACTGCCATGAAAGAGGCTATGAAAGCGAAAGATCAAAATGCTTTAGCTTCATTACGAGCAGTAAAGTCAGCTATTTTATTAGCACAAACAGAAACAGGGTCTAAGGAAGAATTAACCGAAGATCAAGAATTAAAAATTTTACAGAAGTTAGTAAAACAACGTAAGGATAGTGCTGTTATTTTTACAGAACAAGGCAGAAATGATTTAGCAGAACCAGAATTGGCTCAAGCCGAAGTAATCGCTAAATTTTTACCGGCTCAATTAAGTGAAGAAGAAGTTGCCAAAGTAGTAGCAGAAGTAATAGCCGCTACAGGAGCAGAAGGGATGAAAGATATGGGTAAAGTAATGGGGCAAGTTTCAGGGAAACTAGCGGGAAAAGCCGATGGGAAAACTATTTCTACCATAGTAAAAGCGAAATTATCATCGTAGTTACTATTGGTTGAGAGTTGTCGGTTGTATGTTGTGTGTTTGATTAACACTAAGTAGTTTGTAATTTATTAGAAAAAGTTAAATTATAAAGCAATAAAAAAATAAAGGATTTGTTGCCATCTAACTAACAACTAACAACTAACAACTAACAACTAACAACTAACAACTAACAACTAACAACATAATGGCTGCGTAGTTCAACTGGATAGAATATCAGATTTCGGCTCTGAGGGTTGGGGGTTCGAATCCCTCCGCGGTCACCAAAGCGGAATCTTCACTTTTATAGTGTTGATTTCGCTTTTTTTTTGACTCTTTTTTGTCTGAAATACTGCTGATTACGTTGAAAATTGAGTTTACTCGAAAAGTTCGAACTCGGTCGTTTTCGAAGTCATACCCCAAACCTTCAGGAAATAGCATATATTGAATTTTTCTTTTGGTTTCAATATCTCCTAAACTCCACATTTTAGGTAGGTTAAGAGCTATTTTTAAAGCTCTTTCTATTGCTTTTTTAAGGTTCGAACTATTAAACTCAGAAGATGATAATAAATTTTCTTTTTCAACCTTTTCAGATTCGAGTCTACCTTTGAATCTTTTGTATTGGTCACTATTAATTTCTTCAAAAACGAATCTTTCTTCTAATCGGTCTAGTTTTTTATCAATCTCTTTAATTGCTTTTACTACAATTTCATTTTCTCTGATTCGCTCTTTATTCATATCTACAAATGCTTTGTAGATGATCTCCTTTAAAGGCGCTATATATTTTTTGTCTTGAATAGTATATTGACTCAACAAGCTTTCAAACTGTAAGTGTAATTTTTTTGCACTTTTATTTTCACGACTGCCTTTTCGCCTATTTTTATAGTAGTAAAGATTCTTTTTCTTGACGATATATCCAGTAAGGGGAGTTCCACATGTTGTTGATCGTAAAAAGATCTTAAGTGGAAGGTTTTCATCATCCATACTATAAGCTCTAGGTTCTTCTCCTACTTCTAACAAATTATGAATTTTTAAGAACATTTCCCTAGTGATGAGTGGAGGATGCTTCCCTTCAATAACTTCCCCTGGTATCAATGAATTTACTATTAATCCACAGTAAAAAGGGTTTCTAAACATATCACTAATTCTTTTATCGTTGGTTTTTACCCCTTTTGCTTGAAGTTTTTTTGCTATTTCTACATGAGACATATTTAGTTCAGCCTTCCAGACAAATGCTTGTTTTAAAAGCTTTCCTTTTTCGTTGATATAAAGATCAGGGTTCTTTCCTTTACCAGGGTTTCTGTTGGAATATCCGAAAGGGAATCCGCCAACCCAATATCCTTTTCTAAGCTTTTCTTTCATACCTGATACAGACTTATCCCTTCTTAATTCATTATCGAATTGAGAAAACATATAGTATAGATTCTGTTGAAAAGACCCAGCACTTGTAGATGTATCTACTTCTTGGGTTGCTGAAATCGTAACTATTCCTTGTTTTTTAAGCTGATCGCTAATGTAAGCTCCATTAGCACCTGTTCTTGAAAAACGGTCGTAAGAATAAACAATGATATAACCGATATTCTTTCTACGCTTTACATAAGAAAGCATTTTTTGAAATTCTTTACGCTCATCACTTTTAGCGGATTCGTAAGTCCCTCCAAAGTATTCTATGACTTCTAATCCCTTTTTAGAAGCACATTCCTTGCAGTATTTAAGCTGAGTCTCAAGACTGGCATTATTTTCAGCTTGTTCTTTGGTAGAAACACGTGTATAGATTACCGCTTTACCATCCGTTTTTAGTTGTGGAGTATTAGATTTCTTTGCAAATTGATTAAATATTGATAAATCAGACATTATTAACTTGTATTTTGAATATGGCGACAAGCAATTGCTGCTAGTTCTTGGAGAACTTTTACCGTTTCTTCAGCTTGCTTATCGCTATAATTTTCGAATCCTTTAAATTTCTTCAACCAAGTAGCATTAAAATTACTATTGGCTTTTACTTGTGCTAATGATTTTGACACTTAGGAGTTGGTTATCCGTAGCTCTAATATAAAGTTAGTCACTACAGAAACTGTACTCATGACACTATAGGTCTTTTTAATTTATTGTTTTTCTCGAACAGTACGATTAATATGTACAATACGCCCGTCATTTTGTTTTATTTCTAAATTCTGAAATTCATATTGTTTTAGAAGGTCAACGATTTTTTTAGTATCCTTAATCTTTTCGATGCCTTCTATGATGTCTATTTTACCATTTCGCTTTAGAACCTTTAAGCTCTCAAAATTTTCATTTCGTAACATCTCAACAACACGAATTTCTTTATCAGTAAGTAGTTTTTGCTTCATGTTACTTTTGTTCTATCATTTTTCTTAGTAGTTCCATCTCTCTTACTACCGAGGCATCAAGTTTTTCTCTAGTTTCTTTTAATTCTAGTTTCACAGACTTTAATTCATCTTTAAATGTATTTTTTATCTCTTTCATTTCAGCAGACTTTTCGTTCATGACAGCTTCCATTTTTGCTGAGGTAGCTTTGTGTTCTGACTGAATCGAAGCGATAATATTCATGAACTGTTTTACACGCTCATTATCCATATTAGAAATAAAATGATTGATCATATTATTTACATTAACTGTTTCAACAAGCGTATTTTTTGAGCCAGCTTCAGCAGTATGAATACGCTTTATTTTTCCTTTTCCAGCATGAATATTCATCGCATTATCTCCAGTACTACTAATGCCGTTTTTATGAATATGAATATTATTCAGTGTTTTTGGTTGGTAGTTTAAAGGAGTTGCTTCATTAGAGTAGAAGTAATTCATATCAAGGGTGAATTCTTTAGCTAGATTAATAAGTGCCATGTGAGGAATGTGTTTTTGACGATTTCTTACAGCAGATATTATGCTTCTATTCGTCGGGTAGATAACAGTTCCTAGTGCACTATCATTAATAGGCTTTAGACCTAGTTTTTTATTTACTTCAATGATTTCGTCTACTGCCTTAATGAATTGAAAGTCTATATGATCATATTCGGGAGTGCTTTTCATAATTTTTTTAAGATTAGGTTAGTTGATAATAATTTGGGTTTATTATGTTTTATAAAAAACAAAAATACATATATTTGGCATTATTAAAATGAAATATTGAATTTTAATTGAAATAAATTGTAAATATTATGTCAAATAGAAATACTTTAATTTATGGAGTTATTAGAGGAAGCCAAAAAAGTGGTTTCTAGGATGCATGGATTATATGATAGTCCTGTGAAAGAAATCATGGAGCGAACAGAGTTATCTCGACCTACAGTTTCTAAATTTTTCAATCTAGAAAAAGTGCGTCCTAGTAGTGAAGAAACAATATATGAGCTTTGTTTGGATTTAATAGAAGCTAAAGAAACTAAGCGAAAAGCACTTGTAGCACGTAGCAAGGAAATTTTAGAAAACTAAAAAGCTTCTCTAAGAAAAGAGAAAAAGGCAGCCAATAGCGCACCCTGTACGCATTGTCTTTACTGACAGTTTCAAATAACTGAGGTAGGACTTTTGACGTTACTTATGAAACCTATTCATTATTCTAGTGCATTTCAAAGACTAGATACTTATGTAAAACACTACAACGATGCTCATGTGCTCAAAGAGCAGTTAAGACAAGCTATTGTCTTTACAGCACAAAACATCATCAAACTCTACGGACTTTCGTTGTTAAAAGCGAAAAGTATATCTACCATAAGTCCTGAAAATCTACCTCCTCTAAGAACTAATAATGTTCAATTGGGAAAAATGGGGAATGCCAGCCCGAGAACCATCGCCAGGCATTTAAAACGATTACAAGAAGCAGGTTTTATTACTAATAAAATTTGGCATGGTAGCAACTCTAGTTATGAGTTGTTTATAAACTCCAATATTTTATGGGAAAACCTTAAAAAGGCTGTGAATAACCCTAAAAATGTCGCTAAAGGGGAAGAAAATTTAGCTGCTGATAATCAAAATTTTAAAGAAGAGCATCGTACAATTTGTCCTCATACAGATACTAGTAACAATAGTTACACAACTAATATATTAATAGCAGTAGATAAGTTGTCGAAAAAAATGAGTTCGCTCCCGCTCACGGTAGGAAAAGAGTCACGCAACGTTACTGGAAACAAGGATACAGGATACACAGAGGAAAAATGCCCCGAAAAAAACGATACTTCCAATAAAACAGGCGACAAAAAAAATGAGGACTTCTTAGCAGGTGATAAAGTAAGCACCGAAGATGCAGAGGGAAATGCGCAGAAAAAACGGGTCACATCACACACTAGCGGCGAGAAGTCGTCCGAGGATGTGGCTCTTTCTGCTTCCCGATCTACTTTTGCTTTGAAGTTATGGCAGTATGCTGAAAATGTGTTGTATAAAGATTATCATCTGACTGAATATCAAAAAACACGCGCTAGGGAACATTTAGAAAAATGGTATGCTCCGTTCGATTCGGAAAAGGAGCTTTTAAGAATTCATCAGGTGTATTTGGACCGTATTGGGCTAGTTCAAAAATACATTGCTAAAGACCCTGAGAACAGATATGCTTCTCTTCCCGACAAGTACTTTGATCTTGAAAACCCTTATGGATTTAAAGGAACTAGGGAGTGGTATTTTAAGCAAAAAGTACGAGAGGAAGAAGTGCGTTTACAGCTTATTTTGAAGCATCAAATACGCAAGTTTGAACGTAACGAAAAGCAACCTGAACATAAAAAACAATCTTCTTTAGAAGTGTTCAGGCAGTGCGAAACCCGTTTAGGAGAACTAGGAAAACCAGAGCTTCTTCAGGCTTTCCATGCTTCGGTATTACAATCCCAGAGTTATCAATTTTCACATTAATATTTCAATATGACCTTACTAAAAGGAAAGTCTTCCCTTAGCAAAAAGCTAAAGGAAGCGGTAGCTGATTTGTCTGTTGACATCTTTGGTTATGAGAAAACGGTTAGAAGTAATATCATAAACCATACTTGTTGGTATAGTGATAAACTCCGCATATCAAGTGAACGATTACAACTTAGAATTTTTTTACATCGAGGCAGTGTCAAAGCTTTTTTGCATGATGAAAAAAGAGCCCTAATGGTTTTAACTCCTAAGGAGCTAGTGCCTTTTTTTATGGATACCTCTTTGGTCGAACTCGATGAAAGGCTTTCTAAAAAAGTGGTTAGTGGTATAGTTTCTTATTTAAAGAATTATGCTACTAATGAAAATATTCCCTTAGAATATTTACGAGTTAGAATTGGTGTTAAGGAGCAAGAAATTCAAGTCAACATGTTTAGCTATGCTACGCATTTAGAAACCATTCCGTTAAAGCAAATCATTAAATATTTTAAAAGATGAGTGATAGAAAAGGATGGAAATTGGGAGAAGATTCTTCTATGAAAATGATTGTTTGGTTTAAAGATGGCAATGTACGTACCATGTACTCGATTGATTGGAAGCACAAATTTTCCAAGCAAAAAGACCAACAATTGGGAATGCAACGTTTTAAAAAGCTCATCAAGAAATACGGTGTATTAGCAGGTACTATTGCTATTTACGATAAGCAATCTGGTGAAGTTTTAGCTAAGTTCTATGAAGGAGATGAGAAATCCTTAGCAGTAGAAAATTCCTTCAAATAAGTGGTCACATGAAAAAACTCATTCTTAACGAAGCTTTTGGAATTTTTGCTCTCAGTTTACTATTAGTTCCCCAAGTAGCGCATACCGTTTATGTTTTTAAAATTAATAGTCAGTACCATGCTCCTTGGTGGAGCTGGGCGTATGCCCTCGGTGTCGATTTAGCCGTTTTAATTTTTACTGTTAAGGGATGGAAAAAAGTAGCGATAGCTTATTTCTTCGGTACGTTAGCTCACAATTTAGTATATCAATTCTATCCAGAAAGTGTTTGGAGTGCGTTACTGATTTGTGTGATGCTATCGGCAACGATATTCAGTTTTAGTCATCTATTTTATTCAGGGGATAAATTGGGAGCTACTGAAAATACTGAAGTTCGCAGCGAGTCCTCGCTAGAAGTAAAGCGTATTCACGCAATCCTAGAAGCAGGAATCCAAATAGAAATGAAGCCTTTTAAGTGCCCTGAATGTGGAGAGTGTTTTGCTATTGCCAAGCAACTGAATGGGCACATCAGTACCCACAAAAAACAAGGCGAATGGTTTGCAGAAAATTATGGTGATTACGAAACCAAGAACCTAGAGCGTGAAGCCTTAGTTAAAAAAAGTTTCTCCTAGGAGGTACTTAGGTACCATTATGAACTTTTAAAAAAGAGTACTAGTGCGGTACTTTTCGCTGAGAAGTACCGCATTTATGAATTTAGAAGTTGTAAAAAATAGTGTTAAGAATCGCTTGGAATTGAAATTTCAAGAAGAACTTCCTAAGGCACTTGCTATTTACTTAAAAGAAGTTGGGTTTAAAGAATCCTTTAGCTCAACAAAAGAATGGTATGCAGATCTGCATCCAGCATATATGACTTATGCTAATGATCTAAAAGAGGCGATTACTAATGGAGATTCATGGGAAGCCATTCCACTTCGACCTTCTTTTTCTTCTTCCTTAGAAAACATAGATCAAAACAAGTTTAGTGTAGTTACTTTTTGTTTTAATACATCCGATGGTACAAGAGAGGAAAGTTATGTAGTATTTGATTCTTATAAAAAGGTTGCTTACGCAATAGCGCAGAAGTTTGGAGAGGAAAAGTATCGAGATAGTTTACAAGAAATAAAAGTCTTTCCTAGAAACTATAAAAAGAGAGCTCGTCAACTTTTCGGAGAACAGAAGATTGTCACTACCATCGAAAAAACTTCTCCTAAGGAGGTAGAAATACCAACTCCACAAGAAGTCCAAACAGCACTTGATTTAGAAAATGAAGCTCCTACAACCACCTCTAAACCCAAGGATATTTTCTTACGAGGATATCAGGTACGGAATGTGTTAGTACCCATAAAGGCTAAAGAGCCTTTTCAATCTGGAAATATTACCATTGGTGCTACTCAGTTTCTAAAGCATCGTTTTAAGGAGTTGTACAACATTTCGAATGAAGATTTATCTAAAGCGTCAGCAGTACAGCTATTTCAATTGATACAACTATCTCATCCGACGGATTACGATATCGATGTGAATCGATCTTCGTTGCTTAGTGAATGGGATAATAGAGGGGAAAGTGTTTTTAAAGAAATCGGTTTTCCAACGGATCTGAATTACCCTTATGTAAATATTAATACAACATATAAAAGTGTAGAACGCTTAGAAAAAGTACTTTTTAAATTTTCAAGAACTCCTTCGTGGTGGGGTGTAGCGGATAATTGGCGACCTGTAGCAGATATT
Source organism: Aquimarina agarilytica ZC1 (assembly GCF_000255455.1). Taxonomy (GTDB): domain Bacteria; phylum Bacteroidota; class Bacteroidia; order Flavobacteriales; family Flavobacteriaceae; genus Aquimarina; species Aquimarina agarilytica. The sequence continues at coordinate 13,844 of NZ_JH621259.1, read as the reverse complement.
GAAAAGGGAATTGCGCTTACAGAAGAAGTTTTACAAGAGCTTGTAGAACAGCAAGAGGAATACACAAACTCTAAAACTCGAAAACCTAAATCTAACAAGGAATCCAAAGAAAAATATCGAGAACTACAATGGGATATTGAAAGAGTAGAGGCTTCGAAACAGGTTCTACAAGAGTATTTAGATTCAACAGCAAGTCAAGAAAAGCCTAGTCCTAAAGAAACTCTGCAACAAGAAGAGCTAAAAGCTACAAAGCAAAATTCTCAAGAAAATAAGGATTATCTAGATCGTGTGGTTGCCACAATGCACGAACATTTTGAAAAGGACGAACGCTTGTCTAAAAAGAAAATAGAAGCCCTTAAAGAAACTACAGGTTCTCCAAATCTAGGTATGCTGTGGGAAGCAGTAGAACTAAGTTGGCTATTGTGGTACAAACAATTATATCGAGAGCCTATTTCTTTTGAAGCTAGACTGCAAAAGATAATTCATTTTTGGGAGAAGGTACAACCTACTTATGCGTATTCCGATAGTAGCAAAGAACTCTACAAGCAGTATTCTACTCCATGTCCCATTGGGGCCATGATTGCAGAATATACCAATATGAAAGCTGCTGATCTCATTTTCGAGCCTAGTGCAGGAAATGGATTATTGGTTATGGGCGCTGATCCTAATAAGACTCATGTTAATGAGATTGATAAGAGTCGAAAGAAATCTCTGAGGTTTCAAGGGTTTAAAGAGGTTACTAGGCTCAATGCCGCCGAGCCTTTTATTCCTTCTATGACTAAAGCCTATGATGTGGTGGTCACCAATCCACCATTTGCTAAGTGGGAAGCTTCGGAGTTTGATAAAATGCGCATCATCCATAAATATTTTGGGAAGCACCATATACTACCAAGACATCTGAGATTGGAACATTTGATGTCAGCTATTGCCCTAAACAGTATGAAGGATGAAGGAAGAGGTGCGCTTATGCTAATGGGGCATGTGTATTTTGATAACTATGGATTCATAGCCAAATATCGTCCTTTCTTTAATTGGTTATACCGACACTATTATGTGGATGATATTATCAATCTCAATAGTTTTAAGCTTTACAATAAACAAGGAGCAGTAACACAGACTATGCTAGTGCTTATTAATGGGAGAAAGTTGATACCCAATGGGGTTGCACCTACCAAACATGAAACTCCACATTTAGATAAAGTCATCGATAGCTTTATGGATTTATGGGAAGAAGTAAGTCTTCACCTTAGACCTAGTGTACCTACACTTATTCAACAACTAAAAACAGCACAACTTTAATGATATACTATAACCCACAGCTGATGCCAGACGATGCAGCTATCACTTTATTTATAGTTTCAAATCCAGAGAGTTTTGAACGTTATGAAGATCACGAAGCAGCCCTTCATTTCCATCTTAATGAGCTTATCAAACAAGCTATAGCCGAAGGCGAAATGCCTATTGCTTTAATCGAAGATTATTTAGAGGTAAGTTACAATGATGGTAATATGGTAAATGAGATTTCAGATTTTCTGATGCATACCGATACCATGCAATCCGCTCTTGGAATGCTAAAAGAAAGCTGGCATCAAAAGCAAGGAGATACAGTAGAAGAAGGATTATTCTTCGGACAAGGGATATCTGAAGAAGAAATCACGCAAAAATATGCTCAAATCACCCTACGTAGCTATTTAGAAACTTTAAGTGCTTTTGGAAAATGAATACAACCACTATTGAAATCCAAGAAGAAACGAGTGTAGACAAAGCACAAGTGAATGCTATTGTTGCTGAACAAAGTGCATTAGTTCCTTATGAACCTAAATCGCAAGCGACTTTTCGCATGGAAACCTTGATTCCACGAAATATGGCTTATGAAGTACAGAAGTCTATGAACCGCCTAGTCAAGGAAAAAGGAAATATAGATCATTTTGTTCGTAATCAGTTGAAATACGATTCTACTAAGAAATTATGGAAAGCATTAAGCGCCGAACAAGTAGATGCGGTGGGATTGTATTTAAAGCAATTTGAGAATGAGCAAGGAATCATCATTGCTGATCAGACGGGAATTGGAAAAGGAAGACAAGCAGCAGCAGTAATTCGTCATGCAGTTATGCAAGGTTACTTACCTGTATTTTTTACTAAAAAGCCAGATTTATTTACCGATATGTATCGAGATTTAAAGGCAATTGGCTTTGACGATATTCATCCTTTTATCTTGAATACAGATAGTCAGGCTCGAATTAAGGATGCTGATGGAACTGTCATTTATAGCCCTTTATCTAGTAAGGAACAATACGAGCTTATTGCTAATGAAATGGAATATCCTACGGAAAGCCAAGAGTCTATGGATTGGCATCGAAAAGTGGGAAAGAACCTTCCTAATCCATCAACGCATCCTACGGTTTCTATTGCAGAACCCATTGATTATTTACCAGAAGGATATGATATGATCTTTGCTACCTATTCTCAGATTCAGGCAGCACATCCCTATAAGCGATTATGGTTAGAAAGTTTGGTGAGCCGAGGAGTTGAAGGAAGCAAAAAATATAAGCGAGTGGTTTTCATTTTAGATGAATCTCACATGGCAGGAGGTTTCGAATCTAATATTGGTACATGGATGCGAAAGGTATTACCAGACACTAAAGCTTGTTGCTTTTTAAGTGCCACTTTTGCTAAATATCCAGAGGTGATGCCATTTTATGCTAAGAAGACGGCAATTTCAGAGACAGGGCTTACTGATGGAGCATTTGTGCGATCAATGACTAGCGGAGGTTTAGCCTTACAAGAAATTGTAGCAGCGAATCTAGCAGAAAGTGGGCAATTGATTCGTAGACAACGTTCTAATGAGGGGATCAAAGTAGATTATATCACCTTAGATAAAGAACCACAACGTAGTAAAAATAGAGAAAGTGTCAATCGAATCATTGTACTGATGAATGAGGTGGTGCAATTCGAGCGAGAATATGTAGCTCCGATTCTTATCGAAATTCACTCCGATGCTAAAGCTCAAGGAGAACATTTAAAATCTAAGCCTAGAGGGCTAGGGGTGAAACAATCTCCTTACTTTTCAAGAGTATTCAATATTGTAGACCAGATGCTTTTTGCGTTGAAGGTAGAAGAGGTAGCAGATTTTACAATCAAGCTTCTCAAGGAAGACAAAAAAGTAGTGATTGCTTTTAAATCTACGATGGGGTCATTTTTAAAAGACTTGAATTTAGTTAGTGGAGATGAAATTCCTAAAGAAGATATTGATTTTGTTAGGACGCTAGTTAAAGGATTAGACGGAATATTCCATTATAACTATACTCAAATTGATGGCACTAAAACTAAAGAGAAAATTCCTTTAGAAGTATTACCAGAAATGGGGCAAAAAGCCTATCACGATCTAAAGAAACGAATGCTTTTAGAAGCTTCGGGTCTTAATATTTCTCCTATTGATGCATTGATTCACAGCATTCAAAAAGCTAAGAAACCAAAGTATTTAGGTGGTCATAAAGAAGCGTATTTTAAGGTAACTGAGGTTACAGGTAGAAATCAACGTGTCAACCTTTCAGAAAAGATACCTCGTGTAGAAGCTTTTCGAAGTAATACAGAACGTTCTTTCCGACTTTTTAATAGAGGGGAATTTGATGTGTTGTTAATCAATCAAAGCGGTAGTACAGGATCATCAGCTCATGCGAGTAAAGATTTTAAAGATCAACGTCAACGAGCCATGATTGTACATCAGTTTGAGTTGGATATCAATACCGAGATTCAAAAGCGAGGTCGTATCAACCGTACAGGACAGGTGGTAATGCCAGAATATTACTACATCACCAGTGATATTCCTACAGAAAAGCGACTAATGACTATGCTAAAAGCCAAGCTGAAATCACTAGATGCCAATACTACAGGTTCTCAAAAGACCAATGATGAAACACTAAAAAGTGCAGACTTCTTAAATAAATATGGGGACATCGCTGCTTGGAACTGGATAGATGAAAACCCCCAGTATTTAGAGCGTTTAGGACATCCTACGTATTACAAGAAAACAGGCAAGTATGGAAATATTTTCTATGAGCGTCAAGAAACTAAGCAAGGGGCTATTCGACAATTGACTGGTAGAGCAGGACTTTTGAAAGTAGAAGACCAAGATGCTTTGTATGATGATTTACTAGAACGCTATCAACATCAAGTAACTTTAGAGAAGCAACAAGGGACGTATGATTTAGAAACGGAGTTTTTACCATTAGATGCAGCAATTAAAAAGCGTTTTCTATTTCAGAAAGGAAATGGAGGAACAACGCCTTTTGGAAAAGATACTGTTCGTGATGTTACTATCATCAATAATTTGAAGAGACCATTTACCAAACAGCAAGTGGATGATCGTTTGGAAGAAATCCTTGGTGGAGAAAAGCCACTCCAAATTCGATTGCGTCAAGAAGATGTGCTGAATCAAGAGTACCCTAAGCTTATTGAAAAACGAAAGGCAGCCAAGCTCCAAGTGATTGAACGTTTAAAAGCGGAGCGAGAGCAATTGCCAAAGCGAGGAAGTGGTACTACTGTAGAAGAAAATGAAAAGATACTTGCGGACTGGAATCGTCACGAAGAACTGATTCACCAAAAAACAAGGGAGCTAGCTACTTTTGTCGCAGGACTAGAAAATATACAGCGAACGATTAGTCGTTATTTGAACTTCTGGGTGATTGGCGATGTAGTGAAAGTACCTTTTGTTGGAAGTACGTTGACTCCCTCATGGGGAATATTTCTTGGTATGAGTATTGGGAAAGGGAAGAATCCATATACCTATAGCAATATACATTTCAAATTTGTAGTTGCAGATTCTAGAAAATTATTGACGTATAGTTTACAACCTGCCGAGCAAGCTTTTATCAGTCAGATTTACACAGCAAGTAGAGATATTACCAAAGAGGATATTCAGTATGTGCAGTTGGAATGGAATGCACTGATAAAAAAAGCTTCTTCCAAAAGAGAGCGACGCCAAATCTTAACAGAAAATATCGTTGGTGCTTCAAATCAGATTGGAACGCAAAACAAACTCATTAAGTTCAATACTAAAGATGGGTTGATTAAGAATGGTATACTGATGTCTAGGGAATATGGTAAGGATGGGGAAACAGAAACGGCACTACTTTCTATTGGCGATGCGCTATCAGTTATTTCCACTTTAGAAGTCGATGATTTCTTTAAAGATCATGAACTAGTTTTTACCATCAAGCGAATTAGTGCTAACTATTTTCAGGTGTATCTAAACAAGGCACAATTGTATAAAGCTGCTTTAGACCCCTTACTTCGAAAGCTTATTAAAAAAGAGGAAGGTCAGGATAAAGATGAGTTAGCTGATTTTGTTCAAAATGCTGGAGAAATGACAGCAGCATTACATCAGGAAAATGTAGCAGCCTTTTTAAGGCGTCTGAATTTCTATGGAGTAAAATATATGGGAGCAGCTAAGGAATTAGAAGATTGGGAAATAGAAAACGAAACGGACTGGAAAAACAAAACTGCTTCTCAAAAAGGAAAATATCAATATGAACTGGGAAGACCTTATGGACAAGAAAGTAATCCTGCAGCTGGTTTTGTGAGTTACCAGGAACCTGATCAAATATATCCGAATGGTATAGTAGTATATAATCGCTCACTATCAGATAAAGAGCGTTACAACTATTCATTAATTCCCATTTTTAAAAGTGCTGAAATCCCGTACGCTCAATGGAAAGCAGCTACGTTAGCTGGAGCTTTAAAGAAAGATTATAATACTATAGTTCAAAAGGCGATGGAGTTATCGCTACAAGATGCTATTGAAAGTTTGGGATATTTTATTTTGAATCACCCTCATGAAGATGGAAACCCTGAATTTGTATTTGGTAGGTATAGTCCACAAGAATTAGGAAGGGTCTTTTATGAAGATACCATAGCTGCCATTGCCGATATAGATGAACTTATTAATCAATTACAACTTGCTTTACGATGAACCATTTAAAATTAGATATCCCCGAAATAGAACAGATTCCAAATTTTATGAAAATTGTGGATGATCTTAGTGTTGGAAATAATGCTTTCTTAGTGGGAAGCGCCGGAACAGGAAAAAGTACCCTCGGAGAAAAAGTAGCCTACGCACTTTTCGGTCGCAATGAAAATGATGGAAAACGGCTTCCTTTTGTGACGGTGAATTGCAATCAATGGACTTCTCCCATTGATATCAAAGGAGGGCAGACCATGGAAGGCTATAAAGAAGGGGCTTTGATAGAAGCATGGCGCGATGGTAAAATTCTCATTTTAGATGAGCTGCCCAAGCTCGATCCCAATACCGCAGGATTACTCAATGATGCCTTAGCTAAAAGCGCTAAAGAGAAAGCAATCATTTTCAATGGTAAAAATGAACCTATAAAGAAGCATCGGAATTTTGGATGTATTGCCACGGGTAATGTTCTTGGGAAAGGAATGAGTACCAATTATATAGGGAATAATAAGCAAGATGCTTCTTTATTAGATCGTTTTAGTGGAAGTATTTACAGAATTGGTTACAATGAAACCTTAGAGCGATCTGTTGTGTATCCTGCGGTTTTCAATATTTGTGTAGCCATTAGAAAAGCGATTCTAAATTACGAAGGACGATCTATTAGTGATGATGATACGGAGGATATCATGACCCTTCGTACTATGCTGAACCTAGAGCGCATCTACGAGTTAGAGATGAAACGAGAAACGGGAATGAAAGATGAGTTTGGAAAAACCTTTCGTAAAATTCCTAATGGTAAAACTTTAAAAGATGCGATTGAGAGTTATTTCTTAGCTATAAATCTAGAAAAAGCAAAGCATATCAAAGAAGAAATCAATTTGGAAACCTTTTTGAATTCATATAAAGGAAGTACTATGAAACAGGAGTTTATTACCGAGTTTAAAAGGAGGATTGGTTAAATATATTATTGCGAGCAAAACTGAGGAAATTCAATTCTAGGAACTTTTTTGAATTTGTTATCTAAAGAATCATTCAGCCATTCTAAAGTTTTTTGAACATATTTTTCTTGAGCTGTTGTTACAAAACCTTTAGTTTTATAAAATTGTAAAACACTATTTAAGAAGTCCTTGGATTTTTTGTTGTATTGCTTTTCAATAGAATAATTCAGCCAATATGAGGCTGCATAGACTTTTTGTAAATTTCGGGGAGCTAAATGGGGAAATTTGGCTTTAGTAGTTTGAATTAATCCAAGTAATCTTTTTTCTTGCTGTGGAGTGATAATAAAAAATTTAGAATAATACTGATAAATATCTTCGATTTTCCAATAAGATATTCCTTTAAAGTCTTGTAATTTGTTTTGTCTTAATATTAGATATTCTAAAGGAGGCATTATTCTTACTAATTCGTTGCTAGGGTTTTTAGTGCTTCCCATAGAGTTAGAAGCCAAAGAAATAACACCTCTTGTTAAATCAGGAATTTTTTCATCGTAATTATAGATTTCATTTTTGACCTTTTCAATACATGTCAAGCTTGAAATATATCTCTTATTGGTTTGAGTATCTATTAATAGAATTCCCTTCTTTAATAATTTATTGGAATTGCAAAAATAGCAGTATTCATCTTTTTGAAAGTCAATATGGATCTTCCTGTACATCAATCGATTTTCGATTAAATATATCAACAAGCGTACTGAATTACAAAATAAAGACCTTTTAAAAATTCGGTTATCTCATAATTTTAAAACAAGTGAGACGACCAAAGAAACATACCATCAGCAAAAGGCAAGAAACCTACCACTATTTACAATTCAATAGTATAGTAGATTTCCATGCTTTTTGTAATGTTGAAATTCAGCAGTTGAACGCTAGCAATAAAGAGGTTTGGAATCGTATTGAGGGTGCCGCAAGCGAATTCATACAGCAAGGAAAGAATTGGTTTGGAACACCAATTCCTAAAAGTGTAGATGAATTAGAGAATCATCAACAGTTTTTAGGAATGTATTTGCTTGAGAAAGTACGTCCCAAACTAAAAGGAAAACTCGAACCTTATCTATACAAGTTAGCAGATCAAAAGCTTCTAAAACCAAAACTTGATTACAACAATAAAGGTTTAGGAATATTTTCTTTCGATAGAGCGGCTATGGCACTATCGAAGCAATATGCTATAAATACATCAGCACCCATCGATACTAGAATCAGTCAGATGAATGTGGAGTTACAAAAGATATCATTTCATACTTCAGTTAAGGAAGTTTATACTTCTTTTTCTCAAAAACAAAATCAACTTCCAGCGATAGAACTTTATTTATTAGCTGGAGCAAATGCGCAGTTGGGTGGAGATCAATTATTGTATGTAGGACTGGCTTGTGGTGAACTTGTAGATTTTTTAGAACAACGTCAAATCCCAGTTCAGGTAAATGTACTTCTTGGTACGAGTTTTAATACACACAAGCTGATGAATGTTGTTTGTGTAAAACGTTTTCAAGATCCATTAGATAAAAATCAGCTGCTCTTATTGGCTTCAGATCCTAGATTCTTTAGGTATAAAGGTTTTAAAAGTCTCATCTCTATATCAAATTATTTTGGACTTAATATCCCAAATAGTTTAGGGAGTATCGAAAGTAAGATGGGGAATGAATTTGTAAAGCAGATCAACCCTAAAGCTTTTGTTTTTGAACAAAGTTACTCTATTGAAGCAGCCGTAAGAGAGGTCACTACCATTCTAGAAAATTACAGTTCCAATAATCCTAACACTCATGCTTAAAAAAGAAGTCATCAATATCATAATGAATCGAGCCATTGAAATCAATAAAGCAACACCAAATCAGTGTCGAGATTTTAGAATCATGATTTCTAAAATGCGTCCTGATGCCTTGATTTTACAATGGAACTGTATTGATCTTACTGATTTTGATAATCCGAAACAATGCTATCGCTACGAATGTTTCGAATTAGATGGAACACCGCAACTTTGTTCTATTCATTACAGTAACCAAGAAGAAGCAAATGCTTTTTTCTGGTCTTTAGAACCTGTATATCAACAACAATACGCCATAGATCACACCTTATAATTATGTACAAAACTAAAGATTTTACTCCAAAGGAACTCAAAAAAGTAAGTATTACCAATCAAAAAGAAATCAAAGAACTCACGGGAAGCCCTCTTGATTTAGTCAAAGCTTGGGAAGTGATTCGAAATAATTCAGGACACTTTCAAAAGGCTGATGATAAAGCCTTAGAGGCTGACGCCTTACTCTACGAAATTTATCAAAAGAGCAGTAAGTCTCCAAAATCAAAAGATACCCAAGAATACCTACGAATCCAGGAACAAGAACGTGCTAGAGCCTTAGTCTTGTTAGAACTAGAATTACAAATAGCCGCATAACCCATGACGATAAAACAATTACAAGCACTGGATTTAGAAAAAGTGCAACCGACCCTTTTACAAGCTGCTGTCAAATCTTTATTAGAAGATTATGAAAATACAGCAGATAAAAAAGCCTTTGAAACAATTGCTAAAGAGAATATCGAGAAGGTCTATAAAATGGTAGAACGAAGCGCTCCTGAAGCTTTAGAAAAAGAAAAACCTAAGAAAGAGGGTACTTCTAAAAAAGAATCTAAGGATAAGGCTACCATCAAATCTATAGATGAAGATTTGAAGTTATTAGATGCCGATATTAAAGCTTGTCGAGCAAAGATTCGAGCATACAATGATGAGAAAAGAAAAGGAAAGCCCCAAAAGCCAAAACCAACTCGACATGCTAAGATTAAAGGTCATTTTATTTCTATAGCCAATCTGATTCCTCCTACTTTAAAAGAAAATAAAGAGGTACAAAAGGAAGCAAGAAAAATACTACTTAGAGCACATCGCAATATTATGAATACTTTCAAAATGAGTGACCTCCGTATTGAAAAAGGGCAGGAGCAGATTAAAGAAAAATTTGAAAAAGTAATTGATAAAAAGTAACACATGAATAAAAAGGTATTAATCATTACAGGAGCAGGATTGGCTATTGGACTGGCAGAAGCTCTGATCTATTATAATCTAGGTAAGAATTCCAATAAAGAGCAATTCAAATTTCAAGTGCCTAAAGGAAAAGAGCTACTGAAAACCACAGGTATTGTCTTAGCTACTTCTGTGGCTACTGCGGCATTATCTAGTATTATCGAAAAATCACTAGAATCTAGTGAAAACTTAACTCCCCAATTAGTAACCGCTTAATTCTAACTTTATGAAACGTATCGAACATCAATTATTTTTAAAGCGAAATCAATTAGAAGTATCCTTACTTTTGCAGCCCATTCAAGAGAAAATTGAGATTTTCAATCGTATGCAAAAGCTATTGGATACAGTTTCTGAATGTGAAAAAGGAAATTTACTGACTGAACTAGAAGCCTTAGATTTAGAAATTGTGGAAGATATCGAAGAAGAATATGCAGACCGCATGGAGTTCAACGAAATCGAGGAAGCTATTGCTGAATCTAAACCTGTTTTAGAAGAAGTAAAAGAAAAACCAATTGAATCCCAGAGGCCTATGCCCAAGAAACCTATGTTATCTCCAGACGAGAGGATTTTAGAACAACTTATCAAATCAGAAGAGAATGAGAATGTAAGTCGTTCTAAACTTAAAAAAATGGGGTTAGTTACTCCACTAGGTTGGGATACTACCATAGGGCAATTTAGAGTGGTGCGCACTAGTGTATTTAGATATCGATATTCTATAGTTACAAACTTTAATAAATAAGTCATATAACCTTTTGTATTTTAGAATAGTATGTTAGATTTATATTCATAATTTATTGAATATGAGTCTAAAAATTACTAGAGTTGTTGTACACCATTTAGAAAAAGAGGAACAAAGCACAAAAGCATCAATTGAATATTCTGAACATTTACTAAAGATTGATGCTTTTGCGAAGCAATTAATATTAGAGTTGCATAATTCTATTAGCGATAGCTCTAGTAAGAAAAATGCGACATTTAAAGAGAATGAGTCAAATAGTTTTAAAGATGATCTTTTAAAGTATTTAGATGATTCTTCTGATGATAGGTTTATCCAATTCTCTTATTCATTAGAAATCTTGAGACAGAAAATCCAGAAACAGAATTTTGCGAAAGGTGGCTATTTCCTTTTTTGTGATTATAGTGTAGATTCCAAACATTTTGTTATGGTTGTACTTTTAAGAAAGCGATCAGGGATTAATATCATTAGAAAAGAAGATAATTATATATTAGATAAAACTGAGAATGTAAATATTGAGAAAACAGCAATGGCTGCTCGTTTGAATTTTACAATATTTAAGTCTGAATTTGACGACAGAAAATATCTTTCTATAATTACAACACAAGCTGATGGAAATGTATCTGGATATTTTAAAGAATGGATTTTAGCAGATGGGTTAATCAAGAATAGTGAGAACACACAACATCTAATAAATTTACTTAAGACTATTGACCCACCTTTGGATGAAAAGGGAGATTCTATTGATCAATTAGAATTTCAAAAAAGAGTGCATGATTATGTGAAAACAGAACACAAAGGGAAAGTCAATATTTATGATATCTCATCTCATTTTTATGGAGAAACTCTTTCTTCGAAAATAAAGGATTATGCAGAAACCTCAGGAGTTGTAATTGATCCTGAATTTAAGGTGTCCGGCCAACATTGGAAAAAGTTAATAACGATAAGAGCGAAAGTTCCAGGCATTGAATTAAGAGTCGATTTAGATAAATTAAATTCAAGTAATGTTGATGTAAAAAGTGATAGGATAATTATTTATTCAGATAAATTACCAAGTATAATAAAAAGAGAAAAACAAGTGCTTATTGAAAATGCTTGAATATGATGAGTAATTATCAACAAGATTTAGAAAATTTAGTAGATATTATTAATGACCAAGAGATTTTTAAAGAGAAAACTTTTAACGGTTATCAAATAGTATTTTCAATCTTAAAGGATAAAATTAGAACCAAAAGTTTATTGAATAAATTCTTTTTTTTGGAAGAATTAATCAACGAGACTTATGAAATAAATCTGATTAAATCAAGATTAGATAATTTTAAGTTCTATTACAATGAAGAAAATTTTGTTTCAATTTTTGACATACAAGAGGAAAATTCAAATCATTTAATATTAAAAGCACAATATTCTAGGTCTTCAGATAATAGAATTCAAAGCTCAAAGCTTTTTACCGAAAATTTCATACAGTTTTATGAAATAAAAAAGTATTTATCAAATAATCATGATTTCACTCCATTTGTTGATGAGTCAAACAATTCATTTACAATTATCAGTAAACAGAATGGAATTTTTACTGTAGGATACACTCTTCCTAGTTTTAAGTTTTTTTATGAAAAAGAAATGAGTGGAAAATTAGACCTATTAAAATCCAATTTTAGTAAAAAGGAATTTATTCATTTTTTTAAAGAAAATGTTATTACGGTCATACATTCATATGGTGAGTCTTTAAGATTTTCAGCTCTTTTAGAAAACTTAGAAGCTCTTATAAGTTTAACGGATAGGGATTATGAGACTTATGTAGAAAGCTTTGCTTTCGATAAAGTTAAGACTGAGTTTAAAGAAGAAAGACAAAAGTATTTCGAAGATATTGATAAAAATATAGATTCAATAAGTAAGCAAGTTGTTTCGTTTCCTTTAACCTTTGCTGCTTCTGTTTTTGCAAGTTACAAAGTAAAAAATGATCCTAAAATCCTCTTATTGATTTTAATTGCTTACCTTCTTTATACTATAATTGCATTCTTAATTTTAAGAATTACCAAATACAATATTTCCTGTTTAAATGAGGATGTTTTAGAAGAGGAAAAATTAATAAAAACATCCTACAATAAAATCTATGAAGATTTTAAACGTGATTTTGAAAAAATTAAAGTTAAAATCTCAAACCTTAAGTTAATATTGAGAGCTCTATTTATTACTCTACTTTTCTTATTCTGTTTATTTTGTTTTTATACATGCTACAGAATTAATTTGATTGAGTATTTTGAGAAATTAGGAACTAAATATTTACATTTTTTTTGTGTCTAGGCAACCGTTTTTTGAGCATGTTTAACCTTTAAGATTAAGATAACTAATGATAATCTCAAATTAGTTCATTCCTCTATCAATACTTAATACTATAAATTCTTTCTTTTGTAGACTCAGCATAATTAATTACTTTGGTCTAAACCAAATTAGTAACCCATAGGAAAGAGAATAGAATTTTAACATATAAATAGTTCACGTAGCGTTTCGCTATAATTCTGTTCGAGAAAACGACCAAAAAAATTGTAACAAGAATTATAAGCAGAACGCCCGCTTCGTTTATGGGGTGGGCTTCTCTTATTTGTTACAGGGCATTTGGTCGTGCCTCTCGGACAATAAGTTGAAGTTCCGCCTTTTTCTTTTGCAAAAATGAAGCTTATGACCAAGGCAATACTTGTTTTAAACGGTTTAGAATTTTCTGTTTTAAACCCAACATCTTTTATAGTTCCCAAATCGAAATCTATGGTACATCAAATGGCTGTTCCTTTATTTGGAGACTTACACCTTCACTTAAAAATAAAAGAAAGTAGTATTTCAATTTTAAATAATTTAGGCGAAAAGGGGATTCCTATTAATGGAAAAATTTCCGTGTTTAGGACAAAAGATTCTGGTGATAAAAAACTTTACGATATTGAATTTGAAAAGGCTAGGCTAGAAGTTTTTTTGGTTCATTATGATCAAGAGGAGCAGCCAGTTTATATAGAAATATGCTTGATGCCAAGGGTACAAAAAGTGGGTAATATTATTGTTAATAGAGGATTAAAACCGAATCTACAATCCAAATTGGCTATTTCGGAGTGACCATGCCAGTGATTTCGGTCAAACAGTGCCACTCATAGAGGT
>NZ_JH621258.1 GCF_000255455.1 Aquimarina agarilytica ZC1 | reverse complement strand
AGAGTAGATGATTTTGGCATCCTTAAATATACGAAATATTTATATTAAAAGCGTATTATTATTAGAAGTTTCAGCTAAAGGAAAGCCTAGTTCTGCTTCAAATGTTCCCGTAAACAATATTATAGTTAAAGGGATACACCATATCCGAAATATTGAGACCAATCAAAATATAATTGCACCAACATGGGCTGATCACAATGCACAAATGCATAATGTGTTAGAAGCAAACGACCAAGTTTGGGAATTTGAGCATTTAGGTAATAAAATACATCAAATTAAAAATATAGGTACTGGTCGTTATTTAGAAGTTTCAGCAGGTAAATGTGCTAATAACGCGAATATAAATACATGGACAAAATCAAATGTGAATCATCATAAATGGTTTGTAACAAAACAAGGAGACAATGTTTATTTGCGACCAGTACATTGTGATAGTCACGCTTTAGATAAAAGTAATGGAACAAACGGCAATGTAAAGTTATGGAAATACAATAAAGATAATTCTAATCAAAAATTTAAGTTGGTTCCAATAAAATTAAATACCACTAAAAATGTAGAAATTAATGGAGTTTATACCATTCAGAATAAAGCAAACAAACAGAATATAATTTCGCCAAAATGGGATAACTATAATGTAAGGATGTATAGAAAATTAACAGCGACTGATCAACAATGGAAATTTGAACATATAGGTAAGGGAGTTCATAAAATAAAAAATATAGGCACTGGTCGTTATTTGAAAGTTCCTTTTGCTAAATGTGAGCGTAATAGTAATGTTGGTACTTGGACATCAGCTAATGCTAATCATCAAAAATGGATTATTATTAAGGAGGGAGATAGTCATTATTTACGTCCAGTACATTGTGAAACATTTGCAATTGATAAAAGTAGTGGAAACGATGCTAATGTTAAATTATGGAAATTCAATGTAAACAATAAAAACCAACAATTCGATTTAATTCCAGTAAAAGGAGCAAAAGGATTAGAGGATGAATTTTTTATTGATATATATCCTAACCCTACAACTAATGTGTTATACATAACAAACTTAAATGCAAGTAAGCAAGTTGATACTATTGTAATTTATTCTCTTACGGGAGAAGTAGTAAAAACAATTACTAAACAATTTGATACTGTAGAGGCAATAGATATGTCGAATTTAGCAAAAGGTTTATACATGGTTAGCTGTAAAGCTAATGATAGTACAGTAGGAGTTTTTAAAGTGTTGAAAAATTAAACACACAATAGCAATAAACAAAAAAAGCAGCTACAGTGCTGCTTTTTTGTTTTATTAGATTAATCAAACAAACGTTTTAAAAAATCATTGGTAAACATTTCTTTGGGATCAAGTTGCTGTTTTAGTTTGTTAAACTCTTTCCATTTAGGGTAAAGAGCAGCCAATTGTTCTTTACTGTAAAAAGTGACCTTGGCCCAATGTGGTCTTCCTTGATGAGCTGCAAAAATATCATGAACATCTTTAAAGTAAGTGCCAAAATCAATAACCTTACCATAGGGTTTATAGGCAATAATACCTATATAACAAGTAGGTGTTCCATGCGCCATACTCAAAGCGGCATCGTCTTTAGGAGCAAATCGAATTTCAATAGGCATATGAACCCGATGATTTTTTTCTTCCAGTAACGTATTTATTTTTAATAAAACAGCTTTTGTTTCTTCGATAGGAATACCATATTCCATTACTTTTTGCTTCACTAAAATAGGTAAGGTAAAACCATCTAAAAAATTAACCACTTTATCTTTAGTTTCGGGCTCCAATAATAGTTTATACATTATTTTATTAAGCCTTGGGATATTTTTGAAATTAAATGAAGTGAGCCATAAGCCTACTTCATGAAGTATATTGCCTTTAAAAATATCATTAAACCACGTGAAATTAGATTTTGTATCCACATTATGTTGTGTTTTGGAAGCTTTCCAATACTGTACTTTATCTGTATGCGGTGCCCACCAAAATCGCATATATTCATCGGTATAAGCAAGGTCTAGCTTTTCGATCATTTCTTTAAAATTAAGTGTGGTGGTGTTAATTTTTAAATGATAGTCAGCTACTAATTGTATGGTGACAGATGATATAATACCTAAAGCTCCCAGGCTTACTACAGCTAAATTAAATTCGGATAGATTAAGGCGTTTATCAAAAATTTTTAAATGACCATTAGCGGTGATCAGTGTAAAGGCAACAATGGATTGATCTATGGCATCATGTTTTAATCCAGATCCATGTGTGCCGGTACTAATGGCACCAGAAATTGACTGTTCAACTATAGTACCTAAATTGTCTAAGGCAAGTTTGTTTCTAAGAGCAAAATTAGCTATTTTTTCTAGGGATGTTCCAGACTGTACTGTTAATAATTTATTTGTAGCATCAAAATGGATTACTTTATTGTAATTTTTAAGGTCAATTAAATAACCACTTTTGGTAGCAGCAATTAAAGAACAGGAGTGTCCAGAGCCTACAACTTTAATTTTTTGATTGGTGTCTTTTGCTGTTTTAGTTAATTGAACAAGTTCTTGCTCGGTAGCCGGGTAAACAATTTGATCTGGGTGAGATATAAATGAGTGTGACCAATTAATCCATTTCAAACCTTTATTCATGTTTTTTTAAGCAAATTAACTGTCTTTTTGTGAATAATTAACATACTTAACGTTTATTTTGTATTAGATTAAGTTATTTTAGAGTAGCAATTTGATTTCCAGTGAATTTAAATTTGTTACCTATTTAATGATGTCAATGGAATGTTGCCACGATTGTGGAACTTTTATACTTAATCCAATACAAAATAATTTACACCATTTATATGAATTCCTTGTCGTAACCCATATAAAATAATTATTCAGAATATGAAACCAGCATAGCGGGTGTCTGCGTGTTGAATAAGTATTTAGAATAGTTTGAATACAATCTTTCTAAGTATTGTTTGGCTTTAGCTTCACTTTTTACTCTACTTACATTCATGTAGAATTTAATACCAGTATCGTAGCTGTTATCTTCCATAAATTGTAAAGCAATAAGTTCAATTTCTGAAATGTATTTGTATTCAAGTTCAGGATGTTCACTTATAAAATCATCATAAACAGTATTACTATCATTTCTTAAATGTATCGAAGCTTCGTTTACATTTGTCATGTCTAATTCGTACTTAGTACCTTCATACTCAAACCTTAATTCATCAATAACGATTTCGGCTTTATATTGGTCATTGGCAATTCCAATAAATTTTCCGCCACTTTTGGTGTTGGCTTCCCATACAGTAATGTCAGCAAAATTTTGTGCTGTTATGTTTCCTAAAAAAAGTAAGAAAGTAAGTACTAGAGTGTAGTTTTTTTTCATAGTTGTTGGTTAAATACGCAACAAATGTATGAGATAAGTGAAGTTTTTAGACGCTAATTTTTATATTTTAGATGTTATGGTTGTTTTTTTCGTTAAAGTACACTTAAGTAGTGAATTTTTTATCTTTTTTCAATAAGCGAAAACGTTTAAGTTGTGTGAATTACATGTTTTTCCTTGGATGAAATTGGGATAAAGTGTCAGAAAGATGTTTTCTGTCTAGGTGCATATAGATCTCGGTAGTTGTAATGCTTTCATGTCCAAGCATTTGTTGTATTGCTCTAAGGTTGGCGCCATTTTCAAGCAGGTGAGTGGCAAAGGAATGTCTAAATGTATGTGGACTTATAATTTTTTGAATGTCAGCTATTTTAACAAGATTTTTAACAATAGTAAAGATCATTGCTCTGGTTAAACTGCTCCCTCGTCGATTTAAGAAGGTGGTGTTGGTGTAGTCTTTTTTTATTGTAATTTTTGTCCTACTGTTTTGTAGGTAGTTTTTAAGTGTTTTTTGTGTATGCGCTGCAATAGGTATTAAGCGCTGTTTGTTTCCTTTTCCCGTTACGGTTATAAAACCTTCTTCAAAATACAGGTCAGAAATTTTTAAATTAGTAAGTTCACTAACTCGAAGCCCACAGCCATAAAGCATTTCAATGATTGCATGGTTGCGTTCTCCTTCAGCTTTGTTTAAATCAATTTTGCTAATAATCAAATCAATTTCTTCTAAACTTAATGTATCGGGTAATTTTCGTCCAATTTTTGGAGTTTCAATTAAATCCATGGGATTATCCTCTCGATAATTTTCAAAAACGAGATAATCAAAAAAACCACGTAAACCTGAAATTATTCGAGCTTGAGAACGTTCATGTAAAATTTTAGCTATTTCGTAAATAAATTGCTGTATTTCTGCTTTTGAAATTGTAATTGGAGTACTATTAATTTCATTAGTTTCAATATAATTGATGAGTTTAGAAATGTCTAAAGAATAATTTGTAATACTGTTAGCAGAAAGTCCACGTTCAATAGCTAAGTATTTAGTGTAATCGATTAAGCTATTTTTCCAGTTCATAATAAGTATTATATCAAATTTTACCTATAAAAAATAGTATGTTGTAAAATATGATTATTTTAGATGAAATTAATTTAACACCTACAAGATTATGAAAAAAATAGTTTTAACACTAATACTAAGTGCATGTGGTTTTGTGCTTGCTACTGCCCAGGGTAAGCCGTCATTTGGACTTAAAGCAGGATTGAATTTTGTTCAATTTGATGCTAGAGATGATGTGGAGGTAGATAATAATTCAGGTTTTCATGCAGGTATTGTATTACATGTGCCTTTGATCAAAAAGTCTGGATTGCAATTTGAAGCTTTGTATTCAGTTGAATCTTCAGATGATATCGATTTGAATTTTATAAATGTGCCAATATTATATACTCATAAATTATTGCCCGGTTTGCGATTACAAGTAGGGCCTCAATTTAAAATTAGTACAAAATCTGAATTTAAAGATGAAGTGGTGGCCGCGACTTTTGAGGAAGATTTTAAGTCATTTAATTTTGATTTATCAGCTGGCTTAGAATATAAGTTGCCTGCAATAGGTGTTTTTGCACAAGCAAGGTATAATTATGGGTTAACAGAATTTGAAGAGAATTTTGAATTAAAATCAAATACATTTCAATTATCTGTAGGATATCGTTTCTAGAGTTTATTAATGAGATGTAAAAACCGAAAGTTTTACTCGTAAAGCTTTCGGTTTTTTTGTGCATAATTTTAGTATTTTTGATTCCTATAGAAATGTAATAGCATATGAAACTTTTAGTGTTAAATGGTCCGAATTTAAATTTATTAGGAACACGCGAGCCTGGTATTTACGGAAGTCAAACTTTTGAAGATTATTTTAAAAATTTGACCAAAAAGTTTTCAGGGGTAGCGCTGTCATATAAACAATCTAATCACGAAGGTGAATTGGTAACTATCATTCAACAAGCTGATGGTATGTATGATGGAATTGTGTTAAATGCTGCGGCTTATACACATACTTCTGTAGCTATAGGAGATGCTATAAAGGCTGTTGGAGTTCCTGTTGTTGAGGTGCATATATCAAATACATTTGCACGCGAGGCTTTTAGGCATCATTCTTTCATTTCGCCAAATGCCAAAGGAGTAATATTAGGTTTTGGATTACAGAGTTATGATCTAGCTATTCAGAGTTTCCTTTAAGAATAAAAAAATAGTGAGGGTTAATCAATAATGCGTTTAATGACACGTAATTTGTGTGTATGTGTTCGTTTTTCGGCATTAAATATCCCTGTATGATCTATGCGGTCAATACGTACTTTTCCATGAGCATGAATAATGTAGTTATCTTTCATCATAATACCAACATGGGTGATTTTTCCTTCGGCATTATCAAAAAAAGCCAAATCTCCAGGTTCACTTTCTTCAATGAAACTTAAGGGGTCACCTTGAGTAGCTTGTTGTGAGGCATCTCGTTTTAGTTTATAGCCATTGATTTTATAGACCATTTGAGTAAATCCACTACAATCAATACCAAAGGATGTTTTACCTCCCCATTGATATGGTGAATTTAAATAAATCAAGGCGGTTTCAATAAGTTGGTTTTTGGGTTGTTTACTATTAGTACTTTCTCCATCAAAACCATGACCTAGTATCGCTAATGAATTTAAGCTGACTCCAAAAGGAACAGGCATCAATTGCTCGTTTGGAAGTAAGATGAAATCCACTAAATTGGTAGATAATATAGGATTTTCCTTGATCAAGGCTTTATAGATTTCCTCTTCACAAAATGTGTATTGCTTGTTGTCAATCCAACCTTCGTACTTGTCATAAGCTAAACGTATGCGACTCCAATTTTTACGGACTTCGAGTACTTTAAAAAGTTCTCCATATAAAACTTGCGAGGTCTGTTCAGCTGTGTCTGAAGGGTTTTCTCGCAGCGAAATCATGCTTAGGTGGGCTATTCCGTACTGCATAAATTAATTAAGCGTTATGATTTGGGTTTTCTATGATCATTGCAGAGGCACCACCTCCACCATTACAAATAGCGGCGGCACCATATTGTGCCTTATTTTCATTTAAAATATGAACCAATGTAGTTAAAATTCGAGCACCAGAACAGCCTAATGGGTGACCAAGAGCAACAGCGCCTCCATTAACATTTAATTTTTCACTCGGAATGGATAATATTTTTTGATTGGCTAAGCCAACTACAGCAAAAGCTTCATTTAATTCAAAATAATCAATATCATCCATGAGTAATCCAGATTTAATGAGTGCTTTAGGTAATGCCTTGGATGGAGCGGTAGTAAACCATTCAGGTTCCTGTGCGGCATCAGCATAACTTTTTATTATAACTAGTGGTGTTAAGCCAAGTTCTTTAGCTTTTTCGGTACTCATTAATACCATAGCCGATGCGCCATCATTTAAGGTGGATGCATTAGCTGCAGTTACAGTACCGTTTGATGAAAAGGCGGGACGCAATGTTGGAATTTTTTCAAAATTTACATTTTGATATTCTTCATCTGTCTCTATTATTTTAGGAGCACCTTTACGTTGAGGTACACTAACAGGAATCACTTCTTCATTAAATTTTCCAGTATCCCAAGCAGTTTTAGCTCTGGTGTATGATTCTATAGCAAAAGCATCTTGATCTTCGCGCGTAAATGCATTTGTGTCTGCGCATAAATCGGCACAAACCCCCATGGCCTGTTGGTTGTATACATCTGTAAGTCCATCTTTCATTAATCCGTCAACAAAATCAGTATTTCCAAATTTATAACCATTACGTAAATGGGCGTAATGTGGTGCTTGACTCATGTTTTCCATTCCTCCAGCTATAACAATATCAGCATCGCCTAAAGCTATTGCTTGAGCACCAAGCATTACAGCTTTTAATCCACTGGCGCATACTTTATTTACCGTGGTGCATGGTACACTATCCGGTAGTCCGGCACCCATAGCTGCTTGTCTGGCAGGTGCTTGTCCACAATTAGCTTGTAATACATGTCCCATGAAAACTTCATTTACGCTATTGAACGAAATGTTTGCTTTTTCAATTGCTGCTTTAATAGCAATAGATCCAAGCTCAGTGGCAGGTACTTTTGAAAGGTTACCTAAAAAACTTCCAATAGGAGTTCTTACAGCTGATACTATTGCTATGGATTTTGACTTACTCATATACGCGAATTTATGAATTTTTACTACGTAATTTGGTAGTTGATAAAACGAATTATAAAATTTTAAGTAATATACACAAGCTATGATGTTTTAGAGTGGCATATTGGTCTTAAATTTTTAAATTTTTATTGAAATGAGATAACAGTCTATGAGTTCGTTGAGTATAATTAGTACCTTTGAATTGAATTATAGTGTTTCATGAATCAAATCAAAGAATCGTTTTACAAAAATCAATCAACGTTATATAAATTGTTGATTTTTATATTGACCACAATTGCTATTGTGTATTTATTTCCTAAAAAAGGGAAGTTTAAATACAATTTTTCTAAAGGAAAACCTTGGCAATATGAAAACTTATATGCCCCTTTTGATTTTGGGGTGTTAAAATCTAAGGAAGATTTGGCTGCCGAAAAAGAGCAGATTATAGCGAATAGTATTCCTTATTTTAATTTTGATAAAGCTGTTTTTGGTCAAATAAAAAAAGAACTTCCTCAAAAATTTTCAAGTGTTTTTGTTGATGTGTTAAATGAGAAACAGGAAGCAGAAGTTTATGATTTTGTAAAGAAAACCTTAAGTGCTGTTTATAAGCGTGGAATTTATGATCAAGTACTCGCTTACACTTCCAAAAAACTTATTTATGTTAAAAAAGGGAATAACGTTTCTGAATCAACATTTGGAGCAGTTTTTTCAACCGAACAAGTAACTCAGTTCATCAATGAGAAAATTAAACTGGCTTATCCTGATTATGAGGATAAGTTAACATTTTTATTTTTTGAAATTTTAAAGCCTAATGTATCTTTAAATAAAGAATTAACAGAAAAAACGGTATCACAAGAGCTTTCAAATGTATTGGATAGTAGAGGTAGTGTAGAAAAAGATCGGAGAATTATAGCACGAGGTGAAATTGTAGATGCGGAAACATTTCAAATATTAAAGTCTTTACAGGAGCAATATGAATCTCAAATTTGGAGTGATAATAATCAAAATTGGATTGTTTTTGGCTATGTTCTATTAGTTTCTTTAGCCTTATTAATGCTGTTTTTGTTTATAAAAAAGTATCGCTATAATGTATATGAAAATAATACAAAAGTCACTTTTGTAATTTTTAATATGTTGTTAATGGTTTTGATTACCACTTTGGTAATTAAATACAACCCTAAATTTGTCTATGTAGTGCCTATTTGTATTTTGCCACTAGTTATAAAAGCATTTTTCGATGCTCGTTTGGGGTTGTTTACGCATGTGATTACGGTATTGATATTAGGTTTTTTAGTGCCTAATAATTACGAATATATGTTTTTGCAAACCATTGCAGGAATCGTGACTATACTCACCGTATCTGAATTGTATAAAAGGGCGAATTTATTTGTGTCAGTTGGACAAATAACCTTGGTGTATGTAATTGCCTATATAGCATTTCATATTATTCAGGAAGGGAGTTTATTTAGCAAAGATGCAGATACTTTTGCTGAAAAAATAGCAGAGCTTCAACCTATTTTATTGTTTGTGCTTTGTGGTTTCGCAACTTTAATAGTGCATCCATTAATTTATGGTTTTGAAAAGATTTTTGGCTTAGTTTCGGATGTGTCTTTGTTGGAATTAAGTGATACAAATTCTAAATTACTAAAGGAATTATCAGAAGTTGCCCCCGGAACATTCCATCATTCACTTAATGTAGCAAATCTTGCTGAAGCTGCGGCGAACGAAATAGGAGCGAATGCAATGCTAGTTAGGGTAGGAGCACTTTATCATGATGTTGGAAAAATGAATGCTCCTACTTATTATACCGAAAATCAGTCTAGTGGTATGAATCCACATGATCATTTGTTGCCAGCCGAGAGTGCTAAAATTATCACGGATCATGTATTAAAAGGAATTGAAATTGCTAAAAAGAATAAGTTGCCTGATCGAGTTATTGATTTTATACGCACACATCATGGGACGAGTACAGTGTATTATTTTTATGTAAAAGCGAAAGAAGATAATCCTGATGTGGATATTTCGCTTTTTCAATATCCTGGACCTATACCTTTTTCAAAGGAAACGGCTATTTTAATGATGAGTGATAGCGTGGAAGCAGCTTCGAAAAGTATAAAAAATCCAACAAGTACTTTAATCGATGCCTTTGTTGAAAAAATTATCAATAAACAAATGGATGAAGGACAATTTTTAAATGCAGATATTACTTTTAAAGAAATTCAGCAAATTAAAAAAGTAATGAAACGTAAGTTGAATAATATGTATCATTTACGAATTGAATATCCTGAGTAGTTTTTTTTTAGTTGTCAGTTGTCAGTTGTCAGTTGTCAGTTGTTGGTTGTCAGTTGTTGGTTGTTGGTTGTTGGTTGGTTGATTTTTTTTGAAGAATTCAAAAAAAATCTAAAATCTAAAATCTAAAATCTAAAATCTAAAATCTAAAATCTAAAATCTAAAATCTAAAATCTAAAATCTAAAATCTAAAATCTAAAATCTAAAATCTAAAATCTAAAATCTAAAATCTAAAATCTAAAATCTAAAATCTAAAATCTAAAATCTAAAATCTAAAATCTAAAATCTAAAATCTAAAATCTAAAATCTAAAATCTAAAATCTAAAATCTAAAATCTAAAATCTAAAATCTAAAATCTAAAATCTAAAATCTAAAATCTAAAATCTAAAATCTAAAATCTAAAATCTAAAATCTAAAATCTAAAATCTAAAATCTAAAATCTAAAATCTAAAATCTAAAATCTAAAATCTAAAATCTAAAATCTAAAATCTAAAATCTAAAATCTAAAATCTAAAATCTAAAATCTAAAATCTAAAATCTAAAATCTAAAATCTAAAATCTAAAATCTAAAATCTAAAATCTAAAATCTAAAATCTAAAATCTAAAATCTAAAATCTAAAATCTAAAATCTAAAATCTAAAATCTAAAATCTAAAATCTAAAATCTAAAATCTAAAATCTAAAATCTAAAATCTAAAATCTAAAATCTAAAATCTAAAATCTAAAATCTAAAATCTAAAATCTAAAATCTAAAATCTAAAATAAAATATGCCCCAATTAATAGCTATAGATTACGGAAGTAAGCGAACAGGAATTGCTGTTACAGATGATTTGCAACTTATTGCTAGTGGGTTAACCACGGTGTCAACAACGGAACTAATTCCTTTTTTAAAGGAGTATGCTCAATTAAATAAAATAGAAGCTTTTGTGGTAGGAGAGCCTAAGCGATTACACGGTGAAGCTTCGGATATAGAAGTAGAAATTAAAACTTTTTTAGAGCAATTGGCTAAAGAGTTTATAGGAGTTCAAATACATCGAATTGATGAACGTTTCACTTCTAAAATGGCTTTTGATACTATGTTGAAATCAGGGATTTCAAAAAAGAAAAGACGCGATAAATCATTAGTTGATAAAATCAGTGCGACATTAATTCTTCAAGATTTTTTAAATTACAGATAATATTCTCCTATTTGCTTAGATTTTGATATGCTGCAAGTTTTCTATAACATAATTTGAATTTGTTGTAATTATAAGCTTTTAGCAAAGTCCTAAATCATAATTTGCCTTTAAAAATGAAGAAGGAAAGTATTTAGTTTAGTACTTTTGCAATTCGAAATTAGCGATATGCAATTTTTAGATTGCTTATTAGTTATTACATATTATAGATTACCAAAATAGAGACCAAATAATGATTTTGCCTGTTGTTGCCTACGGAGATCCCGTGTTAAAAAAAGTTGCGAAACAAATTCCTGAAGATTATCCAAATTTTTCAGTGTTTTTGGAAAATATGTGGGAAACCATGTATAATGCTCATGGAGTAGGTTTAGCTGCGCCACAAGTTGGACGTTCAATTAGACTATTTGTTATTGATGCATCTCCATTTGCTGCAGATGAGGATTTGAGTGTTGAAGAACAAGAGCAATTAAAGTCTTTTAAAAAGGCTTTTATAAACCCTACTATATTAGAGGAAACAGGAAAAGAATGGGCTTTTAATGAAGGCTGTTTGAGTATACCTGATGTTAGGGAGGATGTGGTAAGAAAGGAAACGGTAAAAATTCAATATTTTGACGAGGATTTTAATGAAAAAGTAGAGACATATTCTGGTTTGGCTGCACGAGTAATCCAACATGAGTATGATCATATTGAAGGGGTTTTATTTACGGATAAACTGTCGAGTTTAAAAAAACGCTTGTTAAAAGGGAAGTTGGCAAATATTTCAAAAGGGAAAGTATTTAGTGAGTACCGTATGCGCTACCCATTAGCAAAAAAAGGAAGATAAAATTTATATATTAGCATTCATTAAAATAAAAAAATGAGTTTAGAAAAAATTATAGCCATATCAGGAAAACCAGGTTTGTTTGAATTAATGTCTCAAACTAGAGGTGGATTTTTGGTTACATCGTTAATTGATGGTAAGCGCCAGTCAATTAGTATGCGGAATAATGTAAGTGTCCTTAATGAAATAGCTGTGTACACTTATGATAAGGAGGTGCCATTAAAAGAGGTATTTATCGCTATTCGTGAAAAACAAAATGGGGAAGCTTCAATAAGTCATAAATCTTCAAAAAAAGAATTAGAATCTTATTTTTTAGAGGTTTTACCAGATTATGATGAAGAAAGAGTGTATGCAAGTGATATAAAAAAAATAATACAATGGTATAATTTGTTGCATAAAGCAGATTTAGTTAAAGATTTAAATTTAGAAGCTGTTGATGCTGAAAAAGTATCAGACGAAGAAGAATAACATATCAATATAAAATTTTACAAGAAGCTCTAATTAATTAGGGCTTTTTTTATTGGTCTCAAAAATAGTTAAAACTATGCATTTTAGTGCATTTCGCTTTTAGCTTCTAAAAATAGGACAAAATGCTATTGGCAGTTAGCTTTTAGCTCTTGGCTTTTTATATATTTATCAAATTTCTATTGCTAATTGCTAATAGCTAAGAGCAAAAATGGATGTTTAAAAAGATGGTGACTTTCAGTCATAACCGAAACTATGGTACTTTCAGTCCATAATGGTTCATTCAATGTTTTAGAGATGTATCAAATTTTAACACATAAAATTTAGATAAAATTATAAGATTTTAGTAAAGCTTTTAAAGTATTTAATATTCAAATGGAATTCCTACTTTTTGCACAGAAAAGTTAACCTATTTTGTATTCTTCTTTGTATTTTTGCGCTTTATTTAAATTTAAAGAAAAGCTGCATGAGCCAAACTAAATATATTTTCGTCACAGGAGGAGTTTCTTCGTCACTAGGAAAAGGAATTATAGCAGCTTCGTTGGCAAAATTATTACAAGTTCGTGGTCATAAAGTAACCATTCAAAAGCTTGATCCCTATATAAATGTTGATCCAGGTACGCTAAATCCATATGAGCATGGGGAGTGTTATGTAACCGATGATGGGGCTGAGACAGATTTGGACTTAGGGCACTATGAACGCTTTTTAAATGTGCCTACATCTCAGGCAAATAATGTTACTACTGGTCGTATATACCAAAGTGTAATTCAAAAAGAACGTCGTGGAGAGTTTTTAGGAAAGACAGTGCAGGTGGTGCCTCACATTACCAATGAAATTAAAGAACGTATTCAAATTTTAGGAAATTGCGGTGAATATGACATTGTAATTACCGAAATAGGTGGTACTGTAGGAGATATAGAATCTTTACCATACATTGAAGCAGTACGTCAAATGAAATGGGAATTAGGTGATGATCATTCTATGGTGATTCATTTAACATTGATACCATACTTATCTGCCGCAGGAGAATTAAAAACAAAGCCAACGCAACATAGTGTGAAAACATTAATGGAGAGTGGTTTAAAAGCCGATGTACTAGTGTGTAGAACGGAGCATGAGTTATCAGATGACTTGCGTCGAAAATTAGCATTGTTTTGTAATGTTAAACAAGAAGCCGTAATTCAGTCCATCGATGCTTCGACGATATACGATGTGCCTAATTTAATGCTTGAAGAAAAATTAGATGCAGTGGTGTTAAGGCAATTTAACCTTCCGGTAGAAGAAAATGTAGATTTAACAGCCTGGAATGGTTTCTTAAAGAAACATAAAAATCCAAAAAATACAATTACCATTGGTTTAATTGGTAAATATGTTGAATTACAAGATTCTTATAAATCAATTTTAGAAGCTTT
Source organism: Aquimarina agarilytica ZC1 (assembly GCF_000255455.1). Classification (GTDB taxonomy): domain Bacteria; phylum Bacteroidota; class Bacteroidia; order Flavobacteriales; family Flavobacteriaceae; genus Aquimarina; species Aquimarina agarilytica. Next base: position 96,690 of record NZ_JH621258.1, on the reverse strand, counting down.
CATTCATGCTGGCGCAGCAAATGAAGTAAAGGTAAAGGTTGAAAGTATACATTCTGAGTATTTAGATAGTAGTAATGTAGCTGATAAAGTGAAGCACTTAGATGGTGTTTTAGTTGCACCAGGTTTTGGTGAGCGTGGTATCGAAGGTAAAATTAAGGCAGTTCAATATGCACGAGAAAATAAAATTCCTTTTTTAGGAATTTGTTTAGGGATGCAAATGGCAGTTATTGAATACTCCCGTAATGTATTAGGACTTAAAGATGCGATTTCAATAGAGCAAGATGAAAGTGCAGTAAATCCTGTAATTAACCTTATGGAAGAACAAAAAGATGTCACCGATAAAGGAGGGACAATGCGTTTAGGTGCTTGGAAATGTGCATTGGAAAAGGGAAGTAATGTATATGATGCCTATCAAGAAGATGAAATATTAGAACGTCACCGTCACCGTTACGAATATAATAATGAGTATAAAAAACAATTAGAAGCTGCAGGATTGTTAACCACAGGTACTAATCCCAAAACAGGTTTAGTAGAAATAGTTGAGGTTAAAGACCACCCGTGGTTTGTAGGAGTACAATATCATCCGGAATATAAAAGTACGGTATTAAAACCGCATCCACTTTTTGTTGCTTTTGTAAAAGCAGCGCTCAATTATAGTAAAAACTAATAACTAGTCACTATTTAAAAACATCTCGATATATATCCTGATGTTTTTAGTATTTTATGACTTTATAAATAAATATGGAAGAAAAACAATTTGACCCTAAATCCTTAATTGGTTATGTGCTAATTTTTGCCATTGCTGCGTATTATATATATACGAACAGACCTACTCCAGAGGAGCTTGAAGCAGAAAAACAAAAACAAGAACAAGTAGCAAGTGCTAAAGCAGTACAAGTGAATGAAGCTGCTGCAGAAGTGAGTTTACCAGCTGCTGTAGATTCTTTAGGAAAAGTAGCTGCTTATCAAAAACTTGGTGCTTTTGGATACTCGCAAACCTTAGCTTCAGCTAATGGAGGAGAAACCTTATTAGAAAATGAAGTACTTTCTTTAAAAATCAATAATAAAGGAGGTTATATTAGTGAGGCGAAATTGAAAAATTTTAAGACTTACGATGCCAACCCTGTTTACTTAATTAAGGATGGTAAAAATGCGAATCTATCTATTGATTTTAGTACAGCGGATAATCGAGTTTTAAGTACTAAGGATTTATTTTTTGAGCCTAAACTTACTAAAGTTGCTGGTGGTAACCAGCAATTGAGTATGCGCTTAAAGGTAGCCAATGATAAATTTTTAGAATATGTATATGTGTTAAAACCGAATGATTACATGCTTGATTTTTCGATACGTTCTCAAGGTTTGGAAAGTGTTTTTGACTCAAGTAAATCGATTGACTTAAATTGGGAATTAGAGGCATTCCGACATGCAAAAAGTAATACTTATGAGAACCGTTATACCGAGGTTGTTTTTGAATATGAAGATGGAAGAGATGATTATACGGGTCAAGGGGATTTTAAAGAAGAAGAAGCGGAAGATGTTACTTATGTAGCCTTCAAGCAACATTTCTTTTCTTCGGTATTATTAACCGATAAAGCTTTCAAAACGGGAAAATTTACTTCAACTAATTTAATTAAGGATGAAGCTATTGATACCTTAAAGTTGAAAAAGTTTACAGCTCAAATGCCTTTAGCCTTAAATGCAGGGAATTTAAATTACCAGATGAATTGGTATTACGGGCCTACAGATTATAAAATTTTAAAAAGCTATGATCGAAATCTTGATGAAATTGTAGCCCTAGGATGGGGTATTTTTGGATGGATCAACAAAATTATATTTATTCCACTGTTTAGTTTGTTGGGAGGGTTTTTACCTTACGGATTGGCAATTATTTTCATGACAGTTTTAGTAAAAATAGGTTTATCTCCAGTAACATATAAATCCTATGTTTCTCAAGCACGTATGAAGGTGTTGAAGCCAGAAATTACTGAGCTTAATGAAAAGTATGCGGATAACCCAATGAAAAAGCAGCAAGAAACCATGAAGCTTTATGGTAAAGCAGGGGTAAGTCCTATGAGTGGATGTATACCAGCCTTGTTACAAATGCCTATTTTGTATGCCTTGTTTAGCTTTTTTCCAAGTGCTATAGCATTACGTCAAAAAGGATTTTTATGGGCAGATGACTTATCAAGCTATGATAAAATATTTGATTTACCATTTACCATTCCTTTTTATGGGGATCACGTAAGTTTATTTCCAATATTGGCGTCTATTGCAATATTCTTTTACATGCAAATGACTACGGGGCAAAATATGCCAACACAACAGCAGCCAGGTATGCCTAACATGAAATTTATCATGTACTTATCGCCGTTATTTATGTTGTTTTTCTTTAATAACTACCCTTCGGGATTATCGTTATATTATTTTATTTCTAATTTAATTACTATTGGAATTATGTTAGTGATTAAAAACTATATTATTGACGAAGATAAAATTCATGCTCAAATACAGGAAAACAAAAAGAAACCAAAAAAGCAGAGTAAATTTAAAAAGCGTTTACAAGAAGCTATGGAGCAAGCTGAAAAGCAACAAAAGAGCAAGAAGTAATTTTAAGTTTATAGAATAATTAATAAGCCCTGTGGTTAAATTCATTGGGCTTATTTTTTTGGAATAAAATTTGATTAAATTTGAGTATTAAATTTTTATTAATGAATGATTTTAAAGTGATAATATTTGGCTTTTTTTTGTTGTTAACTAATGTCTTTAATGCCCAAATTAATCAATATCATAGTGATGGGACACGTCATGGTTTGTGGGAAAAAAAATATGAAGGAACCGAGCAATTAAGGTATACTGGGAATTTTGATCATGGTGTTGAAATAGGTGATTTTAAGTTTTATTCTAAGGGGTTTCCTAAGCAACCATCAGCAATAAAAAGCTTTTCGGATAATGGACGCAAAGCCTTAGTGAAATACTACGCGCAGAATGGGAAATTGATAAGTAAAGGGATGCTTGTTAATAAAAAAAGAGAAGGCAAATGGGAGTATTATCATAATACAAATGCTAAGTTGATGATGGTCGAAAATTATGTGGCGGATTTATTAGAGGGCGAACGCTTGAGTTATTATGATAATGGACGCGTATCGGAAAAAGTAACTTTTATAGATGGTAAAAAAGAAGGTAAAGAGGTGGTGTATACACTTAAAGGAGTACTTTATAAAGTATTTACATACAAAAATGGCCTTTTAGAAGGAGAAAATAAATACTACAACGGAAAAGGAGAGTTGGTTATTGAGGGGGTGTATAAAGACAATAAAAAAACAGGTGTTTGGAGCTATTACGAAAATGGGAAGTTAGTTAGGGAAAAACGCTATAAATAATTCGTTGAAATTAGTAGTAATACAACTAGCGGAGTAACGACATAAAGAATAATAATTCACTTAAAATCATTAATTATGTCATTAACCGCGAAATTACAAGAAACAAAAAAGGCTTTTTCTAAAAATGTACCAGCCGATGTACAAGCAATTATGAGTAATGCTTTAAATACTCTTACAGCAGAAGGCTTACCAAAGACAGCTACTAAAAAAGGAGACCTTTTAACCGATGCTACTTTGGTAGCTATAGATGGTAAAGAAGTAAATGTGCACTCTTTTTTAAAAGATGGACCATTGGTGGTTTCTTTTTATAGAGGAGGTTGGTGTCCTTATTGCAATGTTGAGTTAAAAGAATTGCAGGATGCTTTACCTCAAATAAAAGAACTAGGAGCTAATTTGGTAGCGATAACACCAGAAACTCCGGATAATTCATTAACTACATCTGAAAAAAACAATATTTCTTTTTCAGTGTTAAGTGATATTGATAATAAGTACGCGAAGCAATTAGGTTTGGTGTTTCAAATGCCCGAAGATTTACGCGAAGTATATCATCAATTTAATATTGATGTTCCTAAACATAATCAAAATAAAGATTATGAATTGCCATTACCAGCAACTTACGTAGTGAATATAAAAGGAGAAATTGTGCTGTCATTTTTGCCAGAGGATTACACAGAAAGATTAGATCCTGTGGCGATTATTGATGCGTTGAAATCATTATAAGCTTAAATAATAAGGGAAAGGACTAAAGTTCATTTCCCTTTTTTTTATTATCCTAGTTTCTTTAAAAAAGAAACTAGATACATGTGAAATATTTATTCGTTAATTGTATTGTATCAAATTGTTGTATTTTTGCACTCAATTTTTTAGATCATGAAAAGAGTAGTAGTAGGACTTTCGGGAGGTGTAGATTCCAGTGTTGCAGCATATTTGCTTAAAGAGCAAGGTTATGAGGTAATAGGGCTTTTTATGAAAAATTGGCATGATGATTCGGTTACTATTTCCGATGAATGTCCTTGGTTAGACGATAGTAATGATGCGTTATTAGTCGCTGAAAAATTAGGAATTCCATTTCAAACTGTTGATTTGAGTGAGCAATACAAGGAGCGTATTGTTGATTATATGTTTGCAGAATATGAAAAAGGAAGAACACCAAACCCCGATGTGCTTTGTAATCGAGAAATTAAGTTTGATGTATTTATGAAAATTGCATTGGAGTTAGGAGCAGATTATGTAGCTACTGGACACTACTGTAGAAAAGATACTATTGAAATTGATGAGGAACTAACTCATCGCTTATTGGCGGGTAAAGATTCAAACAAGGATCAATCTTATTTTTTGTGTCAGCTTTCGCAAGAACAATTGGCTAAAACATTGTTCCCTGTGGGAGAATTAATAAAACCTGAAGTTCGCAAGATAGCTGCAGAGCAAGATTTAATTACTGCCGAAAAGAAGGATTCACAAGGTTTGTGCTTTATTGGTAAAGTACGTTTACCTGAATTTCTTCAGCAACAGCTAAAACCTAAAAATGGTGCTATTATTGAAATAGCAGCAGATCATGCTATTTATGATCATGCAGATGCTCCTTCTCAATTACATAATTATAACTATGTTCCCAATGATGGGAAAAAGGTAGGCGTACACATAGGGGCTCATTATTTTACTAAAGGGCAACGTAAAGGTTTGTCTGTAGGTGGAACACCATTGCCTTTGTTTGTTATTGAAACGGATGTAGCAACAAACACTATTTATGTGGGACAAGGAAAAGAGCATCCAGGTTTATATCGTAGTCAATTGTTGGTGAAGTCAAATGAATTGCATTGGGTGCGTACAGATTTAGCTTTGAAACAAGGTGAATTAATGCCTGTTAAAGCGCGAATTCGTTACCGCCAAAATTTAGAAAATGCTATTATTAATCTTACAGAAGAAGGCTTGGTAGTGCGTTTTGAAAATCCACAATCGGCCATACAGGAAGGACAGTTTGTTGCTTGGTATTTGGAAGATGAGCTTATTGGATCGGGAGTAATTTCGTAAACTTAATTAGCTCAATTTTATAATTGAGCAGCTATTACAAGTCAAAAGAAAGTTTTCTTAAACCATTTTCTTCAATGCTAATGTTAATTGTATGAGCATCTTCGGGAATTAAATTTGGAATGTTTTCACTCCATTCAATAAAAAGGTAATCACCTGTATATTCATATTCTTCAAAACCGATAGCATAGGCTTCATCTTCATCTTGAATGCGATAAAAGTCAAAATGATAAATTAAGTTGCCATCACCTTCATACTCATTAACCAAAGCAAATGTAGGACTCGATACGGTGTCTTGAACACCTAAAAATTCGCAAACGGCTTTTATAAGTGTGGTTTTGCCAGCACCCATTTCACCATTAAATAAGAGTGTTTTGTGTTTGGCTTTTGCTATGATTAATTTAGCAATTTCATCCAAGCCGGTAATATCGTAAGTAACTTCCATTTATGCAGCTATAAGATTTTAGACATGAGATTTTAGAAGTCTATTACCTCACATCTAAAATCTCATGTCTATTTTTATTTAGGTTGCAAAGTTACAAAAGGAATAATCATTTCTTCTAAAGAAACGCCACCATGTTGATAAGTGTTTCGGTAGTAGCTTACGTAATGATTGTAGTTATTGGGGTAAGCAAAAAAGTAATCATCACGAGCAAAAATAAAAGAGCTACTCATATTTATAGCAGGTAAGTGGATGGATTTAGGATCTTTAAATGCCACTACCTCTTTATTTTCATAGGTTAAACTTTTACCTGTTTTATAACGTAAATTTAAACTAGTGTTTTTGTCTCCAATAACTTTTGATGGTTTATTAACGTTAATAGTACCGTGATCGGTAGTAATAATTAATTTAAAACCTAAAGTTTGTGCTTTTTGAATAATGTCATAAAGTGGCGAATTTTTAAACCAACTAAGCGTTAAGGAACGGTAAGCTTTGTCGTTAGAGGCCAATTCTTTAATTACTTCCATTTCAGTTTTTGAATGAGAAAGCATGTCAACAAAATTATAGACCACAACAGTTAAGTCATTGTTTTTGCATCCCTTAAAATTATCGGCAAGTGTTCTTCCCGATTTTTCGTTGGTTATCTTGTAATATTCATGTTTTATATCTAAGCGTAAGCGATTGATTTGAGCGGTTAAAAAATCATTTTCATGCATGTTTTTTCCACCCTCGTCAGTATCATTTAGCCACCATTCGGGGTGTTTTTTTTCCATTTCCAAAGGCATTAATCCCGAAAATATAGCATTACGAGCATATTGAGTCGCCGTTGGTAAAATACTGTAGTAGGGAGATTCCTCTATAGTTTTGTAATGTTTAGCAATTATAGGCTCAAAAACTTTCCATTGATCGTAGCGTAAATTATCAACTACAACTAAAAGAGTAGGTTGTTCTTTACTCAGCTCGGGTACAACACGATCCTGAAATAATCTATGGGATAACATTGGAGCGTCTGGTGCGCCATCAAACCAATCTTGATAGTTTTTGTTAATGAACTTACAAAACTGCGAATTAGCTTCTATTTTTTGAGTTTCTAAAATTTCAAACATCCCAGAATCTTCAATGCCTTCTAATTCTAACTCCCAATACAACAAGCGTTGGTACATTTCAATCCATTCATCATAGGTGTTAACCATAGCCATATCCATAGCTATTTTTCTGAATTCTTGTTGATAATTTGATGTAGTTTTTTCAGAAACTAAACGTGAATGATCCAGATTCTTTTTTAAACTTAATAAAATCTGGTTTGGATTTACGGGTTTAATTAAATAGTCCGCTATTTTACTACCAATAGCTTCTTCCATTATATATTCCTCTTCACTTTTGGTAATCATTACCACAGGTAAATTGGCTTGCTTTTCTTTAATTTCGGCAAGGGTATCTATGCCAGATATTCCGGGCATATTTTCATCTAAAAAAACAATATCAAAATTTTCTTTGTCTATTATTTCTAAAGCTTCAGTACCACTCAGGCATTTGGAAACTTTATAATTTTTCTTTTCTAAAAAAAGTATATGTGGTTTCAATAAGTCGATCTCGTCATCAACCCATAGAATATGTATCGAGCTCATAAATATGATTGTATAAGTTAAGTTTATAAAATGACTGAAATTCCAATGGGAAGTTACAGAAATACTAATATCGGATAATGTATATTTGTTTCAGCTTTTAAAATAGTATTTTTTTGAAAAAAAGAAACAAACTCAAAATATTAAACGATCCAATTTACGGGTTTATTACATTGCCTAATGCTTTGGTTTTCGATTTAATTGAACATAAGTATTTTCAGCGCTTACGTAGAATTACGCAAATGGGAATGTCGTATATGGTATACCCGGGGGCGCATCATACACGATTTCACCATGCGATAGGCTCTATGCATTTAATGCAGCAAGCAGTTCGAGTGCTTCGTTTTAAGGGAGTTGAAATTTCTACTGAAGAAGAAAGTGCAGTTTTAATAGCCATTTTATTGCATGATATTGGTCATGGCCCCTTTTCACATGCCATGGAGCATAGTATTGTTAATGAAGTAAGTCATGAAGATATTTCTTTATTATTCATGCAGGCTATTAATAAAGAGTTTGGCGGAAAGCTGGATTTGGCTATTGAGGTATTTAAAGGGGAATATAAGCGAGAATTTTTACACCAATTAATTTCAAGTCAATTGGATATGGATCGCTTGGATTATTTAAAGCGAGATAGTTTTTACACAGGAGTAGCAGAAGGTAATGTTAATAGTGAGCGTTTAATTACGATGCTTAATGTAGTGGATGATTTTTTAGTAGTTGAAGAAAAGGGAATTTACTCTGTAGAGAAATTTTTGCTTTCGCGAAGATTAATGTATTGGCAGGTATATTTACATAAAACAAGTTTAGTAGCCGAAAATTTGTTGATCAATACGCTTAAAAGAGCGAAGTACTTAGTGGAAAATGGTCATCAACTTCCAGCCGGGACGGTGTTGAATTTCTTTTTGACCAATAAAATTTATGCGTCAAGTTTTACTGGAGAAGTATTAAATGAATTTTCAAAATTGGATGATTATGATATTATTTCAGCAATAAAAGAATGGATAAGTTATGATGATAAAGTGCTAAGCGAGTTGTCTCGTATGCTAATTAATCGCGATTTATTGAAAATAAAATTAGCTTCAACTCCTTTTTCAGAGGAAATAATAAATAATTATAACAAGGATTTACAGGAAAAATACAAGATAACCGAAGAGGAAGCTTCCTATTTTGTTTTTGGTGGATCGGTATCAAACCAGGCGTATAATACCCAGAAACAGAATATAAAATTGGTTTTTAAAAATCAAAAAATTGAAGATATAGCAGCAGCGAGTGATCAATATAATATAGAAGCTTTGTCTAAAAAAGTGACAAAATATTTTATATGCCGTCCAAAAGTTTTGGATTAGTAAAATTTCATATTTTTGTTTCAATGAAATTTACAGCCAACCAAATTGCAGAAATACTTGAAGGAACTGTTGAAGGAAATAGTGAAGCTCAAGTTAGTAAGTTAGCAAAAATAGAAGAAGGAACTTCTGGGTCTTTAACTTTTTTGGCCAACCCAAAATATAAACAATACATATATAGCACTAAAGCAACAATTACTATTGTTGATAAAGACTTTATTGTTGAAGAAGCTATTGAAACTACATTAATACGTGTTGATGATGCGCGTAATGCTTTTTCTAAATTGTTAGCGTATTACAACATGATTAAATTAAATAAAACAGGGATTGAACAACCGAGTTTTATTTCAGAATCTGTGACATACGGTGATAATATATATGTAGGGGCATTTGCCTACATAGCTAATGAAGTAAAAATCGGGAACAATGTTAAAATTTTTCCGAATGTATACATCGGTGATAATGTAACTATTGGTGATGATGTTGTATTATTTGCAGGAGCAAAAATATATTCGGATTGTGTTATTGGTGATCGTTGCGTGGTGCATAGTGGCGCTATCATAGGTGCCGATGGATTTGGTTTTGTGCCTAATGAAAAAGGAGAATACGAAAAGGTACCGCAAATTGGAAATGTAATTATTGAAGAAGATGTAGATGTAGGCGCTGGAACATCAATAGACAGAGCTACCTTGGGGTCAACGATTATTCGAAAAGGAGTAAAATTAGATAATCAAATACAAATAGCTCATAATGTGGAAGTAGGTGAGCATACTGCTATAGCTGCGCAAGCAGGTATTGCTGGTTCAACCAAAATAGGGAAACACTGTTTAATTGGAGGCCAAGTAGGCTTTGCAGGGCATTTAGTAATAGGGAATAACGTAAAAATACAGGCTCAATCTGGTATAGGCCGTAATATTAAAGATGGTGAAGTGATTCAAGGTTCGCCTGCATTTGGATATACAGATTGGAATAAATCATATGTACATTTTAGGAATCTTCCTAAAATAGTAGAACGAATTAATGTATTAGAAAAAAATAATAAATAGAATGAGTACTACCGTTGTGAAACAAAAAACAATTCAGAAAGAAATTACACTTAAGGGTGTAGGACTTCATACCGGAAATGAGGTAACTTTAACTTTTAAACCCGCCCCAGCAGATCATGGATATGCTTTTAAAAGGGTAGATTTAGAAGGGGAACCCACTATAAAAGCGAGTGCTCTTTTTGTAACTAATACCCAAAGAGGAACTAATTTTGAAAATAATGGGGTCTCTATAAATACTTCGGAACACGTATTAGCTGCTTGTGTAGGTTTAGGTATTGATAATGTATTAATTGAACTTAATGCACCAGAACCACCAATAATGGATGGCTCGAGTAAATTTTTTGTGGAAGCTTTAGAAAAAGCAGGAATCGAAGAATTAGATGCGGAGATTGATGAATATATTGTAACTGAACCTATTTCATACAAAGATGAAAAAACTGGAAGTGAAATTTTAGTTATTCCTTCCAATGAGTATCAGGTAACTGCCATGGTTGATTTTGATACTAAAGTCTTAGGTACTCAAAATGCAACATTGGATACCATATCAGATTTTAAAGAACATATTGCTGATGCCCGAACATTTAGTTTTTTACATGAATTAGAAATGCTTTTAGAGCATGGATTAATAAAAGGAGGAGACTTAAACAATGCGATTGTATATGTTGATAAAGAGTTGAAACCAGAAACCATGGAACGTCTAAAAGTAGCTTTTGGAAAAGATTCTATTTCGGTGAAACCTAATGGTATTTTAGATAACTTAACATTGCATTACCCTAATGAAGCTGCAAGGCATAAGCTTTTAGATGTAATAGGTGATTTGGCATTAATAGGAACACGTATTAGAGGTAGGGTAATTGCTATTAAGCCGGGGCACTTTGTAAACACGGAGTTTGCTAAAATAATGGCACAAAAAATCAAAAAGGAGCGTCGTAATTATGTGCCTAAATTTGATTTATCTCAAAAGCCTTTAATGGATATTCATCAAATAATGGCCACTTTACCACATAGAGCACCATTTTTATTATTAGATCGTATTATTGAAATGTCTGATAAGCATGTGGTAGGGATGAAGAATGTAACTATGAATGAACCATTTTTTAATGGACATTTCCCCGAAGCACCGGTAATGCCTGGAGTATTACAGGTCGAAGCTATGGCGCAGGCGGGTGGTATTTTAGCATTGAGTACGGTTCCCGATCCCGAAAATTACTTGACTTTCTTTATGAAAATTGATAATGTAAAATTCAAGCAACAGGTAATACCCGGAGATACTTTAATTTTTGATTTAAAATTAATTACACCTATTCGTCGTGGTATTTGTCATATGGCGGCTAAGGCGTATGCAAACAATAAATTGGTATCTGAAGCTGAGTTAATGGCTCAAATCGTAAAAACAAAAAACAAATAGTACCTTTAGTACCAGATTAAGTATAAAACGATTAAAAAATATACCGAAATCGGTAAAAAGTAATCAAATAAACAATTATGAATCAACCACTAGCATACGTTCACCCCGGAGCCAAAATAGCCAAAAATGTGGTTATTGAACCTTTTACAACTATTCATAATGATGTTATTATAGGTGAAGGTACTTGGATAGGTTCAAATGTGACAATAATGGAAGGGGCTCGTATTGGGAAAAATTGTAATATATTTCCTGGAGCAGTAATTTCAGCCATACCCCAAGACAAAAAATTTAATGACGAAGATACAGTTACCATTATTGGTGATAATACCACCCTTAGGGAGTGTGTAACCATTAATAGAGGGACTTCGGACAGAATGAAAACTCAAATTGGGAAAGATTGTTGGATTATGGCTTACAGTCATATAGCTCATGATTGTATAGTTGGTGATCATTGTATTTTTTCAAATAATACTACATTAGCGGGGCATATTACTATAGGTGATTATGTGGTATGTGCTGGAATGGTGGCTATAAATCAATACTGTAGTGTTGGGAGTCATGCTTTTGTAACTGGAGGCTCATTAGTGCGTAAAGATGTACCACCATTTGTAAAAGCGGGTCGTGAACCTTTATCATATGTAGGAATCAATTCAATAGGCTTACGCCGAAGAGGATTTGATGTAGATAAAATCAGAGAAATTCAGAATATATATAGAATTTTATACCAAAAGAATTATAATAATACACAAGCTTCTTCAATTATAGAGGCTGAAATGGAAGCGACTAAGGAGCGTGATGAAATTTTACAGTTTATAAAAAATTCACAACGTGGAATTATGAAGGGCTATTTTCAAAGTAAGTAAGAAAATAAAAAAGTAATAACAACTTTTTAATAAAAAGTATATAATGGCAAGTACAAGTGATATTAGAAATGGATTATGTATTAGATATAACCATGATATTTTTAAAATAATAGAATTTTTACATGTAAAACCAGGAAAAGGTCCTGCTTTTGTGCGTACAAAACTAAAGAGTGTAACCTCTGGTAAAGTGATTGATAATACCTTTTCTGCAGGTCATAAAATTGATGAAGTTCGTGTTGAAACACATAAATTTCAATTTTTATATAATGATGCCGAAGGGTATCATTTGATGAATCAAGAAGATTATTCTCAAATTGCATTACAGGAAACAGCTATTGATCGACCAGATTTATTAAAAGAAGGTGATGTGGTAACTGTAATTATAAATTCAGAAGATAGTATGCCACTGTCTGTTGAAATGCCTCAAACTGTGATCTTAGAAGTAACAGCCACAGAACCAGGAGTAAAAGGGAATACGGCAACTAATGCAACAAAACCAGCAACTGTAGAAACAGGAGCGCAAATAATGGTACCTTTATTTATTAATGAAGGTGACAAAATTAAAATTGAAACTACAAAAGGTACGTATAAAGAGCGTGTAAAAGAATAGTGAGTAATTAACTGGTAATAAGTAGTCAGCACAAAGTACAGAGTTAAAAAACAAGACTATTCACTACTTTAAATAAGAAAGGCTTTCTACTGTTTACTGTGTACTCATTACTATAATACTAAAAAAATGAAGTTTCCTCAACCATATACATTAAAACAAATTGCAGATATATTACAAATTGAATTTGTTGGTGAATCAGACTTTTTAGTCACTGGTTGTAACGAAATTCATAGAGTAGTTGCAGGTGACATTGTTTTTGTTGATCATCCTAAATACTATGATAAAGCTTTAGAGAGTGCAGCAACTACCATATTAATCAATAAAAAAGTAGCTTGTCCTAAGGGGAAAGGCTTATTAATTTCCGAGGATCCTTTTAATGATTTTAATAAGTTAGCTAATTTTTTTAAGCCTTTTGAAAGTGCTTCGCATCAAATTTCACCCACAGCTAAAATAGGTGAAAATGTAATTATTCAACCAGGAGTCTTTATAGGAAATCATGTAAGCATTGGAGCAAATTCAATTATTCATGGAAATGTTTCTATTTATGATAATTGTCATATAGGGCAAAATGTAACTATTCATGCAAATACGGTGTTAGGAGCCGATGCTTTTTATTATAAAAATAGGCCTACAGGTTTTGATAAATTGCTTTCTAGCGGAAGTGTTATTATTGAAGATAATGTTGATTTAGGTGCCTCATGTACCATTGATAGAGGTGTTTCGGATGTTACGCTAATAAAAGAAGGAACCAAAATTGATAATCAAGTGCATATTGGCCATGATACCATTATAGGAAAAAAATGTTTAATTGCATCGCAAGTAGGTATTGCGGGTTGTGTTATTATTGGGAATGAGGTAACTATTTGGGGTCAAGCGGGTATTACAAGTGGAATTAGTATTGGTGATAAAGCTGTAATTTCGGCAAAATCTGGAGTGAGTAAATCGTTAAAAACAGGAGGGCATTATTTTGGTATCCCGGCGGGTGATTTTAGATCAAAATATAAAGAAATTGCCGCTATAAGGCAAATACCTGATATCATTGAAAAAGTTAAGAAGTTATGAGTCCAAAAAAAATTGTACGTACTTTTTATGAAGCGGATTTGATTCACAATGAACAAATTTTGCAAGATTATCTACATCCCGATGTAACATTAAATTGGAATAGTAGTTATGGATTTTCAAAAAAGAATTTTGATGATATTATAAGGATGTTTAAAGGGATGCAAGATGCTTTTGAATTTTCTAAAAATAAGATAACGCACCTATTGGCAGAAAAAAATACAGTTACAGTTAGGCATACTTTTTACGCAAAGGCAATCGAAAGATCAAAAGAACAGGCCATTGCACATTTTATGTGTATTTGGGAGTTTAAGGATGATCAATTGCATACGGGATATATGATCAGTCAACAAGCAGATAGTAGCTTGGAAAATATGGAAACATTTCTGTAAACAAAACTTCACTACTTAGTAATTAATACTTACTTTAGCAAAGCATATTATAAAAAGAAATATATACAATGAGTGTTTTAGTAAATAAAGATTCAAATATAATTGTACAAGGTTTCACAGGTAGCGAGGGTACTTTCCACGCTTCACAAATGATCGAGTACGGAACAAATGTTGTTGGTGGTGTAACTCCGGGTAAAGGAGGACAGACACATTTAGATAGACCTGTTTTTAACACTGTGGCCGAGGCCGTTGAAAAAGTAAAAGCTGATGTATCTTTAATCTTTGTTCCACCAGCATTTGCTGCAGATGCTATTATGGAATCTGCCGATGCAGGAATTAAAGTAATCATTGCTATTACAGAGGGTATTCCAGTTGCCGATATGGTAAAGGCATCAAATTATATAAAAGATAAAGAGTGTAGATTAATTGGTCCTAACTGTCCAGGGGTAATTACTCCAGGTGAAGCAAAAGTAGGTATTATGCCAGGTTTTGTTTTCAAAAAAGGGAAAATAGGTATTGTTTCTAAATCTGGGACATTAACTTATGAGGCTGCTGATCAGGTAGTAAAACAAGGTTTAGGAATCACTACAGCAATTGGTATCGGTGGAGATCCAATTATAGGAACAACTACTAAAGAAGCTGTAGAGCTTTTAATTAATGATCCAGAAACTGAAGCTGTCGTAATGATTGGTGAAATAGGAGGTCAATTGGAAGCTGATGCTGCTAACTGGTATAAAAATTCGGGAAGTAAAAAACCTGTGGTAGGATTTATTGCTGGGGAAACTGCTCCTGCAGGAAGAACTATGGGGCATGCTGGTGCTATTGTTGGCGGATCGGAAGATACGGCAGCAGCAAAAAAAGCTATTATGAGAGCTTGTGGAATTCATGTAGTGGATTCACCAGCTGAAATTGGAAAAAAAGTAGCAGAGGTTATTGGATAGTTCGCTATTAATAATGAGTTGATTATTAGAGTTTAACTCGCTCAATATAAAAAAATCCGCAATTGATAAATTTATCAATTGCGGATTTTTTATTTAGATTTTTTTTGTAAGAAAAATTAGGGAGTAATAATTGACAATAACTACGTATATTGCTAAGTTTAAGCTTAATTATGAGTTAGTATTTTATTTGTGAGTACAGTAAATATAAGGGTTCTTTGCTTTTGGTAGGGAGTTATTATATTTATGTTGAAAACTTTTGATTGTCAATACTATAGTCGGTTTTTTCTGGTTGTTTAGTCTTGATTTATTTTACCTAGTTCGTAAATAGTTGTAACATCTATTAAAAAAGACTATGCAGAAATTTAATATAAAAATTACAAAAAAGATAAATAAAGGTTTTTTGGCGGTAATAATGATAGCCTTTATAATAGGTTGTACGTCAAAAAAAGAACCCATAGTCTATCATTCTGAAAAATCATTTGATATAACTAAGGTTTACAAGTCTTTTGAGAATGATCCAACCGGTTTACGTTTGTATACCTTACATAATGGATTAAAAGTATACTTGTCAAAGAATACTGATGAACCCAAAATTGAAACACTTATAGCCGTAAAAGCAGGTTCCACATATGACCCCGCGGATCAAACAGGTTTAGCTCATTATTTAGAGCATATGCTGTTTAAAGGAACAAGTAAACTAGGTACTGCGGATTGGGAGAAAGAAAAAAAAGAATTAAGAGAAATTTCTCATTTGTATGAGATGCATAAAAACACTTATGATACGGTAAGAAAAAAAATCATTTATAAAAAGATTGATTCTATTTCTGGTATAGCAGCTAACTATGCTATAGCTAATGAATATGATAAAATGATAAGTAGTATTGGAGCAGAGGGTACAAATGCTTTTACTTCCAATGAAATGACGGTATATAAAAACAAAATTCCGGCAAATGAATTAGATAAATGGTTGGCAGTAGAAAAGGAACGTTTTAGTGAATTGGTTTTACGTTTATTTCATACAGAATTAGAAACTGTTTATGAGGAGTTTAATAGGGGGCAGGATAATGATGGGCGTAAACAATTTACAGCTTTGCTCGAAAATTTATTTCCGAAACACCCCTATGGTACACAAACAACTATTGGAACATCGGAGCATTTAAAAAATCCTTCGATGAAAGCGATTCATAACTATTTTGATACTTATTATGTGCCAAATAATATGGCGCTAATCTTGGTTGGTGATTTAGATTTTGATACTACAATTAGAAAAGTAGAAAAAGCCTTTGGAAGTTATGTGTACAAATCAGTGGAGCACCCAGAATTTAACCAAGAGCTACCAATCACAGCACCTGTAGAGGCAACAGTATATGGACCTAATGCAGCATCAGTTTATGTTGGTTTTAGAACGGCAAGTGTGAATGATGATGAAACTATTATGGTTAATTTAATAGATTATTTATTAGCAAATTCAAGTGCGGGTTTAATCGATTTAAATTTAAATAGTCAACAAAAAGTACAGTCGGCAAGTTCATTTACTTCGTTTAAAAAGGATTATGGCATGCATATTCTTTATGGTATGCCTAAAAAAGATCAATCTTTAGCAGAAGTAAAACAGTTGTTATTAGATCAATTAGAATTAATTAAAAAAGGAGCATTTGATGATTGGTTAATTGGAGCTATTATTAATGATTTAACGTTATCGCAAATTCAAAGTTTAGAAAGTTCTAAAGCTGTTGCTTATGATTACATGTATAGTTTTGTGTATAACCAGCCTTGGGAAGATCGTTTACAAAAATTAGATAAATTAAAAAAAATAACAAAACAACAGGTAATTGATTTTGCCAATAAATTTTATAAAGAAAACTACGTAGTAATCAATAAAGTAGTAGGCGAAGATCCTAATCAAGTAAAAGTAGAGAACCCTAAAATCACTCCTGTGAATGTGAACAGAGACCAAGTTTCTGAATTCACTAAAAATTTTAATTTAATGGTTTCGGATTCGTTAGAACCCCAGCAAATTAATTACAAGGAGTTGATTAAAGAAGCTAAAATTTCTAACGGAACAAAATTTTCGTACATAAAAAATAAAACCAATGATTTAGCTTCATTAACTATTACTTTTCCTGTGGGAAGTGATCATAATAAAAAATTACCCATAGCATTTTCATATGCAGATTATTTAGGAACAGCAGCATTGAGTAACGAGGCAGTAAAAAAAGAGTTTTACAAGCTTGGTGTGAAATATAGTTTTGATGTTCAGGAAGATAAAACAAGAATATCAATTTCAGGACTTCAACAGCATATACCAGAAGGCTTAAAATTACTTTTTTCTGTAATAAAAGAGCTAAAACCTGATACACTAGCATATGAAAAATTAATTGATCGCATTGATAAGAGCCGAGCAGATAAGAAAAAGAACAAGTCCGAAATTTTATGGAAAGGGATGATGAGCTTTAGTAAATATGGAGAGCAATCTCGTTTGCGAAATGTGACTCCTATAGTTGATTTAAAAGCACAATCCACTTTTGAGCTGGTTCAGTTAGTGAAAGGTATTTTAGCTTATACACCCGAGTTCTTTTACTATGGAAATAATGTAAATGGAGCGCAAAAAGCAGTGGAAGAAAATTATCCACGAAAAACTTTTAAGGAGGTAACCGAAGAGAAAGCTAAATTTATTGAGAAAGATAATGTGGGGAATGTATATTTTGTGAATTATGATATGGTACAAGCCGAACTGTTGCTAGTTTCCAAATCAATTAATTATGACTCTAAATTAACAGCTGGTACATTATTGTTTAATTCTTATTTTGGTAGTGGATTATCCTCTATAGTTTTTCAGGAGTTACGTGAGTCAAAATCCTTAGCCTATGCTGCAATGAGTAGTTATGCGACAGCACGTGAAAAGGAAAAGCCTAATTATTTATATGCTTATATGGGGACTCAAGCCAATAAATTACCCGAAGCGATTAGTGCCATGAAAGCCCTATTGAATGAAATGCCGTTAAATGAAGCGCAATTTCAATCGGCTAAAGAATCGGTATTAAAGACAATAGCAGCCAGTAGAATCAATAAATCTGGAATTTATTGGAACTATAAGCGTTTACAAAAATTAGGTATTGACTATGATAATAGGGTGGAAGTATATAAAGCAGTAAATGATTTTAATCTGCAAGATCTAAATCAATTTTTTGAGTCTCATATTAAAGGAAAATCTTTTGATATGATGGTAATTGGAAACAAAAAAGATATTGACTTAAACCTACTAAAAAAGTATGGACCAGTTAAGGAATTAGAGGTGGATTATTTATTTAATTTCTAAAGTTTACGAGTAGGAGGAACTTCTTTAACGGGAGTTTCCTCTTCTTGATCTGGAGTAGTAGGACTACCTCCAAAAATCATTTCAGTACTTGAAAATGTAGTACCAAAGTTTACAGCAGCATTAACTACTTGTTCAATAGCGCTTACCACTTCATTTTCACTTAATTCTTTTAAAGGGTGAATAAATACCGCCCATATTATTCCTTTTGAGTTGGCATATTTAACATCAAGTGCAGAATGAAAGTTAGCGGTCAATGTATCTATTAAAAGTTCTTTACTTAAAGAATCAGTTTGTGTAATTGGTGATATGATTCGCATTCTATTATGTGTTTCATCGGTAATACATAATAGTTGTCTGTCTCTGTGTATGATTTCCCAATATCCAGAATATCCATTAACACTATCTGTAACTTTAGTAAGCAATTGCTCTAATGCATCATTATCCATTTTTTGAGAAAAACTACAATGACTTAGTAAGACAAAAAAAAGTATAGTTATTTTAGTAGGCATAATAGTAGGAGTTAAAACAGTTTGTAGGTAGATTCTAGAGGTTACTAATAATTATATGAATAGCCGAAAGAATTAGGCTTACCTTACAGCTATTGCAGAAATTTCAACATTTACCCCTTTTGGTAAGCTGTTTACCGCTACAGTTTCTCTAGCAGGAGCAGCATCATTTGAAAAATAATCGGCATAAATCTCATTAACCGTAGCAAAATACTCCATGTTTGTTAAAAAAATACTTGTTTTAACTATATTTTCAAATGTAAAACCAGCTTCTGTTAATATAGCTTTTAAATTTTCAAGTACTTGTTTTGTTTCTAGGGTAATGGCATCGGTAATTAAATTTCCAGTAGTGGGATCAATGGCAATTTGGCCAGAAATATATAGGGTGTCATTTGTTAAAATAGCCTGGTTATATGGACCTATAGGTGCTGGAGCGTTTTGGGTATTTATAATTTGTTTCATAATCTTTTATATACAGTGTATTACTATTACTAGATTTTAATTCAAGATACAAAAAAAGCTGCCTAAGCAGCTTTTTGAAAATAGTAAATCTATTTTATTATTTATAAATCAAGGCCTTTAGCAGCGGCTTCGTCTAAAAACCAAGTTAGTTTTTCAGTATAAGGGGCAACTAAAGCAGCAGGAAGTTTTTCAAAACCATCATCTTCATTAATAATCGTTTTTACTTTGTCTTCTTTAGATGCTCCTGTAACTAAAAAGGCAACTTCCTTGGCATTATTAATAATGTTACCTGTAATAGTTACCCGTTTTTGACCAGAATCTGGATGCAAAGCCACTTCACAGGTATTTTCACTGTCCCACAATGCTATATTATATGGGAAAATAGAAGCCGTATGTCCGTCATCACCCATACCTAGTATTACTAGATCAAATAGTGGCCCATCCTCATCACTTGGAATTTGTTCTTCAATTAATTTTCCATAGCGTATAGCTTCTTCTTCAGGATTATTTTCACCAAGTACGCGATGAATATTTTCTTCAGGGAAATTAATTTTTGAAAGCAAATGATCAACCGTCATTTTGTAGTTGCTTTCGGAATCTGTAGGAGGAACACAACGTTCATCTCCCCAATACAAGTGTAACTTACTCCAGTCTATACTTTCTTTATAGTTCTCTGCCATATAATCAAAAATGGCTTTAGGGGTACTACCGCCAGAGAGGGCAACATGTATCGGTTTATTGGTAGTTGCTAATAGTTCTTTTAAATATTCAGAAAAAGCTTTAGCTACTTCGTTTTTATCGGGGTATACTTTTAGTTTCATAAAAAATGCAGTTAAATGAAATGTGTCATTTAACTGCAAAATAATATAATTTTCTTAAAAAAGAATTTCTTTATTAAGAATAGTAAATTCTTACATTAGAATTTATAGCCTAAAGAAATAGATATAACACTATTTTTTTGACTAAAGTCATCATCACCTTCAAAATCATTAACACTAGTAAGTCCTAAGTTATAACGTGCATCAAAGAAAATTCCAGAGGCTAATTGGTAACCAGCTCCAAAGTTTAAACCAAAATCAATTGAGCTTATTTCATCTTTAACATCAACTTCTACATCCTGAGCTTCTACGTCCGCAGTAACAAGAATTCCAATTTGTGGACCTGCTTGTAAACTGAATCCTTCGGCTACGTAATATTTGGCCATTAAAGGAATGTTAATATAATTTAGTTTTAGAGTCACATCAGTACCTTCAGAATCATCTTTGACACCTTGAGTTGAAAATAATAATTCTGGTTGAACAGCAAACTTTTCAGTAACAGGTATTTCGACTACAGCTCCAAAGTTAAATCCAATTTTTGCATCATTAGTTTCATCTGCATCACCTACTAAATTGGCAATGTTTAAACCAGCTTTTGCACCAAAGCGAATAGATTCTTCTTGAGCAGTTCCAAAATTAAATGCTGCAAGAGCTAGTAATGGAAGTAAAATTTTTTCATAATAAATGGGTTTGTTTTTTTACTGAAATATCAGTTTGTTAAATTTTAAGCGAATATATTATTTTTATTGTAAGGTTGTAGGTGAAAATAGTGAATGTTTAGTTTTTGTAAGTAAATAATGCATTTAATCTTGTGAAATAGTGTTATGGACTTTTTTGATCTATCAGAAAGATGTTTTTGTAGTGTTGATTATTTTAATAATTTTCTTTTTAGAACCCTAATGGTATAATATAATAAGCCTGTTATGAAGGAGAATTAATTTGAAGTTGTTTGAGGATATTTAAAAAATAAAAACACTCTAAGTAATTGAAAATCAAAAATAATGATTAATTTGTAATTAATTATTTTACTTTTATTATGAAAAAATACATTGTCAGTTTGAGTATTTTAGCAATAACATTAATTGCTTGTACCGATAAGAAGAAAACATCTTCAAAAGAATTACCTAATGAAACTAAAGTCGAATTAAAAAAAGTAGAAAAGTCATTAGATGATATTTCGAATGAAGTAAAAACGAAATCTAAAGAATTAGATGATGCCCTAGATGCATTGGATAATATTTAAAAACCTACCGTATTCTTAAGTCAATACAAATTTGAAAATTATGAAACATATTATAGTATTGATGGGCCTTATGATGGGCTTGTCGACAGGAACTTATGCACAAGGAAAATCAGCAGAAGCAAAACTTAAAAAAGAACAAAAAGCCTTAGAGAGAGAAGCTAGAAAAACTGACAAAGAATTTCAAAAAGGAAAAGATAAAGGAGAAGATATAGAAAAAATTAAGGACAAAGGAAAAGAGAAAAAAGATAAAGCTCAAAAAAAAGCAAATAAGGCATTAAAGAAAGCTGAAAAAGTAAAGGAAGAGAACAAAGATGATTATGAGGATGAAATAGAGGGAATGAAGGGGAAAAAGGAAAAGAAAGAAAAAGAACTCAAAGAAAAGATAGAGAAAAAACAAGGATATTCTAAAGAAAGTGGTGTAACAGGAAGGGAATTCGGTAAACAACGCGCAGCAGCAGCTAGAAATAAAGTAAAAAAAGAAAAAGTTGAGCTAAAAGAAGAAGAAGGACATATAGCTAGAGGAAAAGAAAAAATTAAAGCTGCTAAAGAGCGTCTAGAAAAACTAAAAGAACAAAAAGGAAAAGACATTCCATCAACTGAAGAGATTTCAAAAAAAGAAGAAGCTATTAAAAAAGCGGAAGAAAAGCTTAATGAGTTAGATAATACAATCAAAAGAGGTAAAGAACAACTAAAGAAAAATGAGGAAAAATTAAAGGATATCGTTATAGAATAGGTTTTTGACACTATCCTGTAAAATGTGTAAGTTTAAAATATAGAGGGTTTGACTTTTTTAAAGTTGAACCCTTTGTTGGTAGGATACTACCTATTAAAATTGCCCTTCTTGATAGTATTTTCTATCCTGAAGGGCAATTTGGACACTTTAATAAAAATTATCTTGATTTTATGTTAATATACCTATCTGGAGTTTGAATTTTTTTTGTAGTGATTAAAAATAGAAGTTAAACCCGATTAGTGAATCAATACCCGTACTTACTAATTCGAATTTTCGAATAGGGTTAACAAAGCTAAAACTATTTTGATCTTGCAACTCGGTATCATCTTGTCTGTTAAAATAATTAAGTTTTACGTCAATTGAAATGGATTTCGATATAAAAAAGGCTACACCGGCCCCTAAATTAAATATAGTTGAATTGATATTTATTACATTGGAATCACTTTCAAAACTAGTGCCTCTCCAACCGAAAGTATAACTGCTACTAAGTAAAGGTTTTATTCTTCCTTTTAATAAATAATAAGTAATTTCGGGACCTAAATTAAACGTGTAGGTATTAAAAGCATCAGTTGAATTTTCAAATTTTCTATTGGTACCAAGGAAAGATAAACTCAGACCAGCGCTTAGATTATTAAAAACAAAATAAGAGGCACCGATTTCAAAACCCAAATCTAAATCTTTACTTGTTCGTTCACCGCTCAATTTTGTTGAAACAAAAGAAGCATCAAGATTGCTATTTGCGCCGATTCGAAACTTCCCTTTCTCGGTTTGCGCTGTAATTTGTACTATTGAAATAATTGTTAAGCCTAGTAGTAATAATTTTTTCATCTAAATATAGTTTTGTGTTTTAAGCTTCTTTAGAAGAAATTATTACAAAAACTTACAAAAAAAAACTCCAAATTTTATTTTGGAGTTTTTGAACTAAAGTTTTATGAATGAATGTACTATTGTTACAATTCGCAATAATCTTCGCTATCGGTTAAATTAGGCCCAGGATTTCTAAATCCATTTCCTCCAACATTTCCATTAAATAATTGATCGGCTAGTTTAGGCCCCCAGGTACCCGCAGGATACCCATGCATTTTATCGTCATTATTTTCCCAACGTTTAAGTATTGGGTCAACAAAAGCCCAAGCCGCTTCAACTTCATCGGCACGCGCATAAAGTGTAGCATCTCCTTGCATGGCATCTAATAATAAACGTTCGTAAGCTTCCATTACATAGGTGTCTACTAAATCAGTATAATGGAAATCAAGGTTAGCAGTTTCAACTTTAAAACCTTGACCTGGTACTTTAACACCAAATTTCATTAATATGCCCTCGTCGGGCTGAATACGAATAATTAAACGATTGTCAGAATTTGTTCCTTCAAACAAACGGTGATGACTTGGTTTAAAATGAATGACTACTTCTGTTACTTTCGTTGGCATGCATTTAGCTGTACGCACATAAAAAGGAACATCTTTCCAACGCCAATTGTCAATATAAAATTTAAGAGCTGCATAAGTTTCCGTCATGGAATTCGGATTCACACCTTCTTCCTCTCGGTAGCCTTTTACTTTTTTTCCATTTATGGTGGAAGCTAAATACTGCCCACGAGTAGTATTATCATAAAAAGTAGCTTCATTTAAATGCCTGATGGATTGTAAAGCTTTTACTTTTTCGTTTCTAATGGATTCGGGTTGCGAATCAATAGGCGGCTCCATAGCAACTAAAGAAACAATTTGCATTAAGTGGTTTTGAAACATATCACGTAATGCTCCCGATTTGTCATAATAGCCACCTCGGTTACCCACACCTACACTTTCCGCATTGGTAATTTCGATATGGTTAATGTAATTTCGATTCCATAGTGGTTCAAAAATACTATTCGCAAAACGAGTGACTAATAGATTTTGAACGGTCTCTTTACCTAAATAATGATCAATACGATAAATTTGACTCTCATTAAAGTATTTCTGTAGGCCTTTATTTAAGTTTTGAGCAGTTTCTAAACTATATCCGAAAGGTTTTTCAACAATGATACGTTTCCAACCCTCATCTTCGTTAGTTAGCCCTTGCTCTTTTAAATTTTTGGCAATAAGTTCATAAATTCCAGGAGGCGTGGATAGGTAAAAAATGACATTATTATCAAGTTTTAAATCAGTATTAAGTGTTTTGATACGTTTACTTAATCCATTAAATGGTGTTTCGTATGAATCCCCTAAATCTTCATAAAATAGTTTATCAGCAAATGTTTTGATAAAATCTTTTGCTTCTCCAGAAATGGAGTCGGCTAAAAATTGACTTTCCGTAACTACTTTATTTCTAAATTCCTCATCAGTTAAATTACTTCGACTGGTTCCAAGTACAGCAAAGTTTTCGGCAAGGTGCCCACCTTTATATAAATTGTAAATGGCAGGAATTAATTTTCGTACACACAGGTCACCTGAAGCTCCAAAAATAACAAGTAACTGATTATCTCCTTTTTTCATATGAGTTTTATAATTTGTAATTACTTAGAGTACTTAAGTAATTTAAAATAATTTTTACATTAAATAACTGCAAAAAGAAACAACATTTTGGCTATTTTTGCGCATCTTTTGTCAGTAAAGGCAGTGAATTCTTTTGATTTAAAAAAGAATTACATTGCGTCGCGAAGATACTAGATAATTCAAGACTTAGCTACGTATTTTGACAAAGAAATTAAGTTTTAAAGATAACAGCAGTAATGTTGTAAAAAAATTAAATAGTTGTAAAAGATGAGTACAAAAAAGTATGATTTCGGATTGATTGGTTTAGGTGTCATGGGGCGCAATTTTATTTTAAACGTTGCTGATAATGGCTTTACTGCTTATGGTTTAGACCTTAGCGAAGCACAAGTAGCAGCTTTAAAAGAAGAAGGTGGTGATACCAATAAGGTAGATGCTACTACATCAACTCAAGAGTTTGTTGCTAACTTGAGTACTCCTCGTAAAATAATGATGTTGGTACCTGCGGGTAAGCCAGTAGATATGGTTATTGAAAGTTTGTTGCCTTTTATAGAAGAAGGTGATTTGTTAATTGATGGAGGAAATTCATTTTACACAGATACCGATAGGAGAGAGGCTTACCTTACCGAAAAAGGAATTCACTTTTTAGGTGTAGGCGTGTCTGGAGGAGCTAAAGGAGCGCGAAGAGGACCTAGTATTATGCCAGGTGGATCGGAACCCTCATACAAATACATTAAGCCAATTTTTGATGCCGTATCGGCAAAAGCATCTGATGGGGCACCATGTGTGGCATACCTTGGACCAAAATCAGCTGGAAATTATGTAAAAATGGTGCATAATGGTATTGAGTATGGAATGATGCAGTTGACTTCAGAAATTTATGATTTGTTGCGTAAGTCAGCCAAGTTTACTAACGATGAATTACACCAAATTTTTGCAAAGTGGAATCAAGGACGTTTACAGTCTTTTTTAGTACAAATTACATCTGAAATATTTTTACAGGAAGACGAATTAACAGATCAGCGTATTGTTGATTTAATTTTAGATAAAGCAAAACAAAAAGGAACAGGAAAATGGACATCGCAAAATGCGATGGACTTAGGAATCCCAGTACCAACTATTGATATTGCAGTAAGTATGCGCGAAATTTCTGCGTTGAAAGATGAGCGTATAAAAGCCGATGCACTTTATGGAAGACCTGAAGTAGAAGAAATAGAAAAAGAAAAACTAGTGGAATTGGCTGAGCAATCATTGTATTTTGCATTTATAACAGCTTATGCACAAGGATTACACCAGTTAACGGATGCTTCAAAAGAGTATGGTTATAACTTAGATTTAAGTTTAATTGCACAAATTTGGAGAGCAGGTTGTATTATTAGAGCAGCATTATTGGAAGATATTACTGTCGCTTTTAAAGAAGATAAAAACTTACCTAATTTATTATTGGCACCAACTTTTGTGGAGCGTGTACAAAATGCTGTTCCAGCAGTACGTGAGGTAGTTGCTTTTGCGGCTAAAAATGGTATTCCTGTACCAGGTTTATCAAACTCATTAACTTATTTTGATGCGTATACAAGTAGTAAGTTACCATTAAATTTAATACAAGCACAACGTGACCATTTTGGATCACATACTTATGAGCGTACTGATCGCGAAGGTATTTTTCATACGGAGTGGGGAGCTTAATACTAAGTTTTAAAATTTATAACAAAAGGCTATTTTATTTAATAAATAGCCTTTTGTCGTTAAAAAAAGTCTTTTTATCTTATTTTTAGTTAATTTTTATGAAATCTAATTTTATATATCTTGATAAAGAACCTACCTTTACTATAATCAATCAAAAAAATAAAAATCATGAATTTAGGATTTAATTTAAAATCAATAGCATCATTAGCATTTGCTTCGGCATTATTATTTAGTTGTAGTAGTGATGATACAGCTGTGTTTGATACTCCTACTGATCCAGAGGAGATTCCAACCAATGATGCGACTATTCGTTTTATTGAAGGAGGAACGGATAATAAATCAACTGCAGATATTACAGGTGAAGCAGGAGGAACTGTTAAAGGTAGAGTTATTTTTGAAACTACTGGGACTCAACGTAGATTATATGTGACTCAAACTTTACCAGGTGGAGCAGAAATGCCTTTTTTATTGCCATTGGATAAAAAAGCAACTCGTAGGGCGACAAAAGCAGATGGATCGATTGATTTAGATGCAGAAAATAAAAAAGCATTAGATTTTACCTTAGATTTAGATGTACCATCTGAAATGAGTGATGGAAAAATAATCTATAACTTTTGGACGACAACTGGAAAAGGAGATTTTAGAAACCCTGATAAAAGAAAATCTCAGGGAGTTGGAACGATTACTGTGTCAATTGGAACAGGAGTTAATCCAGCAGCTAAAGTTTTAGAATTTAATGGGGTTAAATTGTTTGCGCCTGATTCTGAAGGGAAAACAGAAACATTCTTTTCATTATTAAATGGAAATGCAAATAGAATTGATCAAGGTCCTGAATTCAGAGCGTTCTGGGATTTCGGTTATTATTATGGAGCTTCAGGAGTTTCCAAAGATCAAGAAGCAAGTTTAGTATCAGTAAAAGATTTTGACGAAACTTTTGGTTTTCCTGTAAAAGGTTTGAAGCCAGGTGCAAATGAAGAAGATGCTGCTAATGAGACTCTTAATCAGACTTATTTTTCTTTATCAACAAAAACTACAGTAGATTTTGATGATACAGATATGGCGGGGCAATTAGAAAGTATTATTAAATCAGCTTCAACAAATATAACTAACCTAACAGTAGGAGATGTCGTTGAATTTGTTGATCAATATGGTAAAAAGGGATTAATTAAAGTAAATGACATTGAACCAGGATTTGCGAATGATGATTTTATTTTGATAGATATCAAAGTACAGCCATAGTTGTAAAACAATAATTGTCATAAAAAACTAAAAGCGATCCAAACGGGTCGCTTTTTTTATAGAAAAAGAGTATTTTTAGTTCATGTCAAATTCAATAGCATTACACTATTTTAAAACTCCTTATGGCGAGTTAGTATTAGGATCATTTAAGAAGCAGTTATGTTTGTGTGATTGGCGCTATCGGAAACAAAGAGCAGCTGTTGATGCTCGAATCAAAAAAGGTTTGGATGCCGATTTTACAGCGGAAACATCAGTTGTAATTGAGGAAACCAAAAAACAGCTTTTAAATTATTTTAATAAAATGCAATCTACATTTGATATTCCTTTATTATTTATTGGAACCGATTTTCAGAAAACAGTTTGGGAGGCACTTATTCAAATTCCTTATGGAAAAACATCGTCCTACCTTGAGTTATCAAATCAATTGAATAATCCTAAAGCGATAAGAGCTATTGCATCGGCCAATGGAGCAAATGCCCTTTCTATCATTGTACCTTGTCACCGTATCATAGGGAGTAATGGTGATTTAGTAGGCTATGCAGGCGGATTACCAACCAAAAAAAACTCCTTCAGTTAGAAGGAGCTTTACAAACAAATCAATTAGATTTATTTTCTTAATTTTCAGAGCGGTATTCATATAGTTTATAACTCGTTTCTCTTACTTTGTCAATAAGTTCGGTATAAGGATTGTCGCAAATGTCCACAAAACCTACGTTATAATTTTCACCATCACCACGGGCAGTAAAAGGCTCGTCATTGTATTGAAACCAGTGTGCACCAACAATTAATGGGTTACGTAATGCCCCCTCAATATAACTTTGGTACATTGTACCTCGTTCAGCTTGGTCCTTGGCTAATTTTACACCATAATGGAAATGACCACGATCCAAAGCGCCAAAATCAAACTCTCCAATCATAATAGGAGCATCAACACCTTCTGGTAAACCGATATTCTCTACACTGTATTCATATTTATTAAAACTCATAATGTCCATGTATTTACTCGCCGCAGTTAGTACAATATCATTATTAGCCCAAGCAAAGCGACAGCCTAGGTAATTTTGTTTAGGAGCAATGGTATTTAGACCTTCTTTAATTATTCTAAAGTAAGTATCCGCTATTTTTCCATAAAAAACAGTTAAATCCTCTTTTGCATCTTCAAATTTAGGAGCTGTAGTAGTATTTAGTAGTGCATCCCATGATGTATGCTTAGTTTTCCAAATGCTATTTAGCTTATCAATATTTATATATTTATTTTTTAAATCTTTTATAAATTCAATTTTTGCCGGTTGGCTAGCAGGACTTTTTAGTGTTCCTATAGCTAAAGAGCCTACATCACCCCATGATAATTCATTATCAACAAAAAAGCCAATACACCAAGGGTCACCAGCGCCATTTTTTTGTGTTTGCATGGATTTATTTACAATTTCTTTGAATTCAGGATCAAAAACATCATGAAAAGGCCCCCAATAACCAGTAGAGCCTACAATTTTAGGAGTTTTTAAAATCCATACGGAACCTACAAAAGGGGTTCTATGTTGCTGTGTAGCTTCTAAATCGGAAACAAAACCAATGGTGTTTAATCCCCAATCTTTTAGTCTATTGTGTGCTAAGTTTTGGAATTCACTTAACCATTTATCACCATACTTTCTACGTAAGTTGGCTTCATAAAAGTTAAAGGCAGTGTAAGGCTTTTTGTCTTTATAAAAGCCATGATCCCCCCAACTACTTTTAGAATAAAATTCGGAAAGTGAGTGTTCTTTTTTAGGAAGAAACTCAAAATAAGATTCACGATATTGTACCCCAGTAGTAGGAGCTTTTGAAGAAACACAGTTTACTCCATTTGTCCAAAATAAGCGCCCATCGGGATCTACCATCCACCATTTTCCTTGGTGTTTTTCGGTTCTAAAAAAGCCAGTAGCTTTTAGTTGAGGTCCTGCTGTCCAGCCTCCGTATTTATTACGATCTTTTGGTCCGGGATTAGTAGCAATTGCTTTTGCTTCTTTTTTAGTAATTTGCTTTAATTCTTTGTCCGAGTGTACTTTTCCTTTCCATTCTTTATGCTTGTATTGTCCATATTTATCAACAAAAGGGAAAAAACCTTTAGGATCTCTTATTTCTAATTTTTGAACAGCTCTCACATTATCAACAGTAAACTTATTTTTAGAAACCGCATAACGCGCATTAAATGATACTTGTTTAATGGCTTTTAAATCGGTTTTTATTTTACCTGGGATGCCACGCATTCCTTTCACTTCAATTTGCGGATTAAACGCCCATGGACTCCAAGCTAAGTAAACTGTTATAGTTTTACTTTCGTTAGGTTTTAAATCAACATAATCTGAACAATACCATTTTACTAAGCCATCAGGGTCATCACCAACATAAAATTCTACTTGCATTTCATTATCCCCTATATTAGTTACATCTGCTTTAACAGAATAATAACCATCTAAATTCCAATTACTGCCTTTAGGTTCTTTTAAAATAACGCCGGGTTTTGATAAATTAAAATCGGTAGCAATTTCAAGTTGATTTCCGTGGTTTGTTTTGGAAATATGGTAAGTAGCATCTTCGGAATTAATGCTAGTTTCATCTAACTCATTTTCAAAATCAAACAGCATAATTTCGTCTGAATTTGTAGTATTATTTTCTTTTTCCTGTGAAGAAATTTTGTTAAAACTAGCACTGGTAAAACTAATTATTCCAATAATCATACTATGTTTTATAAAGGCAGGTATTGTTTTATTCATGTATCATAATTTGAAGTGAAAAGATATAATGCATTGACTAAATTAAATTATACTATGTATTCATGTTAATTTTCGTTATTATCAAAAAAAGCCCCTTCGTTTGGAAGGAGCTTTTAAATCAATCAATAGGTGTTTTTTATTTAGCCGAACGCAATTCAAATAAATTGTAGGCTACCTCTTTTACTTTAGAAATAAATTCTTCATAAGGTCTATCACAAATATCTACACAACCAATATTATAATTTTCACCATCAAAACGACCAGTTAATGGTTGATCTAGGTATTGAAAATAGTGAGCACCAACAATTAAAGGGTTTTGTAAAGCTCCTTTCATATACTTTTCGTAACGAACTCCACGATCAGCTTGGCTATCAGCAGCTTTTACACCAGCGTGATAGTGTCCACGGTCTGTTGCTCCAAAATGGAATTCTCCAATCATTATAGGTTTATCAACACCTTTAGGCAAACCTACATTTTCAACACTATATTCATATTTGTTAAAACTCATAATATCCATATACTTACTAGCAGCTGTTAAAACTACATCATTGTTAGCCCAGGCAAAACGACATCCTAAGTAATTTTGTTTAGGAGCAATGGTATTAAGTCCTTCTTTTATAATTCTAAAATAGGTATCTGCAATTTTTTCGTAAAATGTGACTAAATCTTCTTTAGCTTTGGCCATTTCTGGAGCAGATGTTGAATCTGCAAGTGCTTTCCATGAAGCATGTGTAGTTCCCCATTGATTATTTAACTTATCAATAGTTTGGTACTTCTTTTTAAGGTCTTTTATAAATTCAATTTTAGCAGGTTGTGATGCAGGACTTTTTAAAGCTCCAATGGCAAGTGAACCTACAGATCCCCACGCTAATTCATTATCAATGAAGTAACCGATACACCAAGGATCACCAGCACCATATTTTTGACTAGCTACAGATTTATTTACTGCTTTTCTGAATTTTGGATCAAAAACATCATGGAATTTCCCCCAGAAACCAACAGAACCTTTAATTTTTGGCGTATCGTTAATCCAAATAGAACCTACATAAGGTGTTTTTCGTTTAGCTAAAGCCCCGTTATCAGACACAAAACCTATCGTGTTTAATCCCCAGCTACGTAAGCGTTTGTGTGATAATTCTCTAAATTTTTCTAACCAATCCTTTCCATATTTTTTGTATAAGTTGGCTTGGTAAAAATTGTAACTATCGTAAGGTACCTTATCATGATAAAAACCGTGTGTAGAGTGCTTACTTACTTCATAGAACTGTCCATATTCACTATCGTCTTTTGTAGGTAGGTTGTCAAAATATTTTTCTCTGTATTGTGTACCTGTAAAAACAGCATCAGAGGCTACACAGTTAACACCATTAGACCAAAATAAGTAACCTTCAGGATCTACCATCCACCATTTTCCATCGTGTTTTTCGGTTCTAAAAAAACCTGTAGCCTTTAATTTAGGCCCAGCAGTCCAACCTCCATATTTGTTACGATTTTTTGGTTCTGGACTAGCGGCTAATTCCGCAAGTTCTTTTTCTGCATTCTTTTTTATATCATCTGCTGTATGTGTTTTTCCTTTCCATTCTTTGTGTGCATATTGGCCAAATTTATCTATAAAAGGGAAAAAGTTTGTAGTATCTTTAATCTCTAATTTACCAACAGCTCTTACATTGTTTACCGTAAATTGATTTGGTACTTTAGCATACCTTGAATAAAAAGAAACTTCATCAATAGCAGCAATGTTTGTTTTTAATTTACCAGGAGTTCCACGCATTCCTACAATATCAAGTTGCGGTTGGTGTACCCAATCACTCCATGCTAGATTAACAGTAATCGTTTTTGATTCTTTAGGTTCTAAATCTGCATAATCAGAGCAATACCATTTAATTAATTCGTCAGGGTCATTTCCTACATAAAATTCAACTTGCATTGGTGTATCACCAACGTTAGTTACATCGGCTTTTACTTGGTAATAACCATTTAAATCCCAAGTTTTGTTTGCAGGTTTATGAATAACTAAACCTGGTTTTATAATGTTTGAGTTTGTTGACACTAACAATTGAGCTCCATTGTCATCTTTTACAACTTCAAATTTTGCATCATCAGTTTTTACAGTTGCTGCATCTATTCCATTGTTAAAATCTAATAAGACAAGCTCATTACTATTTTTGGTTTCAGTAGGTTTTACTGTTTTCTTAGGAGCGTTGTTTTGACAACTGGTCAAATTAAAAGTAAGTGCAATGAGGAGGCACTTAAATAGATTGGTACTAGTTAACTTCATTATAAATAGAATTAATTTATTTTAGGCTAAAGATATAATTATTTGCTTTTTTAGCATGGTAATTATGTATAAATAGTGCAGATATGGTTGCAATTGAAAGATTTTTCCTCTAAAACGATTTTGTTTTTGACTTTTAGTGTGAATTATAGGATAAATTTAATGACATGAATGATGAATTTACAGTAAAAAACGGTAACTATTGAAGTTAGTTACCGTTTTAAAACTCAAGAGAAAGTTTTGGGTTAAGTTGGTTGTAAATCGTAAAATCTATTTTGAAAAAATAACAAGTTTACCGAAATCACCACCATTAGCATCTTCAATTACAAATTCCTTATCGGGAAATTCATTACTTACAATTAATAAGTCTTTTCCATTTGGGCTATCCATGGCAGGAACCACAGTTAATCCCTCCGGTGAAGTGTTTGGTAAGTTTTGTAAAAATACAGGAGCTGTGGGATTTGAAATATCGTAAACAAATACATTTCCACTTCTTTCTAAACCTACAAAAGCATAAGTAAAGTTGCCTATAGTGTAGGTAACTACAGCTTCTGGTTCGGTGCCTTTATCATCACTTCTACTTTCTGGGTAGGTTCCTAATTCTACTGTTTTTTGGGCTAATGAATTTCCACTATCATAAACTAGGGATCCATCGGTAGTCCAAATTGAAAAGGAACGTCCACCGTAAGCAAAAATCTGCTCAAATTTACCATCACCGTCTGCATCACCATTAGCGGTAGTTACTTTTAACCTCCCTAAGTTTTCATTTTTTTGTAATGTTTCGGCATCAGGGTATACAGTTTCATCTAAAACCAAATCTTTAACTCTTACTTCTTCACTAAATCCATCATAATCTCTGGCATCACCTTCATTGGCTGTAATGATATATCCCACACCATTTGCAGTAAAATAATCAATAGCATCTGGCATATAAAAACTTTTTACATTCCAGTTGGCTGGAGAAAAGGCATCATCTTTATCGCTAACATCATAGGCGTTCGCAAGATCATTAAAATCTTTAGTTCCTAAAGGTAAAATGTCTGTAATAGTTTGTGTAGTTAAATCAACAACAGCAATACCATTGTTTTCCTGTAAAGCGACATATGCTGTTTTAGAGTCATCGGCAACAGCAATATATTCTGGTTCTACATCAACATCAAGTTCGTTTATTTTTCCGTTAGTTTCACCAAAAACCCTAAAACCTTTTTCTTCTAAGTTAGCCTCTTGACTATTAAAAGCAGTGAAATCTAAAGTTTTAATTGTTTTGTTAGCAATAGTTATAATGCTTATAGAACCTTTAGGATCTATGGTGTTTTCATCATTAGGCTCCCCTTCATTGGCAGATAATATATATGTTCCATCTGGAGAAAAGGTAACCATATCAGGCAAAAAACCAGCTTTTACATTAATTATTGGCGTAGTTAAGTCTTTGGTGTCAAAAACAACAATACTTCCTTCGTCGGCATTTTTGTCCTTGCCTTCAATTGCTACCGCAAGCATTCCATTTTGTACAGCTACACTATTTAGGTTTTTTCCATAAATGCTGATGTCTATGTTTCCTGCTAGCTTAGGGGAACTAACGTCTGAAATATCAATAACCTCTACTAGCTTGGCCTCAGTGTTTGTTGAAAAAACTTGCTGAGTTACTTTGTCATAAGCACTAATTTCTGGAACTCCTTGATTGGATACTTGAATGCTAGATATTTTAGTGAATTCGGTTTCAAATGGATTTTCTGCAGGAGGCAGACCAGCGATATCATCATTTTTACATGAAAGCACCGTGGTAACCGTTGCAAAAACAATAGATTTATAGATTAGTTTCATAGTAGTTGTGTTACTCCTTTTAGAGGTTGTTTTCTAAAAGGAATGTTAATGAACTACAAATAAAAACTACTTAAGTATATTTTTTAAGAAGTGTTTTTTATGAAATTGTAAATAAAAAATTATTTATTGAAGTAGTGATGTTAGGTAAATGTGATGAAGGTTAATTTAATGGTTTTCAGTTTTGAGTTGTCAGTTGTTAGTTTTGAGTTGTCGGTTATCAGTTGTATATACCTAAATAAGATTGACAGTTTTATTAATTATTTTTTTTGTTGTTAAAAATAGTATCAATAAGTTTTTTCTTTTTTTGAAATTTAATTTCATTCTCAAAGCTATTTTTAAAAGCCAAAAGCCAAAAGCCAAAAGCCAAAAGCCAAAAGCCAAAAGCCAAAAGCCCAATGTGCATCCTCAAAATCGGTTAACCACTTTGATAAAAATATCTTTTAAATGTTTATTATTTGAATTTACATATTATAAACTAAAGAAGAATAATCTACCTTTTTGTCAATAATATCAAGATCAAATAATTGGTTTTGAATCTTAGTTAAAGTATCATTACTAATTTGTTGTTGACTCCATTCGGTAATGTTTAACCACTTTGTAATGTCTTCTAATTTTTGCTCGTAACGCTCGGCTAATAATTCTGCAATATTTTCTTTTTGTTTAAAAGTGGTAGTTTTGGTATTAATTACCTGAAGCATTTTTTGAATACTTTCGGGTTCTTGCTCTAAAAGTTCTTCGCGAACTGCAATCACAAAACAAGGCCATGGGGTAGGACAGTCTCCAATTCTTCGGAAAGTTCCGTTATCTACTAAAGGTTTTGTGGTAAAATGTTCCCACATAAAATAATCAGAAGTTCCTTCATGTAAACTTTTTATAGCGCCATTTAAGTTTCCCACTACCTCAAATGAAAGTTCATTGGTGTTCCAAGCCTGTTGTTGTGCGTTTACATAGGCCATTAAATGCGATCCAGATCCATAACGACTTATAGCTGCTTTTGTATTTTGAATATCGGTAATCTGTTTATAATTAGATTTGGCATCTACATGAATCCCCCAAATTAGTGGCGTTTCAATGTAAGTTTGTACAATTTTAGAAGGATTTCCTGCGATACTATCTTTTACAAAACCTTCGGTAAGTATAATGGCTACATCAATTTCCTTTTCGCGTAAAGCCTTACACATCGCTCCTGTACCTCCAGGGAAATCTTGCCAAGTAACTGTTAGGTTTTCTTTTGAAAAATTTCCATTTTCGATAGATAAATGCCAAGGTAAATTGAAATGTTCTGGTACGCCACCTACTTTTATTTTTTTCATTTGTTTTTGATATTAATTGAAAAGATGTTTCTTGTTTATGCGGCTAGGGTTGAGGGTTGTATGTAAGGTTAAATAAGAGCATTCGAGATTATTAATAATTATTATGTGATAGAACAATAAGTTAATTCAGATTTTGTTTCCGAAACTACCAACTACCAACTACCAACTACCAACTACCAACTACCAACTACCAACTACCAACTACCAACTACCAACTACCAACTACCAACTACCAACTACCAACTACCAACTACCAACTACCAACTACCAACTACCAACTACCAACTACCAACTACCAACTACCAACTACCAACTACCAACTACCAACTACCAACTACCAACTACCAACTACCAACTACCAACTACCAACTACCAACTACCAACTACCAACTACCAACTACCAACTACCAACTACCAACTACCAACTACCAACTACCAACTACCAACTACCAACTACCAACTACCAACTACCAACTACCAACTACCAACTACCAACTACCAACTACCAACTACCAACTACCAACTACCAACTACCAACTACCAACTACCAACTACCAACTACCAACTACCAACTACCAACTACCAACTACCAACTACCAACTACCAACTACCAACTACCAACTACCAACTACCAACTACCAACTACCAACTACCAACTACCAACTACCAACTACCAACTACCAACTACCAACTACCAACTACCAACTACCAACTACCAACTACCAACTACCAATATTAGCCTCCAACACGTTTTACGTTATATTTTTCTTTTTTCAGAATTTCCATAATCTTATCTCGGTAATTTCCTTGAATAATGATTTCTCCATCCTTGACTGCGCCACCTACGCCACATTTCTTTTTTAATAATTTGGCTAGTATTTTTAAATCGTCTTCACTACCAATAAAACCTTTAACAATAGTAACTGTTTTACCACCTCTACCTTTGTTGCTAAAATGTGCTTCTAAATATTGTTCATTAGGGGCTAAATTTTCATGATTATCATCAGTTTCAAAATCAAAATCCTCGTTAGTAGAAAATACAAATCCACCTAAATCTTCCAAACCTAATTTTTTCTTTTTTGCCATATTTTTTTAGTTGGGGGGTGAGTTGTCAGTTTTCGGTTGTCTGTTATATTTATTTGAATAAAACAAAGTTAATAGTAAGAATGAATTTTTATTTAAAAATCATTCTATTTTTTTTTAGAAAAAAATATTTTTACTCACAACTCACAACTACTTTATCAATCCAATAGCCACTAAACGTTCGTATAAAAAGTCACCAGCTAAAATATCATCATGCGCTTTAGGGTGTGTTTTGTCAATACAGGCTTCTAAACAATTTAAAGGCATATCTAGGCGAGGATGCATAAAAAATGGAATAGAATAACGCGGTTCGTGCCAACTTTCTTTTGGAGGATTGATTACCCTGTGTATGGTTGATCGGAGTTTGTTATTTGTCAAACGTTCTAACATATCCCCAACATTAATAACTAATTCATTTTCATGAGGTGCGGCATCAATCCATTGTTCTTGTTTATTTAATACTTGTAAACCACCAGTGGAAGCCCCCATTAAAAGTGTAATCAGGTTAATGTCGCCATGGGCACCAGCTCTAATAGCATCTTTAGGTTCTTCGGTAATAGGCGGGTAGTGAATAGGGCGTAAAATACTATTCCCGTTGGTGCTCCATTTATCAAAATAAGTTTCCGGGAGTTCTAAATACAAAGCAATAGCTTTTAATAAATATTGGCCTGTTTTTTCAAGCATTTTAAAAGCTTCCATTCCAATTTGATTAAAATTTGGAAGTTCGGTAACCTGGATGTTTTTATGATAATCCTTAGTATATTCAAGATCGGGTTGTGGTTCCTGTCCAAAATGCCAAAACTCCTTTAAGTCTGCTTTTTTGTGGCCAACAGCTTGTTCTTTTCTAAACGAAGTGTATCCACGTTGCCCGTGGAGTTTGGAGATTTCATAAGCTTTTTTAGTAGCCTTAGGTAAATCAAAAAAAGCTTTAATTTCTTTATAAAGTTGAGTAGTTAGTGTTTCTGAAAGAAAATGATTTTTTAATGATATAAAACCGATTTCTTCAAAGGCATTTCCCAATTGGGTGACAAATTGTTGTTTTTCTGAAGGGTTTTTGGATAAAAATAGAGACAGATCTAGACTAGGAATCGTATGCATAATTAGTATTCGTTAAGCTACTGCTAAATTACTATTATTTCATTTTTAAATCCGAATTATGCTATAGATTTTAAAATCCAATTTATGGATATAAATAAGACCAATGACAGGTTAATATTTTGGCTGATGATGTTGAGGTACTGTTAATGTTATTTGAATATAGGTTTATTAATCGTAATTTGTAGCTAATGAATATGCTAACAAATACTATTTGATCTATGAATATTTATAATAAATTAGGAATATTAGGGGCATTATTGTTACTTACATTGGCATGTAAGAGTACGCAGCCTATACGGCAAGCTGAAAAAACATTAAAAGGAAATTGGACATTAACCGATGTTTCATACAGTAGACCAGGAACTTTTAACGTGAAATTATATAATGATGCAGGTGCTAATTGTTTTAAGGGGAGTGTTTGGCAATTTGTTCCAAATAATAATACAGGAACGTATCAGTTTTCTACGGATGGCTGTGATACTTCTATAAAAAATATAAAATGGACAATTCCATTGCAAGGGGCGCAAGATACCTATAGTTTTATGATGAAACCACTCACGGTAAAAAAGAAAAGTATTGAAGGGAACAAAGGCTTTAGAACAACTTTAGAAAGTTTGGGGGCAACTCAAATGATTTGGTCTCAAAAATTACAATTTGAGGGGAAACCTTTTAAAATAACTATGAATTTCACAAAAAATGAATAAGATGAGAATGATATTAAATAAATTAGGAGTCGTATTAATTTCGGCAAGCATGTTAGTAGGCTGTAAAGCGGTGCAAAATGCGAATAATACACAAAAAGGAGCTGGAATTGGAGCTGTTGGAGGCGCTGTACTAGGAGGTATTTTAGGGAATAATATAGGAAAAGGAGGTAATTCGGAACTAGGAGCAGTACTTGGTGGTGTAGTAGGTGGTGTTGCTGGGGGTATTATTGGACGTAAAATGGATAAGCAAGCAGAGCGTATAGAAGAAGAAATACCAGGAGCAGTTGTAGAGCGTGTGGGCGAAAGTATTAATGTGATTTTTGATGAAGAAAGTGGGATTTATTTTGATACTTCAAAATCAAACATCAATGCAAAATCTGAACAAACCTTACAGCGTTTACAAAAGATACTAGCGGATTATGCCGACACAAATATTTCTATATCGGGTCATACTGATAGTAGTGGAGCAGAGGCATACAACTTACAATTGTCAAAAAACAGGGCAGAATCGGTAGCTGCATATTTAAAAACTCATGGCTTAGATCCTTTGCGTTTTAGTGTGCAATGGTATGGAGAAACAAAGCCAAAATATGATAACAGTACGGCAGAAGGGAGAAGCAAAAATAGAAGGGTAGAGTTAGGCATTGTAGCTAATGAAAAAATGCAAAAAGAAGCTATAGAAGAAGCTAAAAAGCAATAGGTTGTAATTTAAAACGTATCCTATTTATAATTATGTTGAAAAATGCCTCTAATTTTGAGGCATTTTCTATTTTGTTCTACGTGGTTTTAAGTAAATTTGGGGATTACATTTTTAATAGAATCGCTCTAAAATTTGAAGTTGTTTTTCTAATGGCTTGATTTTTGTAGATTTTATTCTTTAGGTTAAAAAGGAATAGTAGTTGTCTAATTTTGAAGGAAATTCATATTTATGGGATTGTTGACAAGGCGTAAAAACAAAAAATTTAGTTATACCCCGCGTTATTATAAAAACGAAAAGGAGGGAAGTCCCTTTGAAATTAATCAAAAATTTGATAGCTACCGTAATACCATAGAACCCGCTAAGGGTTTAAAAGGTAAATTCTCAACTGCATGGGACGAATATCGAAGTAATCCTAAGAGTAGTGCAAATAAAAGAGTCTTATATATTTGTATTGTACTACTAGTTCTTTTTTTATTTATTATAGATTTTGATCTATCCATATTTTTTAAACGCTAATGTCCGATATTATTCAACTTTTGCCTGATCATGTAGCCAATCAAATAGCTGCAGGTGAGGTAGTACAACGTCCAGCATCGGTAGTGAAAGAATTATTGGAAAATGCTATTGATGCGGGAGCTACACATATCAACTTAATTATAAAGGAGGCTGGTAAAACACTTATTCAAGTAGTGGATAATGGTAAGGGTATGAGTACTACCGATGCCCGCTTATCATTTGAGCGCCATGCCACCTCAAAAATAAAAACAGCCGAAGATTTATTTGCACTTTCCACAAAAGGTTTCCGAGGTGAAGCTTTGGCTTCTATAGCAGCAATTGCGCATGTAGAACAAAAAACAAAGCAAGAAAATCAAGATTTAGGGACACATATAAAAATAGAAGGGAGTGAGGTGATTTTGCAAGAGCCTTGTGCCACACCAAAAGGAACTACTATTTGGGTTAAAAATTTATTTTTTAATGTGCCTGCTCGTAGGAATTTTTTAAAATCTAATGCGGTAGAGTTACGTCATATTATTGATGAATTTCATAGAGTAGCTATGGTGCATTGTAATGTGCATTTTGAGTTTTATTCTAATGGGAATGAAGTATTAAATTTGCCAGCAACAAATACGCGCCAACGATTGGTGCATATTTTTGGAGGTAAAACAAACGAAAAATTAGTCCCCGTTTCCGAAGAAACCGAGTTAGTTACTATTTCTGGTTTTGTAGGGAAGCCAGATTTTGCAAAAAAAAC
Source organism: Aquimarina agarilytica ZC1 (assembly GCF_000255455.1). Classification (GTDB taxonomy): domain Bacteria; phylum Bacteroidota; class Bacteroidia; order Flavobacteriales; family Flavobacteriaceae; genus Aquimarina; species Aquimarina agarilytica. Next base: position 56,074 of record NZ_JH621258.1, on the reverse strand, counting down.
AAGAGGTGAACAATTCTTTTTTGTGAATGATCGTTTTGTGAAAAGTCCTTACTTACATCATGCCGTGATTTCTGCATTTGAAGGCTTGTTAAAAGATAAGAGTTATCCAAGTTATTATTTGTATTTGAGTGTTGATCCTAAATCAATAGATATCAATATACATCCGACAAAAACAGAGGTGAAGTTTGACAATGAACAATCACTATATGCAATTTTACGAGCAACTGTAAAGCATAGTTTAGGGCAGTTTAATATTGCGCCTGTCTTGGATTTTCAACGTGATGCAAGTATGGATTTGCCATACGAGCAAGTGAAAAAGACGATTAGTGTTCCTAAAATTGAAGTGAATAGAGATTTTAATCCTTTTGCTACTGAATTTGAAAAAGAAGCACCGCGTTTAAAAGCACTCAAAACCGAAACACCTAAAAGTAGTAATACTACATTTGTGTCTAATTTTAAGGCTAAAAAAACAGATGATTGGGAAGCCTTGTATTCGGGCTTAAATAAAGCGACTGAAACTATTGAACCTGCAACGGAATTTTCTAAATTAGAATTTGAAAGTTCTGCAAATACGGTGTCTATGTTTGATAAAGCTTCAGCGGAAGCGGATAAAACGCAAACAGTTTATCAGTTGCAACGAAAGTATTTGATAACCACCATAAAAAGTGGTTTGGTAGTGGTGCACCAAAATAGAGCACACCAACGCGTGTTGTATGAGGAATTTAGAAAACAAATTAGTTTGTCAAATGCAGTAAGTCAGCAATTGTTATTTCCGTTGGAACTCACTTTTTCTTCAACAGAAATTGCGTTATTAAAATCATTAGAAGCACATTTAGAACACGCAGGTTTTAATTTTAATACATTTACCGAAGAAGGAGTTTCTATACAGGGAATACCACCGGTAATTACCGAAAGTGAGGTGTCTATTATCTTAGAACAACTTATTGCAGATATGGAGCAGGAATTACCCGATACTGGGTTTTCTCAAATAGATGTTATGGCAAAGTCATTAGCAAAAAGTGCAGCAGTAAAAACAGGAGTTGTATTGGAAAACGAAGCACAGAAACATATGGTAAATCAATTATTTGCCTGCGAAGAACCTAATCGCGCTCCAAATGGAAAAACAACTTTTATTACATTAGGGGTTGACGAATTAGATAAAAAGTTTTAGGATGGATAGAATTACAGATACAGTAAAAACTTTATTGATCATAAATGTAGTGTTTTTTATAGGGAGTAATTTTTTGGTTCCCAATATAGCAGATACCTTATTTGCACTGTGGTTTCCTAAAAATCCTAATTTTAAAATTTGGCAACCTTTGACGCATATGTTTATGCACGGAGGTACGACTCATTTATTGTTTAATATGTTTGCTTTATATATGTTTGGTAGTCATATTGAACGTGCAATAGGAAAATCAAAGTTTATATTTTTATACTTTTCAGCAGGTTTTGGAGCTGCGGCATTACAGATTTTATTCGGCTATTATGAATTTATGCCCATGTATGCTGTTTTAAAAAATAATGGCTTAACCGATGTGAATGTTGTTGAATTTATTAAAAATATTTTAGAAACGGGCCAGTATACTAATTATGATGGTTTAACTCAATCAGGATTAAGAAAAATGATTGAATCATTTAGTATTCCAATGGTTGGAGCATCTGGGGCAATATTTGGAGTTTTGGTTGCGTTTGCTGTTTTGTATCCTAATTTACCATTAATGCTAATGTTTATTCCCGTACCAATAAAAGCAAAATATTTAATAGGTGGTTATTTTTTATTGGACGTATATGCAGCATTAACGGGGAATAATATTATTGGTCCAGCAAATACAGCTAATTGGGCACACATAGGTGGGGCAGTGGTTGGTTTTATAATTATATGGTATTGGAAAAAGAATTCGTTTAATGATAAACGTTGGTATTAATGAACTTTAAAGAAGCATACACGAAACATTTTTTACTAGCTTCAGTTTTACATAAGCTGATTATTGTTAATGTACTTGTTTTTGTATTTTTTCCATTGGTAAACACCTTGGGTTTTTTGTTTAAAACAGACTTGGAATTTATTAAAAATTGGTTTGCGTTTCCGCATGATATTTTTAGTTATGTATACAAGCCATGGACATTAATAACTTATGGCTTTTTACATTCGGGATTTAGGCATTTGTTGTTTAATATGTTGTATTTGTACTTTTTTGGACAAATATTTTTGAATATACACAATGGGCGTCGTTTTTTGAATGTTTATTTTTTAGGGATTATAGTTGGAGCTTTGGTATATATGTTATCCTATAATTTATTTCCAGCTTTCTCATCAGTGTCTTCTTCGGTATTAGTAGGTGCTTCTGCAGCGGTAAATGCTGTAATGGTAGCTGCTACTATACAGAGTCCGAATTATTCGTTTAAATTGCTATTTCTTCCTTTTACATTTAAATTATGGTGGATCACTGTTGCTTTATTGTTGTTCGATGTAATTAATATTCCTAATGGAAATGCAGGTGGACATTTAGCACATTTGGGTGGAGCGCTAATCGGTTATTTGTACATGAAGCAATTACAAAAGGGGAATGATATTGGACAACCTGTCGAAAATTTTATGGATTGGGTTGTAGCCTTAACAAAACCTAAAGAAAAAGTTGTATTAAAAACAGTACACAAGGCAAAAAAAGCTAAGACAACCACAAGGAATACCGCTTCAACACGTAAAACTACCCTATCCAGACAAACCAAAACACCCACACAAGAACAGATTGATGCTATTTTGGATAAAATAAGTAAAAGTGGGTATGAGAGCCTTTCAAAAAGTGAGAAAGATTTTTTGTTCAAAGCAGGTAAAAATTAGAAAGCACTTATGAAGCGTATTCTTTTTTTGTTAAACTCCATTTTGGTTTTTGTTTCATTGTGTTCATGGGGGATCTCATACATACCACCGACAAAATTACATTTTATTAACTATTGCACGCTTTTAATGCCAGCACTGTTGTTAACGAATGTTTTTTTTGCATTGTATTGGCTACTTCAATTAAATAAAAAATGTTTATTATCTATTGTTTTTTTACTATTGAGTGCTAATAGTTTATCACGTTTATATGGAATTGGTTTTTTTAAAACAGTACCCAGTGTAAGTGTTGTGAAAAAGCCCATAAGTATTATGTCTTATAACTCACGTCATTTTTCTTCGGCAGATGAGCATACTGTTTTTTATAAAGAATTTATTGATGCATATAAAGGGAATTTGCCAGATGTACTTATGGTACAAGAAACATTAATTAGTGCTATAAAAAAATTGAACAAAGCCTATCCTTATGTTTCTATAAAAGCGGAGGGAGCAAAACAAGGATCTAATTTTATAGTTTCAAAATATCCTATAGTAAATCAAGGATTAATTAGATGGGACGATAGACTGATGGGTAGAGATGCGGCTTTTGCAGATTTGAAAATAGAAAATGATACTATTCGTTTTTATAGCATTCATTTATCTTCTTATAAGTTTTCAAAAAAAGCCGAGGAATTACAAAAAAGAGGAGGGAAGAGTATTTTGAAGCGTTTTAGTAAAGTATTTAAATATCAGCAAAAACAAGTTGAGAAAATAAAAGCGCATATAAAGCAGTGTCCTTACCCAGTGGTGATTGGTGGGGATTTTAATAATAATGCATTTTCATATGTATATAAAGAACTGTTTAATGCTAGTGATTTTAAAGATACTTTTGTTGCAGCCGCCAATGGATTTGGAGCTACTTATGATTTTAGTTATTTTCCGACACGAATAGATTTTATTTTTGTGCCTACATCTGCTCAGGTTTTTTATCATAAAATTGATACGCACAAAGCTTGGTCCGATCATTTTCCTATAACCGCTAAAGTAAGTTTTTAGTCATGTGGGAACTATTGAGATTTTTTATCCACTATGGGTTACACTTTTTGTTCCCAGGAGTGATAGCTTACGTTTTTTTTAGAAAACAATGGAAAAAAGTGTGGTTACTGTTACTACTGACTATGCTAGTAGATTTGGATCATTTGTTAGCTACAGATTTTTTCGAAGCTAATCGATGTAGTATTAATTTTCATCCCTTACATACCTATTATGCTATTGGAGCTTATGTTGTGCTTTTTTTTATTCCTAAAACAAGAGTTGTCGCATTGGGATTACTTTTACATATGTTAACGGATTATCAAGATTGTATGTGGATGTAAGTTCTCGATACATTTTCCCTTCGCTATCGCTACGAGAAAATACTCGAACCAGTAATCGTGTATTATTTAAGTCTTTATATTACTTCGAGTGATTTACGTAATGAAATGGAGTAAATTGTATCGAGAAGTGGCTGTTGATTTATAGCAACGTATTTCTCGATACATTTCCCTTCACTATCAATACGAGAAAATATTCGAACCAATTAGCGTGTTTTATTCAAGTTTAGTATAAATCTTCGTATGGCTTCGAGTGATTTGTGAAATGGAATGAAACAAATCGTATCGAGAAGTGCTGGTGCTAGTTACAAATCTTGACTTTCTAAATAAGTTAAAGCATTTGGACCTTCGTTAAAAAGTAGATCTAAAATAGATAGGTTGGGAATGAATCCGTGTTTACTTTCAAAAACTTGAATGTAATTATCAAAGTTGGCGCCAATGTTTTTGTCTTTTGGATTCACAAGATATCTGTAATCAGCAATGTCATGTGGCGATTGTAAATTAAATTCGGTCGTTTTTGTTTGTGGTGTAGCTATTTGTAAGCAATCAAAAATAAATTCCGAAATTTTATGATTAAAATCAAGAAGGAATTTTGGCTTTTCTTGAAAAAGTGGAGCTATGTCATCTTCGTAAAATTCAAAGTAAGGAGAAGTTCTGTATGCAGCTTCTAGTGATTTCCAATGAATTTTTAAGCTGTTAAATTGATGCTCAATTTTAATATCCCTATATAAACGTTTATTTCCTTTTACACCAGAATGAAGTATAGGCAGGTTTAAAAGTAATATACCATTGGCTCCATAAATATAAGTACGGTTACGTAAAGTCTGTTTTTGATAATTATCACAATCTTCAAAAACAATACTTTTCGCCTTAGCTATAGCTACATATTGTGCAATAGAACCAAAATAACTAGGGTGTGTAACTATTTGACTCATTTAATTAGTACTCCGTTTTTGTATTATGCTTGTTTTTCTTTTCGCTTTTTTAAGAAGAAGCTAATGCCCATATATGCTAATATAAGTGCTAAAACTAAATAGCGATAGGAAACCAACTTACCATCACCTCCCACGGTGGTCATGATTCGATTCCAACGAATTTTGTTGAAAAAACCTTTGGCGTTAGTATCCCAACTCATGAATAAAAATACAGGTTTTCCTACTACATGATTTTCAGGAACAAATCCCCAATAGCGACTGTCTTCACTATTATGGCGGTTGTCACCCATCATCCAATAGTAATCTTGTTTAAAGGTGTATGAAGTAGTTGGTGTATTATTGATTAGTACTTGACTTCCGTTAAGGCTTACTTTATTTTCAATACCCATTTCTTTACCTTCGTAGACTTCGATAATACGCTTGTAAAAGTCAATATTCTCAGGGGTTAAATTCACAGATTTTCCTTCTTCGGGAATGTAAATAGGTCCCATTTGATCCTTATTCCAGTCAAGTTTACCATTATTTGGGAAGATTTTGGGTTCTTTTTCTCCTTTAGGACTAATGATACGTTCAATTGAAGCCACATCTTTACGTTTTGCAAATCGTTTGGCCTCTTTTTCTGTTAAGGCAGAAATATCGTAAGTGGTCCCTAAGTTTTTAAATTTAGCAATTCCAAAAGCTTTAGCCTGCTCATACTTTAAAGCGATAGGTCCTGTTTGCCTGTCTCTTGTAGCTAATCCATTTGGAAAAGCAACAGGATCGGTAATGTCATATCTTTCATAAAATGATTTTAGACTTACGGTAGCATTAGGCTTTTTAGTTTGTACATTATACGAGTACTGCGGTTTTGCTTTTTCAGGAAGGTCAAGCGGTTTTCCGTCAATAAAAATTTTACCATCTACAATAGTTAAGTTATCTCCAGGGACACCAACACAACGTTTAACGTAATTACTTTTCTTGTCAATAGGTTTGGTAACTTTAATACCATTACGAGTAAAAAACTGGGTTACGGTATCAACGGGCCAGCTAAACACTACTATATCGCTACGTTTAATTTTACTAAAACCGGGTAACCTAAAATAAGGAATCTGTGGCTTTTTTAAATACGAACGCTTCTTTATAACCGGAATCGTATCATGTACCATAGGAAATGATACCGCTGTCATAGGAGCACGTGCCCCATAATGAAATTTACTCACAAATAAAAAATCACCGATAAGCAATGTTTTTTCTAATGATGAGGTTGGAATGTTATAAGGTTGCATCACATAAGTATGCACAATAGTAGCAGCAACAACAGCAAATAAAATGGAACTGACCCATTCACCAGCGGCAGTTTTTGGAGTTAAGCTACGGTCTTTAATATGTTCAACATCTAGAAAGTAGTTTACATAAAAAATATAAAAACCTAGAGTGGCTACTACTAAAAAAGTATCAGTAGGTGTATTTTTACCAAAACTACGTATGGTTTCTACCCAAAAAATAGGGAGCATAATTACATTTATTACCGGGATAAATAGGAGTAGTACCCATGACCAGTGTCGGTTTATTATTTTGGTTAAAATATAAGCATTGTAAACAGGTACGGCAGCTTCCCAGGCTTTAAAACCAGCTTTAACATATAATTTCCAGGTTCCTAAAAAGTGAATCACCTGTATAACTAAAAAAAATATAAACCACTGTGTTAGTGTCATGATAGTATGTTTTATAAATGCATTTAAAGCAAATGATTTTACTTCAAACTATTATTTATTGTGTGTATTAAAAAAAATAATACATCATTATTTTGGAATTTAAAGACCTAAAACGTCTTTCATTCCATAAATTCCTTTTTTATCAACCAACCATTCCGAAGCAACTACAGCTCCTAGAGCAAACCCCTGTCTGTTGTAGGCTGTGTGTTTAATTTCTATTTCATCCACTTCAGAATGATAAGTAATGCTGTGTGTTCCAGGAACATCGCCAACACGTTTTGCCGTAATGGTAAGGTTTTTTTTGTCCCCTTCATATAGCTTCCAACCTTCAAAATCAGTATTTTCAATAATACCTTCGGCTAATGTAATGGCTGTACCACTAGGCGCATCAAGCTTTTTTGTATGGTGAATTTCTTCTGTTGTCACGCCGTAATTCCCAAGCATGGGATGCATTAGTTGCGCTACTTTTTTATTTAATTCAAAAAATAGATTCACCCCTAAACTAAAGTTAGAAGCGTATATAAAGCTTCCTTCTTTTTCAATGCATAGGCTTTTCATAGTTTCGTAATGATCTAACCAACCTGTAGTACCCGATACTACGGGAACTCCAGCATTAAAACAGTTGGTCAAGTTACCTACAGCTGCGGTTGGAATGCTAAAATCAATAGCTATATCTGCGACAGAAACATCATATGTAGTGGTGTTTTGGTCAACTTTAAGTACAATTTCATGTCCTCTTTCTAAAGCAATTTTTTCAATTGCTTGTCCCATGCGTCCGTATCCTAGTAGTGCTATTTTCATTTTATTTGATTTCTTTTTGAAACGATGCTATGTAGCGCTGTCTTGTAAATTATTTTTTAACTAGAAATTAATTTGTTGGCGAATATACAACTTCTTTATAGTATGCAATTAAAAACTATATTGTAAAACCATTCCATAATTAGCTTGAGCTGTTGGGGTATCAAACTCAATTTTAGGCGAAAAGCTTAGTTTTTTATTTAGATTATATTGTTGTAGGTGAGCTGTTACATTGGCATCTACAATATTTAATACATACAGGCCCACGGTAATCAGTATGGATAATTCTTGTTGTTTTCGAAATTGCCTTTGGGCTTCAATTAGACCGTTGTTGCTTAATATAGCTCGATCATTTTCTTGATCATAAAAGCGATCAGTAGTAATTCCGCGCAAGCGATTTTTAAAAATATCTCGAATTTCATCGTGATTATTTTTATTCCATAGGGTAATTCCGATTCCTGTTCCCAAGGCGCCATAAACAATTGGTATTTTCCAATACTTGCCAGTGTAAGCTTGTCCTAAACCGGGAAGTACGGCAGAGTAAAATGCAGCTTTAGAAGGGGCTAAGGCATTATAGGGGCGAATATTTTTTTGTTGCCTAATTTTCCTACGCTTGATACGTGCTAACTTTTTTAAGTTCTTTTTTACGGCAACTGAATCTACAGATACAATGCTTAAACTATCTTTTTCTTGCGCAAGCAATTGGATTGAAAAAAATAAAAATAATAATATTAGCCCTTGTTTAGCCACGCTTTAGTAACTTCAAAATACGATTAAAATCTTCTTTTGACGAGAATGGAATGGATATTTTACCTTTTCCATTACTGCTAGCTTTAATGTCTATTTTGGCACCAAAAAAATCAGCAAACTCGTCTTGAACCTCTGTTACAAATGAAGGATTTTGTTTGGTAGCCTTTTTATTGCCAGCAGTTTCTTTATTTGTAAGACTGCGAACAAGTTCCTCTGTTGCACGCACGGACAAAGAATCACTAATTACCTTTTCATAAGCACTAATTTGGGTGTCATGATCTTCAATATTAATTAAAGCACGCCCATGTCCCATACTCAAAAAGCCATCACGCATTCCCGTTTGAATGATTGGATCTAATTTTAATAAACGCAAGTAATTGGTTATGGTGGAACGTTTTTTACCTACACGTTCGCTCATCTGTTCTTGCGTTAAATTGATTTCATCAATTAGTCGCTGGTAGGAAAGTGCTACTTCAATAGGGTCTAAATCCTGACGTTGAATATTTTCAACCAAAGCCATAGCTAATGATTCATTATCATCGGCAATACGGATATAGGCAGGTATGGCTTTTAAACCTAGTTTTTTACTTGCACGGTAACGGCGTTCACCACTAACTAATTGATAGGAGTTAAAACCAAGTTTACGAACAGTAATGGGCTGTATTAAGCCTAATTCTTTAATAGAACTAGCTAATTCATTTAAAGCTTCTTCATTAAAACTAGTACGTGGCTGAAAAGGATTTACCTCAATGGCATCCAAATCCAATTCGACAATACTACCTACTACCTGATCTGCATTTTTATCATTTGCTGATTTAATGTCATTTTCAGGATCTTTAAGTAATGCAGATAATCCACGTCCTAGCGCTTGCTTTTTAGTTGCTTTCGCCATAAATAGCTATTTCTATTTGTTTTTTTCAATAATTTCATTGGCTAAACTTAAATAGTTAGCCGCTCCTTTACTACTAGCATCGTAATTAATAATGCTTTCGCCATAACTCGGAGCCTCACTCAAACGTACATTACGTTGAATGATTGTTTTAAATACCATTTCGTTAAAGTGTTTTTGTACTTCTTCAACAACTTGATTAGATAAACGTAAACGGGCATCGTACATGGTAAGTAATAAGCCTTCGATATCTAAATTTTGATTGTGTATTTTTTGAACACTTTTAATGGTATTTAGTAATTTTCCTAAGCCTTCCAAAGCAAAATATTCACATTGAATTGGTATGGCTACAGAATTGGCAGCAGTCAAAGCATTTAGTGTTAATAGCCCTAGTGATGGTGCACAATCGATTAAAATATAATCATATTGGTCAACTATAGGTACCACAGCTTTTTTTAGCATGTATTCACGTTGCTCCTTATCTACCAATTCAATTTCAATAGCGACCAAATCAATATGGGCAGGTACTAAATCAACGTTAGGAGCTGTAGTTTCAATAATAGTATCTTTAATATCAGCTGTATGTTCCAATAATTGATAGGTGCCTATCTCAACACTTTCAACATCAATTCCTAATCCCGAGGTAGCATTTGCTTGTGGGTCAGCATCAATAAGCAATACCTTTTTTTCAAGTACACCAAGTGAAGCAGCTAAATTCACTGAAGTTGTGGTCTTACCTACGCCTCCTTTTTGATTAGCTATCGCTATAATTTTTCCCATGCATTTAGATTTGGTTAGGAATGTAAAAATACAACTTTAAAGCTGTATAAAAAATCTACTTATTAACAGTTTTTGTAGTGTGTAAAGCTTGATTAGTGAGACTAGATAGATTTACATAAAATTAACTATTCCATTTATGAAGCCTCCACCATGGAATGATATACATTTTGTACATCGTCATCTTCTTCTAATTTTTCGAGTAACTTTTCAACGTCGGCCAGTGCGTCACCACTTAATTCTTTGGTCACTTGTGGTATACGTTCAAATCCAGACGAAAGTATTTCGATATTTCTATTTTCTAATTCTTTTTGAATGGCTCCAAAGCTACCAAAAGGGGCATAGATTAGCACACCATCTTCATCTTCAAAAATTTCTTCGGCACCAAAGTCAATAAATTCTAATTCTAATTCTTCTACATCAATACCATCAGCATTAATACGGAAATTACACGTATGATCAAACATAAATTCAACCGACCCCGAAGTACCTAAATTTCCATTACATTTATTAAATGCAGCCCTAACATTTGCAACAGTTCTGTTATTGTTATCTGTAGCGGTTTCAACTAGGATAGCAATTCCATGCGGTGCATAGCCTTCAAAAAGGACCTCCTTATAATCACCTTGGTCTTTATCCGAAGCTTTTTTTATAGCACGTTCAACATTATCTTTAGGCATATTGGCTGCCTTTGCATTTTGAATAACAGCACGTAGGCGAGAGTTTGATGCAGGATCAGGACCTCCTTCTTTAACAGCCATTACAATATCCTTACCAATACGTGTAAACGTTTTTGCCATTGCCGACCAACGTTTCATTTTTCGTGCTTTACGAAATTCAAAAGCTCTTCCCATCTTATAAATGATTTAATTATATGCGGACGTAAAAATATTAAATTAAGATTATATACAAAGAAGCATTCATTTTTTTTGAAGGAGACATACCAGTTTTACTGAATTAGAGGACCTTTTTAATTTCTGTGATCCATAACCTATAAAAAAATTAGTAATAATCAATTTTTTTAGTCAAAAATAGACAAGTAATCGTTGAAATGCATATTTCTTTGTTGAAAAAAATAGTAATTTGCACACTTAACAACTTGAAAAACAGATTGTTATATGTTTATCTGATTTTTTTAATTATACATGATAAAAAAGCAAACCTTTAGTAGTCTGAAAAAATCTACACCGGAAGAATTATTTGTCGATATTGGTTTGACCATAATTTGTGTTGATGAAAATTGTGTCATCCATTTTATTTCGGGGGACTATAAGCGGTATTGTATAGTGAAAAAGGAATTGGTAACAAATTTAGTAGGAACCTTGTTGCCAGAAATTGAAGTACAATTATTAAAATGTTTTCAACAAATTAAGCATTCGGATTCGAGTATATTAAAAACGACTATTTATGATATTGAAGATCGGAAATGTATTATCGTAGAAATAAGAAAAACGCTTAAGTTTCAGGGTGGTAAAAGACTGTATGTGATAAAATTACAGAATGAAGTCATATCTGCATTGTACGATATAAATTATGATGAGCAATTGAGTATTGCTTTAAATGAAAGATCGTTTGAAAATACGCCAAGAAATTTACCTATTAAAGATGATTTTTATAAGCATAAAAATAAATTTAAAACTTTTGCTGATAGTGCGGGAGTGGGGTGGATTTTTTTAGATTTAAAGTTAAACATTTTAAGTTGTGCATCGGAGATCAGCCATTTTTTTGGAATAGAGTTTGAAAATTCAAGAGAAATGATCAAAAAGTTTTCTGAGGCGATTATTGGTCATGATATTGAAAGCTTATGCAAACAAGTAATAAATACAGGAGAACTTTGTGTAGTTGAAGTTCAAAATAATTACGGAATTTGGTTTAGTGCCACTATACAATTGGATAAAGATGATTTAGGACAGCCTATGGGCTTACTTTTAAGTTTTTTTAATATTCACGAGTATAAAGTGGCCTTGATAGAAAGGAAAAAGGTAAACGACTTTTTTGGGAAATTAGTAAAAACCAGTCCCGCAGTCATCACAACATATGATATCAAAAAACAACAATTTTCATACGTAAGTTCTAACATAGCTCGATTTGCAGGTTACACAGAAAGAAAAAATGAGGTTTTTAATAATGATTTTTTTATGAGTATCATTTATAATAATGATATCTCTTTATTAAATGCACATTATGATGATGTAGCCCAAAAAAATGGAGCTATTCCATTACAAATAGAATACCGAATACTACATAAAGAAACAAAAAAACCAGTGTGGTTGTTGGCAACAAGTAGTGTTTATCAACGTAGTGCAGCAGGAGAGGTGTTGTCAATAATAACCTCCACACAAAATATAAATGATACAAAAAAAATAAAACAAGAATTAGCCGTTTTTACCGAAAGAGTACAGGCAGCTTTTAAATGTAGTAGGTCTGCCATTTGGGAATGGTCAAGTGGACAAAAAAATAAGGCATGGTGGCCCGAAGAATTATGTGACCTAATAGGGTGGAGTAGTAGCGAAATTGGAAGTTCATTCAGGCAATTGTTAGGCTTTATTCATAATGATGATAGGGAGCTATTCATAAAAAGCTTGAAGTTACTTTCTCAAGAAAATAAACATTACGAAAAAGATATAAGAATAAAAACAAAGCAAAGGCAATTTAAATGGTTTAGAATTAGCGCTAAAATAAACGAAAGTGAAATTGATAATCAAAAGAAAGTTGTAGGGACGCTAACGTATATTCATGAAAAAAAACAAGCAGAGCATAAATTAAAAAAATTAAATGAAGAGTTAGAGCGGTTCGCATATTTGGCAAGTCATGATTTGAAAGAACCTCTAAATACGATAACTAGCTTTATTGGTTTATTTAAAGAAGAGTTTTATGAAGCTTTAGAGAGCGACGCGCAACAGTATTTACAGTTTATAGAAGGAGCTACAATTCGAATGGGGAGTTTAATAAAAGATCTATTGGCATATTCGCAGTTAGAGAATGTTTCCCTTAAACAAGAAGCGAATAATTTGAATTTGATTGTTGCCGATGTTTTGAATGATATAAAAAAAACGATTCATGTTTCGGGGGCATTAATTTGTGTATCGGAATTACCAAAGGAGGTCATTTGTGATCGTACTCAAATACGTCAACTTTTTCAAAATTTGATAACAAACAGCATAAAATATCAGTGTAAAAATACCATACCTAAAATAACTATTGGGTGTGTAGATCGGAAAGAATTTTATGAGTTTTTTATAAAAGATAATGGTATTGGGATACATAAAAAACATTATAAACGCATATTCGAAGTGTTTAAGCGCTTACACCTACCCGAAGATTATGAAGGGAATGGTATCGGTTTAGCCAATTGTAATAGAATTATAAATAATCATCATGGTAATATATGGTTAACGTCAGAATTAAATAGTGGAACAACTTTTTATTTCACTTTACCTAAATAGAATTTAAAAATAAAGATTATGGAACAGATGGATTGTGTACTTTTAGTTGATGATAGTATCACAGCTAATTTTTACAACAAAAAAATTTTAAATACGTGTCATGTTACTAAAGAAATTGTAGAAGTTCATAATGGAGAGGAGGCCTTACATTTTTTGAAAGCATGTGAAATAAAGAATGAAAAAAAACCTAATGTAATTTTTTTAGATATCAATATGCCTGTAATGGATGGGTTTGAATTTTTAGAGGAATACATGAAATTTCCATACCAATTTAGAGCCGATATTTTAATAAGTCTTTTAACTACCTCAAACTGGAAGAATGATATGGATAAGGCCAAAGAAAGGTGCGATTTTATTTTTGATTTTATAGAAAAACCTTTAGCTAAAAAAGATGTACAGCATGTATATGAATTTTATAAAAGTCAAATTCATACCGTATAAATTGTATTATTAGACATGCAACAACAACTTTATGGAAATGAAAAAAGATCATATAGAATATTACAGGTAATACAGGCTTCCATATTATAATAATTGAAGGATTTCTTTGTGGGAGGAAAGTAAATCCACCATACTACATATTTTTGAGGAGTTCACATCAATACTTTGGTGCAAACCTTTTAACCATTTCATATAATTAATAATTTGTTGTTCCAAATTCAAATTAATTAATTGATTTTTATCAATTTGCCCCATGCTCCAATCAAAAAAACGCTTGTTTCCAGTATGCGAAGTATTAAAACAATTAACAATTTGATGTCTTCGGTCTTTTTCTAACACAGCAATTAGTTTATCTAACGTATCCGCTTTGTCGGCTTCTATGTATTGCATAAAGTATCCATCTTCGTAATATAAATATCCAGTAATTCCTTTTTGTTGATTATTACTCCTACTTTTTGTTAAAATATCATTTATTACTATATCTGTCACAGGAATAATAGCTTTACTAATATATATAGCGCTATAGTATGTATTCATTGTATTTAAATTATTGATTTTCAATTGTATAATTTAGTTATTTTATCTTTTAAAAAAAAAGCATAATAATTGTATTTAATCGATTTTATTTGCTTTTTAAAGTTTTAAAAAAAGAATATTACATATAAGTTTCTAATATTCAGTTATATGTGTACATTCGTGTAAGATTTAGATTAATAAATGCAAACAAATAAGGAGTGGAGAATATAAAAGTAATATTTAGCAAATATTTTTCTATTAATTTTTTTTTAATATCAACAGCTATTTGTGCGCAAGATATTGATAATGATGGTACACCAGATACGGTAGACCCTAATGTAAATAGTGCTGTTGCAGTAAATGATATGCAGACTATCCCTTTGGCAACAGTATCAGAAGTGTATATATTGGATAATGATGATTTTATTGGAAATTCGGATGTGCGATCTGTAGGTTTCATTGAATTAACAGATTTAGGAACTGGTTCCGCAGGCGGAACGGTTAAATTTAATGTAGACAGAGGAACACTAAGGTATACTCCATTAACTAGCGAAGCAGGAACAAATGTTTCTATTAATTACCGAGTATGCAATACGCTTGCTAATCCAAATGTATGTGCCAGTGCTACATTGAATTTAACAATAATGACTAACACAAATTTTGTGTGTACCAATACAGCTTATGTAATTAGCGCACCTAATAATACCACGTCATCTACTTTAGGAGCATTAGATTTACAAGCACCAGAAACGCCCTCGGGAGTAATTACACTTTCGGCAGCGGGGACATATAATGCCTTAGCTTTTAATACCAATAATAATTTATTATATGCGCTTCAAACTCGAGATTTTGATACTACCGATACAGTCAGACGAGGTGATTTAGTAACCATATCTCCATCGGGAGTGGTGGTAAGTTTAGGTAAACCAGTAGCCGATTCAGCTGCTACAGCAGCTTTAATGCCTACTTGGCCAGGTAGCGGTAATGTGGCTAATTCGCAATTAAATCTCAGGAATTTTATAGGAACAATTGATTCACAAACCGAAACCTTTTTGACATTTGCACAAGATAATGTGGATGGTACCAGATATATTGCCAAAGTAGATTTAAATGCCTTTGAATATTCTTTTGTTCAATTAGATCGGAATATTAATCCCGCCGATGTAGCCTTTTCAAATCAGACAGGCTTACTTTACGGTGTTAATGGAACAACAATACGATCCTATAATCCAAATACAGGTGAAGTTTTGGATATTACTGTTGATCCAAGTTCGGATACACTTATAAGTAGTGCAGGAGGTGCATGGTCTGATGCTAATGGAAATGTATATTTTTATAAAAATGGAGGTACTACAGGAAACGTTATATTGTTTTATAATGTGACCACAAATGTGGCCAAAAGAATAGGGGAAGTAACCCCTTTTTCGGACTTTGATGCAGCGGCATGTACCCCGCCTGTAATTACCAAATCGGCAAATGGTTTTACGTTTGCTCCAGGATCAACATTTACTTATACTTTTGAAATTTCAAATACATTAACTACAGTTTCAAACGTAGGTTTTTCTGATGTACTAACTTCTTCAGAGTTTAGTTTTGTACCCGGTTCTATAGTGCCAGCAAATCCAGGAGGAGGTACTATTACTAATTTTACTATTAATAGTATAGAAATAGAAAACATAATTGTACCTGCCGCTGGGAGTACCACTTTTGATGTGCAAATAGCCGTAAGCTCATCGGCAGAAGTAGGCAGTTTTAGTAATACTGGTTTTGTTAGTTTTGGTCCGCAAACCATAAGTAGTGATGACCCAAGGACGCTACCTGCTTCAAACCCAGATCCAACGGTAATAAATATAGTTAGAGATGCCGATGGTGATGGGATTACCGATAATTTAGACTTAGATGATGATAATGATGCTATTTTAGATGAGGTGGAGTGTCCTCGAAATTTTTTAACAATTTCTGCAGTTGATTTAGGTTTGGGTAGTAATGAGAGTAATGTGAGTGTAGTGAATGTTGATGTAAGCTCAAAATTTGGATTAGGAAATGGAAATGTGGTTATAAGTGCAGAAAATATTTACACAAATAACAGTGGCGAATTTGTGGCGGGTAACCCCGCAATTATTACAGCATATTCTCGGTTTGATTTTACAGGTACCTCTCAGGTTTTTTTACAATTAATACACGATCCAGTATTGTCTCAAGACACTTCATTTGATGGTATTCGTAGTGTAGATGGAACTACCTATTTCTTTTCGGGTAGCTTAACGACCGGTTTTTCAAACATTCAAGATGGAAATAAATATTTAGTACAGCGGAATACTTCAACAAGTAGTACGTCAACATCATTTATATGGGAATCGGAAATATCCAATGTACAAAGCTTTGAAGTTATTACGACTGACGAAGATACTGCTAATCCAACACAGCCTAATGCCATTTATGAAATCCGTATTAGTATTGCCGAGGATTTTGATGGTGATGGTATTCCTAATTGTTTGGATTTAGATAGTGATAATGATAATTGTGCCGATGCTGTTGAGGGTGCAGGAGGCTTTGCGCAAGTAGATCTGGTAACAGCCGCAGGTACAGTATCGAGTGGAGTAGGCTCAACAGTAAATCAAAATTTATCGAATTTGCCAAGTACAGTTGATAGCACACCTGGTAGTATAACTTTTGGAGTACCTATAATAGGTCCTGCCACTACAGCAGTTACACAAGGTATTGATGAGAGTCAAGATGGTACAAAAAATAGTCAATGTTGCGAAATTATTCCACCAACACTTTCTCCAAATTAGATTTAATTTTACATTAAAATATTGATTTTCAAATTTTTATGTTTTTTTTTGGTAACTTAACTTTTATATATATAGTAATAATTATTGGATATGAGGCAATACTACGATTCGAGTTATAAAATAGTAGTTCTATTTTGTATATTGTTAATGGTACATTATACGCAGGCAACAACTGGAATGTTTTTTTTAGATGCAGTTATAATGCCACCAATAGATCCATGCAGATCTTGTGCAACAGCAACTTGTGGTACGGCACCAATAACAGATCAAATTAGTGTTTTTAATAATGTTGATGGAGTAGGTACAGATCAATTGTGTCACCCAGATGTTTTTGAAATAGTAACTTCAGGGGATACGGTGACCTTTTGTGCGACATTTACTACTCCAGCAGTGTTGGAAGAGAATTTTATTAGTTTTTTAGGGGCAACACCAACTACTAATGCTGGTTGTACCGTGTCTAACATCAATAATTGGCAGTTTTTCAATGGGTGTTCACCAGTCACAGCTACGGGAAGAGTAACTAATGAGCCTAATTTGCCTGCTAATATAGGTAGACCTATTTGGCAAGTAAGCCCAAATACAACTTATGAATTATGTTATGATGTCACGGTATCGGGAACTTGTTCTTTAGTTTCAGAACCTTGTTTTGCCCCACATTGGGTACCTGCACCTTGTGAGCTTCAATTGGCTACTGCAGCAGTAGATTGTTCAGCAATGAATGGTACATATAATTTAGAAATAGCTTACACCAATGGTGGGCAAGGAGCTGGGACATATGCGATCAATAATGATGTAGGGGTTCTAGCAGGTGATGATCCTAATTTAGTAGCTAATGGCTCTATACTCATTAATAATATACCCGATGGATCGGCCTATAATGTTTTTATTTTAGGAGATAATGTTGTTTCTGATTGTGAATTTTCAGTTACTAGTCCAGGATATACTTGTGCTTTTTGTCCAAAAATAGTTAAAGCTACAGTTGAAAAGGATACCTGTGGTGCTGATACGGTAACATTACGGGCAGAAGTAGATACAGGTATCGAAGGACAAGATTATTATATTGAGTGGTTACAGAATGGAATACCAATTAGTACTAATGCAGCTTCAACCGTAGGACTAGATGGTGTTTTTGGTACAGCCGATGACCCTACAACAGCCTTAGTCTACGTACATACGTTAAATTTAGCAGGAGGAATAGCAGCTTGTGGTTTTGAAGATCAGGTATTTACTGCTAGATTATATTGTAAAACATCAGATGAATTAAACCAAGGGAATAGTGCTGTTGGGGGAACGCAAGTAAATGTACCAGCGGGTAATACTTTAATAGCTACTTATAATGCAGCTGCGGAAACCTGCATTAATTTAGATTTAAGTAGTGTGCCCGCAGCAGCTATTGCAGAAAGTTTTGATTATCAATTTAGGGTGTCATCGGGACCACCATTTGGCAATAGTTGGATATGTGAGGCAGTAGTTAATGTAAAAAAACCTGTCTCTTCAACCGAAGGACCTTTCTGCCACCCTTATTGGGCTACCAATGGAGGATGCCCAGTAGGACCAGCAGCTGTAATAGGAAACACTACGTGTTTTGGTGGGCCCGGAAATGGTGCAGGTACATTATTAATCCCGCCTACTGTAGCAACTAATGATTTGGGAGGAATTAATTCAACAACACCAGCTTCGGGACTATGGCAAATATGTACCTATGATACTTTTTTAGATAACGGAGGGAATACGGAAGGTGTATTAAATTATGCATTATTAAGAGTAAATTATTTTTTACCACCAGGTACAGGAGTTAATTTTACGGATTATTCCATTGTCGATGCCGTAAATATTTCTACTCCAGCTCCCATAGCCAGTACACCAGTAACAACAGTGAATAATCCTAATGGACCAAATTTGGTTACAGGCCTTCGTGTATGTAATGCACCTGTACAAGGAGTGGACTTTACATTACCTAATGTAGCAAACTGTGAATTAAATTTGGTCACAGTTTGTGGAAATGCAGTTGTACGTTATTCAGGTGATGGAGGAATGAGTTATTTACTTCCAGAACCACCAGTGCTTCCTATTAATGGACAAACTATTTTTTATGAAGTATCTACACCTGATTGTTCTGCAATATGCGGAACAACAGGGAGTTATGTGTTAAGTAATTGTCCTCCTTTACTTGATAGTGATGGAGATGGTGTTAGTGACTTAGTAGATGTAGATGATGATAATGACGGAATTTTAGATATAATTGAAGGGACTACAGATACAGATTTAGATACGATTCCTAATTATCTCGATTTAGATAGTGATGGTGATGGTTGTCCTGATGCTGTTGAAGGAGGGGATGCAATTATTCAGCCTGTATTGTTAACATCTAATATGGATGGTGGGAATGTTGGAACCCCTTCAGGGCAATCCATTCAAGAAAATTTAACAGGAGTAATTACTAGTGCAGACCCTGTTGCTGATGGTATTATAGATAGCACAGGTAGCGTAACCCTAGTTGATGGAAATACAGTTGCTGCAGTACAACAAAGTTTAGGGGAAAGTCAAAACGCTACAACCGATGCAGATTGTTGTCAAATTGTACCTTTGATTATTATGCCTAATTAATTTAAACGCTTAAAATCTTTACTCTAGAGCTATATAAGAACCGTGTTTTTTGATATTAGTAAGTCTCTCTATTTATGAAAATACAAAAAAAGACTGTTCAAAAACTATATGCTATAAATGTCAATGTTTTTTATCGTTAAAACGAGTATTTTATCTATTAAAATCATCTTTTTATCTAAAATACTGTTAATCAGTTAATTGTATTTTTAAAGAATTGTAATTTAATGTTCTAAAAATCTGCTTTAGAGCATATTACGATTTTTTTAAAATAAGATGATTATGGATAAAATTACTCAAACCTCATTTTTTTACAATAAGTTATTATTGATATTAATCTGTTTTACTATTGGTGCTTTTCAAACAACTTACGCCCAAGATATCGATGGAGATACAGTTACCAACCAATTGGATTTAGATGATGATAATGATGGAATATTAGATGCCGTAGAGAGTGGGTGTGATCCAGCAGCAACTACAGGATTAGGATTAATATGGGATCCAAATATTGATGCAAGTACAGATGCATTTTCAAGGACAAACTTTAATACTGGGAATCCTAAAGTTGATCGTTATGAGCCCTCTCAGTTTGATCCTGTGTTTGGGTTTCCTGTAGATTTTGTGCAACCAACAGTATCTAATGTAAGTTTTGGTTCGGGCTTGGTTGATGAATCCTTAGATCCAAGCAATGAAGTGGAGGTTTCGGGGTATTATTTTTTGAGTGGAGCCACAGAAACAGATGTTACAGGAGCAAAAACAAATAATGATTATTTAGAATTTTCGTTTACAACATTGACGGATAAATCGGTTTTATTACGTTTTTTTAACCTTCAGGATGTACCCACATTTATCCCCGGAGTTTACGAAACTGCAAGAGGAGTAGATTTACGTCAAAGTTTTACAGCACCTACAGATCCAGTCTTTCCGTTATATGTAGATTTTACCTATCAAATTGAAATTAGTACCGATAGCTTTACAACGTCTACAGTGTTAATTCCTAGCACCACAACAGTGCGTAGACAAAACGGGCTTTCATTTACCAATTCTCTGGATGAGCAATTTGAGGTGCCAGCGGCATTTGATTATGAGGAATTTGGGGTGTTTCCACAATATCAGTTACACCCGGGCCAATTGTATACCGTGCGTTTGTATGTCTATGCTTCCGAGGATCAAGGAGGATTGGGAAGGGTTTCTTTCGATAATTTTAGACTAAATGTGAGTGATTGTACAACGGGAGATACAGATAATGATGGTATTGTCGATATGTATGATCTGGATAGTGATAATGATGGTTGTGCTGACTTGGAAGAGGGAGGAGGTAACTTTACAGTAGTTGACAATGGAACAACTGCTATGGGAAGCCTTTCCGATGGAAATGGAGGCATAGTAACTCAAAACTTAGGAAATACAGTAGGAGCTACTCTAGCTGGTGTTCCTAATATAGCAGGAGCAGGGCAGGTACTCGGGAATACAAAAGATGGCATTAATTACTGTGATGATTTTGATGAAGATGGCGTACCCGATGAAGTAGATTTAGATGATGATAATGATGGAATTTTAGATGAGTTAGATGTGTGTAATATTTCGACAAGCACTACAGATCCTATTGGAACAGCAGTAAATTGGGAAGCAGGAGGCTTTCGAATTTTTACCGTAGGAGGAAATACAGACGCTACCGGAGCTTTGGATAATGGTTTTGAGCAAGCAGTGATACGAGAAGGTATCAATATTAGTACGTTGAGTAGTGCATCCGATTATACCTCTACAGGAAGTGTAGGAGGCGGAACTGCAGATACTAGTGTTATTACATTTTCAAACGGAACCATTACCTATTCGGATACTTATGCAGCAGATGCGCAAGCCGAATTACGTACTACAACAGCAGGCGGATTTATATCGGGTGATACTGGTAGTGGAGTGTATGTGGAATCGGAATTTAATGGAGGGGTTGATGATGAATACACGGTATCTTATAATTTCACCACTCCGGTAACTTTGTTTAGCGTAGATATCGTAGATATTTTTGATACGTTTGGAAATCCCCCCAATCCATCTGATCTAATGCTCCAGTATGAAATAATTGCAGGAGGGAAATTAATAGCTTTTTTAAGGGATGAACCTACAGGTGATGATACTGTGGGGACTGTAGATATTTATGATGCAGTAGGTACCTTGAGAGGGAACATTGGTTCGGGACAAAATATTGAAACTACTATTTCATTTTTGACACCTAATCCTGTTTCAACAGTTGCTATACGCCACCGTATTGTTCAGGGTTTTTTAGGACCTTTTATGAGTGGAGGAACTAATTTTAACGCCGTACGCGATCCTCACGGCTTTGATCAATTCTCTTTTAGTACCGATAGTTTATGTACCAACTCAAAAAACACAGATAGTGATGGTGATGGCTGTCCTGATGCTGTAGAAGCTTCTGGTGATTTCAGACCAACAGACTTAACCTCAAGCAATAATTTGGCAGATGCCGATGAAGGAGATGTGGACGGTACTGGAGTTCCTTTGGATGGTCCTGGCGGAAGTCAAACAACGCAGAATGCTACGGCAGGTTATCTGGATGCAGGAGTTGAAAACTGTACCGATTCAGATCTAGATGGCGTACCAGACGTTACAGATATCGATGACGATAATGATGGGGTATTGGATACAGGTGAGGGTTTGAGGTGTTTTGATTCACCTATTTTTAATTCAGGAGAAGCTATACCCGTCGATTCCTATAGATTAATGCATGGTTTTACTACTACGACTACATTTAATGATGTTTTCTCTACAACTACGAACGCTCCTTTTTTGAATCCAGGTTCGATAATTATTAGTGCTAATAACATTACGATAAATAATCAACCACAGTATGCTTTTATTGAAAATATTACAGCAACTGATTTGGCTGATGCAAAGAGCAAAGATGAATATTTAACCTATACTTTTACCACAGTAGATAATATTATCAATGGGAGTATAGATTATATTTATAAATTCAGACAAGTTGACCCTACTTTAAGTTTCACAACTACCTATTCCATATCAAATGATGGTACAAATTTTACCGATTTAGGTACTATTTTCACAGCTAGTGGGGGTTCAGCAGGTTTTCCTAATGGTTCGCAACCTACTGAAATAGCAAATTATCCCCTTCAAGCTAGTACAACATATACGGTTAGGCTTTATTTCTATGATGTAGAAGCTGCCGCAGGAAATGTTATTTTAGACGATCCAGGTTTATTCTTTGATTATTGTTTAGGAAGCGATAACGACAACGATGGTGTTCTGAATCACCTTGACCTCGACTCAGACGGTGATGGTTGTCCAGATTTAGTAGAAGCAGGGGTAGCACCAACTACAGGAATTGGTCAAGGAACAATTGAAAACGGAACAGGTGGAGTTGTGATTACAACCACACCCAATGTAGATAATGCCCAGTTTACTTTTATTTCAGATGCTACTACAGATAACAATGGTGATGGATTGTTAGATAGCATTGATGATAATGGAGGTACAGGAATGCTAGATGGTACACCAGAATATACATCAAGCTACAGTACTTTTGCATCTGATTCGACTGTAAATGCTTGCTTAGATTCAGATGGGGATTCTATTGCCGATGTATTTGATTTAGATGATGATAATGATGGAATTTTGGATGTAGATGAATGTTCTTCTCAATTTGTTCCAACGGAGAACGATGGTTCATTTGGTCTGCTTTCAAGTGGATCTAGAAATTTAGAAACACCAATAACATCTAATGGTTATTCGTTTGCATCTTTGAATAATGCTGCTGGTCAATATGCGATAATAAGTAAAGCAACAACAGGATGGAGCACAGCTCCATTTTGGGAAGATTTAGCAGGTCATACCACTGGTTTAGATGATGATGCTTATCTAGCAGTAAATGGATCTAATAATGTTGGGATATTTTACAGTCAATCAGTTACACTTCCTGTCAATTCGGATTTTACATTGTCTTTATGGGGTGCAAATGCTGTTTTAGCCCCTGATACGGCTTCTTTTCCTGCTGAAGTAGGTATAAGAGTTCTGAATAGTGGTAATAACGTTGTTGCATCAGCAAGTACAGGTCAATTAACCATTCAACATATTTGGGTAGAAGCAAGTGCTACTTTCAATACAGGTTCTCAAACAGATTATACGATAGAGGTTTTTAATATTTCAACTGGTATAAATGGTAATGATTTTGCTATTGATGATATAAGTTTGATTGATACCTCTAATCTATGTATTACAGATACGGATAACGACGGAATTCCAAATAACTTAGACTTAGACAGTGACGGTGACGGTTGTCCAGATGCGGTAGAAGGTGATTTAAGTTTTGAACAGTCAGATTTAAGCGATGCTTCGACAACATTATTAAATCAGCCTAATAACAATAATAATGATGGTAGCATTTCAACAGGTTATTTAGGAAGCACTACCGAAAGTGTGTTATTTAATTTAGGAACAACTGTAGATACCGATCCAATGTCACCAACGTATGGAGTACCATTATCTACTTTAGCAAATACACCCAACACTCAAGGTATAGGGGGTAGCCAAGATGTCAATGATGATACCGCTTGTTGTGATATTGTACCACCAATGATTGCTCCAAACTAATATTTTTAGGTGATTACGTAAATATAGATCCCTCTCTAAAGATGTTAGAGAGGGGCTATTTTATCAAATAATTTTATAGCTCAATGTTGATTTTTTTGACAACTAAAAAATTGAAATACGTTGTAAATTTTATTGAAAATTAACTAACCCATAATTTCATAGTTAAAATTTTATAAAGACAGCTAAGTTTAATTATATGTAAAATCATAAACTTGTGTATTTGGTCTATAAAAAATTAACTTTCATCTTAAAAGTATGTATTTTATCTAATTTACTGTAATTCAAGCTGTTGTATTGTATTAAAAAATTAACTTTATATATAAAACACAGTAAATCAGTGAATTGTATTTTTGTTAATATAATCGTTATGGGGCTAAAATTACATTGTAAAAAAATTAACAGTATTCTTTTAAAAGTTTTTATTTTTTGGTGTTTGCTGTCAACAGGTGCTTTTGCACAATGCGAGTTCGAGTTTTCAGTAACTAGAGACGGCGCAGGCGTATATACGGTGACAGTAACATCGGATGCAGACAGAGGAAGCGCATTTCTCGAAAATTTGGTATCTAGCCAAATAAGTGTAAGCTATCCAGTAACAGCAGGTACCGTTACCAATTTTACAAATCTCGCTTCAGCAGTTTCTTATACGCAAGGAAATACCTTTATACCCAATGGGCAAACCATTAATGAAGTGACAACTTGGGGATATACTTCAGCCAATGTAGCTTTTCCAATGACCGCTGGTGTACCAAATCCGTTATTTTCTTTTGAATTAACAAATACCTGTTCGTCAGGTATAGTAAGTATTCTACCCGAAACGCCTTTAACATTACAAGATGATATGGGAGGCACTTTTACCGTAGGTTTATTTCAAAGTTATGTAGGTAATGGTCCAGGCAATGCAGATGTATGTGTGGGAAGCTCCGTAAGTTGTTTAGACACTGATGGCGATTCAGTAGCAGATATAGATGATTTTGATGATGATAATGATGGAGTATTAGATCGAAACGAATGTATAGGTTTTTTGTCACAAAATACAAATGGTACATGGAAAGGGAGAACTTCTTCAACTGTAACGGTAGATTTTCAGGGTTCAGGTACACAGTCAGCTGCAGTTTTTTTAATGATGGGCAAGTAAACTACAATATAGAAACTAATGGAGGAGAACCTCGGGTAGCAAGATCAGGTGATGTAAATTTCTCCATTGCATTTTCGCCAGCTGTACCTGCAAATGAAATAGCATTTTGGATATTAGATGTAGATCCAACTACCATAGGTCTGCCACCAACGGCAGCTTATACAGTGACAATTAATGGGGGAAATACACCAAACGGTGCATTTCAAAAAGCGCTAGGTGTACTTAACTACAATACTGCTAATGGAGCAATCACACTTAATGGTACGGTAGATAATCAAAATTTGGTTTTTAAGGGACATAGTAATATACTAATTTCTAGTGTTGAAATTAATTCTACTGGGTTTAGTGGAGATTTTATTGCTTATTCATGGTTTGCCTTATCTCCTTGTGATAGCGACAATGATGGGGTAGATAATAATCTAGATTTAGATAGTGATGGCGATGGGTGTCCTGATGCCGTAGAAGGAGGCGGTAGTTTTATCATAGGAAATTTAACAGATGCTAATGGTATAGGAGCTATAGATGGAGGGAATACAGGAGGAGGTTTTAATGGAACAGCTAGCTCTGGTGTTACAACAAACCTAACGGGAAACTATGGAGGAGCATTAGATCCAGTAGCTGCTAATTATGTAGATACACAAGGTCGAGTAACCATTACTACAGCAACAAATACCGCTCCAGGAACCGATGCTACAGTAACTCAAAGCTTAGGAAGTGGTCAAAATGTATATTTAGAAAATTGTACAGATACTGATGGAGATAATATTCCTGATAGTGTAGATTTAGATGATGATAATGACGGAATTTTAGATCATATAGAATGTGGTGATCCTAGTCTCGGAAACTTACCTCTAGATATTTCTAGAGTAGCGATTATTAGTGGTAGTGCCTCTTACGATCCTTTGAATTCAGATACGATAGAGTTAACACCAGATTTAAATAGCCAAGCAGGTACGGCAATGTCTATCACTAGAATAGATTTTACACAAGATTTTACTATAGAGTATGAACTAAATTTTGGAACTAATAATGATACCAATGACGCCGATGGAAATGCAACAGGTATAGGAGCAGGAGGTGCAGATGGAATTACAGTGATATTTCATAACGATCCTAATGGATCAGAAACGGTAGGAGTAGCAGGAGCAGGAATAGGAGCAGCTGGTATTATTAATGGTATAGCCATAGAGTTTGATACTTTTGATAATACGCTTTTTGGAGGAAATGAAAATGCAATAGCAGGCCCTGTAAATTTAAGGTTTGATCATACATCGATTTGGGACACAGATGACGGAGGGCCATTTGTTCAATTACCAGGAACAGGAGTTACTGATTTAGGTGAAATTGAAGATGGTACTTTTTATCCTGTATCAGTCAGTTGGGATGTTTCAACAACAACGTTGACTTGGTCTTTCAATGGTATTGTAGTTGGAACACTAGTTGAAGATGTTCCTACGTTACGATTTGGTGGGGCTACGGCAGCATATTTCGGGTTATCTTCTTCCACTGGCGGTTTGCGTAACAGGCATCAAGTTAGTTTAGAAAGCTTTGCAGGGAATTTAATTTACTGTGATACGGATCAAGATGGATTACCAGATTATTTAGATTTAGATGCTGATGGTGATGGATGCCCAGATGCCAATGAAGGAGATGGGAATTTTTTAGATGATGATGTAGTAACTGCTGGGGGTAGCATACAAGCAGGTAATACGGGAGGAAGTTTTAATGGAACCGCTAGTGGTGTGTTAATAAATTTAGGTAACACGGTAGATGCTAATGGTCAAGTCACCGAAGTGGATGGAAACACAGTACCACCAGTAGATCAAGCAGTCAGTTTCGCTCAGGCTTTGTCTGTAAATACTTGTACGGATACCGACGGAGACGGTATTGCGGATATTGATGATTTAGATGATGATAATGATGGAATTTTAGATGTAGATGAAAAATCAAGTGGTCCTGTAGATTTTACAGGGATAACACAAGTGGTTGCTCCATCAGGAAATCCTTCAACAGATGTGCTTTCTCAAAATAACATTTCCATTTTAGTAACTACCACTTCGGTTGATTTAACAGCCAATCTTAGTCCTAGCGGCAATGGGGCGATCATTTTAGATTCACAGAATTTAGGGGGAATTGATGTATTGAGAACTACCATCAATTCAGGGGATGGAGTGCCACATGAGTTTAGTTTCAATGCGCCCATTTCAAATTTAGAATTTGTAGTATACGATTTAGATAACGATGAAATTGTTGCTTTCGAAGCGAGTTACGGAGGAGTAGAGGTTCCAATTACCTTGGCTAGTAATATCACCTTAGGGGCAAACGTAACAGAATTCAACGGAGCAGGATCAGGTATCTATATAGGTACAGCACTCACCAATAATTTTGATTCCGGAGCCAATCAACGAGTAACTTTAAATCTTGATGGTCCTATTGACACTTTAATTATGACGATAGCAGAAGGCGCAGGTAGCGAGCGTAATTTTGGAATCACCATTGAAACTTTAACGGCTTGTGATGATTTAGATGGTGATGGTATTGACAATACCTTAGATCTCGATAGTGATGGCGATGGTTGTCCTGACGCGGTAGAGGGTGGTGGAAGTTTTACCCAAACCCAATTAGCTGACGCTACAGGTGTAGGAGAAATAAGTGCCAACAATAACAGCGCAGGTGCAGGTACCTTTAGCGGTACGGCAGCTTCGGTTACAAATAACTTAACAGGGAATTATGGAGGATCTACCGATCCGCTTACCGATGGTTTTGTAGATAATGAAGGTCGAGTATTAGAATTTCAAGATGGTACTGCGATACTTTCGGCACCTGTAAGCCAAAGTAATGGATTCTCACAAGATAATAATCAAGAAAGTTGCACGGATACAGACTTAGACGGCGTACCGGATGTAGTCGATATAGACGATGATAATGATGGAATTTTAGATACTGATGAAGCTAATTTTTGCGAAGACGAAGGGTTTTTAGAATTTCCGTTAAGTTATGCCAATTTAGCGGCAAATTCTAATGAAGGTGTTGCGTTACAAAACGCAGCTTGGCAAGCTGATATTATGGATGGAGCAGATCAAATAGGGAGACTGTTTTTTACAGCGTTACAAAATGGGACTCCAGGGTCTTACGGAGCACTTTGTAGTACTTGCGGTAATTTTCCAGTATCATTATTAAATAGTTCAGATGCAGAAACCATTGCTGATGATTTTGGCGGTGGAATTAATAATGTAGTGGTAGGAGCAATATTTGTACCTGGTACCCTTATGTTTGTGGAGTATAAAGCTACGGTGGAAAACACTTCTACTTCTGAACAAACTTTTACACTTTCATATGTGTCTAATGCCTCAGAAATTCCAAACCAAAACCTTGGTATAAATCACAATAAAGCTCCTAGTACCATCGATATAACTTTTGATGATACTATAGTGAGTACTACGGTTACAGATTATAATAATCCTACTTTGTTTGATCCTGTAACTTCATTGCATACTTCTGGTTTTACTGGGGGGGCAGAAACGGTAAGCTTGACAAGTGGTGGTTCATTTACAGTAACCAATGGAATTTCAGGAATTATAGGACAAAGTGGGAATACAGCACAATCAATTGGTTATTCAGTAAATTACACCATAACATTACAGCCTGGGCAGTCTACTGATATTATTGCTAGAGACAGAGGAGCAACCAATGCAGATAATTATGGATTCTTATTATCAAAATTTGTACCCTGCGGATCAGATATAGATACAGATAATGACGGTATTCCAAATAGATTAGATCTGGATAGTGACGGAGACGGTTGTCCAGACTCCGTAGAAGCTGGATTGCCATTGACTAATGGAGATTTAGGAAATGCCGATGTTGAAAATGGAAGCGGAGGAGTAGTTACCTCTACTATTAATGCAGCAAATGCACAACTAGATACCAGTGGTGTTGATACCACCCCACAAGATGGTCTAAATGATAGTGTTGATACAAATGGCGATGGAATACCTGACTATAATTCAACATATGCATTAATTGCGTTGTCAGATACCTTAGACGGTTGTGCTGATTTCGATAATGATGGTGTTGGAGATTTAGTTGATATTGATGATGATAATGATGGTATTGTAGATGCCGAAGAATCTCCAAGTTGTTTCTTTTTAGAAACCGAATGGACAGAGGGTGATCGTACAACTTTGATTACGGTAACTTCCGATATTAATAGTTTTAATACAACATATACTTACGAAAATATGGTAGATGGCGAAACAGCGAATGCTCAAGCCAATCAAGCCCGTTATCAAAATGGGCAAGCCGTTACAGGGAATACTATTATTCAATTTGAATTTGAAAGAGCGGTTAATATCAACGAAATTATTTTCCAGTTACAGTCTACCAGTAGTTTTATGAATACTACGGTGTTTGCTACCCTACAAGGTTCAAACGATGGTACTAATTGGACAGATTTAACGACTAGTTTTGATTACCAAGTAACAGAATCTGATAACGAAGTCAATGTAGTGGTAACTCAAAATGCAGATTTGTATCGTTTTTATCGTTTACAAGGAGATGCTGGTACAACCACTCAAAACGGTATTGTTAATGAAGTTACTTTCAACTTTAACAATTATTTAGCTTCCAAATATTTCAAAGCTACGTGTACCGAAGATTCAGACGATGATGGGCTATTAAATCACTTAGATTTAGATAGCGATGGCGATGGATGTCCAGATTCAGTAGAAGCCAATGTAAGCCCAACCACAGGAAGAGGACAAGGGACCCTAGATAACGGTAGTGGAGGAAGTGTGACCACAACTACGCCTAATGTTGATGATGCGCAATTTACTTTTGTTTCGGACATGACTAACGATAGTAATAGTGATGGTTTATTAGATAGTATTGATGGTGTTACTGTCAATGGGAGTACAGAATATACTTCTACTTTCAATACGTTTGCTTTGGATAGTAATATAGATGCTTGTTTAGATACAGACTTGGATGGGATACCTAATGTTTTTGACATAGATGATGACAATGATGGAATTTTAGATGTAGATGAAGCTGTTGTTTGTCCACAGGAATTACTAGATCCTGATCCTACAAGTGGTAATTATGTGTTGAGTTCTACAGGTTTTGGATTAAATGCACCTCAATTAACTTCGACCACTTCTTGGGCACCTACTTCTGCTAATGCTAATGAATTTGTAGGTATGCTTTTTGGTGGAACACGGAGAATCATTGGAGTAACCACTTCTGGAAGAGGTAATGCCAATCAATATGTAACTAGTTATGAATTAGAAGGGACTAAAGATGGAACAAATTGGATATCCATAGGAACTTTTACAGGAAATACTAATAATTCAGGACAGGTATTTAATATGGTAACAAATACTGATGAGGATTGGACAGGATTACGGATTAACCCTGAGACTTGGGTTGGTTTCCCTTCGATGAGATTCCAGTTTACTTTGGAGAATTCTTGCTCGCAGGATAGTGATAATGATGGAATTATCAACAGTTTAGATTTAGACAGTGATGGCGATGGATGTCCAGATTCGGTAGAAGCGAATGTAAGCCCAACTACAGGAAGAGGACAAGGTACCATTGAAAATGGTAGTGGTGGAAGCGTGACCACAACCACTCCAAATGTAGATGATGCAGTATTTACATTTGTTTCCAATGCTACTACAGATAGCAATGGTGACGGATTATTAGATAGTGTTGATGATAACGGAGGTAGTGGAACATTGGATGGAACACCCGAATATACTTCAGCGTATAACACGTTTGCATTGGATGATACAATTGATGCTTGTTTAGACTCAGATTTAGACGGAATACCTGACGTTTTTGATGTAGATGATGATAATGATGGGATTTTGGATGTGGATGAGTGTAGAATTGTATCAACCCAAGTTGTTGCAGGTACAGGAACTAGAGCTGCTGATATACAATGGGTGGTTTGGGATGACCCATCCATAACTTCTGATGATATTCAAAATGGTGATACGCACTCAGAAACTTTAGCTGATGGAACTATTATCAATTTTACTTTTAACAATATTGTAAAAAGTATTGCAAGTCGAGTGATAGAAGCAAATGATTTTTCAGATATTTTTGTTGGACCACTTGGACAGTTATATGATCCCTCTACGGATAGAGATCGTATTTTCTTTAACGGTACGGGTACTTATATGCTAGACTTGAACATTAGTGCGACACGAAATGGTTCAACAGTTCCAGTTCCTCCTATGATAGTAGGTGATGGTGAGTCAACCAATGGTTCAGGAGAATTTGTGAGAGTTACTACAAATGGTTCTGTTTATACAAGTTTCGAGTCTTATGGAAATGGAGGTGCGCAAACAGGATTAGGAACTGACACTGTAAATTATACGAATACGACAGCTGGAGGGGAAACTTTTATAACAGAAAATGCTACACTATTAAACATTTCAATTAATTCTGGTGGCTTTCAAGGAGTCGCTTTAGGTTTTGATTTATCGAGTATCACAGATTGTATAACAGATACCGATATGGATGGTATCATTAACAGTTTAGATCTAGACAGTGACGGCGACGGTTGTCCTGACGCAGTCGAAGGGGATTTAAGTTTTGAGCAGTCAGATTTAAGCGATGCTTCTACAACTTTATTAAATCAACCTAATAACAATAATAATGATGGTAGCATTTCAACAGGTTATTTAGGAAGCACTACCGAAAGTGTGTTATTTAATTTAGGAACAACTGTAGATACTGATCCTACGTCACCAACGTATGGAGTGCCATTGTCAACTTTGGCAAACACACCCAACACTCAAGGTATAGGGGGTAGCCAAGATGTCAATGATGATACTGCTTGTTGTGATATTGTACCACCAATGATTGCGCCGAATTAATACGATTTATTAATAAAAAATTAGCATATATATCGTTTCTTTTTCTATTATTCTTGTGTTAAATAAGTAGCTGAGGTTATACTTTTTCTTCCAAGTATCAACAGGTTTATCACTGTCGTGTTAACCTGCCTTAACCTAATGAAAAATAAATCAACCTATTTATACGAAACCCTAACAAGCAAATTGAATAATATAAAAATTTATGAAATACTATTTTTTATAATAGCTTCTTAAAATTAACAAAAAATGATTACTGATAAAATTATAAAAAAAATAGAGTCTCATTTTTTAGGTGTAACAACGTAATGATCTTATATGCTAATTAAATAAAAAACCTTAGTCTAATATTTGTGTATTTTGTCGATTTTTTTTATGTTTTATCTTATTTAAAGTTGTTTTTGTTTAAAATTTAATTATTTGTAAATCAACAAGTTGAAAAATACATAAAAAGTTATTAACTTGGTTGTCAGTAATTTACTTTTTTAATATATGTAGCACTTTTACTTTTATGTTTTTTTTAACTTAATATTATTTATTGAATTTGAAATAAATAGAAATCATGGTTTTCTTTTAATGAAAGCGATATGCTTTATTATTTGAAATTTAATGGTTAACTGTAATTAAAAAGTTAAGGATTTTAAAGTAATCATGTTTTATATGTTTTAAAGCGATTAAGTTTTAAACAATGGGGCAAGTTAATAATAGGATCAGTTTCAAAAGAATATTAGGAGTAACTATTTGGTTGCTTTTTTTTAATGTATTATCTGTTTTTTCGCAGTGTGGCACAATAACATTAAGTCCAGGTAATTGGGGATATACAGGAGGATGGTCTGTAGGAAATCCAAGTACAAACTTTAATGATAATGCCAGTGGAGATTTATTAACTACTAATATTAACATGCCCACAGGTGTCGATGAAATTCGATTTAATTTTCGAATTGGGACAGGAGACTTTAATGGAGCTCAAGGGAGAACAGGGCAGTTAATCATGAGCTTTGGGGGAACGACTTACACCATCTGGAATAACCCGTCTAGTGGGATAACAGTAACCACTCAACTCTTCGGCGGCGCTCAGATTGTCGCAGGGCCCTCCTCTTGGAATCATGGAAATACCCCTTTTGCATTAACAAATGTTTCTATTCGCATTCCTTGGAATAGACCAGGGGGAAGTTACCAGTTACGCTTTGTATCGAATTCACCAGGGGATGATTGGGGGGTAGCTACGAGTATTACTTATCAAGTACCTTGTGTACTTACTGGCCCAGCGGGTGCTGTTTTTAACGACAATGGCTTTTTAGGGGGAGTTAAAGGGAACTGTACCGAAGATGGACAAGAATCTTCGGTAGGTATTCCAACTACAATGTTTGTGAAATTAATACCTAATGGAGGGTCAGCAGCCACAATTGCCAGTCAAGTATTAGCTAACGGTAGTTTTAGTTTGCTATTACCCAGTAATTCAACTGCCACATACACTGTTATTTTAGATGATAATAATACCCTTAGTGATATTACACCAACGTTACCAACGAATTGGACTGGGATTGCTACCTGGACAGGTACAGTAACCCCCAGTAATGGGAATACAACACCGCCCATATCATTTTGTATTTATGATGGTCGCACCGATACGGATAATGATGGTATTGTAGATGCAGAAGATGTAGATGACGATAATGATGGGATACTAGATACGGTAGAAGGAACTACAGATTTTGACACTGATTTAATTCCAAATAGTTTGGATATAGATGCGGATAATGATGGTATACCCGATTACATAGAAGCACAAGATCCTAATCTAATTATAGGGCCAGCCTTAGTGGATGACAACTTCGATGGGTTATATGATGTGTGGGATCCTGGTTTAACCCCTTTAAATTCTGATACAGACCCTGATCCTAATTATTTGGATTTAGATAGTGACGGAGATGGGTGTCCAGATGCCTATGAGGCAAATGTTACAGGGGCAATAGTATCGACAATGACCGTAGGAACTTCATTAAATGTGGGGGCAAATGGTTTAGCGGATAGTGTAGAATCACCAAGCGATAGTGGTTTGATTAATTATACTTTTTCTGATGTGGCTTATAACGCTTTTAATAGTCGTTGTACCGTAATCGATTCGGATACCGATGGAGAGCCAGACTTAACAGATATTGATGACGATAATGATGGAGTATTAGATGCTACGGAGTCACCAAATTGTTTTTTAAGTTTAGATGAATTTACTTCGATAGCCAATGTGTTTTCTAGTTTAACGAGTCCAGATAATGTAAGTGTACTTACGGACGAGATCAGTTCTTTTACCTATAATTTCAATAGCGGTCAACCCTTAGCAGGGGCTAATATTTTTACGATAGTTTTTCCAGATCAAGTAGAATTAACAGAATTATTATTAGATAGTAATGGTTCCTACGGAACAGGAGGAACTGCCATTATGCAAGGTTCTGTAAATGGAGTCAATTGGGTAGATTTAACTTCTACAGCAGTATCGATTGCTACCAATGCCGATAAAATATTTACCGTAGACCAAAATGCAGGGAGTTACAAATACTTTAGAATACTTGGAGTAGCTACAGCGAATACCACTACAGGAAATACCGCGGAAGTTATTCCGACGATCAATGTTGCCAATTATAATGCCAGTGAACATCCTAAAAATACTTGTACGGATAACACCGATGGAGATGCATTTGTGAATCATCTGGATCCCGATAGCGATGGAGATGGTTGTGGTGATGGTTACGAAGCAGGAGCTACAACAGATCAATCCGCTACTTTTGCTTTTACGAATACGACTATTAATGGAGAAGATACCAATGGAAATGGACTAGCAGATACGGTAGAAGATGCTGTGAATGATGGGCAAATTAATTATGCTTCTACATATTTTAGATTCGCAACCTCAGCAGCATTAAATTTATGTGCCGATAGTGATAATGATGATGTAGGCGATTTAGTAGATATTGATGATGATAATGATGGTATTCCAGATGCCCTTGAAAGTCCAAATTGTTTCTTAACAGAAGAAGAGGCCATACAAATTTCAGGAATCACAACTCCATTTGATATTCAACCAGGGGAAGATACGAGTCTCTTATTTGATGGAGCCACAACGGCAACATTTAACTTTGTAAATGCCCAAACGATAAATATTGGGGATGTATTATTTACGATACAATTTCCAACCCCAGTTGATTTAGGAACGTTGACGGTACTAAATCGTTTTGCCAATGGAACTTATCAATTAGAAGCGTCAAAAGATGGGGTGAATTACCAAGAAGTAACCACAACGGCTGTAACAGGGAGTATAAACAATGCAAGAGTGTTTACTATCGACCAGAATATAGATACGTATTCATTTTATAGCATAGTTGCAGAAACCGCAGGTTCTACAAATTCAGGATATATCATTCAAGAAATACAAACTACTAAAGGGGCATTGTCTTATGACCCTAGCTTGAATCCAAAACAAGTGTGTACCGACGATATTGACAGTGATGGTATTTATAATCATTTAGATCTAGATAGTGATGGTGATGGTTGTCCAGATGCAGAAGAAGGTGGTGTGTTAAATATTACGGGGTTAACCACAGGAGACTTAGTAAATACAGGTGGTACAACGGCAGGCGTAGCGAATTCGAGGTTTGTATTTGTGAGTCCAGCTAACGATAATAATGGAGATGGATTATTTGATGGAGCTGATGGTAGTACCATAGATGGAAGTCCAGAGTATACCAATACTTATTATCTGGCAGCCTCTGCCGTTTTAGATGCCTGTGCAGATTTAGATAATGATGGGGTTGGTGATTTAGTAGATATCGATGATGATAATGATGGAATTTTAGATACCGTAGAATTAGGTTGCGGGGTTGGAATTTCAAGCAATACGGCTCAAACCAATACCGCCAATGCACAGAGTGTTGCTGGGCAAATTACTAACGGAAGTGCGGTTGCAGATTATACAATTGACTTTACGGATGTGAATGTAGCATTTTCTGCTGCGAGTGTGATTGTTGGTGATGGCGTACATTATTTATTAAATGATAATGATGCCGATGGAGATTTTGGAGAAATCATTGCAATAACGGCAACGGGTACTAGCGTATTAAATACAGTGACGTACGGACCTCAAACCAATAACAATCCAGTTACAGCGACAAGTAGAGATAATGATGCGCAAAGCATTTTATTAAATTGGGTACCCGCAGTGGTTGCCACAGTGGTAGATCCCGATAATCAATTAGATGTTGCTGATGGTATAGAAATTACTTCGGGAACTACCATAAATCAAACAGCAGATCAATTTGACGGGGCGGCTACTTGGAGGATTGAATTTAATGTGAATTTGTTGGCGAGTTTTAATCTTACAGCGACTCATGATCATGCTACAGCAAACGCAATAGGTACGGAGTCTTATGGATTTAATGCCAGTGTTTGTGAACTAATCAATACCGATAGTGCGAATGATGCCATTCCAGATTACTTAGATGTAGATAGCGATAACGATGGCTGTAGTGATGCCAAAGAAGCGAATGCAACTTCATCGACTACAGCAAATTTTCAGTTTACCAATACCTTGCTGAATGGAGAAGACGCTAATGGAAATGGTTTAGCAGATATCGTCGAACAGGCTGCGCCAAATGACGGAGAAGTAAGTTATGCCCCTACTTATTATTTAGTTACCGATGCTACACAAGACGGGTGTACGGCACCAGATTTTGATAATGATGGTGTGCCAGATTTAGTGGATTTAGATGATGATAATGATGGTATTTTAGATGTAGTAGAATTAGGTTGTGATTTCCAAACTACAGCCGCAAATAATGCTCCTGTAACTATTGTAGGTTCACAAGAAGTGAGTGGGGTATTTACAGATGGAGGGGCAAATGCGGGTTATGTGATTGATCTTTCGGATGCTAGTGTTGCCCTAACGACAGCTGATCAGTTTGATGGTCAAGGAGTATCTTATTTATGGAATGATGGCACTCAGAATTTTAGTAGTACGATTACGGTAACTCCAGGGGCCAACAGCTTTGTAAATGTAGTGCGTTGGGGACCCGATTTGTTAGAAGTTAATGATGCCCAATACGATAACAATTCACAGACGATTGAGGTAAGCTGGACTCCAGCAGTTTTAGGATATGTTCGAGATCCAGATAATCAATTAAGTATTGCCGATGGTACACAAATTTTTTCAGGAGACAGTATTTTACAATTATTAGATCATGTAAATGGAACTGGAACTTGGTATCTAGAATTTCCTATCAATTCTACTATGAGCGTATTTACCTTAACTACGGATCACACGGATACCGCAAACTTTGGTCAAGATGGATATTCGTTAGTGGTAGAATTGTGCGAAGACCCAGATATCGATGGTGATGGGATAGCACCACACTTAGATTTAGATAGTGACGGCGATGGTTGTCCCGATGCGGAAGAAGGAGGAGTGTTGAATATTACAGGTTTAACCACAGGCGATTTAGTAAATAGTGGAGGAACGACCACTGGAGTTGCGAATTCTAGATTTGTATTTACAGCACCTACCAATGATGTTAACAGAGATGGATTGTTTGATGGTGCCGATGGAGCAACGATTGATAGTACTCCAGAATATACGAATACGTATTATTTAGCACAGTCAGCCGTTTTAGATGCCTGTGCAGATTTTGATAATGATGGTGTAGGAGATTTAGTAGATCTTGATGATGATAATGATGGTATTTTAGATACGGTAGAATTAGGTTGTGGTTTTGGGATCTCTAACAATACAGCACAAACCAATACGGCTAATGCACAAAGTGTTGCTGGTCAATTTACAAACGGAAGTGCAGTTGCAGATTATACGGTAAACTTTACAGATGTGAATGTGGCCTTTGGAGGAACCAGTGTAATTGTTGGAGACGGAGTGCATTACTTATTGAATGACAATGATGCAGATGGAGATTTTAGTGAAGATATCACTATTACTACTTCAGGAACGAGTGTTTTAAATACAGTTACTTACGGAGCTCAAACGAATAATAACCCAGTTACAGCCACGAGTAGAGATAACGATCAACAAACGATTTTATTGAATTGGATACCTGCAGTAGTAGCCACTGTAATCGATCCCGATAATCAATTAGATATAGCTGATGGAATGGAAATTACCTCGGGGACTACCATTACCCAAACGGCAGATCAATTTGACGGAGCAGCTACTTGGAGAATAGAATTTAATGTGAATTTGTTGACGAGTTTTAATCTTACAGCGGCTCATGATCATGCTACAGCAAACGCAATAGGTACGGAGTCTTATGGATTTAATGCCAGTGTTTGTGAACTAATCAATACCGATAGTGCGAATGATGCCATTCCAGATTACTTAGATGTAGATAGCGATAACGATGGCTGTAGTGATGCCAAAGAAGCGAATGCAACTTCATCGACTACAGCAAATTTTCAATTTACAAACACCTTAGTTAATGGAGAAGATACTAACGGGAATGGTTTAGCAGATATCGTCGAACAGGCTGCGCCAAATGACGGAGAAGTAAGTTATGCCCCTACTTATTATTTAGTTACCGATGCTACACAAGACGGGTGTACGGCACCAGATTTTGATAATGATGGTGTGCCAGATTTAGTGGATTTAGATGATGATAACGATGGTATTTTAGATGTAGTAGAATTAGGTTGTGATTTCCAAACTACAGCCGCAAATAATGCTCCTGTAACCACTATAGGTTCACAAGAAGTGAGTGGGGCATTTACAGATGGAGGGGCAAATGCGGGTTATGTGATTGATCTTTCGGATGCAAGCTTAGCATTAACAACAGCTGATCAGTTTGATGGTCAAGGTGTATCTTATTTATGGAATGATGGGGCTATGAATTTTAGCAGTACCATTACGGTAACTCCGGCAGCAAATAGCTTTGTTAATGTAATACGTTGGGGGCCAGATTTGTTAGAAGTTAATGATGCCCAATACGATAACAATTCACAGACGATTGAGGTAAGCTGGACTCCAGCAGTTTTAGGATATGTTCGAGATC
This sequence comes from Aquimarina agarilytica ZC1, assembly GCF_000255455.1. Taxonomy (GTDB): domain Bacteria; phylum Bacteroidota; class Bacteroidia; order Flavobacteriales; family Flavobacteriaceae; genus Aquimarina; species Aquimarina agarilytica. The sequence continues at coordinate 16,550 of NZ_JH621258.1, read as the reverse complement.
CAGATAATCAATTAAGTATTGCAGATGGTACACAAATTTTTTCAGGAGACAGTATTGTACAATTATTAGATCATGTAAATGGAACTGGAACTTGGTATCTAGAATTTCCTATCAATTCTACTATGAGCGTATTTACCTTAACTACGGATCACACAGATACCGCAAACTTCGGTCAAGACGGATATTCGTTAGTGGTAGAATTGTGTGAAGACCCAGATATCGATGGTGATGGGATAGCACCACATTTAGATTTAGATAGCGATGGAGATGGTTGTCCTGATGCAGAAGAGGGAGGCGTATTAGGAATCGCTGGTCTTACTACAGGAGACTTAGTAAATAGCGGTGGAACAACCACAGGAGTTGCCAATGCACGATTTGTGTTTACAGCACCCACCAATGATATCAATAGAGATGGATTATTTGATGGAGCAGACGGTGCAACTATAGATAGTTCCCCAGAATATACGAATACTTATTATTTAGCACAATCATCTAGTTTAGATGCCTGTGCGGATTCTGATACCGATGGTGTTGGCGATCTAATAGATCTTGATGATGATAACGATGGGGTGTTAGATACGGTAGAATTAGGCTGTGGTTTTGGAACTTCAAGTAACACCGCACAAACGAATACAGCAAATGCTCAAAGTGTAACAGGTCAATTTACGAATGGAAGTGCGGTTGCAGATTATACAATTGACTTTACGGATGTGAATGTAGCATTTTCTGCTGCGAGTGTGATTGTTGGTGATGGCGTACATTATTTATTAAATGATAATGATGCCGATGGAGATTTTGGAGAAATCATTGCAATAACGACAACGGGTACTAGCGTATTAAATACAGTGACGTACGGACCTCAAACCAATAACAATCCAGTTACAGCGACGAGTAGAGATAATGATGCGCAAAGCATTTTATTAAATTGGGTACCCGCAGTGGTTGCCACAGTGGTAGATCCCGATAATCAATTAGATGTTGCAGATGGTACAGAAATCACTTCGGGAACTACGATTTCACAAATAGCAGATCAATTTGACGGGGCGGCTACTTGGAGAATAGAATTTAATGTGAATTTATTAACCAGTTTCAATTTGACAACGTCTCATGATCATGCTACGGCTAATGCTATTGGCTTAGAATCCTATGGATTTAATGCCAGTGTTTGTTCCCTATTAGATACCGATAATGATGGTATTGTAAATAGTTTGGATTTAGATAGTGACGGAGATGGTTGTCCAGATGCTGTGGAAGCAGGAGTACCCTTAGGAAATGCAGATTTAGTTTCTGCTTTAGTTACTAATGGAAATGGTACAGACGCTACAGCAAACACGACTACAACTATAATCAATGCACAATTAGATACCACAGGTACCGATTCAGCTCCTGAAGATGGATTAAACGATAGTGTAGATACTAATGGTGATGGAATACCCGATTATACTTCAACCTACAGTTTAATTGCCCTATCAGATACCCTAGATGGTTGTGCTGATTCCGATAACGATGGCATTGGGGACTTAGTGGATATTGATGATGATAATGACGGTATAGTAGATGCAGAAGAATCACCTAGCTGTTTCTTTGCAGAAACGGAGTGGACCGCAGGAGATCGTACCTCGTTAATTACTGTAACCTCTGATTTGACGATGATCAATGCTTCATACACATTGGATAATGTAGTCGATGGAGCTACAGCGAATGTGGCTGTGGATCAAGCACGTTTTACTAATGTACTTCCTGTTACGGGAAATACGATTATGCAGTTTGAGTTTATCAATGCTATCGAGTTAAATGAGATTATTTTCCAATTACAAAACTCGAATAGTTTCTTGTTAAATGGGGTAAGTGCCACCGTGCAAGGTTCTAATGACGGAACGAATTGGACAGATTTATCGGTAAGTACAGCTTATGGTCAAGCAGAAGCAGATTTAGAAGTGAATGTGGTAATTACTCAAAATGTAGGATTGTATCGTTTTTATAGATTACAAGGAGATGCAGGAAGTACTTGGAGTAATGGATTTATCAATGAGGTGACTTTTAATTTAACGAATTATGTAGCCTCTAAATATTTTAAAGCAACATGTACTGAAGACTTAGATGATGATGGAGTTTTAAATCATTTAGATTTAGACAGTGATGGAGATGATTGTCCAGATGCAGTCGAAGCAAATGTAAGTCCAATAGTAGGTCTGGGACAAGGAACAATTGAAAATGGTACAGGTGGAGCAGTAACCACAACAACACCAAATATAGATGATGCTCAATTTAGTTTTGATCAAACTACAAATGGAGGAAATGATGATACGAATGATGATGGGTTACGGGATAGTTTAGATAGTAATTCGGGAGCTACGTTACCTTTAAACGGGACAACAGAATATAGTTCTACTTATAATGAAAATGCTTTAGATGCAACTAGAAACGGATGTATTGATACAGATAATGATGGCATCGGAGATTTAGTAGATATTGATGATGATAATGATGGGATTTTGGACGTAGATGAACGCGTTCTTTGTGCAGAAGAATTGTTAGATCCAGATCCTGCTAGTGGAGATTATGTGAACAGTGGGAATTTCGGTGGCTTGAATGCACCCCAGCTAACTTCTGGAACAAGTTGGTCAGGAGTAAATAATACGGATACGAATCAATTTGTTGGAATGTTATTTGGTGGAGCACGACGAATTATAGGAGTGACTACAGCAGGGCGAGGTAATGCAGGACAATGGGTGACGAGTTATCAATTAGAAGGAACTAAAGATGGAACTAGTTGGGTTTCTATAGGTACTTTTACTGCCAATACAAATAATACTACTCAAGTATTTAATACCGTAAGTAATTCAGATGAAGATTGGATAGGGTTACGCATTAACCCCTTGACATGGAGTTCTTTTCCTTCGTTAAGATTCCAGTTTACTTTAGAAATACCTTGTTCACAGGATAGTGATGATGATGGAATTATCAATAGTCTAGATTTGGATAGTGATGGAGATGGCTGTCCAGATGCTGTAGAAGCTGGAGTAGCACCTACGACGGGTATTGGAAATGGAGATGTTGAAAATGGGACAGGAGGAGCAGTAACTTCTACAACTAGTATCGCGGATGCTTTCTTTAGCTTTACACAAGATGCCGGAAACAGTGATCCTGATACCAATAATGATGGATTGATTGATACTGTTGATAATAATGGAGGAAGTGGAAGTTTAGATGGTGTTCCTGAATATACTTCTACATATAACAATTTTGCATTGTCAGAGGTGTTAAATGCATGTTCTGATACAGATAATGATGATATACCTGATTTATTCGATGTAGATGCGGACAATGATGGGATTATCAATAGTGATGAGTCTCCGACATGTTTTATTCCTGAGACCGTTTGGACTACAGGAGATCGTACAGCTGATATTACAGTGACCTCTGATTTAACTATGATTAATGCTTCTTATGCATTAGATAATACTGTAGACGGAGAGACAGCCAATGTAGCGGTGAATCAAGCACGTTTTACTAATGTATTACCGGTTACGGGAAATACAATTATGCAATTTGAGTTTACTAATGGTTTAGATATTAGTGAAATTATTTTCCAATTGCTGAATTCAAATAGTTTCTTGTTAAATGGAGTGAGTGCTACAGTACAAGGTTCGAATGACGGTAATAATTGGACAGATCTATCCTTAAGTACGGCCTATGGTCAAGCAGAAGCAGATTTGGAAGTAAATGTTGCGATTACTCAAAATTCAGGATCGTATCGTTTTTATAGATTACAAGGAGATGCAGGAAGTACTTGGAGTAATGGGTTTATCAACGAAGTAACTTTTACCTTGAATAATTACCAAGCTTCATTGTACCCACGAACTACGTGTACTGAAGATTTAGATGGAGACGGAATTTTGGATCATTTGGATTTAGATAGTGATGGAGATGGATGCCCAGATGCGGTAGAAGCAGGAGTCGCTCCAACTACAGGTATTGGAAATGGGGATGTGATCAATGGAGATGGAGTGACAAATACTACGACTAGCACGGCTGATGCACAGTTTGGATTTACATCTAATGCGACGAATGATAGTAATGGTGACGGATTATTAGATAGTATAGACGATAACGGGGGTACAGGAACTCTAGATGGAACACCCGAATATACATCAACATATACCACTTTTGCATCAGATAGTACTGTTAATGCTTGTTTAGATTCTGATGGTGATTTAATTGCCGATGTTTTTGATGTGGATGATGATAATGATGGGATTTTGGATATAAGTGAAGATATATGTGGAACGGCATACGAGCAATTCTATGATGTAGATGGAGGTGCTACTTTTCCAGGGACGGTTAGGTCTGATAATTCAAATGGAGATCTTAGTGCTCTTTCTGCTTTTAGTGCGGGAAGTGGTTTAACACTATCAATTAGTGGTCCATCAAATGATAATCAATGGAATTTTTCAGGACTTTCTGCCATTACACTTGCAGAAGCGATTACTAATAATGAGTATGTAGAATTCACGTTTACCTCGACAGTGTTGCAAAAAATTATTAGTTGGGGAACATTTTCTCAAATTAACGGAACAGATATTATTGAAAATGGAGCATTACTGATTGATACAGATGCTGCTTTTACAACTTTTACTATTTTAAGTAATATTGAAGGTATTACTTCAGGATTGGGAGTAGTAGTGGATTATGATATTATTCCTGATTTCGTGTTACAACCGAATCAAAACTACGTTATGAGGTTTTACCCTTACGGAGTTGGAGGAGGAAGTGGAGATTTAGATGCACTCATTCTAGATTTTGAATGTTTATCAGATACTGACAATGATGGAATCATAAACAGTCTAGACCTAGACAGCGACGGAGATGGATGTCCCGATGCCGTAGAAGGGGATTTAAGTTTTGCGCAAACCGATTTAAGTGATGCTTCAGCGACTTTATTAAATCAACCCAATAACAATAATAATGATGGTAGCATTTCAACAGGTTATCTAGGAAGCACTACCGAAAGTGTGTTATTTAATTTAGGAACTACCGTAGATACAGATCCTACATCTCCAACTTACGGAGTACCCTTGTCAACGCTGGCAAATACTCCAAATACGCAGAGCATAGGGGATAGTCAAGATGTAAATACAGATAGTGGTTGTTGTGATATTATACCACCTACAATTGCTCCAAATTAATTTGAGTATGCTCTAAAATGAGTTGTTCTTAAATCAATTTAAAGTCTCATACGATTTACTGATAAGAATTTCGTGTTAATAGGTTGATTTATTTCTCACTAGTCTAATGTAGGGCAACATGATAGTGATGAGTCAGTTGGTGCTTGGAGGAAAAAAAAATATAGTCTTAGCTAGGGGTTGCTTTTTTAATGCAAGAATAGTAGAGAAAGAAACCACAGTTATGCGAAATTTTTGTTAGCAAATCGTATTGCAAGTAAGCTAAATAGGATATCATCTTATTTGTAATGAATGAATAAGAAACCATAATATTTTGTCTTTTATAGAAAATTTAACCTAGTTACAGAGTGACAACTAACAGGCTATATATAAAATTGAAAAAACAGTAGTTTGATTAGAATTAAGTGTTTGATATTCAGTTATTTGTTGCTTATTAATAAGTGCGCTTAAACGATTTTTTAGGTATTATAGCGGTATTAAATAACGGGTTATCGAAAAATAATAAAAAAATATAAATAACTGATTTTCAATAAGAAAAGAAACGTTAAATTTATAAAGTGTTTGTTTTTAAACATTTAACTTTTGATAGGAAACATAGCTTAATCAGCAGTTTGAATAAAAATCTTAGGATTATGAAAAAAATTACTTCAACCTCTTTTTTTAGTATTTGTCATAAAAAAGAATCCTTCCTTACAGGGAAAGGTCTAACAGTATTACTTTTTTGGTTTTACAGTATAGTTGCTTTAGCGCAATTTCCTGTGGAACCAATAGTGCCTAGTCCTTTTGTTCCCGATAGTAATTTCTTGACTAATCAAGATCTTACAGTGGTAGCTACAACTGATGCTATGACAAATTTAGGTCAGAATAATGTATATGTTGTTACTGATGTAGGCTTAAATATATATGGGATTGTTTCTCCTTTTCCAAATACAGGAACTATTAATTTAGGACAATACATACCAGGTCAATATTTTGTATACATGTTGTCATTTGATGGAACTGTTGTGCCTACAACATTAGTAGTGGGGAGTAATCTTTCCATTGTTGAAACAGGACTTTGTAATGCCATTGAAGGGCCAGTGCAAATTCAAGTTAATCCAGTGTTCATTGATACAGATGGCGATAATGTGAATGATGTAGTGGATTTAGATGATGACAATGATGGGATTATTGATGTAGTAGAAAGTAACTGTAATCTATCAGGAGCTACATCATTAGGATTAATTTGGGATCCCAATATTGATCCGGCTACCGAAGTGAGCTCTAGAACAAACTTTAATACAGGAAATCCTAAAAATACACGATATGAGCCTTCTCAATTCGATCCTGCTTTTGGTCTTCCGGTAAGTTTTGTAGAAAATAATGTGCCAAATGTGATTTTCGGTTCAGGTTTGGTTGATGAGTCTTTAGATCCAGTAAATACAGTAGAGGTGCAAGGATATTATTTTGTGAGTGGTGCCGATGAAGTAGATGTTGCGGCGGCAAAAGCAGATAATGATTATTTAGAATACGGGTTTACTATGCTGTCAGATAGGACTGTTATTTTACGTTCCTACAATTTGCAAGATGTAGTTACTTTTATGCCTGGTATTTACGGGGCTATAGGGACTAATTTAAGTGCTAACCAAGGAAACCCAGATGACAGACCACAATATGCCGATTTTACATATGATATAGAGATAAGTACGGATAATTTTGTGACATCAACAGTTCTTTTAACAGGTAAAACTACCAATCGTAGAGCTGATGGTTCAGCTTTTACCAATTCATTTGATGATGCTTCTTTGCCAGCATCAGATCCAAACTTCTTCCAATTCGAAGAGTCAGTTGGTTTTACACCTTTTGCATTAACGCCTAGTGTAACTTATAAAGTAAGGCTATATATCTATAATGCGCAAGATATAACTTCGAATGGGTATGCGACCTTTGATAATTTCAGATTAAATATAAGTGATTGTCCAGATGCGGATCTGGATATGGATGGTATTATCAATCAATTGGATTTAGATAGTGATGGTGATGGTTGTGCAGATGCTGTTGAAGGTGATTCAGGTTTTATAGAAACGGATTTACAAACTTCTAGCCTTAGCGGAGGAAATACAGGAGGGACTTTTACTGGTGACCCAATGGTCGGGGGAGTAGTAACAAACTTGACTGGAATTATAACAGATCCCGATCCCGTAGCAAACGGAATTGTAACAGCAGATGGTTTGGTGATTACTACGGGTAGCCCTGCTGGAGAAATGCAGGCGCTTAACATTTCACAAGATGCAACAATGCAAAATTGTGATGATGATGATAATGTGGATGTTGCTGTTGAGGATGGGGCGCCAAATGGCGGAGATGGAAATAATGATGGTACTCTTGATAGTTTACAACCAGATGTAGCTTCAATACCTGACGGAAGTGGAACAGGGAGTTATGTAACTTTGGCTGTTACCGGGGATTGTAGTCAAATTACAAACATGCAAATTGTTCAAGAGTCTGAAATTGTATCCAATGGGGGTATTGAAGATGAAGCTTATGAATACCCATTTGGTTTAGTGGATTTTACATTAGAATGTGGATTAGCAGGCCAATCGGCTACAGTAAAATTTTATTGGTATGGACTTACAGCCATAGAACAAAGAGATGCTTACAGAAAATATGGAGATAGAGTTTTTGGTATTGTAGATAAAATTTATAGAAATTTTCTTATTACTGAAGCCATAGAAACCGTAAATGGAGCACAAGTATATACGGTAGAATATCAATTGACTGATGGTCTTCTTGGAGATGACTCATTAACTGGAGCAGAAATTTTAGATCCTACTGGACCGGCTGTAGCAGATAATACAGATAATGATTTATTACCAGATTTAGTTGATATAGATGATGATAATGATGGTATTCCTGATAGTATAGAATGTACATCATACACAGGTAATCCTACTTTTTCAGGAGCTGGTAATGCAATAGCTGGGGTACAAAATAATACAGATGGCGATGAGGTATTTAGTGTAACTTATAATGATGCTGGAGGAACAGCAACATCAGGTGCTGGGGGCATAACTACAACACCAGGGGATTCTCCAAGTAATTTAGTTTTTAATCAAAATACACAATTCTCAGTACAGGCAGAAAATGCTAATTTGACACTTTCAGGCTTACCTATTGGTACTTACGCTTTAAGTGCGCAAGTAGATACTGCAACATTTGTGGCTGATGGGGGAACAACGATTTCTCCCGATGGTTTAACTATTACAGTTACTACTACAGAAAGTAATGTAACGCTTGCTAATTTCGTAGATCCTCAAGTTTTAGATAGTCTAACAATTACAACTACTTCAGCAGATACAACTAATAATTTTGATATAAATATTTCTCTAACAGGTCTAGCATGTCCAGATACAGATGGTGATGGTATTCCAGATAATTTAGATATTGATTCAGATAATGATGGTATTCCAGATAATGTAGAGGCACAAAGTACTGCAGGATATCAACCTCCATTGAATAATGATACGGATATGGACGGATTGGATGACCAATACGATCCAGATTTTGGAGGGAGTACACCGATAACCACTCCTGAAAATTCAGATACAGATACGATTCCTGATTATTTAGATACAGATTCAGATGATGACGGTTTATTAGATGTAGTAGAAGCAGGGCAAACACCTGCAACAAATACGAATGATATTGATGGTGATGGATTGTTAGATGCTTATGATGATGTAAATACTCCTGCAGGAGATCCTTTTGATGTGAATGATGATTTAGATGGAGGGGCAGTTGATACACCAAATACAGATACAGGTAACCCTAGCCAAACAGATACGGATGTTGATTTTAGAGATTTATTAGAACCTTTAGATTCTGACATGGATGGAATTATCGATGCGGTTGATTTAGACGATGATAATGATGGGATTAGAGATGTTGATGAAGCTGTTTGTGATCTTAATGGTCCACGTGTTCCTGGTTTAGTTTGGGATTCAAACAGAGGTACTTTGAATGGAAATACAGGAGCAGCGAAAGTTGATCGATATGAACCTAATATAGTAGAGAGTGCTTCATTTCAATTAAATGCAGTCTCTGCAACTTTTGGAGCTGGTTTAGTTGATGAGTCAACATTAAATGTACCTAATAACGTACAAGGCGAAGGGTATTATTATGTTAGTGGAGCGGATGCAGCGGATATAACTACGGCAAAAACTAATGGGGATTATATAGAATATGCTTTTACATCTTTAGCAGATGTAGCAACAGCCATTCGTTCGGTTTCTATTCATGATGTTCCTTCTTTTATAAATGGAACATACAGTGCTACTTTAGGTGCAAATTTAGGAGATGACCCTGTTCTGAATCCAATTTATTCTGATTATACATTTCAAGTAGAGATTAGTGGAGATAACTTTAACTCGTCGAATGTATTAGTATCAAATAGAACAACAACACGTTTAACTACTGGAACATTTAGTGGACCACCAAATGCTGATACTTCGGAGTTTGTAAATTTAGGTACCAACGCTTTTCCTATTGCAGAAAATACTTTTTATAGAGTTCGTATTTATATTTATGCTTCACAAGCAGCTAATGGTTTTGCCACCTTTGATAATTTTGCAATTCAAACGAGTACTTGCCCAATAGTAGATTTTGATGGAGATGGTATTCCAAATAGTGTAGACTTAGATAGTGATAATGATGGTATTTATGATGTAATTGAAAGTGGAGATCCTAATGCAGTAGATCCAGATAATGATGGAAGAATAACTGTTAGTCCGGCAGATGTTGGAACAAATGGTATTCCAGATGTGGTAGAAGGAGCACCAGATAATGGAGTTGTACCAGTTCCTGTTGATACTTTTAATGCAGATAATGCTCAAGATTTCTTAGATATTGATGCAGATGATGATGGTATAGTAGATAATATCGAAGCGCAAACTACAGGGGGATATCAATCGCCGTTAGGTGTGGATACAGATATGGATGGTGTTGATGATCGTTATGATCCAGATAATGGAGGAACAGCAATTACACCAACTAATACCGATGCTACCTTTGTAAATAGCGATACCATTCCCGATTATTTGGATTTAGATAGTGATGGAGATACAGAAAGTGATACCATAGAAGCTTATGATACCAATCAAGACGGAATACCCGAAGTTGGACCGGCAAATGCTGATGCGGATGGAGATGGTTTAGATGATAATTTTGATTTGGTAGATTTAGCTACTGTACCTACAACAAACTCAACCAATGGAGGTCAAACAGCAGCAAACCCGTTCCCGGATGCTGATATGCCAGGAATGGAACCAGATTGGAGAGAAAGTAATGATTCTGATAATGATGGAGTGCCAGATAGTGCGGATTTAGATGATGATAATGATGGTATTTTAGATACAGATGAAGATCCTAATATAGATGGAGATGGTGATCCTAATACAGGTGATCCAGCAGATATTGATCCAGATGGAGATGGAATACCCAATCATTTAGATATTGATTCGGATAATGATGGAATTCCAGATAATGTAGAAGCCCAGCCTACAGTTGGTTATACAGCTCCTGGAACTAATGGAGTGGTAGCGCCAGGTGATGTTGGAACAACAGGTATCCCATTAGTATATGACCAAACACTAGGTTTAGGAACACCAGAAAATTCAGATACGGATACCATTCCAGATTATTTAGATACAGATAGTGACAATGATGGATTATTGGATACAGCTGAGGCAGGTTTAGATATACCAAATAATTTTAACGATACCGATATGGACGGATTGTTAGATGCGTTTGATGCAGATAATACTGTTAGTGATGTAAACAACAATTTAGATAATGGATCAGTAGATACGCCAAATACAGATACAACGGATGCAACACAAACAGATATAGATGTTGATTATCGTGATCCAAAAGAGCCATTTGATACTGATGGCGATGGAATACCAGATACGGTAGATCTGGATGATGATAATGATGGTATTTTAGACAGCGTTGAAGGTTTGGTATGTAATAATTTTGATTTTTCAACTATTTCTGGGGGATCATATGGTCCAATAGATTTCTTTAATGAGCTTACAAATAATATAGCTTCCGCTTCAGTCGAAGTATTGACAGGAAGTTTAGTAGCAGATCCAGTCCTTCCTATAGTTGGAAGTTTAAATGATGGAGATAGTTTTCGAATTACAACAACTGAACCTACTCAGTTTACATTAAATACACTGAATGGAACGGTAGGAGGACTTGGTTTCTTTGATTTGGAAACCTTAGTTTTTACTGCTAATGGGACATTTATAGTGAATGATCCTGACGGTCAATTAAATGTTACTACACTATCACCATTTTCTATTAGTATTCAAGGTTTGACTGGAGATGCTGGAAATCAAGCAACGGCGACATGGTCAATAACAACTTTAACAGATAGTTTAACAATAGAACAGACTGCAGGCGGAAATCCAATTTCTAGAATTGCTATTAATTTTAGCTGTACTGTAGTTGATACGGATGGAGATGGTATCCCAAATCATTTAGATTTAGATAGTGATAATGATGGTATTTATGATGTTGTCGAAAGTGGAAACCCAGCAGCAACAGACAGCGACAGTGATGGTAGAATTGACACAGGCGGCACAGTTTCAGTAGGTTTAAATGGGATACCCGATGAGGTTGATAGTGATGATGATTCGTTAACAGCAACGGCAACAACACCAGTAAATAGTTTTGGTACCGATGGGGCAGATTATGTAGATATTGATGCAGATGATGACGGAATAGTAGATAATATAGAAGCTCAAACTACTGGAGCTTATGTTGGGCCTAGTGGAATAGATAGTGATGGAGATGGTATTGATGATGTGTATGATCCAGTTGATGATACTGATATATTAAATCCAGTTGCAGGGTTAGGAACAGCTATTGTTCCAACAAATACGGATGCTACTTTTACCAATAGTGATACCATTCCAGATTATTTAGACTTAGATAGTGATGGTGACGCGGAGAGTGACACCATAGAAGCTTATGATACAAATCAAGATGGAGTCGCAGATACAGTACCAGCAAATGCTGACGCTGATGGAGATGGATTAGATGATAATTTTGATGGAATAACTTTAGGAGCAGGGACAGTAACTACAAACCCAACTAATGGAGGGCAAACAGCAACAAACCCGTTCCCAGATGCAGATATGCCAGGTGCAGAACCTGATTGGAGAGAAGGGAATGATACCGATGGAGATGGTATTCCAGATAGTGCGGATTTAGATGATGATAATGATGGTATTTTAGATACAGATGAAGATCCAAATCAAGATGGAGATGGTGATCCTAATACAGGTGACCCAGCTGATATTGATCCAGATGGAGATGGAATACCAAATCATTTAGATATTGATGCAGATAATGACGGAATTCCAGATAATGTAGAAGCCCAGCCTACGGTTGGTTATACAGCTCCTGGAACTAATGGAGTGGTAGCGCCAGGTGATGTTGGAACAACAGGTATACCATTAGTATATGACCAAACACTAGGTTTAGGAACTCCAGAAAATTCAGATACGGATACCATTCCAGATTATTTAGATACAGATAGTGATAATGATGGTTTATTAGATACTACTGAGGCAGGCTTAGCAATGCCAGCCAATACAAATGATATTGACATGGATGGATTATTAGATGCATTTGATGCTGATAATAGTTCAAATGATGTAAATAATAATTTAGATAACGGTTCTGTGGATACACCAAATACCGATACCACCGATCCAACACAAACAGATACGGATGTGGATTATAGAGATCCGTTAGAGCCTATAGATACAGATGGGGACGGTATTCCAGATGTAACAGATTTAGATGATGATAATGATGGTATTTTAGATGTAGAAGAAGGACAATGTGCACCAAATGCAACTCCGGGTCCTTCACCATTAATGTTATTATATGACAATGCTGGAGGGGATTTTTCACCTACTACAGTAGGAAATGATTTTATAGTAAGTGCATCTTCACAAATATTTGGTTCGGGAGTGAGTTATACCGAAGATCCTAACAATGTAGCTGGAGGTTATATTGATTTGCAAGGCGTAGATCAACCCGATTTAGCAAGTGCCGTTGCCGATAATGATTATTTAGAGATAAATTTTACTACGGGTAGTGATCCTTATTCAATTTCACAATTATTCTTTTTTGCTGAACCAGTAGGGGTTCCTGCAGTAGATTTCAGATCAGGGTATCAATACCAAGTAGAAATATCTGGAGATAATTTTGCAAGTAGTGTAGTGTTGTTTGATGAAGCGACGCTGTCACCACCAACTTCATCTTTCAGAGTACCAGCAACTACAAATTTACAGTTGATTCCAAATACCTTTTATAAGATTAGACTTTATCTATATAATAATCCAGCACCAAATGCAGGTTCGATAACTATAGATAATATTGCTTTCAGAAGTTTATTATGTACAGAATCAGATTTTGATGGGGATGGTATTCCAAATAGTGTTGATTTAGATAGTGATAATGATGGTATTTATGATGTAGTTGAAAGTGGTAATCCGTTGGCAACAGATACAGATAATGATGGACGTATAGATACAGGAGGTACTGTTGCAGTGGGCGCAAATGGTATACCAAATGAAGTAGATAGTGATGATGATGCTTTTTCGGCAACTGGAACAACACCAATGAATAGTTTTGGTACCGATGGGGCAGATTATGTAGATATTGATGCGGATGATGATGGAATAGTAGATAATATAGAAGCACAGACTACTGCAGCTTATGTAGCACCTAGCGGAACGGATAGTGACGGAGATGGGATCGATGATGTGTATGATCCAGTTGATGATACTGATATTTCAACTCCAGTGGCAGGGGTAGGAACAGCTATAGTTCCAACAAATACTGATGCTACTTTTACCAATAGTGATACCATTCCAGATTATTTAGATTTAGATAGTGATGGTGATGCAGAGAGTGATACTATCGAAGCCTATGATACCAATCAAGATGGAGTAGCAGATACAGTACCAGCAAATGCTGATGCAGATGGTGATGGATTGGATGATAATTTTGATGAAGTTACTTTAGGAACAGGAACAACGAGTACAAACCCTACTAATGGAGGGCAAACAGCAACAAATCCATTCCCAGACGTAGATATGCCAGGAGCAGAACCTGATTGGAGAGAAGGGAATGATACTGATGGCGATGGTATTCCAGATAGTGCAGATTTAGATGATGATAATGATGGTATTTTAGATACAGTAGAGGATCCAAATATTGATGGTGATAATGATCCAAATACAGGTGACCCAGCTGATATTGATCCAGATGGCGATGGTATTCCAAGTCATTTAGATATAGATTCAGATAACGATGGTATTCCCGATAATGTGGAGGCACAACCTACTGTTGGTTACATTGCACCAATAGAAGATGATCCATTAACTCCGTTAATAAATGAATCTGATACAGATGGAGATGGATTAAATGAAGCTTACGAAGGTGTAGGTGACGAAGGAATAGCTATTCCAGAAGATAGTGAGACTATACCTGATGGTATACCAGATTATAAAGATACAGATAGTGACAATGATGGATTATTGGATACAGCTGAAGCAGGTTTAGATATACCGAATAATTTTAATGATACCGATATGGACGGATTGTTAGATGCGTTTGATGCAGATAATACTGTTAGTGATGTAAATAACAATTTAGATAATGGATCAGTAGATACGCCAAATACAGATACTACAGATGTAACACAAACAGATACAGATGTTGATTATCGAGATCCAAAAGAGCCATTAGATACAGATGGCGATGGAATACCAGATACGGTAGATCTGGATGATGATAATGATGGTATTTTAGACAGCGTTGAAGGTTTGGTATGTAATAATTTTGATTTTTCAACTATTTCTGGGGGATCATATGGTCCAATAGATTTCTTTAATGAGCTTACAAATAATATAGCTTCCGCTTCAGTCGAAGTATTGACAGGAAGTTTAGTAGGAGATCCAGTTGGCCCTATTGTTGGAAGTTTAAATGATGGAGATAGCTTTCGAATTACAACAACTGAACCTACTCTGTTTACATTAAATACACTGAATGGAACGGTAGGAGGACTTGGTTTCTTTGATTTGGAAACCTTAGTTTTAACTACTAATGGGACATTTATAGTGAATGATCCTGACGGTCAATTAAATGTAACAACAGTATCACCATTCTCTATTAGAATTCAAGGTTTGACTATAGATGCAGGAAATCAAGCAACGGCTACATGGTCAATAACAACCTTAACAGATAGTTTAACAATAGAACAGACTGCAGGCGGGAATCCAATTTCTAGAATTGCTATTAATTTTAGCTGTACTGTAGTTGATACGGATGGAGATGGTATCCCAAATCATTTAGATTTAGATAGTGATAATGATGGTATTTATGATGTTGTCGAAAGTGGAAACCCAGCAGCAACAGACAGCGACAGTGATGGTAGAATTGACACAGGCGGGACAGTTTCAGTAGGTTTAAATGGGATACCCGATGAGGTTGATAGTGATGATGATTCGTTAACAGCAACGGCAACAACACCAGTAAATAGTTTTGGTACCGATGGGGCAGATTATGTAGATATTGATGCGGATGATGATGGTATAGTTGATAATATAGAAGCACAGACTACCACAGGATATCAAGCACCTTTAGGTGTAGATACGGATGGTGATGGTATTGATGATCGCTATGATCCAGTTGATGATACTGATATTTCTACTCCAGTGGCAGGAACAGGGACAGCTATAGTTCCAACAAATACGGATGCTACACTTGCAAACTCGGATACTATTCCTGATTATTTGGATACAGATAGTGATGGTGATGGTGAATCGGATAATTTAGAAGCATATGATACGAATGATGATGGGGTTATTGATACTCCTATAGGTGCTACTGACGCTGATGGAGATGGATTATTAGATCCTTATGATACAGTTGATTTAGCGGTTAACTCTATAACCAATCCAACAAATAATAGTCAGACTGCTACAAGTTTCCCTGATACATTTATTGTAGGAAATGAGCCAAATTGGAGAGAGTTTCCAGATAATGACATGGATGGCATTCCTGATACTGTTGATTTAGATGATGACAATGATGGTATTCCAGATACAGAGGAAACACCAGGCAATGTAGATCCAAATGCAGATACCGATGGCGATGGGATACCAGATTATTTAGATACGGATATCGGACCAGACGCAAATGGAGACGGAGTAGTAGATAGCTTCGATACCGATGGCGATGGAGTTCCTAACCACTTAGATTTAGATAGTGATAATGATGGATTACCAGATGTCACAGAAG
>NZ_JH621257.1:118162-128554 GCF_000255455.1 Aquimarina agarilytica ZC1 | reverse complement strand
TAGAGGTTTTTTTTGTGCCCTGTTTTTAATTACAAATATACATTTCTCCCCAAGTTTTTTTGGATCAAGTAATATTATTGGGGAGTAGCCAAAATTAAGCATATAATTTAGTTAGCCTATAGAGGAAGAATTTTACATCTCTTACGCCTCTAAATTGATTTCTAAACTCCTTTATTTTGGCATTGAAAGATTCAGCTGAAGCATTTGTACTTCTGTTATTAAAATAGTTCAATATATTTTCATAATGGTTTTGTATAGTTCTAGCTATAGTGTTAAATGATTTAAAACCTTCTTTTTCAACTTGGTTGTACCATTTGGCTAACTTAAGTCTAGCTACATTTTTATCATTATTATTCTCATATATGTATTTTAGTTTTTGAGCTAAATTGTATGCCTTTTCTATTTTGGGATAGAGTTTGAATAATATTGTGGCTCTGTTTTGTTGTGATGTTGTCCATTTGTTTTGAGTTTTAAATAACAGATACCTGCTTCTAGCTAGGAGTTGTTTTTGGAAGCTGTAAAATGCAAAACATAAACCCAAGAGAGTGGCTTACAAATACTCTGAAAAAAATTCCAGACCATAACATACAAAAACTTGAAGAACTACTTCCCGGATATCAAGAGAATATTACAGTGTAGTTGATCGGATGATTACAGCTAAATTTTACAAGTTTAATCTTTAAAGTATAAAATATGACCTCTTAGAATTGCTTGCTTTAAAGCTTTTTTTGTAAAATTATGGGCTTGTGCAACGGTTACCATTGTTGTCAAACCATGCGTTTGAATTTTTTAACACACTGTTTGGTAATTACTTACATTTCAGAAATAACTGTATTACTAATACTTATCACATTACTCAAATATGTATTCATAAAGTGATATGTAAATGTGTTATGCTTTGCCATGATTTGGAGCGGTGTTAATCTTTTAGATTTTTTGTTATTACTTAAAGTTTTTACTTTATTAAAATTTTTTTAATAATTGTATTTCCATTTTCTGTTTTAATAGTAGCAAAATAGGCTCCTGAAGGTAAGTCGAGATGTACTTTTTGATTAAAATTTATGTTGAAATATTTTTTTATATTTCTCCCTAAAATATCTCTTATAGTAATTTCTTTAATTTTTATACTTGGATTACCTTTTATAAAGAAATAATCTTTGAAAGGGTTAGGGTAGAGCTGAATATCTGTAGTATTTATATCTATGTTTTCGACAGTTAAGGTTAAGGTAGTTTTGGGTACAGAGGTAATCTCAACAATCCATCCTTCGCTCCCTGTAGCAGTATTCCAATCCTCTAGAGTCTCAGTAAAAGGCTTGCTACGATCAAAACCACCACTATTACGATGTGAGAAGTTAAAAGTTAAACAGCCACTTTCGTTGCTCGCTTTTACAACAATATCATTATGATAATATCTTTTTTCCCCGAAGGCAGAGAAAAGTATTTTACTTTCATCCTTAGTATTATTGCTATTAAAAATAGTAAAGGGATCTCCATTGTAATAAGATTCAGGTATGTTTAATCTTTTTAATGTAGCAACGATATTTTCTTCATTAGAGTCGGGGCAAATGGTTGTATTTTCAAGTTTTCCTAATATAGTCCAGTGTTTTCTTTGTTTCATCTGGCCAGACGAATTTGTATGATATATTCCTTCCTTAACTATATTTCGACTGGTTTTTACTATTTTAGGCGATGGATAGGTGTTAACTGAACCATCGGGGCATATAGTCGAAATATAAAATTCGTATAGTGTATCTTCTTTTAAATTATCAAAAATTAAAGAGTAGTAAATTAAATTTTTATCAAACCGGCTGTTTTTAGCTTTTATAGTATGGTCAGGTCTGCGAAGTTGAGACTCTGAAAATTGTCTATTACTATCAAAATTTTTGGTAATACCTTTACCTAAAGAAAAACCAATAGGACCATATTCAACTTTGTATAGTGTATTTTCATCATTTTTTTTCCAAATAAGTTCCACTTCTTTATTGCTTACTCGTTGAAATAAAAATCCTTGTTCACTAGTTGTTTTACAAGTTGGCTTAGGTTCACTAGATATTTTTGCTTCCCAATAAGAAGTACCACCTATATTTTGAGAAATAGATAAAGTTCCATCTTCTTTTTCTGAAATCACAGGAAATAAATTAGAATCATAAAGAAAAGTATAAAAATCATCATAAACGAATAACGTTTCATGATCTATAAAATCGACCTTTACTTCACTTCTATTATAATTATTTCTAGGTTCTAGATCAAAATAGGTAAATTCAAACCTTACACGTTCATCAATTTTATCAGGATATATTTTCGTTATTCCATCATTAGAAGTCAATAAAACACCGCTAGAAAAGTCTTGTCTTGTGTTTTCTTTGTAGGCGCGAGCATAATTATTGTAAGTACCATTATCACATTTCGAAGATATGTAGAAATCATATGTCGTATTAGGAGATAATCCTGTGATAACAATATTTTTATTTACAGTGTCTTTTGTTAGTCCTTCGCCTCTAATAAAGCCAGCAGGGCCATATTCAACTTTCCATTCAGAGACATCGGTTTCAGACTCCCATGCTAAGTTTATTTCTTGATGAGTATATCTAGTTGTTGAAATATTAAAAGGTTCGCTACAGTCTGGAATTTGTTCACTAACAATATCAGCTTCCCAACCCTTTGAAAAATAATTCGAATCATAGGAACTATAACTGAATTCAATTGTAATGGCTCCATTTGGATCATCAGAAGGGAAAGAGTAGCCTTTATTTATAAAATCATTTGTGTTATTTAGTTGAACAATTGGTTGAGGACTCGTATCAGTACCACTATAAATTTTCAAGGAATTGGAATTGTAATTCCTTGTTGTTAAATCAATATAATCAAAAGTGATACGAATTCTTTCCCCATCAGCTTTTGGGTATATTGTCGTGATTTTTGTTTGTGTTTCAGGAATATTATTGTCGCTTCCTCCATCATCAGTAAACTTATCACCTCCAAAATAATTTGGAGTAGTTTTAAAAGTTAGAGGTTCGACATAAATATTATCTTGACCTCCTTTAGCACATTCAGTAGTTATATAAGCTTGGTAAGAGGTTGATTTAGTTAAATTATCTAGTATTATAAAATTTTCATTTGTGTTTAAAATGGTTCCTGTTCCTCTTTCAAAACCTTCTAATCCGTACTCTATACTGTAACTATCGTTAGAATTAGGTGTTTCAGTCCAATTTAATTCACATTGATTATGGATCAATTTATTATCTACAACATCAAAATTTGTCACTTCGTCACAATTAGGAGTTGGTTCACAAATGAGGTCAATGTCCCATTTTGATTCAGTATAACCAGAATTGTTACTTTTAATATCAAAGAAAATTACAGTACTATTTCCAGAAGAAACAAACTCAATAAAGGATGAATTACGGCTAAAATGTTTAATTAATGGACTGTTTGAATCGGGACCGTCATATATCTTAATATCTTCAAAACGACTAAGTCGTAACGAGTGTACTATAAATCTAGCTCGTTCATTGTTTTCAAGGTAAATATATTTATCTCTAACTCTTTGGTAATCTGTATAGATCTGTTCCTTACCTCCTCTGTCATATATTTTGCCCACAGCGCAATAATCTATATTTGTTTTTTTAGAAAAAGGCCCTATCGAGCCACCAAAACGTTCATCGCACTTGTTTCTTAAATAAAAATCATATTCAGTATCGTTTTCCAAGTTTCCAACAATAGCATCCGATGAAGAATAATTAGCGGTCTTGCCTTCACCAGGTGTAAAACCTTTTAGTCCGTATTCAACTTGCCATTCTTCATTAATTTGAAAATCAACATTATGTATTTTTATTTGATTTAATTCATAAGGCTCTAGCCATCCAAATGAAATATTGGACTCACAATATGCTTTTGTGGAAATAGAAGTATTGCTTGTATCACTTAAACTTAAGTCATTGCATTCTTCTGTTAAGTAAAAATCATATTCTGTTAATTCATCTAAATCTGGTATTGTTATTATGTTTGAAAAAGATTCTACTTTTTTTCCTGTTCCAATTATAAAGTCTTTAGGTCCATATTCTATAAAGGTACGGTTCGATGTACTTTTTGCCCACCTTAGAGTAATTGAATTATAGGTAGTATTAGTGGAAAATGTATATTTGGGCATATTACATGCCGGTTTATCAACACAAGTAATGTTTCCTACCCAGCCAGCAGCATTATTTTGTGAATTATTTGATTCAAATAACACATATAGTTCGCCATTGTCTGCTTTTGAAATGATTGGTTCTGAAGGTAGTGATTTATTATCATAAATTACTAAAGGATCTCCAATAGCTAAATTACCTTCCCAGATTTTTAACGTAGTCTCACTTGATACTTCAAATGATTCAAAATCTAAATGTATTCTTTGTTGTGTAGAGTTAGGTTTTAGATTATAGGATTCATAGTATGTCCCCACGTAATTTTCTTCAAGACCAGGATCTAAAAATAAATCTCCGTTGCAGTAATCTGCAATTGTAACATCATGATAGACATCGGATGTAGTTGGATTGTTTCCACAATTATTCGTTATGTAGAAATCATACTGTGTATTAGAGGTTAAATTATTGATGATAATACCAGTAACAATGCTGTTGATTTTAGTTCCAGTTCCACGAACGAAGTTTTTAATACCATATTCAATTTCAAAATCGCCTGTCAATAAATTACTCCCTGAATTC
The DNA here is from genome assembly GCF_000255455.1 of Aquimarina agarilytica ZC1. Taxonomy (GTDB): domain Bacteria; phylum Bacteroidota; class Bacteroidia; order Flavobacteriales; family Flavobacteriaceae; genus Aquimarina; species Aquimarina agarilytica. Next base: position 123,848 of record NZ_JH621257.1, on the reverse strand, counting down.
CAAACTAATGTTATGGAATTGGTCGTTTTATTATTTGTGTCTATTTGATATGGCTTAGGGCATTGCGCATTTCCTATAAAGCCTAAGAGACTTATTGTTATAAATACTAGTAGTTTTTTTGTCATATCAAATTCTGTTGTATGGCGAAATTATAAATAAAGTTTAGATGCTACAAACTTATTCTTCCGGACCTAGTAAAGATGATGCATTACATTGTGGTCCAAGCTTAGGAAATACAGAATTTTGCTTCACTACTTTTACTAACGAGTGTTCAGATGGAATTACGCAATGCGCAAGTTTTGTATTGACACAAGATCAAGTAAACTACCCCAACTTATTACTAGGCGATTTCTTACCTAGAATAAGGGTAATTGACATAGAAGAGAATGTCTTTACTTTTGAAGTTGAAGATTAGTACTTTCGAGTATATTGTTATGAAGCCATTTAATTGTGGTAGACTTGCAACAAAATTTTGGACATTTAGACTAAGAGTCATGCGGCTATTTTGTGATTAAACAATTCTAATTCGACTTCTACTATACTTTTATGATTAAAAGTTGAATGTCTTCTTTTGCTATTATACCATGTTTCAATACACTCGAAAATAGATAATTCAGCTTGAGACCTGGTGTCGTACTTTTGATGATATACTAATTTCTGCTTTTAAGGATTTAAAGAAACTTCAGCAACAGCATTATCCCAGCAATTTCCTTTACGACTCATGCTTTGAGACACAAACAGCTTATGTTTTTTTACTCTTTTCTAAATTCTTGACTTGCATATTGAATACCTCGATCAGAGTGAAAAATAAGTTTTTTATTAATAGGATTGTTTAAAGTTGACATCTGACAAACCTTCATAATAGTATTTTCGGTTGTAAAATCGTTACTCATAGACCACCCTACTATTTTTCTGTGATATAAATCAATAATAACTGTTAAATACATCTAACCATTTTTCGTAGCTATATAGGTCATATCTGATACCCAAACTTTATTAGGTTGCTCTACATCAATTCTATCTAATAAATTTGGAGCAACAGGATAGCTATGTTTTGAATCCGTAGTTACCTTGAATTTACGCTTTCGTTTTGCAAACCAACCGTCAGACTGTCTAAAAACTGGAATGTCTACTTCAGTATAAAAATTAAATATAGCGAATTGAAGTTCTGTGTTTTTTAGATTCTATAATGTAATTTGTTAAGTTTCACTGAAAACAGGGGAGGAGAAATATTATGAGGTACATATTTTTGTTTTTTAAAATCTTGTTAAAAACGAATCGTCTTTTTTTTAAACTAAAATTGGGATACAAAAACAGGTTCATTTTAATGTAAATTAATAAGAAAATGAAAATAATTAGAACTATTATATTAATTATAATCCTGTTAGGGCAGAATTCTTGTGCTAAAGAGCATAAAAAAAAGGCAACAGATCCAAAAATTAAGGGTTTTGAGTTTATTGAGGATTTTTCATTAAATAAATCTGTATTTAATGAAAAGTTGTTTGAAGCAAATAATTATTCTAATTACAATGGTGAATTGAAAGTCTTTTTTTCAAAAGAAAAGAATTATATAATTCTAGATTATATATTGTTCGGGTCCGATCATAATTTATACTTAACATATTGGACGAATAAAGATTTAAAAATAAAATTTTCAAGATCTATTACTCAATACCTTAATAAAGGGAATACACATAAAGACAAAGATGAGACTTATGCGGAAGTAACAGCGGTAATTTCTTCTTACTTATCTTATGAAAATTCATCCATTAAATTATATGATGGTCAAAAGAATGAAATCTTAGATGCATCTATAGTAGATATACAAAAAAAACAAAGTGAAACTTTTTTTAATGATTTGATCGGAGACAATATATTTTCTATACACAGTATGGTCAATAATAACTAAGTCATATTATTTTATAGTGAAATGTATTTTTTTAATCATATTTCAAGACTATTTCTGTTTTTGTTAATGTATTTACACAAAAAACCTACATTTGCGCTTTAAAAAGTAAGTATTCAATATTAATTCCTACAAATATAAGGTTAATAGACTGCAATTTTTGTATTTTATGATAATGTAGTAGTTCTAGGAATGTATAAATGAAGATGATATGAAAATAAAAATAGTAGTACTTGTTTCTTGTTTTGTTAGTTTTTTTCAAATTCAAGCCCAAAAAATGCTCTATAAAATTCAAATGGAGGAGCAAGTTAATGTTGCATCCTTAATTATTGAAGCCCAAGTTGTTGAAAAACGTTCCTATCTTGATAAAAAGACGAATCATATTTATACCATTAATAAGGTTAATGTGTTAAAAAATTTTTCAACAACAGAAAAGTTTGACTATTTGTATGTGGTAACCAAAGGCGGGTCTATCGGTTTTAAAACAGAAAAAGTAACACCTAGTTTACAATTAGCTAAAGGGGATATAGGAACTTTTTTCTTGAACCTATCGAATAAGGAATTGGTAGACTTTTCTGAAAAAGATAAAATTTATAAAGTATATAGTGATCTTCAAGGTTTTTATAAATATGATATCGTTTTAAATAAGGTGCATAACCCTTTTTACACCTTTACCGATATTGAGAATCATTTTTATGGGAGTTTAACCAAATTAACTAAGCACGCGATAAATGTAATAAAAGAGTTAAAAAGCAAAGGAAAAAAAAGTTTTAGCTCAGCTGTAGTGAATTCATTTACACCAACTGTTGTTAGGGCAGGGACAGATGAGAATATTATAATCAATGGTACTGGTTTTGGTAATAATGAAGGAGCCGTAGCTTTTGAAAATGCTGATCAAGGTGGAGGATTAGCTAATTTTAGAAATGTTAATAATTCAGCAATTGTGAGTTGGTCCGATATGCTTATAGAAGTAAGAGTGCCCCAATTTGCAGGGACAGGTAAAATTAGAGTAACTGATGCAAGTGGTGTCAATCAGTTTACCTCTACAGATGATTTAACTGTATTGAGTGCCGAAACTAATGCTGTATTTGATACTGATAATAACGGTGTGCCCGATACTACTTTACGTGTAAAGTTGGTGAATACGAATAATATTGGAGGCTATACATGGACATATAATAATTTATTTGCCTCTAATACAGCGGCAACAGTGGCTTTTGAAAAATCGGTAAGTAATTGGGTTTGTGCCACAGGAATAAATTGGACCATAGCATCTAACACAAGTAATTTGAACGTAACAACAGATGATACAGTAAATTTAGTCCGTTTCATGTCGCCTTCAGATTCGAATAGTGATGAAATTGATCCAGGTACATTGGGGGTAACAACAAGTTATTTTTCAGGGTGTCAAATAGGAGGTGGAGAAATTGTAGCTTATTTGACAGAAGCAGATATGACGTTTAATTCGGATGTGAATTGGAATTTCGACGAAACGCAACCATCTACTTCGCAGATTGATTTTCAGGGTACGGCTACACACGAATTAGGTCACGCTCATAATATGGGTCATGTAATTAGTGTGGGTCAATTAATGCATTTTGATACGTTTACTGGAGTTAATAGTGCTACTAGAGATATAGATGTAAATACACAAGAAGGAGCATTACAAAATTATGAATTTTCAAAAACAGGAGCTTTTTGTACAGGAACTAGTATTGCTAGTGATAAAGTTTGCGATAGCTTATCTGTACAAAATTTTGCAATTCTTCAAGATAATGAAACACTGAGTATTAGTTCATTAAGTGTGGTGAATAAATTGTCTATTTTCGATTTAAATGGGCGATTAATACTGACTAGAACTGCAGGAAATGAGGTGTCAACTTCTTTTATTTCTAACGGAATATATATACTGTTAATTGAAAGAGCGAATGGTGATTTAATTTATAGGAAAATTAGTATATAGAAGTTGAAATATATAAAAACAAAAAAAGATGCTTACAAGCATCTTTTTTTGTTTTTATGAAAATAAGATTATTTTTTATCAGTGATAGTTCCTTTAATTTTTAATGGGAAAGGAACGGCATCGGCATTACTATATACACTTATTGTTTTACGTATTGGACCAACACGTTTAGTGTCATATTTTACTTCAATTTCACCTTTTTCACCTGGAGCAATAGGAGCTTCGGGCTTTTTTGGTATAGTACATCCACAACTAGAATACACTCGTGATATAATTAAAGGTTTGTTACCTGTATTTGTAAAAACAAACTTACGAATACCATCGGCACCTTTTTCTATGGTACCATAATCGATAACTTCAGTTTCAAATTCAATTTTTGCTCCATCTTCTGTTTTTGTTTCAACTGGAGTGTCTTTTTTGTCAGCGTCTTGGGCAAAGGCTCCAAAACCAATGAAACTTACTAGAAATAGGCTAATTAATTTTTTCATGTTTAAAAATTTAATTCAATGTAAATGTAATTATTTTTTTGACAACTTCAAGGGGCATTAAATCTTTCAAGTTGTTATTTATATAGTTACTTTTGCAAACTATACTTCAAATATTAGACCAAAATGGCTATAGCTGCACAATACGACTCAAAAATAGTAGAAGAAAAATGGTATGACTACTGGATGAAGAACAATTATTTTCATTCGGAAGTTGATGATAGAGAGCCTTATACAATAGTAATACCCCCTCCGAATGTGACTGGGGTGTTGCACATGGGGCATATGTTAAATAATACCATTCAGGATGTACTTATTAGAAGGGCGCGATTACGCGGTTATAATGCTTGTTGGGTACCTGGTACAGATCATGCTTCCATAGCAACAGAGGCTAAAGTAGTGGCTAGATTAAAAGAACAAGGGATTGATAAAAGTGATTTAACACGTGAGGAATTTTTAAAGCACGCTTGGGACTGGACCGAAGAGTATGGAGGTGTTATTTTGGAACAGCTTAAAAAATTAGGCGCATCATGTGATTGGGAGCGTACTAAATTTACGTTGGATGATGATTTATACCAATCAGTGATAAAAACTTTTGTTGATTTATATAACAAAGGCTTAATTTATCGAGGTTATCGTATGGTTAATTGGGACCCCGAAGCACAAACTACTTTGTCTGATGAAGAGGTAATTCACGAAGAAAAGCAAGGTGCTTTATATCATATAACGTATCAAATTGAAGGTAGTGATGAACATTTAGTGGTAGCCACTACTAGACCAGAAACTATTTTTGGCGATACTGCCATATGTATTAATCCTGAAGACCCAAGGTTTACACATTTAAAAGGCAAAAAGGCAATTGTGCCTGTAGTGAATAGAGTAATTCCGATTATTGAAGATGCTTATGTGGATTTGGAGTTTGGTACAGGTTGTTTAAAGGTAACGCCTGCTCATGATGAAAATGATAAAGTAATAGGGGATACTCATGGATTAGAAGTTATTGATATATTTAACAACGATGCCACACTAAATTCGTTTGGTTTACATTATAAAGGAAAAGATCGTTTTGTAGTACGTAAGGAGTTTTCGGAGGAGTTGAAAGAAAAAGGCTTTTTGATAAAAACCGAAACTCATATGCATAAAGTGGGAACTTCGGAACGTACTAAAGCTGTTATTGAGCCCAAACTGTCTGATCAATGGTTTTTGAAAATGGAAGATCTGGTAAAGCCTGCAATTAAAGCAGTTTTAGGTGATGATACGGATATTCATTTACATCCAAAAAAGTTTGAAAACACCTACCGTCACTGGATGGAAAATATTCGTGATTGGAAT
>NZ_JH621257.1:0-118115 GCF_000255455.1 Aquimarina agarilytica ZC1 | reverse complement strand
AAGGGAAAGAGGATTTTGTAGTAGCAGAAACTAAAGAGGCGGCCTTAAAATTAGCTCAGATTAAAACCGGAAATCAATCATTAAAGGAAGCGGATTTGAAGCAGGATGAAGATGCTTTAGATACGTGGTTTTCTTCATGGTTATGGCCAATGAGTGTGTTTGATGGGGTTAATAATCCAGAAAATGAAGAGTTTAAATATTATTATCCTACTAATGATTTAGTCACAGGGCCAGATATTTTATTTTTCTGGGTAGCTCGAATGATTATTTCTGGGTATGAATATACGGGTGAAGCACCATTTAAAAATGTGTATTTAACGGGATTAGTTCGTGATAAGCAACGACGAAAAATGTCTAAATCATTAGGGAATTCGCCCGATGCTTTAAAGCTTATTTCGGATTATGGAGCCGATGGTGTTCGAGTTGGATTGTTATTAAGCTCGGCTGCAGGAAATGATTTGATGTTTGATGAGGATTTGTGTAAGCAAGGAAAGTCATTTGTGAATAAAATATGGAATGCCTTTCGTTTGATTAAAGGTTGGGAAGTTACAGCCGAAGAAAAAACACAGCCAGAAGCGGCTGCTAAGGCTATAGCTTGGTACAAAGATAAATTTCAATCGGTATTAGTATCCATTGATAGTAATTTTGAAAAATATAGATTAAGTGATTCACTAATGTCCATATATAAATTGGTGTGGGATGATTTTTGTAGTTGGTTACTTGAAATGGTTAAGCCTACTTATGGGGAGTCAATTGATCTTAAAACTTTTGGGGAGGTTATAGGTTTGTTGGAGGATAACCTACGTTTGTTACATCCTTTTATTCCCTTTGCATCCGAAGAAATTTGGCAAAACATCACGGATCGTTCTTCCGCAGAAGCCTTAATAATAAACACCTATCCAAAACAGGTTGATTTTAATAGTCAATTATTAGAAAACTTTGAAATAGCAAAAGAAATCATTTCGGGAATTAGAACCATTCGTAAGGATAAAAATATATCATTTAAAGAAACAATTGATTTGCAAATAATTAATAATGAGTCCGTATCGACTGATTTTGATTGTGTTATTGAAAAGTTAGGGAATATTGAGTCATTATCCTACGTAAAGGAATCACCTGAAGGAGCGCTTTCTTTTAGAGTAAAATCAAATGAATATTTTGTACCCCTAAAAGGAGCAGTCAACCTTGAGGAGGAATTAAGTAAATTAAGAGAAGAGTTAGCTTATACCGAAGGTTTTTTAAAGAGTGTAAGTAAAAAGCTTTCCAATGAACGATTTGTAGCAAATGCACCAGAACAAGTAGTGGCTACTGAGCGTAAAAAAATGGAAGATGCACAAGCAAAAATTGAAACCTTAAAAGCTGGTATTTCGGCACTTTCATAATTATAAGTAGTTTCTTTATTAATAAAGGAATAAAAAAAGCCTTGAGGACATCTCAAGGCTTTTTTGTAATAATTAACCTACAATTATAGGATAATTAGTTCTTTTATCTGTATTTTTGAGTGTTTTAACGATTTTATTAAAAAATGAATTATTGTATTTTAATATGGTTTTGTTTTTTTAAATTTCTGTAAACCAAGTTTTTGTGTAATTATTTGTTTCAAAATCTCCCCCGATGAAGAAAAAAAATCTACTTATTTGTTTTTGCTTTTTTGTAAGTTTTGTGGTGGTTAATGCCCAGGACTTGACAATTGGTGTAAGTCAAAATGTTGAACAACTACTTGAAAATCATCTTATAGAGGATGTTGGAGGTTGTGACCTAACAACAAATGAGTTGTTGGGAGTCAATGGTACTTCGGAAGCGGCGTCTCCTATTACTAGTTTTGGAAGTTTTACAGCTAGTGGTAATAGTGGTTTTACTATACAGGAAGGAATAGTATTAACTACCGGTAGAGTTAGTCAGGTAAATGCAAGTACAGCGGGTATTGGTGATGGGACTACGGTTTGGGGAGGTAGTAGTGATTATGAAAATGCGATAGGAGCCCCTGCAGGGACAACATTTAATGCTACGGAAATTGAATTTGATTTTTATGCTTTACAAGATAATATTGCTTTTAACTATGTTTTTGCTTCTGATGAATATGCTTCTGGTGCAGCAAATTTTTGCACAAACAATGATGGGGTTGCTATTTTAATTAGAGAAGCTGGGAGTGGAAGTCCTTTTAGGAATATTGCTTTAACCCCCGATGGACGCCCAGTAACTGTAGCAAATGTTCATGAAGAAGGAGTGGGTAGTACACCTGCGACATCATGTCCAGCTGAGAATGCATCATTAATTACTAATGGAGGAGCAAGGTCGTCAAGTACGCGAATAAATTATACACAGTATACCGAAACTTTAAGTGCTCAAACTAATTCCAGCATAGGAACTAGTTATAACGTAAAAATAATCATAGCCGATGGAGGAGATGCCTTTTCAGATTCGGCAGTGTTCATTGGTAAAACCACCAATGAGCTATCATTAGATTTAGGTAGCTTAGAAGGTAGCGTTTTTACAGCTGGGAATGTAGCAGACTGTGCTAGTTCAGTAACCTTAAGTCCATCGCAAGTATTTCCAGCATCGGCACAATACACATGGACTAGTAGTGCAGATACTAGTTTTTTGGAAAATACCAGAACCATTGATGTTACCGAGTCTGCAACTTATAGTTTAAATGTGCAACTCAACCTAACTTGTTCGATTGATGCTGAAATTGAAGTAGACTTATCAAATCTTCATCCAGGGAGTGAAATAACAACACTTTCAGAATGTGTTTCGGGTGGTGCGATTAGTCAAGTAGTTGATTTGACCATAAAAAGTGCTGAAGCTTTAGTAGGTAGAGAAACGGGGTCAACAATTGCTTTTTTTACAAGTTTAGCTGAAGCTGAAAGTGATGCAGGAACTTCAATAGCCACTCCTAATGCGTTCACAGCAAATAATAATGATACAATTTACATGAGTGTTGTAGAACCATCTGGGTGTAAATTTATCTCTAGTTTTGAAGTGAATATAGGTCAGGGAGAAACCATACCAAGTGTTGTTAGAAATTTTGATGTGTGCGATTCGGAGTTAATTATAGGAGATTCTGTAAGTGATGCAGATGGTTTTGAAGCAGTTTATACAGATGAAATTACAACTCAATTTTTTTCAGATATACCTGGTAGCTTTTCCTATTTTGAAGATTTGGCGTTAAGTACACCTTTTGATGATTCGCAAGTGTATACTGGTAGTTTTACTATTTACGCTCAAAATACATCTCCTTCAGGTTGTCCAGGGAATGCTTTGCCAATTAGAATAACGATTAATACCCCACCAATTGGTGTGCCTTTTGATGAAATAGAAGGAACAAATGCTATTTTTGAGGAAATTATTATTTGTGATGAAGATCCTAAAGATGGTTTTACCGCTTTTGATTTAGAACCTATAAGAAATCAGATATTAACATCTGGGATAACAGGGGTAGATATTAGTTTTCACAGAAGTGTAGCGGATGCAGAGTCGGGAGAAAACCCAATAATAGATCCATCTAATTATACTAATGAACAAGAAAATATACAAAGAATTGGAGTGCGTATAGTAAATACAGGTCAGGATTGTTCTATAGTACGCCCCGTAACACTCAAAGCACGCCATTTGATTTCGGACAGTACGGTTGAAGATGAGAGTGCTTGTGATGATGATGATGATGGTTTTGCAATTTTTGATCTTTCAAATAAAAAGAATGAAATTTCAACGGAATTTGGAGTTGAGCTGTATGCGTCTCTTGCTGATTTTGAGGCAAATATTCCTATAACAAATACAGAATTAATTTCTTATACAAATACACAAGTTGATAGGCAAACCATTTATGTTCGTCTCACGGATACAGATCCGATGTGCGAAGATAGAGATACGTTTGATTTGATTGTTTCTCCTCAAGTTACAATAAATACACCTGTAGACACTTTAATGGTTTGTGATCTAGATTCAGATAGTCAAATCAGTGGATTACCTACTTTGTTTCAAACCGAAATAGCATCGCAAATAACTACAGATACAACGCTAGGTTTAAGTTTTTATACCAATCAAGTAGATGCTAATGCTATTGATGATACATCTGTATCAGAATTAACAGATGCAGATATTGGAACAACAGGAACGTATTGGGTAAGAGCAACCTCTAATGATGGGTGCATTGCGGTGGTATCTTTTCAATTGCAAGTTAATCCAGCCCCAGATATTGTTTCACTAGATCCAATATACGTATGTTACGATAGAACGAATCCTATTCCTTTTCAGGATATAACACAAAGAGTTACAGCAGCAGATAAGAGTGAGTTTACTGTAGATTATTACAATACACAATCATCTGCGGAATTAACCCCTAAGGCGACGGATAATTTAATTCCTGCTTCCGATATAACTAATTATGACATTTCTTTGGATGATGACGGAATAATTTGGGTTAGGTATGAAAACAAAATAACAGGATGTATTTCTGTAGAGCAGCAACAATTCATTATAAATACGATTCCAATTATTGAAAATAGAGATGACTTTTTATTGTGTGTCAATCCAGGAAATTCGTTAGCGGCTAATTTTAATTTACGTAGTAGAGATGCGTTGTTATTAGGGACACAAACGGACAAATTTGTTAGATATTATAGTTCATCAATTGCCGATGCTAATTTGGGAGGGAGTAGTGGAGAAATTACAAATCCTACTTTTTCAAGTAGTATTCCTGAAATGCCTATTTATTTTAGAATCGAAAATAACGATGACCCTAATTGTTTTGTGACAGGTCAGTTCAATTTGAAAATTGAAGAAAATGCCGCTACTATTCCTATTGATCGTTTAATAGAATGTGAAGGAGATACACCGAGTGTGGCTACGTTTAATTTACAGGATGCTATTGATATGATTACCGATAATGGAGTAATAACTGGTGTTAGCGTTGATTTTTATATAAATGATGAAGATGCAGGATTTGTTGATTTAAGTACTGCAGGAAGTCAAAGTATACAGGTGCCTCCAGCAACTGGGACGGCGTTACCATTAGATGGTTACGAAAATCAAACACCTTTATCTCAGGAAATAGTAGCGCGTATTACTAATATAAATGGATGTGTAACATTTGATAAATTTTTACTTATAGTTGATGAAAGACCAGAGGTAGAATCTTTACAAAATATACAGGTTTGTGATGTAGGTATACAAGGAGTTGAAACAGTTAATTTGACAAGTATAGAGGCTGATTTTGTGTTTAACTATGCAGGTAGACAAAGAGATTTAGCAGCGGTAGGAGGAGTGCTTTATTTTAGAACAGCATCGGATAGAGCTGCCCATACCGAAACAACACCTTTAAATATTGATGCGGATCAAGCATTTGAAATTACAAATTTTAATACACCTATATACTTAAGGATTACTTCGGATACTGGTTGTATTTTTGAAACATCATATAACATACAATTAAATCCTTTACCAGAAATTGTAGCTAAAAATATTGTTTTATGTGAGGATACATTTGGTTCAAATAGTTTTACAATAAGTGACCTTAGTGTATTAAATACTAATTTTCAGTTTGTGGATACTTCTAATCCTATAAATGAAAATGTAATAGTACGTTATTATTCGGATGCTGCAGGGACTAGACCACTTTCGGGTAGTTTTACCAAAAGAACGAGTGATATAGAGATTTTTGCAGAAGCCTTTAATACGGAAACTTTGTGTACCTCCGAAGCTATAGTAAGATTAGGTTTGATAGCAAATCCACTTCCTGTAATTGCCTCGCCAAATCCATTAGATTTAGTTGTTTGTGATTTGGATAATGTATTAGATGGAGTTACTGATTTTATTTTTTCGGATTTGGACACTACAGTATTAAATGGGCAAAACCCTACTAATTTTACAGTGTCTTATCATAATACCATAGAAGATGCGGATACTAATACTGTTTTGAGTGAGGTAAATAGAGCTACAACAAAATCATATGTAGCTCGTGTTACCAATAATAGTACTTCATGTTATACGATTATTGAATTTGATGTAACAGTAAATGCAATCCCACAACTTGAACCTATTACTCAAGTAATGGAGCGTTGTGATATGGATAATGATGGTATTGAACTATTTAATTTGAATTCTATTGAGGCAAGTTTTGTTCCTTTAGCTGGCGCTGAATTAGATTATTCGATACATTATTACACTGCAGCATCCAGAAATGCTTCAAATGAAATTACGGGTGTGGATATAGCGCAGTTCCCAGTGAATAGATTTGGGGAGCAAATTGTTTATTTGACATTAATTTCTAATACAGATACGAACTGTATCCACGAGAATGAATTTAGAATTAATTTAATTCAATTACCTCAAATAAATGAGATTACAACACCGGTTAGATTTTGTGAAGGAGAATTATTTGGCGAAAAAAGAGCAGAATTAACGGGGCTATTAATACCGGATAATACCGATGTTTCAATTAGTTATCACACCGATATGGCAGCAACTTCGGTTACAGAAATTAATGACGCAGATACTATTCCCAATGGTCAGGTTTATGTAAAGTCAATGAATGTAAATTCAGGTTGTATAAATATTGGAGTGATTAGTTTGGAAGAAGTATCCCTTCCTGTAATTAATCAAGTAAGTTTAGCAAGTAGAACAGTATGTGATGATGATGAATTTAATGATGGTTTTTTTCTGTTTGATTATGAAGTTTTAAATGCAGAAATATTGGGCGGTCAAACACCTTCGGATTATAATATAAGTTATCATTTAACACGAGATGATGCGGAACAAGGGGATCAAATACCTGCCGATAGACTTATAAATTCGGGAATTTATTATGTGAAAGTTAAAAATGAAGCAATAGGTTGTGAATCTATAGCAGAAATAGAGTTATTTGTTGAGCAAATTCCGATTATTGATCTTGATGATGTAGTTTTTTGTATTAATAATCCAATGCGTTTGATTGATGGTGATACAGGAAATGATAATGATGTGTTTTATGAGTGGACATTTAAGGATGAATTAGGTAATCAAGTCAAGCAGCCAGTAACCAATTCTAAAACTTTAGAATTAAGTCCAGCTGATATTGGTTTGTTCATTACTTTGGAAGTTAGAAATAACTCGGTGAGATCATGTGCGGCATTTAAAACTTTTGAAGTTAAGGAATCGAAGAGTGCTGATATTGTTATTGACGATATAATAAAAGGTTTTGATTTAAATCAAGTAACTATTGAGGTTTCTTCTGAAGGAGATTATACCTATGGTTATGATGATCCAGACCCTGCAAATAGTCAAGAATCTAATGTAATTGAAAATGTATTGCCTGGGAAACATACCATTTGGGTATTTGATAAAAATGGATGTGACCCAAGTATGAAAGAATTTATTTTTATAGATTACTTTCCATATTTCACTCCAAATGGAAGTGGACCTATTGAAACAGAAACCTGGCATGTAAAATCTATTGATGAAATTCCAGGAACCTTGGTATATATTTACGATCGTTTTGGAAAATTATTAAAAACTCTTACTAGTAGTAGTGAAGGTTGGGATGGAACTTTTAATGGAGTACCTGTACCAACTGATGATTACTGGGTGTTAATTAAAACTCCAGATGGAGAGGAAATAAAAGATCATATTACCTTAAAAAGGTAATATGATCTTAGTAAAATTGATTTTAAGTGAGTAGTGTTTGTATCGTTTTATAATAATAACCCGCAGTGGTTAGTTTAAGTACTTAGTTGATTATTCTTAAGTAAGGATCATCTGCGGGTTAATTAACAAAGCTCAACTTAATGTAATGTTAAAACAGTTTTTTTGTCATCAAAAACGGTTTTAGGTATTAGCCTTAGTTCTTTTTTGAATAGTTCAAACAAATTTTTCATCGCTATTTGGTGTATACTATCTAGATTCGATTCATACGATTCAAAGAATTTTAAGCCGTCCCATAAAAGCTTTTGAACTAATTCTAAAAGTGATTTATTTTGAGCTTCTTGTTGGGTAAGTTTATCCCAACTATCTTCAATAGTTAATTTTTTTAAAGAATAGATATCACATACATTTTTTGTAGATTCAACGGCCTTGTCAATTAGCGTGATAATATTTTGGAAATAATATTGTTTTCCATAAAGTTGTTGGATTATTTCATGAATGTTTTTAACATATTCGGTTAAAAATCGATTTTGATTTTCCACCATTAATGCCACTTTGTAAGGGGTTTTTTCATTAGCTCCACATAATATGGTTGTTTTTCTGTTTTTGAAAGAAAAATCAGCGACAAAAGTATTTAACATTTCTGTGCAGAGCTGTAAAGCTTTCAACCATTGGTTGTATTGGTTTTTTAAGTTATTGGGTAATTCCACCTTTTTAAGATTACCAATACAGTACATACTTAAAAGAGATTCGATTTCTTTTGAAGAATTATGGTTCGCTTTTTTAAACTCATGAGTACCATCTCTTCCGCTATTATCAATAATGATTTTATCCCCACCGGGATGAATTTCTTTAAATTCAGTAACATCATACACTTTATCATTTATAGAAAGCCAATAACCATTTTTATCATTATTCTTGTTTACTATATCTGAAATGTAATAGTTTCGAGATTTATCGTTTTTTATAAAATTAGGAGAGGTAAACACATCCTGCATGTATCTATTTTCCGAAAATAAGGAATAGAGAAGTTCTTTAGCATCCTTATTATTTGGTGTATGTTTAGTTATAATATGCTTAATACAATTTAGTATTGATAGTGCAAAACCAGCTTTACCACAAGTGTAAAATAGGCCTTCACGATTTTTATCTTTAGGAGCAATATGCTTGTAAATTTTTGAAGCATGTTGTTCTTGTAAAATGATGTAATCAATTTTTCTGTTAGGTATACCTGAAAAAATAAGTTCATTTTTTGAGATAGATTGCTCTTTGTCTAAAATTAAGTGATCTCTAGTAATTATAATATTTAAATCGATTCCATGTGTTAAAAAGAGTTCTTTTAGTTCGTTTTTAAAAATAATATCATCGAGGTGTTTTACGCAATAAAAAATAGATAACTGTTGTAGTTTGTTTTTTCGTTTTAATTCCATCCAGAAGCTTCTAAATGGAGCAATACCAGATCCGGCAGCAAAAAGTGTAATGCTTTTGTTTTTTATGTCATTAGGTAATGAAAACCTAAGTGGTCTAACGATATTAATGGGTATTTGTGAATTATGATCTAACTCTTCATTAGTTAAAAAATGGGAACAAACCCCTTTGTGTATTTTGTTTCCAATAGTAGTTTCTGCATTACCTATCGTCAATTCAATTTTATTTTTATCAAAATCAGAAGATATACTATACATCCTTTCTTGTTCGGGATGGAGGCAATCCATAAAATGAGGTAAAAGCATTTGAGATACGTTAGAAGAAAAAGCAACTAATTTTTCGACTAATTCTACTAATGAAATTTGTTGTGAATTTGGATCTAATTTAAAAAATAATTTTAAATGTGGGCAAAGCGATAGAATGCTGCTTACATTATTGATTTTAGCAGATAGTAGTATTTCATAGATTGTAACTTGTTCAATTTCTTTGTTAT
This sequence comes from Aquimarina agarilytica ZC1, assembly GCF_000255455.1. Taxonomy (GTDB): domain Bacteria; phylum Bacteroidota; class Bacteroidia; order Flavobacteriales; family Flavobacteriaceae; genus Aquimarina; species Aquimarina agarilytica. Next base: position 108,574 of record NZ_JH621257.1, on the reverse strand, counting down.
AGTAGGTGTTAAAATAATTTTTCCATTCATCATTAAGTATAATGGGTTCTTTTCCTGTTAAGTCTAGTAGTTTAATTATTTTATGAACTGTTGCTTTATCGTTTTTAGGGACTATAGCACAGCGGTCACCAGATCGGTAAGTGATTCCTTTGTTTTTAATGTCAAGTGCTACTTTAGTGATGTTTTTTGAAGGACTCTTTGTTCTTTTTGAAACAAAACCAAAAGGGCATTTTAGTTGCTTTTTGGCATATCGTTCTAAGCGAGTGGTTTCAAGTTCGTCATCAACTTCCTCCCAAGTTCTTTCTTTAAAAAGTCCACTGAAACCACCTATAGTAACGGACCTTCCAACTTTAAAGGCCATTTGTAAGTACCCATAAACCTTTCTTCGATGTACGCCTAAAAATCCATTATCTCCAGAATAACTCTCTATAAATGAATAAAAAGCGCCATTTAATTCTTCGTCATTTTGTTCTTTTATAAAATTAGTTATTGATACTTTTTCAACAGCATTTAAAAAATTACGCCAATGTTCGGGATACCATTCTCTAATAAACAAAGCTTCTTTTCCCAGAATTGTGTCATACTTTGCACGTTCGATAAAGGTATCAATTAAGTGGAAAAATGGGGAAGATGTTCCGCTAGGACCTTGCACTCCCTCTTTTATAGGTACGGCAAAAGGAGCTACTGTTTTTGCCCATACAATTGGGTCAACATATGTTTTGCTTCTAGGGTTTGGGTTGATTTTTAAAAAACTATTTTCAGTTACATTTAGTAGGATTTTTTTTAATACCAGCAAACTATCAATAACAGTTCGTTTATCATTTTGAATAATAGCATTTTGAATGTTTACGATATGCTTTATAATTTTATTCGTTTGAAAAGCAATTTCAGTTTGAGTAAGGTAAAAAACCTGTTCTTCTTGATTGTTGACTGTTGGTGTTAGTAATTCAAGGTTTTCTAGTTCAAATTTATCATTTATCTTTTTTTGTTTCCAATTATATATTATAAGATCGATATATGATAGAAAAGGTTGAGGTCTTTTTAATCTTTTAGTAATTATTTTCCATGGTATAGTAATTGATTCAGGAATATTTAAATCTTCATTTCTTTCATTTCTTACGTAGGCATGAGCAAGTATACTCATTAGCATTGATGCTCGACATAAATATTTGTCATTCAAATTTTCGGCATCTAAAACTTCCATTTTTTGTATAGAAACTCTTAATGTTTGATTTTTATAATGCTTGGGTAAGTCCGAAGCTATTTTGTCCCATAAATTAAATGGATAGGGCAGATTGGAAATAGGATTTAATAGAGGCATAAAGCCCCTTTCGAATGATAAAAAGCCTAGATTTTCATGTCCATTTTGAGCGTTAGTTTGTTCTGCATACTTGATATAATTATGCGAGGGGCTATATATTGTAGTATTCATTCTAGTTAGTTTAGCTATGTTGTTCTCTTTTTGTTACATGTGTTAATAATGTTATTTGGTTAGTTAAATAGATTTATAGGTGGGGGCTATGGCTTACTTTAAATGGGTGTAGAATAATTTAGTTCCTCCATTTTGTATAAGATTTTTGATATAATTTGTGAGGCATCTAAGTATCCTTGATTCAAAATTTCGGTATGACCATTTACTTTAATGGCACATGCCGGGTAGCCTTCAAATCCTAGTATTTGCGTGTTTAAGAATTCTAATTCTATTTTTTCGGCTTCTATTTTACTGTTTAATCGACTAATGAAGTAATCGCTATCAATAGGGTAATCTTCTAAAAGTTCAATGTATGTGGTATCCGATTGAATATCTTTACCGTACTGGAAAAAAGCAGTTTGTATATCCGAAGCAAATTCAAAAGCCCCTTCAGAGTATATTTCTCTCATTATAGCTACTGCAATGGAAGCTTTTTTTGAATCGTAACTATAGTTGTCGTTTGCTAATAGTTTTATAAATTTTTCTCCAAATATGCGGCCAGAGCGATCGCTTACATTTTTCATGTTATTTTTAATATGCTGGCTGATGTATCCCATTTTTAAGCTTCTAAATCCAGCAAATATTCCACCATTAGCAAGTTTAAAATCAGCTATAGATTTTAAATCAGAGATTACAGCGGTTATTTCATTTGAAAAACCATAACACCATCCGCATAATGGCTCATAACCATAAATAATTTCAATTTTCTTTTTTTTGTTTTTTTGAAGTATTGGAGTTTTCGTATAGTCTTTTATACTTGTTGTTTCTAAGGTTAGGCTTTCTGTGTTTATAAAATTCATAATTTTAGTTTATTTAGGTTAGTTTAAGTTGTATGAGTGATTATGCCAATCAAATGTTTTTTTGTTTGGTTGAGTAGCTATTGGTACAAGTAAATCAGTTGGATTCATTATTTGATTTTTTATAAAAAATATCTTTTTGGCATACTTGTGGACTTTGAAAATTATTTTTTCATCTATGGAAGAAGTAGATGAACAGGAAAAATGAAGTGTTTTTTTATTGGTGTTACTATCTTTTTTTAGTTGAATGACAGGGAGTTGATTTTCTTTGAAAACGCTAGTAATCATTTGAATAATCTCTTTACATTCAGAACTATAAATGTGCTTGCATATAGTGGTGTCAATAATTATATACTCTGGCCGGGCATGATGAATAGCCATAATTAGATTGATGAAATAATCATTAAAATCCTTGTGCAATATTTGCTTAGTGATTACAAAGTATAGACAGTTTACTTTCGATAATTCATTTCTTAATTGATAGAGTTGATCAAGTTTTTTTTCATTGAAAAAGTTGTTTGTTAAAAAAGATTCTTTAACATTTTTAACATCTTCATGAACATTTTGATCTTTTTTTTGTAGATTCTTCTCTACATACGTACCTTGTAGGGAGAAGGGACTTATTATTAAAATTTCCTTCATAATTAAGTCATTTTGAGATTAATTGATGATTCAATTTAATATATAACTTTCGTTAAATCAAGTACTTACTTAATGGTAGGGTACATACCTTTTGGTTGGTTTTACTGATAATCAGGCGATAACAAATGGAAAAAAAAGAAAAAAAATTAATAGATACCTGCCCAGTTCGTAAATCTTTGGACGTTATTGGTGGAAAATGGAAATTGTTAATTATTGGTCAATTCTTTGGAGCGGACATGTTGAGGTATGGTGAATTGAAGAAATTAATACCAGAAATTAGCGAGAAAATGCTTAATCAGGAACTAAAATATTTATCAAAAGTAAATATTTTACACAAAAAAGTATATCCGGAAATTCCTCCTAAAGTAGAATATTCATTAACGGATCTTGGGAGACAGGTAATTCCATTTATAGGAATGTTAGCTGACTTAGGTAATAAGTTAGAAGAATTAGAAGAAAAGGTGTAAAATTACTGTTGTTGCATATAGGGGTTATCTAAGGTATGTTTTTACTAGTTCAATATACCCTAGTTTAGCCTCGTCTTTACTTAAGCCTCTGACTTGTAATAGTGCATTTACCTTAAAGGCATTCCTAAGTTCTATTTCATCTGAGGGGCGATAAAGGCCCGAATCTTCTGTGGCTTGTTTGTAATAAGCATAAAACTGTAACTTGATATCAGTAGGGAGTAGCTTAGGGTAGTTATTTGCTTCATCTACCGCTTTTAAAAATGTAATATGTATTGTTTGACTATCCATTAATTAGCTTGACTTACTTACAGTTGCTAACACACTTTCACCACCTCGAACTTTATCTTCTAAATTGACATTAATTTTTGTGCCTAGTGGTAGAAAAACATCTACTCTAGATCCGAATTTTATAAAACCATTATCGGCGCCTTGTGCTACAGTTGTGTTTTCTTTAGCATAATTTACAATTCTTTTTGCTAATGCACCTGCAATTTGACGATAAAGCACATTAATTTTTGAATTTTCAATAACAACTGTGGTACGTTCATTCTCTTCCGAGCTTTTAGGGTGCCAAGCAACTAAGAATTTACCTGGGTGATATTTGCTAAAAAGAACTTTGCCTCCTATAGGGTTTCTAGTGACATGTACATTAATGGGAGACATAAATACAGATACTTGTATTCTTTTTTCTTTAAAAAATTCTTTTTCAAAAACTTCTTCTATCACAACAACTTTCCCATCTACAGGGGATACAACAGTGTTGTCATCAATTTTTGTATTACGTTTAGGGTTTCTAAAAAATTGAAGGATAATTATTAAGAAAAAGGCAGCTATAGCATATAGTATACCTTTTAGTATCGTATTATCAATAAAAAAATGAGTAGTTAAGGCTAATGCCGAAACTAAAATTAATGTTATTGTAATGATTTTGTAACCTTCTTTATGAAACATATGTAATTATTTGTAAATACAAAAATACAAAAGGACTGGCATATAAAATACTATCAAGGCGATCAAATATGCCTCCATGACCAGGCATTATTTTTCCGCTATCCTTTACACCTGCTTGTCTTTTAAATTTAGATTGAATTAGATCACCAATAGTTCCAAAGATACTTACTATTGAAGCTATGGCTATCCAGTGTAATAAGGATAAAGATTTTGAGAAATATGAAATTAAAATTCCTCCTATAATTGCAGCTATAAACCCACCTATGAAGCCTTCAATGGTTTTTTTTGGTGATATTTTTGAGTATAATTTATGCTTTCCAAAATTTTTACCTGTCAAATAGGCAAAGGAATCATTAACCCATATTAGCACTAATAAACCTATGAGGTATATAGGTTGATAGTTTCTGAATTGATCAAAGGGGATTAATGTTAAAAAGAAAAAGCAGCTAATTAAATAAAAAATACTCACTATGTATTTCTTTTTTTCGAACATTGGGATGATCCTTATAAAAAGTAGGTCTTTTAATAAAAGTAATTGGACAAATAAGGAAATAAATAAAAATGACCAGGTAATAGATAAAGGTATTTTAATAAAGTGAGTAGCGGCAAAGCCTGCGACAAGAATAATATATAGAAAGACTTTCTTGAAATGAATTAAACGTTGAAATTCATACAAACAAATTAGCGAGAATATAAAAAAAACGGCTAAAAAGGAGTATTTATGGAGTAATATAGATCCAATGAGAATACATACGTAAATAAAGCCAGAAAGTGCTCTGGTGTATAGTTCTTTCATGCTATAGGTCTTCTACTAAAAGTAGGTATAGATTTTTTGCGCTACTTCCATAGGTCAAAAAATTGTTTTCTTTTTGAGCTTCAAACAATTGAATAGTAGTGATATTCGTAGGAATGTAATTGTTTTTTCTGTTCTTTATTCCTTTTAAGCCTTCACTAATAGTATTTATTAATTGACTGGTGTAGGCGATAATAATAAAATTATCGGGTAGTTCTCCTAACTTTTTTTCTTTTAATTGATTCGAAGAGACTAATATACCGCCGCTATTTCCAATTAGGTACTCGCAGGATGCAAAATAAACGTTAGTATTAACTTTTTTAGAAAAGTTTAAGTTAAAATCTGAAAATTGCTTTTGTAAATCCTCTTCAAAACAACAAATTTCACTGTTGTGCCATTCGTTTTCTAATAAAATATGATCAAATGTTTCAAAGGCTTCTTTTTCGTTTTCACAATATAAAAACTTGCCGCCTTTTTCTCTAAAGTTAAGCATAAACTGTTCATCAACAGGAAGTTCATTTTCAGGCATATACTTGCTTGTTGAAAATGAGTCGTCCTCCTCCTTTTGAGGTTTATTGCGTGACGAAAAAAGTCTTTTAAACAGACTCATATTGCTTTACTTATAATTGATTGCAGTATATACATTACTACTAACGATAAAAAGGCTTGATTCTTATTTCTATTTTTCTTCACCGCTATTAGCTTCAACGTCAATAGTTATTGGATTTTCCTTTTTAAAAGGTCTTTCTCCAAAAATTTCTACTAAATCATCTTTGAAAATGACTTCTTTATCAAGTAAAACTTCTGCAAGTTGAGTCATTTTTTCTTTGTGTGTTTCTAGTAAGTCAATAGCACGTTGAAATTGAGTTTCAATAATGTCTTTTATCTCGGCATCAATCAATTCGGCAGTTTTTTCACTGTATGGTTTTAGGAATCCACTTTCTCCAGCAGGGTCATAATAGGTGATATTTCCTACTTTTTCGTTTAAACCATATATCATAACCATAGCTTTTGCTTTTTTGGTTACACTTTCTAAGTCGCTTAATGCTCCAGTAGATATTTGATTAAACATTATTTTTTCAGCGGCACGCCCCCCCATGGTAACACAAATTTCGTCTAAAAATTTATTAGTTCGTGTAATGTGAGCTTCTTGTGGTAAATACCAAGCAGCACCTAGTGATCTTCCTCTAGGTACAATGGTAACTTTGACTAAAGGATCTGCATGTTCCAAAAACCAACTTACGGTTGCGTGACCAGCTTCGTGGTAAGCAATGGTTTTCTTTTCTTCGGGAGAAAATAAATTACTACGTCTTTCAAGTCCTCCAACTATACGGTCAACAGCATCTAAAAAGTCTTGCTTGCCAACATTTTTCTTTCCTTTTCGAGCAGCAATAAGTGCAGCTTCATTACATAAATTAGCGATGTCCGCTCCAGAAAAGCCTGGAGTTTGTTTAGCTAAAAATTCGATATCTAAATTGTCGGCCTTTTTAAGTGGTTTTAAATGTACTTTAAAAATAGCACGTCTTTCATTTAAATTAGGCAGGTCAACATAAATTTGTCTATCAAAACGACCCGCTCTCATAAGAGCTTTATCTAAAACATCGGCACGGTTAGTAGCGGCAATAACAATTACATTAGTATTGGTTCCAAAACCATCCATTTCGGTTAATAGTTGGTTAAGGGTATTTTCTCGCTCATCATTAGATCCTGACATGTTGTTTTTTCCTCGAGCTCTACCAATGGCATCAATTTCATCAATAAAAATAATTGCAGGTGATTTGTCTTTGGCTTGTTTAAATAAATCACGAACACGTGAAGCACCAACACCAACAAACATTTCAACAAAATCAGATCCAGATAATGAAAAGAAAGGCACTTTAGCTTCGCCGGCAACAGCTTTTGCTAATAATGTTTTTCCAGTTCCTGGAGGACCTACTAATAATGCACCTTTAGGTATTTTTCCTCCTAGTGAGGTGTATTTTTCTGGATTCTTTAAAAAATCTACAATTTCTTGAACCTCTTCCTTAGCTCCTTCTAGACCAGCTACGTTTTCAAAGGAAGTTTTTACATCGGTATTTTGATCAAAAAGTTTAGCTTTTGATTTTCCAATATTAAAAATTTGACCACCAGGGCCTCCGCCACCGCCGCCACTCATTCGACGCATGATAAAGATCCATACTCCTATAATAAGAGCAAACGGCAATAATGAAATTAATAAATCACCCCATACATTTGATTCACTATTGTATTGAACAGGAGTATTTATATTGTTTGAAGATTTAATTTGATTAATGGTGTTTTCAAAGTTTTGTAAATCACCAAACTCAAATTGATAATCCGCTCTTTCTTTGCCCGAAGCAGTATTTAGAAAAGAGTTTCCATTTTTCTTTTTGTGTTTTTCAAGTCGTTTAGCTTCGGTTGTTAAAAAAACCTTAGCAATCCTGCGATTAACTATGACAACTTTATCAACTTCTTTTTCTTTAAGGTAAGTTTGAAATTCGGACGGTGAAATTTCGTTTTTTCCAGCTAAGTCACCTTCAAAAAAGGTAATAGCTAAAAAACCTAAAACAACTACAGCTATTATCCAATAGGAGTTAAATTTTGGTTTTTTATTTAAATCTGATTTTTTGGGCTGATTTGCCATATATTTTTTTAGCTAATTTTTTAATAATTTGTTTCAATGAGTGTGCTCTTTGCATCACCCCAAAGCTCTTCAATATTATAAGTTTCTCTAATGTGTTTTTGGAAAACGTGTACCACAACGTTAATATAGTCCATAAGTACCCATTCAGCATTATCTGTACCTTCAATATTCCAAGGTTTGTCTTTTAATGCCTTGCTAACAGTTTTTTGAACAGAGCCAACAATAGCATTTACTTGTGTGTTGGATGTACCATTGCAAATAATAAAATAATCACATACTGTATTTTCAATTTCTCTTAAATCAAGTATGGTAATGTCTTGCCCTTTTACTTCCTCAATACCTTTAATGACTTGTGCAATTAACAAATCATTGTTTTTTTCTTGTTTCGACATTCAATTTTTTTTAATCCTTACTTGCATTGTTGATGCAAATTTAAGAAATTGTGTTCAGTTGATGATTTATAGTTCATCTGCTAATTTACGGTATTATAAAAAAAATAAAACCATTTTTTATTAGTTATAACAAAGTTATTGTTTTTTGGCTTTTTAACACCTTCTTTATACAAGCAAAAGTCTATAAATTTTCATGAAAATAATCAAAGTTGATGCCATACCATCTACAAATAGTTTTTTAAAAGAAGTTTTACGCAATAAAAGTATTACTAATCCAACCTGTGTTTGGGCAAAAACACAGACAGATGGAAAAGGACAGCGGGGGACAACTTGGGTAACCGAAGCAGGTAAAAATCTAACGTTTAGTGCCTTTTTTTTTGTTAATGAAGAGATAGGTAGAGCTGCATTTGTATTGAATATGTTAACTGCCCTAACGGTAAAAAATGTGCTAGAAAAATACAATTTACCTCAATTAAGGATTAAATGGCCAAACGACATTTTGTCAGTAAATAAAAAAATTGGTGGTATTTTAATTGAAAGTAGTTACCAAAACGGCGTTTTGTCCGAAACCGTAATCGGAATTGGGTTAAATGTAAATCAAGAAGACTTTAGTAATTTACCCAAAGCTTCGTCTGTAAAAAATATATTAGGAATTTCGCTTTCGCTAGAAGAATTGCTCATGCAAATTTTAGCGAGTTTGGAGGAGTTTCTTGAAAATTATACGTCTAAAGATTTTATAAAAGTGAAACAAAATTTTGAGAATGCAATGTTTCGTTATAAAAAGCCGTCCACTTTTGTGGTACAGGATAAAGAATTTGTAGGGATTATTCAAGGAGTTACCGACAATGGGTTGTTGCTTGTATTGGAGGAAGACGATTGCATAAATACCTACGATTTAAAACAAATTGAATTGAAGTACTAATTAATAGGTAAACAAGGTCTGTAAAAAAAGAACAAGTTCCATTTATGTGTGCAAATGGAACTTGAAGCATACTTTAATATTGTATATTCTAAATGTTTTTTAAATTTTCAGCTAAAGCAGTTATAAAATTTTGAATGGGCTTTTTAATCATCATAGCCATCATAGCATTAAATTCACCATCAAAAATAAGCTGAGTTTCGGTTTCATTATCGTTAATTGCTTCGATGTTTGCTGTAAGCGTAAACGGAAGTTTATCACTAGCTGCCCCAAGAACAACTTTACTTGGTGAAATCTGCTCTTTTTGTTTCAATACAATTTCGGGCATTCCTTTTAATTGAAATAAGAATTTTTCATCACTAAGTTTTTCAAACTTTTGTTTGCTTTCAGGCATTATTTGTTCAAAATTTTCAACTTTGGTTAAAAAATCAAATACCTCTTGTGTGTTTTTGCTAATGCAAACTTTAGGACTTTCTAAATTCATGCTATTTTTTGTGTTTTTTATATTGACTCAATGAGTTGCTTTAGCAACGCGGTAGGCAAAACTAATTTATTTACCCCACTCAGAAGGGTTGGTTCGCCAATTTTGTAATGTTTCAGCTTCTTCAGTGGAAATATAATTGGCTTCCTGAGCTAATATGATTAAGTTTTCGTAATTACTAAGTGTGTGTAGTGTTACTTCTGCGGCAGCAAAATTGTCGGCAGCTATTTGAAAGCCGTAACTAAAAATAGCAACCATACCCAACATGTTAGCATTACATTTTTTTAGCGCTTCAACAGCTAAAAGACTACTTTTTCCTGTGCTAATTAAATCTTCAATAACCACTACATTTTTACCTTCGGGAACAATACCCTCAATTTGATTTTGTCTCCCGTGCTTTTTGGCCTCGGGTCTAATGTATATAAAAGGAAGATCTAGTGCGTCGGCAACTAGCATACCAATCCCTATCGCACCAGTTGCTACACCAGCGATTACTTCGGCATTTGGATATTGCTTACGTATAGCAGCAGCAAATTTGTTTTTAATTGAGTTACGAACCTCTGGGAAAGAAAGGCTAATTCGGTTATCACAATATATTGGCGATTTCCATCCAGATGCCCATGTAAAAGGGGCTTGTGGTTGTAATTTAATTGCATTAATTTGCAGCAATTGAGCTGCGGTTTCTTTGGCAGTTTCTATATCAAAAATCATAGTCGCAAATGTATAAAGTTTTTGTCAATAATTCAGCAATTATCCTGTCCTGTGAGTCTTGTATTTCTGACGAGCATATTAAAATAAATATAAAAAAAGCGAATATGATTGAAATCATACAAAAGCTTTTAGTGCATCCCGAGCTGAAATATCACCTATATCATAAAAAGGAGGATAGACTTTTGAAAATTTTGCATAAAAAATTACCTGTTGTATTAGCTGGAGGGGGTAAGGTATATAATGCCGAACGAAAAATATTATTTATTTATCGTAATGATAAATGGGATTTACCCAAGGGTAAGGCAGAGAAAAAGGAATCTATAACACAAACAGCACTACGTGAAGTAGAGGAGGAAACAGGGGTTAAGAATTTAATTTTGGGAGATTTTATAAAAAAAACATACCATGTATATAAGCGTAATGGTTCTTATAAACTAAAGTTGACCTATTGGTTTGAAATGTTTAGTGATTTTGATGGTGTACTATTGCCTCAAGAAGAAGAAGGTATTACAAAGGTGAAGTGGAAATCATTTAAAAAGAGTAAAAAAGCATTAGAAAACACCTACGGAGCAATTAAAGAGTTGTTTCCAATGGAATATTTTGATTAATATGACGGCTTATCAAGAAAACAGAATAATTGTTTATAAGGCAAAAATAGAAATGCTAAAAAAAGACGCTAATTATTTTAAAAAAAATATGTTGTCGTTTGTTTTGTTTGGAATTGGTTTTTCATTTATTGCTCCTTTTTATGGGCAGGATACAACGTGCGTAGGGAATTCCGAAACTGTTGTGGAAAAGCTAGGTGGAGGGTACTTGCAAGCGGTTTTTTTTTAGCGCAGCAGTATATTTCACCTTTTTGATAATTGGCACGTTGGTTTTTCCATTACAGGATAAATTAAGAGTAAAAAAGTACCAGAAAAAAATTGATGCTATAATGTGGGAAATTGAAAAAGATAAAAATTTGTAGTAGGTTGACTAAGTTTAACATAGCTTGCTCTGTCGAATTCATTGATAAAACTAAGGCTTATTTAATTCGTTTTAAAGCCGTACTTTTGCACTTTTAAAAAAGGCGCATAATTTTATGATGCTTTTAGGTCAATAATTCAATAAATACATATTGTGAAACAGTATTTTAAAACAAATTCTGCAGGAATTAAAAATGATATTACAGCGGGGATTACCACCTCATTAGCTATGATCCCAGAGGTGGTAGCTTTTGCTTTTGTTCTTGGGATTGATCCTTTGGTGGCTTTGTCGGGAGCATTTATGGTAGGTTTGATAGCGGCCATTTTTGGAGGTAGACCCGGCTTAATATCTGGAGCGGCTGGAGCAGTAGCAGTGGTGCTTATTCATTTGCTGATTGACGGAAATAAAAGAGGTTTAGCCTTTGATATACCGGTCGAAAACATGGGGTATTTTTATTTATTAGCGACTGTTATTTTAATGGGAATCATTCAAATTATTGCAGGGCTATTTAAATTAGGGCGTTTTGTTCGTTTAATTCCACACCCAGTAATGATGGGGTTTGTGAATGGTTTAGCCATTGTAATTTTCCTGGCACAATTGAAAATGTTTTTTCATAAAACACCAGCTGGAGTTGCTACTATAATGGAAGGGGCAGAATTATATAGTATGATTGGTTTGGTGGCATTAACAATGGCATTAGTTTATTTCTTGCCTAAGTTTAAATACACTAAAAAATTACCAGCAGCATTAACAGCGATTTTAATTGTATCCTTAATTAAAATATTTGGAAATATTAATGTAACCACCGTAGGATCATATATTAGAGAAGGTGGTGGAGCTGGATTAAAAGGTAAATTCCCTACACCTAATTTAGAATTGTGGGAACACTTGCCACTTGCGTTAGATACGTTTACGTTTATTTTACCTTATGCAGCTTTAGCTGCGGCGGTAGGTTTAATAGAGTCTTTGATGACATTGAATTTAGTGGATGAAATTACAGAAACTAGAGGAAATGGAAATCGGGAATGTGTGGCACAAGGAGCTGCCAATATAGTAAGTGGATTGTTTGGAGGAACGGCCGGTTGCGGAATGATTGGGCAGACAATGATTAATATCAACTCGGGAGGTCGTGGACGTGCATCGGGTATTGTAATGGCAGTAACTTTATTAGTATTTATATTGTTTGCAGATACGTATATTGAGATGGTGCCTATAGCCGCATTAGTAGGTGTGATGTTTATGATGGTTATTGAAACCTTTGCATGGAGTAGTTTCCGAATTTTAAAACGTATACCAAAATCAGATGCTTTTGTATTAATTGCAGTATCTACAATTACTGTTTTTGTCGATTTAGCCATAGCAGTATTGGCAGGGGTAATTATTTCGGCTTTAGTATTTGCTTGGGAAAGTGCTAAGCGTGTTAGGGTGAATCGTATTATTAAAGAGAATGGTGTTAAGGTTTATGAAATTTGGGGATCGGTATTTTTTGGAAGTATCCAGAGTTTTAACTCCAAGTTTGATGTAAATGGTGATCCGGAGCATGTTGAAATTGATTTTATGGAGGCTAAAGTAGCTGACCACTCAGCTTTGGAAGCTATTTTTGTTTTAGTAGGTAAATATGAAAAAGCAGGAAAAAAAGTGACATTAAAACACTTGAGCACGGAATGTAAAGATTTAATGCGAAAAGCTTCGCCTATATTTGAAGAGGTAATTGAAGAGAGCGTTGAAGATCCAAGATATCATGTAATGGCTAAGGCTTTGAAGTAGAAAAGCTGAGAAGAAAAAAGGAGTAACCAAATTTGATTACTCCTTTTTTTTGTGCTTAAATCGTATGACTTTTTTGTTTGCAGCTTAGTCTACTACAAGCTTTTTAATTAGCGTTTCACCAGACTCAAGTAGAATATTTATAAAATATAAGCCACTAGGAATGTTTTTTAATGACATTTCAATAGCATTATTTTTGTTAAAATTAGCAGTTGAAATAAGTTTTTGCTGCATGTCAAATAATGTAGCTTTTACTATGGAATCATTTGCTTGGTTAAATTCAATTTTTAAATAATCACTTGATGGATTAGGGAATACTTTTAAATCGGTATCCGCTATTGTGTTTAAGTTTACAGCTAATTGTTTTGCGGAAGTAGTACTAGTAATCAGATTATTAATTGATCCATTTATTGGAATTTCAATGAAGTTATTGTCTATTTCTAAGCTTAATATACCAGTAGCGCTTTGTAAATTAGTTGTTGTGAATGTTACATTGATTGTTTTTTCGCCAGAAGCTTCAATTAATATATTATTAGTAGCTTCATTTAAAGAAAAACCAGTTCCAGATACTGTGACGTTATTCAAGTAGGTAGCGGTATTTCCTCCTGTATTTTGTAATGAAATTGCTAAGTCAATGCTAGGCTCATTAGTGTTAAAGGTGAAATTTAATTCACTATCGGATTGAATACTACTAGCGCTTAATGGAGTTCCGATCGGAGCATCTGCACCGTAAACTTCCATGTTTTTTTGATTTCCACCACCACGATTTGGTGAGCCGCCAAGGGTAAAAATACCACTACCCGAAACAATGGCTTGAGTTCCATGTCGTGGATTGTTTAAGCTGCTTTTTGTGCTCCAAGTATTTGTCAAAGGATTATAGGCTTCAACGGTTGAAAAGGCTGGGCCAGGCTGTGTACCCTCCCCACCAATAACAAATACTTGTCCGTTAAAATTGACAACACTTGCTGCTGCTCTGGGAGTTGGCAAATTATTACTAGTATCTAAAGTGGACCAGGTGTCTGTGATCAAATCGTAAACATCAACCTCTGGGATTAACGGTCCAAATGTACCTCCAGGCCCTCCAGAATGTCTTCCGCCAGCAGCGTATATTTTATTGTTAATTACTGTGGCTTGAAAATGATCTCTAGCATGAGGTGCGTCATCTAATATGGTCCATGTTCCTTGTTCTGGGTCATAAACATCTAGCCATGGTTCATAGCCACCATTATGCCCAATGGTATTTCCTCCAATAATGTAAAATTTGTTGTTATGAACAACTAAAGCAGCACCACCTCTACGGCGACTTTCAGGTATTTCAAAACCTTTAATCCATTGTTCAGAAGCTGGATTATACATATACACATTTTCGGCAGGAATTTCGTTAGGGAAACTATTGGTCTTAAAAGCACCTATTACCCAAACTAAACCTTGGTGCGTAATCGCTTGAAAGTGATTAAACGGGAGTGGCGCGCTGCCACCTTCAGACCAAGAGTCGTTAGTGTAATCGTATACTTCTATTTTTTCAGCAGATTCTCTTCCTCCAAATAAAATAAAATTTTCTCCGGCTTGAACAAAAGAACATTCATGTCGTGCAGTATAGTTTTCATCTTCATTTTTATTTGTCCAAGAAAAATTTTCATCGAGCACCTCCCAAGTAAAGGAGCTTGATACTGTAGCGGCGTTTTCTTGTTTGGCCGTTAATGTTACAGAATATAGCCCTGGAGAATCATTTAAACTACCCGAAATTGTTCCTAAATTAGGGTCAATTTCAATGCCATTGGGCTGGCCCGAAATTTCATATTGATAAGCCTGACCAATTAATCCACCTGTAGCGCTTATATGTATAACTACTTCATCCGAATTCGTGTTCGTTAAATTGGGTAAGGTAGCTATATGTAATGGGGTAATTTGTGTTATTGGGACAACTACTTCAATCGCATTAATAAGTGGATTTTCGGTTTTATGTGCAAAACCAATGTTGAGAATGTTATCGGATACACTTACAGGAAAACTTAACATTCCAGCAACTTGATGTCCAAAGGTAGCGACTAAATCTAGGTTGGTCTTTACTTCACTTCCTTCTAAAAGTAAATCAAAAATACGCTGTCCAATTTGATTAGCGCCACTATAGGTGTTTCCTAAGTAAAAGTTAACTACATAATCACCATTAGCTATAGGTATTTGGTATTCTATTTCTGGAGAAGCATTAGCGTCAAAT
The DNA here is from genome assembly GCF_000255455.1 of Aquimarina agarilytica ZC1. GTDB lineage: Bacteria > Bacteroidota > Bacteroidia > Flavobacteriales > Flavobacteriaceae > Aquimarina > Aquimarina agarilytica. The sequence continues at coordinate 93,358 of NZ_JH621257.1, read as the reverse complement.
TTTTCTTGATCAAAAATAGAATTAAAAGTAGTTTCATCAATATAGCTAGGGATAGAAGGGTTTCTTTCGGCATAGGAAAAAGTAGCATTAAAAATAAGCCCCGTATTTACAGAAAAAATGGAATTAGATGAGGCTCCAGAAATAGCATTTGATTCCCAGTTTAATTGCGAATTAGTTATAGCGCTACCACCACTATTAATCCGAACCAGTGGTTGAGCTTCGTTTTCAATAATACCTGTTAAATTAATAAGTAAAGGAGTGGTGCTCCCGGTATAATTGATTTCTAATTGTGCATTTTTTACACCAGTAAGACTATTGTTAGGGTTTAATTTTACGGGGATGATAACTTCTCCGTCAACAGGAACAATTAGTGGTGTTGTAATTTCAGTCTCAAAAATAGTATTGTTGTCACCAATGATATTTATTGAGGTGATGTTTACACTTCCTTCACTCGGGTCATTTAAATTAGAAATTGATATATTTCGTAAAATATTACCATCGTTAGTATTTACTAAACCAAAATCGACAATTTCACTATCAGGTTTTAAAACATCGGGTGTACTTTCGCTAATATGCATAAAGTCCCATATTGTAGAAAATTCTGGGGCCTGACCAAATGAAGTTGATATGATACCGACTGCCATTCCTTGATCATCTGTAGGAGATAAAAAGCTATCAGGTAAATTAATAGGATTTCCTATTTTTTGAATAGTATTTCCATTATCAATACTAATGTAAGGTTGAGCGGTTTGATCACTTGGAATAACAGTGAAAAAAAGTTCAACCGCATTACCTGCTAAAATGTTAGGAATATTGAATCGTTGACTTTGTACATTATTTGAGTCTTCTTCTCTTAGTACTTCTAATCCATAGATACTATCTGAAGGGTTAGTTCCGTTGGAAATGACTAGTTTAATATAATTGTCCTGGTCTCCATTACCGATATACAAACCAACTGAAGCAAAATTAATAGGGAAAGTACCAATTCCATTGACACCAAAAAAAGGAGATTCAACTTTAGTGTGTATCGTAAAAGTAGGGGAGTTGGTATCTACATTAATTCCAAATTGAAAAGCATTATCTTGATTGTTGACAGTTCTAATAGGGTCACCATCCGAAACTAAATCAATAGACGCTTTTCCTGCTGCACCCCCAAAAGACAAGTTATCAATATCAAATTGAGTTAAATAGTCTGTGTTTCCCGATGGGTCAAGCATTAAGCCTGTAAAACCTAATCCAAAAAAGCCTGTTCCGGGGTCATTGTTAAAAAAAGAATATCGGATAGGTAAATTTGTAGTAGTCCCATTATTGGGGTCAATAGCAAAAGCATCATTTACATCTAAAATACCATCATTATCATCATCGTTATCGTTTAAATCCGAGATGTTGTCATTGTCATTATCTTGCGGGAAACTACCTGCAGAACAAAAATTGGTGCCATTATCTATTTCGTCTTGATTAGTAAAGCCATCGGCATCATAATCCTCGGTGGGATCAAAATCTGGATTTGATTGGAGGATACAGTTGCCAGATTCCGAAGGTTCAAAAATAGTAATGTCATCGGCTCCATAAGTGACTGCCCATATTGTTCCTGCGTAGGGATGTGAGTCAGGTAAAGCTATAATATCTAAGGGAATTGATCCAAATCCACTAAAAATAACTTCCTTTTCTTCAAGTGAGTCACCAGTGTCTGATAGTGCGTATCGAGTGATATTTCCATTAAATGAAGCGGCAAATAAGTTTCCTTGTAATTGATTGGAAAAATTAGAAGCGGTATATTCACAAATACCGTTGGTAGAAGAGTTGATTACATCTAAAATTCGAATATCCGTATTTGTAGTATCGGTCACATCATAGGCGCCTTGTCGGTCATCATCGGGAAAATCGGTAATATCAAAGCTACTTTGGAAATAGCCAGAAATTCCAATGAGGCTAGTGGCTAAATTGTTTCTGTCAATTTCCTGCCAAGTACCTCCAATGTTTTGATAGTCTACAATATCTGCACGAGATGGGAATGCTCTGATAGGATTAGGATGCCCCGCGTAGTAGGTGCCATTTGGGTCATCAATGGTACCCACAAAATGTAAAGAATCTCCAGATCCGGTACTTCCCGATTCATTAAATTCTCCTGTTACATAATCGCCATTTTCTGGATTGTATGTGGTAGTACTTTCATCACCTATATTTTGGTCATTGGAGTCGTAAATTAAAGGAATACCTCCCCAGCCTGTATTGGGGCCATTGTCATAGGTGTAAATATTTCCATTTTCAGTAATTACTACATCATAAGCATTTCTGTAACCGGAAGAGAAAACTTGAACAGGTCCACCAGCTTCTGGAATAGCTTGGTTAAATCCGTCGTCACCTCCAAAAGGATCGCCAACATCAATGGTAGCATTATACATAGGGTGACCTAGTGGATAAGGGAATCTACTATCCGAATTGGTAATGTCATCTCTATTAGGATCGTTTAATGTGGGTAAGTCATATACATAATCTGTATTTGTTCTAGGATCGGAGTACACAGTCATGCTTTCTAACTGTGTGAGGTTGACAATGAGTAGCGCTGCCGATAAATAATATTCGGGAGTTCCTACAAAATTATTGCTAGGTGCTCCTTTGTTGGTGTGTCCGCCTTGCTGAAGTAATAAAAAGGTATTTCCATTTTTTTCAAAAATATCCATACCATTAGTACTGTGGTTTTCTTCGCAACGTGGTAAGCCTCGAACTAAATCGATTTTATTCCAAGAGCTACCATCCCAAGTAAGTTTGGATAAAACACCTGAGTTGGTATCTAAATTTTTGTCATTTCCGCTACCGCCACCTCCGATAAGGTTATCCGAAGAAGAGACATAAATTACTGGATTTGCTGCGGTTCCAGCTGTTAGTATTCCAGTAACTTGTCTAAGCTTAACTGTAGTAAGCACACCATCATCAGTGTGGTTAGGTACTTCGGTTTTAACAATGTCAATAACGTTGGTGGTCGAAGTGGAAAAAACTCCTTGACCTAATGGAGCATCATTTCTTGTAATGTCATATTGCAAAATATCACCATTTTGTTGTGATACATACAATTTACCGTCGGGTCCAAAATCTAAGGATGTTGGATTGTTAATGGATTCACCTTGTAAGCCGATAGCGTTAAAGCTAATTTCTTGGGCAAAAGATGTGCAGGCATAGCAAGCCATTAGCAGGCTTGCTAAAAAGTGTTGGTTAATTTTGTTCATTTTTAATGTGTAAAATTTTGTTCTTGGTAATCTGTTTTAAATTAATACTTACAAAAGGCAGAAAAAAAGCCTTATTTAGTATGAATTTAACAAAATTACTTTAACATATTGTTACACAATTGAATAAGATTTTGTTATGAAAGTGTTATTTATTGATTTAATAATCAGGCGATTGTTTTATTGAAATGTTTTCTTTTTTAGGGGTGAAATTGTTAATTTTCTTTAATAGGAATAAGTTTAAATTCATCTATAGCATGAAAACTAGACCTAGGAACGATTTCTATGGTATATGTTCCTTTGTTTTTAAATTCGGCAAATACTCTGAAGCCATTATGATCCCATGTTGATGCGATTTCTGTCCAATTAGCGCTATTCATAAATATTTTCATGTAGCCTTGTTTGTTTTCGCCAGCGATACCTGTTGGTGTTTTTTCTGAACCATTTGGGTAAAACTTACCAGGAGCATTTGTTAGTTTAATTTCAATTTTTTTTCCTTGATCATCTTTTTTTCCATTAAAAACAAAGTCCCTATTAACATAGGTGTAAAAATCATCGGCATCAGGAATTTTTAGCCAAGTGTCGTTGTGTTCTGTAGTATTAGAGCCTTTGCCTACAACAGACCTCCATTTAAATTCAAAAGTACCGGGTTCATCTATTTGTACATTATATTTTAAAGCACTTGAGGTTTGAATTTTTTCTCTCCAAAATAAATCGGGGCCTTCCCAAACAATGTAGCCTGTGCCATTATAGCCATCAATAGTTGTTTTTAATTGCCAATCGGTATTAAGTGTTGCAGTTTCTGCCTGAATGACTACTGTTTTTCTTGTACTATCAATAGGGAAGTTGAGTACGCTATTGTCATCATTTGTTGGTTTATCTGTATCACCAGATGGATCATTAGTTTCTGGTTTGTCAGTATTTCCGGAATCGGTAGGTGTTTCCGTAGGTGCTTCTGGTGTTGCGTTATTTCCATCGTCACTGGAACAAGCTATTAAAAAACTAAGTGTTAGTGCTGATGTAACTAAATATTTTGAGTATTTCATGGGAGTGATGTTTTTGAGTTAGATTATAAATGTAACATTAAAAACTTTCATTCCCCATACAATATTGTATATCAAATGGTTTAATGTATTGTTCTTTTATTCTATAGGTTTGTTAAGAATCATGTTAACTTTAAAAAAATAAGATAGACTTAAGCCGCAGTCGTTAAAAGAAATAATTCAGTAATTTAATGTAAAAATTATTTCTTCCTAACCGTATCAGGAACTAAAACTGTATAATCACCATTATTTCTAAGTACATCACGGACAATACTACTGCTAATAAATGAAGTTTTTGCCGAGGTAAGTAAGAATACCGTATCAATATCGGTGAGGACTTTATTGGTGTGTGCAATAGCTTTCTCAAATTCAAAATCAGCAGGATTTCGTAGTCCTCTTAAAATGAATTTGGCATCAATTTCTTTACAGAAATCAACGGTAAGTCCAGTATAAGTAACCACGCTGATATTTTTTTTATCGGCAAAGGCTTTTTTAATAAAATCCACGCGCTCCTCAAGGGAAAACATATATTTTTTGGATGCGTTAATTCCTATAGCCACCACTAATTCATCAAACAATTCAGCACCTCTTGATATAATATCATAGTGTCCTAAAGTAAGTGGGTCAAATGAACCAGGGAATATAGCTTTGCGCATTTTTTGTGTTTTTTAAATCTTAAGTAATGCCTACAAAGTACAAAGTTTTAGTTATACTTTGAATGTGAATAAGTTTTTTTATGCGGATTAAAGCAAACATATTATAAGTTGTAAACTATATGGGAAAATTTTTTCTAAAAAAAAACAATAAAGATGTAGCATAAGTCATTGACTTTAGCCAACAGCCAACAGCCAACAGCCAACAGCCAACAGCCAACAGCCAACAGCCAACAGTCAACAGCCAACAGCCAACAGCCAACAGTCAACAGCCAACAGTCAACAGTCAACTGTCAACTATCTAAGACATTCTTCAACTTCATTGGCAAATAACTCTGCTAATGAAATTCCTTTTTTAACGGCTTGTTGCGGTAAAATACTAGCTTCGCTCAAGCCTGGATTGGTGTTAATTTCTAAAAAGTAAGGTTTTCCGTTGTTAAAAATAAAATCAGTTCGCGAAAAGCCTTTCATATTTAAAGCTTTGTACACTTTTAATGTTAAAGCTTCTACTTCTTTGTTTTGTTCAGGAGTCAATCGTGCAGGAGTAATTTCTTCAGATTTACCAAGATATTTAGCTTCATAATCAAAAAAGTCATTTTCAGTAACAATTTCAGTAATGCCTAACACGCTTGGTTTGCCTTTTAAACAAGCAACACCTACAGAAATTTCAGTACCGCTTAAAAAAGATTCAATAATGACTTCATGATCTACCGAAAAAGCTTCGTTTAATGCTGGTAGGATATCTTCTTTTGTATGGGCTTTTAGTACACCAAAACTACTACCAGATCTGTTGGCTTTTATAAAACAAGGTAACCCCACTTGATCAATAATTTCGTCAATGTGAATAGTATCGTTTTTATTTATAAAATAATTAGTAGCGGCAGGAATGCCATAAGCTTTTAAAATGCTAATGCAGTCTCTTTTGTTAAAAGTGATAGCGGCAGTGTAATGATCACAACTTGTTTGTGGTATATTCAATAATTCAAAATAGGCTTGTAATAAACCGTCCTCGCCAGGAGTACCGTGAATAGTATTAAAAGCTGCATCAAATTCAATGATTTCAGAATCAATTTGAATAGTGAAATTAGAACGATCTACGGTTATTTTCTCTTCAGCATCATTTAAATAATACCATTCATTTTTGTCTATGACAATGCGATAAGTGTTGTATTTTTTTTTAGAAAGATGGGCGTATACAATTTGTCCACTTTTTATAGAAATTTCATGTTCACTGGAGTATCCTCCCATTAAAATGGCAATATTTTTTTTCATAAATAAAGTTTATGTCATTTTTGTAATACAGATACAAAAATATACGATTACTTTAGAATAATAGATCATTAGTTGGTGTTTTTAACCGAGGTAGCTTTTAGTATATTTGTTCAAAATTAAAATATGAGTTTTTTTCGCTTTTTATACAGTAAAGCTTTTTTGTATCAATTGTTGTTCGCATTGATAGCTATTGGGTTGATTTGTTTTTTAGGCTTACAATGGTTGGATTATAAGACTAATCACGATCAACGAATAGCAGTTCCAGATTTGGAAAAGTTAACCTTAGAAAAAGCATCCGACTTATTGGAGGCTTCAAATTTAACAGCAAAAGTACAGGATTCGGCTAATTTTAATCCTTCCTATCCACCATCATCGGTTATTGAGCAAAACCCAAAAGCAGGAAGTTTTGTAAAGGAGAATAGAAAAATATATTTGGTATTAAATCCTTCTAATTATAGAAAGATCATGGTGCCCAATGTAATTCAAAAAACCAGAAGGCAAGCAGAGCCAACTTTGAAAGCTTTAGGATTTAAGATAGGTAAAATTATATACAGACCAGATATTGCTCGCGATATGGTATTGGAATTACAGCATAAAGGAGAAATAGTAAAACCAGAAGGTTTTTTAAGAAAAACATCGGTAATCGATTTGGTTGTTGGTGATGGAACACAATAATAAAGGAATGAGTACGGAAGAAATAGTTGGCCCAGAGGAAAGAGATGATTTACACGAACATTTTCGTTTTGAGGCGGGTAGTGGACAAGTTCCTTTACGGGTAGATAAGTTTTTAATGAATTTTGTGGAGAATGCCACACGTAATAAAATTCAACAAGCAGCCAAAGAAGGAAGTGTTTGGGTGAATGAAGTTCCTGTAAAATCGAATTACAAAGTAAAGCCTAATGATGTAGTGCGCGTTATGTTTAGCCATCCGCCATATGAGCAATTATTAACACCGCAGAATATTCCTATTGATGTAGTTTATGAAGATGATGATCTATTGGTGGTAAATAAAGAAGCCGGAATGGTTGTACATCCGGGTCATGGGAATTATGAAGGCACATTGATTAATGCCCTAATTTATCATTTTGAAAATTTACCTAATAATAGTAGTGACCGTCCAGGGTTGGTACACCGAATAGATAAAGATACATCAGGATTGTTAGTGGTGGCAAAAACAGAAGCTGCAATGACCCATTTGGCAAAGCAGTTTTTTGATAAAACAAGTAAGCGAGAGTATGTAGCTTTAGTTTGGGGTAATATAGAAGAAGACTCTGGAACTATTGAAGGTAACATTGGACGTCATCCTAAAAACAGATTACAAAATACCGTTTGGGATGGGGAGGAAGCCGATAAAGGAAAACCAGCGGTAACTCATTTTGAGGTAATTGAACGTTTAGGTTATGTTACTTTGGTAAAATGTAAGTTAGAAACCGGGCGTACGCATCAAATACGTGTGCATATGAAATATATTGGACATACCTTATTTAATGATGAACGTTATGGAGGAGATAAAATATTAAAAGGAACCACGTTTACTAAATACAAACAGTTTGTTGACAATTGTTTTAAAACCTTACCAAGACAAGCACTTCATGCGCGGACTTTAGGTTTTGTTCACCCTACGACTAATAAAGAAATGTTTTTTGAAGCGCCAATTCCTAGTGATATTAATGATTGTGTGGAGCGTTGGCGTAAATATGGTAGTCAACATAATGGATAAGGAGTATTAGAAATATAACTCATAGAATAAATGTCGGGCAAATTATATTTAGTATCACCAAATAGTGCTGAATCTGGAACCTTGGAAACACTCCCAGTTACAGCTAATTTAGTTCATCTAAAAGAAGAGGATGTAAATGAGGCTAGTTTTAACTTTAAAAAAGAGGATAAAGTTTGTGTAACCTCCGAAGCTTCTCTTGATATAGTTAGAAAGAAAATAGAAGACAAAGCCAAAATAAAAGGAATTGATTGTTTAAAAGATAAATATCAATTTAGAGAAATTTTGAGCGAACTGTACCCTGGATATCGATTTGAGAAAATTGACTTTAAAGGAATAGAAGATTTAAAAATAGAAAAACAAACGGTATTAAAGCCTTTAAAAGGTTGTTTTGGAACAGCAGTAAAGATCATTGATCAACATTCTGATTTAAAAAAGGTGTCGGAAGAAGTGGCTCTGGAAATTGAAAAGAATTCGAGTGTGCTTTCGGAAAATGTACTTTCTAAAAATGAATTTATAGTTGAGGATTTTATAAAAGGCGAAGAATATGCGGTTGATATGTTTTATGATGAAAAAGGGAAGCCTCATATCGTAAATATATATCATCATCCAATGCCCAAAATAGCCGCCTATTTACATATGATTTACTATACTAGTAAAGAAGTTTTTGATAAGGTGTATGATCAGGCTAACGCTTTTTTTGAAAAGTTAAATTTAATTTTGAACGTAAAAAATTTAGCTATTCATAGCGAATTTAAATTGGATAAGGAGTTGTTTCCTATTGAGTTGAATACGATGAGGTTTGGAGGAATGGGATTAGGAAATATGATTTACCACTCGGTAGGAGTAAACCCTTATGACTGCTTTATAAAAGGAGAAAGTCCTGATTGGAATACAATTTGGCAGAAAAACGAAGATTCAATTTTTGCTTTTTTAATTGCTTATAATGGTACTGATGTTAACAAATTAAATCAAGAACCAGATATTGAAAAATTGAAGAATCGTTTTACCAAGCTTTTAAAAGAAACACTATTTGATTATAAAGAACAATTAGCTTTTGGTGTTTTTTGTATTGAAGAGACCAAATCAAATTTGGAAAAATTATTAGAAATCGATTTTAATGATTATTTCAAATCCATAAATTCATAAGAATAATACAGCATTTATGAAAATAGTAATATCACCAGCAAAATCATTAAACTTAACTACGGCTCTTCCAACAGAAAAGTATACGCAGTCGTTGTTTTTAGAGCAGTCAACAATTTTGAATAAAGCAATAAAAGCAAAGAAGCCTAGTGATTTGGCAAGTTTAATGCATATTAGCGAAAAACTAGCAGACTTAAATTGGCACCGAAATCAAGATTGGCAATTGCCGTTTACTACCGAGAATGCACGTCCTGCAGTATTTATGTTTAATGGAGATGTCTATAATGGATTGGATGCTTATCAACTATCGGAGGCCAATATTGAAAAAATGCAGGGTAAGCTTCGTATTTTATCGGGCTTATATGGTTTACTCAAACCTTTAGACTTAATTCAGCCCTATCGTTTGGAAATGGGAACAAAATTTGGCGCAAACGGAGCTAAAAATTTATACGAGTTTTGGAAACAAACCATAGCAACACAATTAAATAAGGAATTGCAGGATCAAGAGCTTTTTGTGAATTTAGCAAGCAATGAATATTTTAAAGCAGTGGATAAAAAAACACTAAAAGTCCCTGTAATTACTCCTGTTTTTAAAGATTGGAAAAATGATAAGCTGAAAATTATTAGTTTTTATGCCAAAAAAGCGCGAGGTACCATGAGCCGTTATTTAATTGAAAATGATGTAGAAAGCATGGATCATTTAAAAGCTTTTAATTTGGATGGGTACGTTTTTAGCGAAGAATATACTGTTAAGGATAATGAACCTGTTTTTGTGAGGTAGTATCTTTTTTAGTTGTGAGTTGTGAGTTGCCAGTTGTGAGAATAAATGAATTTCAAGTTGAAAATTTTAGATGAAAAGAAATCTGTTTTTTTTAATTTTATTACTGTGTAATTTAGCTTTTTCGGCTTCAGAAATTAGAATTTATCATGAAGAAGTTTTTGATGGAACCAATATTTATGTAGACAATCCTTTTTTTTGTGAAGTAAGTGTACAATTAAATCTTGAGCTTCAAAATATGAAAGCTCGAAATACTTCAAATTTGTATTTAGTGCCATCAAAGTCAAATAGATTTTTTTATTATAAAATTACCCCCAATAAATAGAGAGCAATCAAATAATAGGCTATAGTGGAAATACAGGTTGGAGCTCAGAACCTCATTTGCATTTAACAATTTTTTTACAAAGGTTAGGAAAAAGAGAAACCTTAAGAACTAAATTTTTATTAGAAAAGGAAGGTCTCTCGAGTTTTTTAACAGAAAACGAATTTTATTAACAGTAAGTTGTTATCAAAAACCAATAGCTAAAATCACAAGTCTATACTTCTAATTAAGTGATTGAAAAATCTTATATAAATGTGAAATTCCCTAAGGTTATTTTGGTTTATAGTGCTATTTGTCTTATTTTTTGTAATTTTAATCTGATTTTATAGTGTTTAAAATTTACTAAAGCTAATAGAAGCAACAAGATTAGTTACATTGTATTAAAGTATAATAAAGTATAAATGGGTAATATAATTAACAGCTCTTTGTTGGTTGATGATGATAAGGCTATAAATTTTTTTAATAGTTATGTCATAGCAAAACATAAATTTTTTAATAAAACAGAAATGGTATCTAGTGGGAATGCAGCACTAGAATATTTAAAAGGATCCATAAATGATTTATCAAAAAAACCACAAATTATTTTTTTGGATCTTAATATGCCGGCCATGAATGGATGGGAGTTTTTAATTGAGTATGGAAAATTAGACAAAAAAATAACTTCAGACATAAAAGTGTTTATTTTGACGACCTCTGAAAATCCAAATGATTTGAAAAAATCCAAAGAGTCTGATTTAGTGAGTGGGTTTTTGAACAAGCCGCTATCATTAAGTGTGTTAGATAGAATTTTGGAAGAGTATTTTTCTTTAAGTCAAGTTGAATAATTAAAAAGAAGTATGAAAAAAGTAGATTTTTTAATAGTAGACGACAGTAAAGCAGCAACCTTTTTTAATCAAACTTGTATTAAAAGAGTTTTTGAAGAGGTGGTTATTGAAACGGCTCAAAGTGGAGAAAAAGCATTAAAACTTTTAAAATCAGAAATTATGCCAGCTGTTATATTATTGGATCTTAATATGCCAGTGATGGATGGATGGGAATTTATAGAAGAATTTAAAAAGTTTGATGTGAATTACAGAAATGAAGTTAATATAGTTTTAAATTCTGAGATGAGGTTAAGTGATAAAGAAAAAGACTTTGTAAAGAATACCCCAGAAATAAAACAACACTTCGGAAAAATGCTTAGTAAAGATGATATTAATAGTTTAGTAGCTAATTTTATCACTGGGTCACAAAAGCTATGTGTAAATCTATAGTCTAAATTATGTACTTATATAAGTATAATTTTAAGAAAAAGGGATGGTGAAATAAAAGGTGGTTCCTTTGTTTATTTCAGAACTGATCCAAATATCTCCTCCATGTGATTCTACAATTTTTTTACAATGCGCAAGACCAATACCAGTTCCTTCATAGTTGTCTTTTGAGTGTAGGCGTTGAAAAATATTAAATATTCTTTTTTCATGTTTTTTAGCAATGCCAATCCCATTATCCTTTACAGAAAATTTCCAAACCTTTGTATTCATATCATTAGTAATTAAATCACAATCAATAAATATTTTTGGTTTTGTACCGGGCTTGCAAAATTTAATACCGTTACTTATTAGATTTTGAAAAAGTAAACGTAGTTCGGTATGGGTGCCTTTAATTTTAGGTAAATTATTGAGTGTTATCTCTGCATTTTTTTTGTCAATTACTGTTTTTAAATCAGCTTTTATTTCAAGTAATAGTTTTTGTGTATTTACAATAGTATAATTTTTAACTCTTCCCAACCTGGAGTAATCTAGAATTGAGTTTATTAATTTTTTCATACGGCTACTAGCATCAACAATGTAGCCCATGCTTTCTTTTGCAATTTCGTTAAAATGCTTTTCATGATCTTCTTTTATTAAGCTAATAAAACTTGTAATTGTATTTAAAGGCTCTTGTAAATCATGACTCGCTATGTAAGCAAATTGTTCTAATTCACTATTTTTAGTTTCTAGTATTTTTGATTGTTTGTATATCGCAATATTTTTTTCTTCCAACTTTTTATTTAGTTTGTTTTTGGTAACATAACCTTTGTAAATAAATAGAAGACTAAAAAAGAGTAAAGTTGATAAGGCTAAGAGTATTAAATTGGTATTCTTTTGATAATTTATTTTTTTTATTTGACTATCGAGTATTATTTTTTGAGCAGAAACTTGTTTTTTTTGGTTGTTTAAATAGCGCTGCTGTACCGCTATTTCATTAGCACTAATTTTAATTTTTTCTTTTTGAGAATTAATTACTTCAGCATTTTTTTTAATAGTTTGTGCTAACTTTTTTTCCAAAATTATTTTTTCCTCGTATTTCTTATCTTTTAAAGAGTTCTCAATAGATAATTTTTCAATAACTCTTCTATTTAAATTTATTTTTTCTTTATCGTATTCAATTTCTTTAATTTTATTTTTAATAATTTCCTTTTGCTGTTTATTTTCAATAACAGCTTCATTTAATGATTTTTTGGTTTCATAAAGAGCTCTCCAAACTTCAGAAGAATTAATAGCATATTTTTTTAATGATGGTAAGTAAGTGAATTTTTCTTTTTCTAAAAGCCCAGTGTTAATTTCATATTGAAATTGATTATTTGAAAGTGTGATATTAACCATTGATGATTGATAGTCATAATTTTCAGTGATCAATAAAATATGCTTACCTCTTATTTGGTTTAAAATTTTATCAATATTGAAATTAGATTTTTTATTAATATAAAGGAGTTGAATATTATCTAAATTCTCAATGGATTTAAATTTAACAATTTTTGTTTTTCTTCCTTTGAGATCTCTTTTTTTTGCAAGCAATTTTATTTTATTTGTCAGCTGTTCGTCATTATCTAATATGACTATTTTAAATTGTTTGCCGATATCATTAAGCCATGTTACTTGCTGGGCTAGGTTGAAAATAATAATAGCCCTTTGAGAGTCTTGTATTTGATAGCTTGGTTTTGTTCGCGCAGCTATAGGTAGTATGCTTGTTAAATAAATAAATACAGTGAGGCTGATGAAAAAGATAGAAAATGGGAGTTTCATATATTTTTTGACTTCAAGTATAGTTAAAAGATACATATGGAATAGAAGCTATCTGAATATCAGATTTATGTATTTATATTTTTTGAGTATACCTAAGATAATGTTTTAAAAGGTATAAAAATAATTGAATTTTAGGTTTAGGTGTCAAAAAGATAGTTTGTTACCCATATTTTGAAAAACAATTAGAAATTGATAAAAAAATAGTGTTAAGTAGCTTATTTATTGGCTTTTTTGTTGCTAAAAAAAACAGCAAAAAATTTAATAGGAGTCACAATAAAGTATAAATTAGTCCAATAAGCATAGTTTAAATAATATCGAATCAATTTATGAAACACTTGGTCGTATTAACAGGAGCAGGAATGAGTGCCGAGAGTGGGATCAATACTTTTAGAGATGCTGGGGGTTTGTGGGAAGGTCACGATGTAATGGAAGTGGCGAGTCCAGAGGGTTTCGCAAAAAATCCCGATTTGGTATATGATTTTTATAATCAACGTAGAAAGCAACTTTTTGAAGTTGAGCCGAACAAAGGGCATTATGCACTGGCAGCATTGGAAAAAGATTTTGAGATTTCTATAATTACTCAAAATGTGGATGATTTACATGAAAGAGCAGGAAGTACGAATGTTATTCATTTACATGGCGAATTACGTAAAGCACGTAGTTTAAAAAATGAGAATTATATTGTGGACTGGGATGCCGATTTAACAGAAAAAGATACCGATCTACAAGGGAATTCATTGCGTCCACATATCGTATGGTTCGGTGAGGCTGTGCCTATGCTGGATAAAGCAGTAAGTGTTGTTGCAGAAGCAGATGTAGTATTAATTATAGGAACATCATTGCAAGTATATCCAGCTGCAAGTTTATTTCAGTACGCACCTGCTTCGGCTAAGATTTATTATATTGACCCCAATCCTGCTACAAATATTCCTTCTCACGTAAGTGTAATAAAACAAGGAGCAAGTAAAGGTTTAGAAGAGTTTAATGAAGGAGTAAAAAGTGGTTTAATTTAATTAACTTTGCTTTCCAATTTTCTGGATAATGATCGATAAATTAAATATAGTAAAACAACGTTTTGATGAAATCAGTGACCTGATTATTCAGCCCGATATTATTTCGGATCAAAAGCGTTATATAAAAATAAATAAAGAGTATAAGGATTTGAGAGCCATCATGGATGAGCGCGAAACTTATATTACTCTTACCAATAATATAGCTGAGGCAGAAGAAATAATTGCCGATGGGAGTGATGCCGAAATGGTAGAAATGGCCAAAATGGAATTGGATGAAGCTAAAGAAGCGCTACCAACTTTGGAAGAAAAAATACGTTTCATGTTAGTGCCTAAGGATCCTGAAGATGCTAAAAACTGTGTCCTAGAAATTAGAGCAGGAACAGGTGGTGACGAGGCTAGTATTTTTGCAGGTGATTTATACCGAATGTATAATAAATATTGCGAAAGTAAAGGTTGGTCGGTGAGTGTTATGGATACAAGTCATGGAACGAGTGGTGGTTTTAAAGAAATTATTCTTGAAGTAAATGGCGAAGATGTATACGGGACCATGAAGTTTGAGGCAGGTGTGCATCGTGTACAACGTGTACCACAGACAGAAACTCAAGGACGTGTGCACACTAGTGCTGCTACCGTAATGGTATTGCCCGAAGCGGAGGAGTTTGATGTAGAATTGGATATGACCGAAGTACGTATAGAGCGTACAACATCGACAGGGCCAGGTGGACAATCGGTAAATACTACGTATTCAGCTATTAAATTACATCATGAGCCTACGGGGATGATTGTTAGTTGTCAGGATCAAAAATCATCGCATAAAAACTTAGAAAAAGCCTTAAAAGTATTACGTTCGCGTTTGTATGAGTTGGAGCTAGCTAAAAAACAAGCAGCAGATTCTGAAAAAAGAAAAAGTATGGTATCAAGTGGTGACCGTTCTGCAAAAATTAGAACGTATAACTACCCGCAAGGTCGTGTAACAGATCACCGAATTGGATTGACATTATATGATTTACAAAATATTATTAATGGGGATATCCAAAAAATTATTGATGAATTAATGCTTGTCGAAAATACAGAGAAGTTGAAAGAATCGAATGATGTTTTTTAAATAAAACAATTATTAAATATCGGGATGTAGCTTAGTCCGGTTAAAGTGCACGTCTGGGGGGCGTGAGATCGCTGGTTCGAATCCAGTCTTCCCGACTTTAATGTATAAAAGGCCTTCTGAATTAATAGAAGGCCTTTTTTTTGTTTAGCTAGGGTTTATACAATAAATTCATAAGGAGAATGGTATTAGTATATGTAGCTATAAATGAAACCTTGTTATTATAGAGAAATTTGTGGTAACTTACCTCAATAGTATTCAATGAGAATAGTGTTTATGGGTTGGAGTGTCCAATAGGTATAACACAAAGTAACATATAATTATTAATATGAAATTGCATTTTTTAGGAAAGCGAACTTATGTAAGGGTGTCGCTTTTTTTGTGTTTTGTTATGAGTTTTTGGGTGACAGAAGCTCAGATCATTTCATCTAAGATTTTAGATAAAGCTACAAAGCAACCGGTATATGGTGCTACTATTTTGGCAGCAAATCAATATGGAGTTTCCGCCGATCAAAATGGACGTTTTACATTGGAAATTAATAGAGGATATACGGCTACGGATTCATTGCGAATATCATCCATAGGCTATGAGGAATTAACTTTAGCAATTACTCAAAAAATAGATTCTGTTTTATATTTAATACCAAAAGTAGAGGATTTAAATACGGTTTTTATATCTAATAAAAAATTGAGTATTGAAGAAGTTTTAGAACAAGTAAAGAATAATTTAGATTCAAATTATGTTAAGGGTTTTACAAAAAATGAATTATTCTTTAGGCAATCAGATAACAATCATACAGATTATTTTCAGGTAGATTTTAAAAAATCTTCATTCAAAGAAATTGATGAAAAATTTGTGAAAAACGAACTGTCAAAGGTGCCTAAACGTTCGGTGTTTCATACAGAGGTTTTGGGTGATTTTCACAGTGATTTAAATAAGCATAAGCTAAATATAAAAAAGGCAAATAAGTTATATGATATTTATGGCGAAGATTATCTGGCTGGATTTTATGCCACCCTTGAAAATATTTTAAATAAGAATGTAAAAAAAGACTCTTATTTTAAAATAAAATCGGGTCTTTTTAGCTTTAAAGCTGATGCAGATCAAAGTTTTATTGATAATGAAGAGTTGATTGATATGAGAAATGAAATGGGGAAAAATGATGAAGCGAACGAGAATTTCTTTTTAAACTTAAACCGAAAAGCTATTGGTAAAATTTTTGAAAACCTGATCTATAATGAAGATTCTAAACTGAACTTTATTTTTAAACCCAGCCGATATGATTTTAAAATGTTGGATTTTATTGAAATTGGGGATGATTTGGCATATCAAATAAAATTTGACCCAAATGGGAGCGAAGATTTTAAAGGGATAGTGTACATAAATATGGATGATTTTGCAGTGCTTCGAGTAGATTATCAAAATATAAAGCCTTTACGGAGTATAAAATTATTAGGGTTTAGCTATAAAGAACAAGGATATAAAGGAACTATGATTTTTGAAAAAGGGAATCATCAAAAATATAGCATAAAATTTATTGAAAATACGCAAACTAAAGTGTATGGAATTGATCGTCCATTAAAAATTATAGAAAAAAATAAAAATACAAAAGGTCGGCGAAAACAAAATGAATTAGCAGCAGACGTCAATTTTGGTTCAACAGTGGTTACAGATTATAAAGTTTTAGTCTACGAAACACTTAAAGTTGACGAAAATAAATTTGAGAACCTTATTGAAAATAAAAAAGAACAACCTAAAAATTGGAAAAAATATGATCCAAATTTTTGGAAGGCCTATTCTAAGTCATTAAATTTTGATGAAGAGATACGTAGATTAAAGAGTAATTTGTATTAAAAAATATAATGAATAGCTTTAAATCGTTTTGGGTTTAGGTGTTAAGTGTTTTGAAAATTTCTGTTTAAGTACAATAAAGTCGTTTAAATGTTTTTGGTATAAATTATAACTGTTTTTTAATTAGATATTTTGAATTTATTAATGTAGATTAATAATTAAATTCACATAGTCAATTTGATTTTTGTCGTTAAACTATGTTTTTTGTCTGATTTCTATTGCAAAATTGATGTAAGTTTCAATTATCCTTTGATTTTGTTATTACTTAGTATTAAATAATTTACAGTGTTAAGGAATGCATTATTATTGAAAGAATAAAAAAACAATGTACATGTTGTTTTCTGGCAATCAGATGCTTAGTAGGTTTTTTCTTTCATAAAAAATAACTAATGTTAATGAAAGATTAACGTTAGCTGATTATTAAAGTATTAACTTAGTGGTAAGCTTAGATTATTTTCTGGTAGCAATAATTTTTCAAAAATCAATTTATGCAGGGCTTCGTTAGTTTTTTTACAAATCAAAACATGCTTATTGCTGTAATATCAATTACAGCTATTTTTCTTTCGGTTAAAGTTTTTCCTATCATAATAAGATTGACAAGAGAAAAAAACTTAATGGCAGCTCCTTGTGATCGAAGTTCACACTCTATAGAAACTCCAAATTTAGGTGGAGTGGGGATTTTTATCGTCTTTTCTTTATGCTTAATGTTCTCAGGGGTATTATTTGATTTTTCTCAAATGGAAATGAAGCTCCTCTTAGCCTTATTAACAGGAGTAACAATTTTGTTTTTTATAGGTGTTAAAGATGATTTGATAGGAGTGGCACCACTAAAAAAGTTGATAGGTCAAATCGCAGTAGCGTTTATAGTAGTCTTAATGACAGATTTGCGAATTGACACTATATTGGGTGTATTGGGGATAGATACTTTGGCTTATATTCCTTCGGTGTTGTTTACGGTTATCATGTATGTGTTTTTTATAAATGCTTATAATTTAATTGATGGTATTGATGGGTTGGCCGGAAGTATAGCAATAATTGGAAGTTTGTTTTTTGGAGTTTATTTTGTTTCAAATCAACTTTACTTTGCTTCATTAGTGTCATTTATATTGGTTGGTTGTTTGGTTGGTTTTTTGGTGTTTAACTTTTCTAAACAGCGAAAACTGTTTATGGGAGATTCTGGTTCCATGTTCATTGGGGTGTTATTGATGTTTCAAGCCTTAATTTTTTTGAAAATGGATGTAATTGCTCAAAACAATATTTTTGTGCCTAATAAAATAGCATTGGTAACTGCGACTTTTTGTTTTCCAATTATAGATACGATTCGTGTTTTTGCAATACGAATTTTAAGTGGCATGAGTCCGATGTCGGCAGATAGGAATCATGTACATCATAAAATTTTAGATGCAGGTTTTTCTCATGTTCAGGCAACTTTATTTATAGCGATTAGTAATTTGGTTGTGATATCAATGGTTTATTTTATTGGTGATTATAATATAAATATCCAGTTGTTTATTGTTTTTTCTTCGCTGCTATTAATTGTTTATCTATTTTTGAAGCTTAATCTCAAGTCAAAAAAAGCGGTAGTTACATTTTCTAATAGAGTATTTGCTAGAAAATCTTTTAAATAATAAATCAATTTTTAATAACAAATTTGAATGCTATTATTGAATTGGTTGAATAAAAAGTAGCTTACTTTTTTTGAAGAATTTGATTTAATATTTTAAATGAATTTTAGTTTAAAAAAGAGTAAAGAGTTTCCGAAATTATTTAGCGTTTTATCCGATCAATTTTTTATGAGTATAACTACTTTGTTAATAAGTGTTGTGCTTGCAAGGGTTTTTGATAAAACAGATTATGCTGATTTAGTATTGCTGTTTTCAGTCACATTATTTGTTTTGGGTTTTCAGAGCGCACTTATTTCAAGACCTTATGCCATTAATTTAAACGATGTAGGGGAGCTAGAGCAAGATTCGTTTTATAATTCAAATGTTCTTTTTAAGTTGTGTTTTACAATAGCTATAATATTGCTATTTCCTATTGTGTTTTTCTTATTCTTTAAAAAAGATTACAATATTTTAAAATTAGTTTTATTTCTATTTTACATTGTTTCTCATACCACATTTTATTTTGTTAGAGAAACTATGTTGAGTGAAAGGAAAACCAAACAAAATTTATATTATGGACTAACATGTTCATTAAGTTTGCTTACTGTACTTGTTGTTATCTTCTTTTTGAAAATTAAAAAAATTGAATTTTTTTTAATTTCATTTTCTCTAATTTATTTTTTGGTTAGCTCAGTTTATTTTATTCTAAATTCGAAAAGATTAGCTTTAAAAATAAAGGCACTACAAAATGACTTTAAGAAGAATTGGGAAGTAGGTAAATGGCTGGTAGGAGCAAATGTTTTGTTTCATTTTAGTTCCGAAATATACCCTTGGCTATTATTGTATTTGTCAACTAAAGATAATATTGCAATTTTGGGGGTATTGCTTAGTGTAGCAAATATTATTAACCCTTTGCTAACGGCAATTAGCTCATACTTATTACCGCTTTTTGTGAAAAACAATAAGAATTATATCAATTTATCACGAGCGGTAAAAAAATGGTCGTTATTATTTAGTCTTATGTCTATTTTATTAATAATTATTGGTTGCTTTTTTGGTCAATCAATTATTAGCATGTTATTTGGTGAAAAATACAATAATTTAGGAATTTTGATAGTTTTCCCTTTTGTGGTACAAGCAATAAATATTTTCTTTCAGCCATACAAAATAGCTTTAAACGCAATTAAAAGGACGGATGTTAATTTTTGGATTTTAATTCCAAGGAGTGTTTTAGCAATTTGTTTAGGTTATTTTTTTATAACCAAATATGGGTTGATAGGCGTTTTTTATACTAAAATTGTTGAAAATCTACTCTATCAGTTGGTGTACTATATACTTTATGTTAGAATTGTAAAAAGGAATAAAAAAGCGATTGATATATGCTAACTGAAAAAAAGGTACATAAAACATTGCTTTTTTTGTTCATTACTTTTTTAGTAATGAATGCGATCACATATAACATTTTAATTCATATTACGGGGAAATTTGGAAAGTTATTTATAGCTATAATAGGTATTATATTACTACAAAAAACCGTTAATCAGTTTTTAGATTTTTTAGAAGCGAATAGGTCTTTGTTGTTTTTTTGGGGATTGTGTATATGCTTTACAGTATTGTGGGTTTTTAATAACGGAATGAACATTCCAATTATACAAAATAATTTACTTTTTCTGCTTTTTATATATTTTTTCTATTTGCTTTCAGAAGCTTTTAAGTCAAAATCCCCCAGACCTTATTTTAGCTTTTTTAAGGTGTTTGCAAGTACCTTAAATTATAATTTGATATTCTGGACAATTTTGGCAGTGGTGCTTCCTTTTAAAATATGGCATACGTTGGAGGATAGGACTGGCTTAGGTTTATTTTATGAAAATTACATACAATTAGGCATATTTGCTTGTGTAGGAACAATAACAAATTTTTCTATATATCGTGATAAGACAGAAAATAAAATATTTCATTTAATAATGTCAATCGTATTTGCCATATTAACACTGTTATCAAATTCAAGGAATCCTCAATTGGTATTGGTGGTTTATTTTATGTTTAATGCATTTCCTTACATAAAAAGAAATGTGATTAGGTATATGTATGTTATTGTATTTGTAATTGTTTTTTTAAGTTCACTTTACTTATCGGTAGATATATTAAAATCAGGTACAGTAAGTAGTTTTACAACTGGGCGAAGCAAAATATGGTATCATATTATTGATCATTATGGGAGTCACTCTATTTTTGGAGGCTATGGGATTTTTGGTCTAAATGATATTATTTTAAAAGCACATGTCGATGGGAATTATTATTTTCAGCGCCTAGAGTTTTTGTATTTTCATTCCTCTTACATGGAGGTGTTTGCGGCATCTGGGATCATAGGTTTTTTGTTTTTTTTGTTTTTTATTACAAAATCCTTACATCAGAAAAAGAATTTATATATCTCAATTATTCTTATTGGGATTTTATTAGGAGGCTTTTTTGAAAGCTTTATTATACAACCAACAGTTTTAATTTCTTTTCTTTTCTGGTATTTAATTATAAGTAAACCTTCAAAAAGTAAATTAATAATGAAAAAAGAGTTTCAAGTAGCATGAATGCCCAAGCACCTATAGTATTATTTGTTTATAATCGGTTGACCGAAACTAAAAAAACTATTGAAGCACTTCAGTTAAATTATTTAGCGAGTCAAAGTGACTTGTTTATTTTTTCTGATGGCCCAAAGTCGGAAGAAGGAAAAAAGAAAATAGATGAGGTTCGTAGCTATTTACATACTGTAAAAGGCTTTAAATCGATTTCGATAATGGAGTCACCTAAAAATAAGGGTCTGGCTAAATCAATAATAGAAGGAGTTACTGAAATAGTAAATAATTATGGAAAAGTAATAGTAGTTGAAGATGACTTGATTACATCGCGTAATTTTTTGGATTTTATGAATCAAGCATTGGCTTTTTATGAAAATAACCCTGAAGTGATTACAATTTCTGGATATACATTGAGTTTATCAAATTTACAAAATTATAGTAAAGATTATTATTTAGGCTATAGAGCCTCATCATGGGGTTGGGGGATATGGAAAGATAAATGGAATGATGTGGATTGGGAGGTTGCTAATTATTCAGACTTTATAGCAGATAAAAAAAAGGTAAAAGCATTTGCAACTATCGGGAGTGATATGCCAAAAATGCTAAAATATCAAATGGAAGGAAAAATAGATTCCTGGGCTATTCGATTGTGTTATTATCAATTTCAATATCAAATGTTTTGTGTTTTTCCATCAGTTTCTAAATTGAAAAGTATTGGTTTTTCAACAGAAGCGACCCATACGTCTGGTTCTACTAGATTTGATACCACGTTAGATAAAGGAGCACAAAGAGTTTTTGAATTTGATGAAAAAATGATAGTGGACAAAAAAATAATACAAGATTTTAGAAATAAATTTTCAGTAAAGTCAAGGATTATCGACAAATTAAAACAACTTGTAAATAAGTAAATCGTATGCTGTTTAATTCATGGGAGTTTGTCTTTCTTTTATTAGTGACCATGCTCCTTTATTTTAATGTGCCAAACAAGTTAAAAACACTAGTGCTTTTTGTTAGTTCGTATGTTTTTTATGCTTTTTGGAGGTGGGATTTTGCATTGCTAATGGCAGGAGTAAGTGTTGTAAATTATTTTTCGGCTTTAAAAATAGTTAAAGCAAATTCGGTAAATGAAAGAAAAATGTGGTTGACAACTTCGGTTTTTATTTCGCTATTACCTTTGTTGTATTTTAAGTATGGTAACTTTTTTATTGCGAATATAAATTCCATGTTTTCGATAATGAATTACTCGAGGGAATTGAGTTATTTAAAAGTGATTTTACCAGTGGGGATTTCATTTTTCACATTTCAAGCCTTAAGTTACACGTTAGATGTTTATTATAAGCGAACAGTAGTGGAAATGGATTTAGTGCGTTTTTGTACTTTTGTAGCTTTTTTTCCACAGTTAGTAGCTGGTCCAATTGAGCGTTCAACTAATTTGTTGGCTCAATTAAAAAAACATCACCAATTTAATCGAATTCATTTTATTGAAGGAGCTAAATTATTTATTTGGGGGTTATTTAAAAAAGTTGTTATAGCAGATCGTTTAGCTTTATATGTGAATAGAGTATATGAAAACCCGGAGCTTTTTGATGCGCCTACATTAGTCTTAGCTACACTCTTTTTTGCATTTCAAATCTATTGTGATTTTAGTGGATATTCCGATATGGCTATTGCAACAGCCAGAATGATGGGATTCAAATTAATGCAGAATTTTAACTTACCTTATTTTTCTAGTTCTATTTCGGAATTTTGGAAGAGTTGGCATATATCATTATCAACTTGGTTTGGAGATTATTTATATAAGCCTTTAGGGGGGAGTAGAGTGGTGTATACTAAATGGGTACGTAATATTTTTATTGTTTTTTTAGTAAGTGGACTATGGCATGGAGCTAATTGGACTTTTATACTTTGGGGAGCTATTCACGCGTTGTTTTATCTTTTCGAAAATTGGGGTGATAAACTATTGAATAAACTTAATCTAACAAAAATTAAAGATTATACATTTTATACTATATGTAAAATGGGAATCGTATTTATGGGAGTGAGTTATGCTTGGATTTATTTCAGAGCGCAGTCAATAAGCGATGCTTTGTTGATATCTAGTAAAATTTTCGGGAATTGGGGGCAGCCTCTTTATTTAGGAGCTTCAACAATTACTTTTGCATTATCGTGTCTTTTGATTTTAGTCTTACTGGGTGTTCAAATTCTACAATATACTAATATAAGTTCATTGTATTTTTCTAAATCTAAAGTACCGCCTTTACTTAGTTCGGTTGGTTATTTGTTATTACTTGTGGGGATTTCTTTATTAGGAATGTCATCACAATCATTTATTTATTTTCAGTTTTAATTAACACGTATAAAGTGACCTTAAAAAAATTCATAGTTATAGTAATCGGATTTGTATTCGCTTTCTTTTTAATAGATTATACGGTTAGTATAGTATTGTCAAAAGGACTAGAGAAATATTATGGTTTAAATACAGATTCAGAGTTAGCCATTGTTGGTCATTCTCATCTTATGTTGGGGCTTGATAAAAGAAAAATAGAATCGAGCTTGGGGGTTAAAGTAGCTAAATATACCCGGGAGGGTGTCAATTTAGCCGAGCGAAAAATAATGATAGAGCATTTGCTCGAAACTAATCAAAATATAAAAACTGTGATCTTAGGAGTTGATGCTTGGTCATTTACAGACGAAGGTTTGAGTAGTAATTCGTATAAATTATTCTTCCCATTTATGGATAATGAAAGTATTAATAGGTATTTACTTACGGAATGTGATGGGGTGGAATTTTTTTCAAAAAAAATAATTAGAACGTCTCGTTTCAATGAGTTGTTAATTGGCGGAGCTTTAAGGGGGTATATGGGGAATTGGAGTAATTTGAAACAAGGAAAAGTGGATATTAGCAAATTAGAAGAGCAGATAAATAGGGGAGTTTATCGAAAAATAGATAGCAAAAAAAACAGTATTTATATTTTAGAACAAATCTTAACTACTTTTGAAGAAAAGAAAATTAAAGTAATATTGTTGAATGTCCCCACGATTGATATTATGATAAAAGCTCAAAAAAATAAAGTTAAGCAAGTTTTTGAGAAGATAAACGCTTTAGCAGAGCAATATGATAATGTAAGGTTTTTAAATATGCAAGAACCTTGGTCTCATGAGCATGAACTGTTTTATGATGCCATACATTTAAACCCAATGGGGCAAAAAAAAATTACCGAAGAAGTTATTCAGTATTTAAATGACTCGAATTAGTGGTTGTCTAAATAGTTGAATAAGGTCTAGGAAGCTATATGAAAAAGGTATTATTTATTTTGCATTTGCCACCTCCAGTACATGGTTCTGCTATGGTTGGAAAGTTTATTAAGGATAGCCACTTAATAAATGCTAGTTTTAATACTAGTTATATCAATTTAGGTACTTCAAAATCTATTGATGAAATAGGCAAGTCGCCAGTAAAGAAAATTGGAATCTACTTGAAAATTATTTTTCAAGTAGTTTATCAATTAATTTTCAATAGACCCAACATAGCTTACTTAGCTATAACAGCAAAAGGAGTAGGCTTTTATAAGGATTTTTTATTGGTACTAATAATAAAACTCTTAGGAGTTAAATTAGTATTGCACCACCACAATAAGGGAGTAAGTGATTATCAACATAGATTTCTTGATAATTTACTTTATAAAATAACTTATAAGAATACATCGGTAATACTAATATCTAAACATTTATACTACGATGTAAGTAAGTATGTTAAAAGGGAGCATGTAAATTATTGTGCGAATGGAATACCTAAAATGGAATTCAAGTCAATTTCCGAGAATAATGAAAAAGGAATAATACAACTTTTATTTTTATCCAATTTAATTGAATCAAAAGGAGTGTATGTTTTGTTACAGGCATTAAAAATTTTAAAAGAAAGAAAACTAAAGTTTTTCTGCACATTTATTGGTGGAGAAGGAGACATTACAGCTGAAATGTTTAATGAAAGAATAGCGGAACTGGATATCAAAAGTTCAGTTGTCTATAAAGGAAAACGATATGGAGAAGAAAAGGAAAAGGCATTTACAAATGCTGATATATTTGTTTTTCCAACATATAACGATGTTTTCGGACTTGTAAATTTAGAGGCCATGCAATTTTCATTACCTATTGTTTCTACTTTAGAAGGGGGTATACCAGAAATTGTGGCAGATGGTACTACGGGCTTTCTGGTTGAACCAAATGATGTATATGATTTAGTAAATAAAATTGAAATATTAATAAAAGATAGTGAACTGAGAGAAAAAATGGGTAAAGAAGGTAGAACCCGTTATGAAGAGAAATTTACCTTAGAAAAATTCGAACACACATTTCAACATATACTTAAAAAAATCGCGTTATGAATTTATTGGGCTATGAAATATCAGAAGGGTATCCAAGTTTCCCTTTTAGAAAAAAGACAATGATTAATACGATTAATCCGCATAGTTACTGCGTGTCTAAAGGTGATAAGGAATTTGAAAAAGCATTAAAAAAATCAGATGTATTACTTCCTGATGGGATAGGGATTGTTTTAGCTGCAAAAATTTTACAAAAAAAGAAAATTACTAGAATTACGGGTTACGATATTTTTTTGCACTCAATGAATTATTTAAATGAGACAAATGGATCTTGTTTTTTCTTAGGTGCATCAGAGATTACATTGAAATTAATACAGGAGCGCATACAAAAAGATTATCCTAATGTTAGCGTAAATTCGTTTTCGCCACCGTTTAAAGCATTTTTTTCGGAGGAAGACAACAATACAATGTGTCAAAAAGTAAATGAATATAAACCAGATATCCTTTTTTTAGGAATGACAGCGCCAAAGCAAGAAAAGTGGGCGGCAGAAAATTTGGATAAGCTAGAAGTAAATACGGTATGTTCCATTGGTGCTGTATTTGATTTTTATGCAGGTACTGTTGAGCGACCCAATAAAATATGGTTAGATTTTGGATTAGAATGGTTAGGTCGATTTTTGAAAGAGCCCAAAAGGCTAGCCCATAGAAATTTAATTTCTGCGCCCCAATTTGTAGTCGATGTAATCACCAAAAAGTTGATTCGAAAATAAATTGAAAAATATGATAAATAAGTTTTTTAAAATTAATATTTCAATTAAAAACAGTTTCCGATTTTTAATAGTTTCGTTGCTGTTTTTATTACAATCTTGTGCCTCTAAAAAAAATATCATTTATTTTCAAAATGCCAAATATTCAAATTTAGATGCCGTTATTTATGAAGGGGTTAAAATACAGCCAAATGATATTTTGAATATTTCGGTTTCTGCTTTGGTACCAGAAACAGCTATTCCTTATAATAAACAAGTGATAAATAATGGAGCCATTACCAATATTGAATTGTTAAAGCTTCAGGGGTATTTAGTGAGTCATTCTGGAGCAATAGTTTTTCCAGTATTAGGAGGAATAAATGTAGCTGGAAAAACCATGGAGTATGTAGAAAAGGAAATTGAGGATAAGCTAGAAAAAGGCGGTCATTTAATTAAACCTATTGTAAGCATTAGGTTGTTAAACGCGAAAGTGACTGTTTTAGGAGAAGTAAATAGACCTGGAACATTTACTTTTTCTGAACAAAATATGACGCTTACACAAGCGTTAGGGTTAGCTGGGGATTTAACCATAAATGGAAAAAGAAAAGATGTTACTTTGGTAAGGGAAATTGATGGGGAACGAATAGTAAAAGTATTAGATTTAACAGACCCTAAAGTGTTTAATAGTCCCTATTACAATATAAGGCCCAATGATACAATCATAGTGAGTCCAAATACGGCAAAAGTTAAAAGTGCGGGCCTCGTTGGTAATGCAGGTACGGTACTTACTGTTATTTCCCTTATATTAACATCTATAGTTTTAATTACAAATAATTAGTATTAATTAATGGCGAATTCGGAATATATTCTTGATACTGAAGAACAACAAAAAAAAATAAATATAAAAGAAATACTAGCTAAATACCTGAAATTTTGGCCCTGGTTTTTGCTTACTTTTATTGTGTTTTTTTTAGCGAGTTATATGTACACCCGTTATGCAACAGTAACTTATAATACTTCGGCTAAAATTAGAATATTGGATGAGTCAAAAGAATTGGAAATTAATCTTGATCCAAGTTCTTTACTTGAAGGAACACCTAAATTAAATATTGATAACGAAGTTGAAATTTTAAAATCATATAGAATTTTATATCAAGTAGTCGAGGAATTAAATTTAGATGTCGAAATATTTCAAGTTGGAAAAATAAAAAAAACAGAAATATGGGGTTCTCCTTTTAAAATAACTAATAATTTAGTGCAAGATAGTATTAAAGAGAGTCAAACCTATGTTACAGAAGTTAGAAATAATCAATTAAAAATATATGATAAAAAAGGGCGTCAAATCCTTAATTCGAAGTTAGAAAATGGTAAGCTCAAAGATGCAGATGTTCAAATTGAATTGAAGGGAGATTATGACCCAAAAAAATATTTGAGTAATGATTTTGAAATAGTAATTAGCTCTAAAAAGAATGCTGTACTTAGACTAGCCGATGACTTAAAAATTAAAACAACAAACAAAAAAAGTGAGATTATTGAACTGAGTTTGTTAGGGGAGAATACCAAAAAAAACGAAGCAATTTTAAATACTATAATCGATAAATTCAATCAGGATGGGGTGTTGGATAGGCAATTGGTTTCAAAAAGAACTCTTGATTTTATAGACAAGCGTTTCCTGTATCTGTCCAATGAGTTGGATTCCATTGAAGTGAATAAAAAATCATACAAGCAATCCAATAACCTTAGTTATATTGAATCGGATGCAAGTACAGCTTTAAAGCAAAAATCATTAACAGATGATGAGGTATTTTCTCTTGAAAATCAATTGTCATTGTCTAAATTATTAAGACAAACATTAAAATCAGAAAAAGAATTTACTTTGTTGCCAGCAGATATAGGTTTAGCGAGTACCAATATTAATATTTTAGTTTCTGACTATAATAAAATTGTTTTAGAAAGAGAGAAGATAGCGGAAAGTGCTGGGGCAAATAATCCATTATTACAATCATTAACAGGGCAATTAAAAGGCTTAAGCCGAAATATAAATCAAACGGTAAGGGTTTATCAAAAACAATTAGAAATTTCATTAGCTCAATTGCGAACTAAACAGAAAAGGTCGGCAGGGAAATTTGCCAAATTACCAGAAAAGGAAAAAATACTTCGAGCTATTGAACGTCAACAAAATATTAAAGAAAATTTATTTATTTTATTGTTACAAAAAAGGGAGGAAGCTGCTATTAGTTTGGCCGTTACCTCTCCTACCATTAAAGTGGTTGATTATGCACTTACGGGTATTAAGCCAGTTGCTCCAAGCAGAAAAAAAATATTTGGATTAGCATTTTTGTTAAGTATCATTGTACCATTAACAATACTTTCTTTGTTATTTGCGTTTGATAATAAGATTAGAAATAGAAAGCAAATTGAAGCTTTAAATCCAAAAATTCCTGTAGTAGCAGAATTTCCATGTTTTGAGGGAGATAACAAACTTTTTTCTTTAAAAAAACGATCGATACTAGTGGAATCATATAGGCTATTATGTGCTAATATTAGTTACTTAATACCTGTAGATAAAAAAGAAACAGGAAATACAATTTTAGTCACCTCGGCCATTACTGGAGAAGGGAAAACATTGACTTCAATTAATTTGGCCTTAGCCTATGCTAATGTTAAAAAGAAAGTATTATTAATTGGGACGGATTTAAGAAACCCGCAATTGCATAATTATTTTGGTGTAAATAAGAGTACAAAAGGATTGTCAAGTTTTTTACATGATTCAAAAATTAAATGGGAAGATTGTATAACTAAAGGAGTGAGTGATAATGATAATATGGATATTTGTTTTAGTGGAGTGATCCCTCCCAATCCTCCAGAATTGTTATCAAGTGCTATTTTTAATTCATTTATCACTGAAGCTAAAGAGATGTATGACTATATTATAGTAGATACCGCACCAACTTTACCAGTATCGGATACGTTTAACATAGCTAAATATGCCGATGTTACTTTGTTTGTAGTTAGAGCAAATAAAACGGATAAAGATTTGTTAGCTTTTTCTAAAGAATTAAAAGAAAATGCTAAACTTAATAATATGGCATATATAATAAATGATGTAACACTCGAAAATTTAGATTACGGAGGAAAGTATAGTTATGTTTATGGAGAAGATGTGAATGTTTTAAAAAAAGGAAGATTTTCTAAATTATTTTCTTCATTAAAAAATCTAAAAAGGAGCTAAAAAACAATGATGAATTATTTTACAAAAATGCTAGTGTGGAATTTTTTTATGCTACTATTTTTATTAGTAGGTGAGGTAAATGCTCAAAGTAGTAGGGATCGAGTTTGGATTTTAGGTGTTGGCTTAAATGCTATTAATGATTCAGGACTTAGTAATGATGGTTTATTTAATTTTAAAACGAATTACAGTTTTTCAAGGCCTTTTAAATTTTCTGTAGAGAAAAAAATGAATGCCAAACATGGGCTTGAATTGAAAACCTTACTTAACAGGTTTAAAACCAATAAAAAGTTTAATAATGGATTTCCTACTAAGGATATTGATTTTTTTGGGATTGATGCTATGTATAAGTATTACTTTTTATATAATGAACCATCTTATAGTTCAAAAAGAATAAAAAAAGTATCTATGTATGGAACTATTGGACCTGGTGTTAGTTTTTTTAATGACCTTACCAATATAACTGTTAATATAGGAGGAGGAATTAATTATCCAATAGGAAAACAACTAGACTTAAATTTACAGGTTACACCAAAAATATCAGTATCTAATAAGGCTTCTAGCAATAATTATTATCAATTTGAATTTGGAGTGCTTTATTATTTAAAAAATTAGTTTTTTTTGAATTGTCTTTTTTCCAATTTCCAATGAAACCATGTTATATATATGGTTTAATGAGGGTAGATTTATTTTTTGTGTGTTAGCACCCATATTGATATCAAATGTTTCCTTTTTTAATATGTTTCCGGCAATATCCGAAATTTTAAGAGTAGCTACTTTATGTTGATAAGGGTTGTCAAAATTTAAAGTAATGACTTGATTGTCTTTTATAGGATTGGGGTAAACTAATAAATTATTTAATGCAAGCTGTTTTGTTTTAGAGTCAAGAGCAAATGGGTTCATAAATTCCGGAGCTGGAGCGCCATAAACTTCAAATTCAATTAGATGCACAGCTGTATTTGCAGAATTGTAGGTCATGTTTATTTTTACGTATCTAGTATGTGTTGCTTCTGGGATTTGGTAGGTGTCCCCCATTTTAACAGCACTTATATTGTTGTTTTTTTGAATGATCTTTTTCCAATGAATTCCATCTTTGGATGTTTCAATGTTGTAATAGTAATACCTTTTTCCATCATAATAAGGGGTAACCGTAATTTTATTAATGGCATGTACACGTTTTAAATCTACTTGAAACCATTGAGGAGCTGTATATGGATTTGCTCCCCACCACCTATTGCGATCAAGATTTCCATCAACTGCAAATGAGCTTGGGTGATTTGTGTCTTTGCTAGAAGATATTGAAGGCTTTTTTAATGCAATATTTCGCAATGGGTGCGGATAAGTAAATGGGGTGTATTTGGGTTTTTTTGATATAAAATAATCTTTGTTTTTCCTTATTGATAAGTTACAATTATTGACAACTTCATTTATTCTAGATCCAAGTTCGTCATGATTTTCATTATTCCAAATATGAAGTGATCTGGTTTGATATTTTGTGGATAATTTGCCACAAGTAAATCCTTCGTTCCAAAGTTCAATAGTTCTAAATATTGTGTTGTAACATAAATTATTAAAAATAACACCATCACCACCTCTGATTCCAATAGCGGTTCTCGCTTTGGTGGTTAAATTTTTCGAAGTGCTGAAGTTGTTATTGTAAATCTCAAAGCTTCTAGATCCCGATGCCCAATCTGTTTTTCCATGAACATCAACCATGTTAAAGTTTTTTGTGGCATTGGTATGTACAACATTGTTATACCTAAACACAAATTTTGAATTGTTATTGGAGGTCACATGATGGCGATTTCCTGAAAAAAAATTATCTTCAATAAAAACGGCATTTTCACTACCTAGCTCTAAATTAGACCATGATCCGCCACCGTATATAGCTATGCCGTACCCAAAATTCATTATAGAAGGATAATAATTATTAATAAATTCATTTTTAAAAACAACTCCTTTTTGAACATTGGAATTACCAATGCATAATGCGCAGTTTGCAAACCCAGTAAACTTACACCCCGAAACTTTAAAATTGATACAGCCATATAAAAAACCAACCGCTTTTCCATAGACATTATCATTGTTGTATTTGCCTTCAAAAGCAATGTTATGTAGCTCATTTGGCAAACCATTGGAGCCATTAAAAACAATAAGATGTCTTCGTTGGGATTTTGTCCTTTTTATAATGGTGTTGTTGGGGCCATTTCCAATAATAGAGATGCCACCTTGGACATACAGGGTGTTGGTGCCCCAATCACTAGCGCCCGAAGGCAAAAAAACAGTGTCTCCAGCTGAGGCTAAATTGATAGCGGTTTTAACATCAATGTAGGAGGTGCTTTTGGCAAAAAAATCTTTGGAATAAGTTGTTAATAAATTGAAGGAAACCAAAAGTCCAAAAAAAAGTCGATTTTTATGTTTGAGCCGCATAATTATATTTTTGTAGGAATTTTACTCTAAGTGATTATTTGTAAAAAATTACTAGTTATGGGAGTAATGTAGTGAAAAACAACTTATAATATGCTTATTTTATGAATTTTAAGCTTATTTTGTTTGTTTTAAGAGCAATTTTTAACTTGTGTTTATTTATTTTTAAAAACATTTAATCGGTTTTTAGTGTATTTTATCCCATTTTTTGAATATTTGTTTTTACAGGTGGTTTTAGCGATTATAATTTTAGATGAATAGTGTATTTAATTTGAAAAATGGTGTTTTTAAATAGTATTACTACACCTTATGATTAATAAACTAGAAGGAATCTTTTCTTCATTGGTTTACTTTTTTTATTACCTATGATTTATTGTATGTTAGTATAACGAATGATATTAAGCTTGATATACAAAACATGCAAAAATTAATAGTACTAGGCATTATCTTATTCTTGTCAAATACAATTTTGATAGGACAGCAAAAAAATGATTGGGAAAATCCAGCAGTAATAGGAATAAATAAGTTAGCACCAAGGGCTACTATGTATTCTTTTGTCTCAGAAGAAAAAGCATTGCTAGGAGATAAAACTAAAAGTGATCGTGTCGCTTCATTGAATGGAGACTGGCAGTTTTATTTTTCGGAAAGTATAGAAGCTGTTCCAGCTAATTTTTTAGATGTGAATTTCAATAATTGGGATACTATAAAAGTGCCTATGAATTGGGAAATGCAGGGTTATGGGGAACGTATATATACCAATCAACGACATTCATGGGGGCATTTGGATTGGCCTAAAATAGCACCTACGGCAAACCCAGTAGGTATTTATAAAAAAGAATTTGAAATAGCGGCTAATTGGAAGGATATGAATATTCGTATTCATTTTGCAGGAGTTACTTCAGCTTTTTATCTATGGATTAATGGGAAAAAAGTTGGTTATAGTCAAGGAAGTCGAACGCCAGCAGAATTTGATATTACTTCATACCTAAAAAAAGGAAAGAATACAGTGCTATTACAAGTGTTTCGTTGGAGCGATGGTTCTTATGTAGAGTCTCAGGATCATTGGGATTTATCTGGAATTCATAGAGATGTTATGCTTTTAGCAGAACCAAAGACTAGTATTTCAGATTTTAAAATAGAAACTAAACTAGATAAAACGTATACCAATGCTGTTTTAAAAATAAGTCCAAAAGTTTCATTTCCAAAATCAATTAGTGCCAAAAAATATAGTCTAGTTGCGACCTTATTTGATAAAAAGGTTAAGGTAGTTTCTAAAACAGAAAATGCAGACAAAATAGCTAATATTTTTTATGGTCAACGTTGGAATCCTAAATACGACGTGTTTAATATACCAGTACAACAACCAAAAAAATGGTCTGCCGAAAATCCATACTTATATACTTTAGTACTAAGTTTAAAAGATGATAAAGGAAATATAATTGAAAGTAAATCTGCCAAAGTAGGCTTTCGAAAATACGAGACTCAAAAAGGGGTGTTTTTAGTCAATGGAAAGCCTGTAAAATTATATGGAGTAAACAGACATGACCATAATGCTCAAACAGGCAAAACGGTAAGTGTTGAAAACATGAAAAAAGATATCATGCTATTAAAAGCTTATAATTTTAATGCGGTTCGTTGTAGTCATTACCCCAATAATGTGGAATTTTATGATTTATGTGATCAATATGGTATTTATGTAATGGATGAGGCTAATGTTGAATCACATGGGACACGAGGTTCTGGTGGTGAGTTGGCAAGCCACCCAGAATGGACAACAACTTTTATGGATCGAGCAGTACGAATGTACCAGAGAGATAAAAATCATCCATGTATTTTTTCGTGGTCGTTAGGTAACGAATCGGGAGCTGGGGCTAATCATTCTGCCATGGCTGGTTATTTAAAATGGAATGATCCAGAACGTTTAATCCATTACGAGGGCTCAGAATCTTATGGAGGAATACTATCACCGCAATCTCGAAATACACCAAAAGATCCTTATGACTTTACCGACATGATTTCGCGTATGTATCCTTCTATTGAGGAGTTTGCCGAAATGGATGAATCTCAACCAGGAGAAAAAATGGTAATTACTTGTGAATATTCACATGCCATGGGGAATTCAAACGGAGGTTTAAAATTGTTTTGGGATGTAGCCAGATCACACCCGCGAATTGCCGGGGCATTTATTTGGGATTGGATGGATCAAGGAATAGCAGTAAAAACAAAAGAGGGCTGTGAGCAATTTGCTTATGGCGGTTATTTTGGTGAGGCAGATAATGATGGGAACTTTTGTTTGAACGGAATTATCAATGCCGATCAAACGGTAAAACCAGTAATGTCCGAATGTAAATATGTGTTTCAGCCTTTTGAATTTGGAAGCTTTAATCCTGAAAAAAGAAGCTTTACTATAAAAAATAGAACAGCTTTTACTACTAGTTCGGTATATGATTTTTCATATGAATTAATTGAAAATGGAAAAGCAATTAAAAGCGGAATGTTAACAGTTGAGCATACAGCCCCCTTTGAAATAAGTACAATTCCGTTGCCTTCCTTTACTATGAAAAAAGAGAGAGCGTATTTTATAAACGTTTATGCTAAGCAAAAAAATAATACCGCTTGGGCGGAAAAAGGTTACGTGGTTGCTTCAGAGCAATTTGAATTTCCATTCAAAAAAGAAAGCTTAGTAAAACAAGCTAAAACAGGAAGTGATTTAACTATTACAGAAACGAAAACTAAATTAGAAGTGAGCGGTAAAAACTTTAGAGTAGAATTTAATAGCACTTCGGGTTATGTTACCAATTTTACAGTGGATGATAAAAGTTTATTGTCGAGTCCTATAAAACCAAATTTTTGGCGTGCAGTAACGGATAATGACAGAGCGGTAATACAACGAATACCTGCAATTAAATTTTGGAAACAAGCCACCCAAAATCAACAATTACTATCTTTTAAAAAGAAGTCAAAAGGAGAGAACGTTGAAGTGATTAGTAAATACCAATTAGGAGGTAAAAAAGTGTTTTTTACTAGTGTTTATACTATCTATCCAACTGGAGAGGTGTTAATGCATAATACATTTACTTGTAATGAAGCATTAGCTAATCTGCCGAGAATAGGAGTGCAAACCGAATTGAGGGACTCATTCCAAACTGTATCGTGGTATGGTAAAGGCCCTCATGAAAATTATGTAGACCGAAATGATGGCGCTTTTGTAGGTGTTTATGAAAAAAACTTAAATGATTTTAGTGCTTCTTATGTATTTCCACAAGCCTACGGGAATAGAACCGAAGTGCGATATACTAAGTTTGAAAGTGCAAAGACTACTTTACAAATTAGCTCGGATGGTGTGTTTGAATTTAGTACATATCCCTATAAAACTGCGGATTTAGACAAAGCAGAAAATCAATGTGAGTTAACAAAATTAAAGGCATTTACTTTAAATTTGGATTACAAGCAACAAGGAGTGGCAGGGTATAACTCATGGAGTTTAAAAGCGGCTCCAAGACCAGAACATAGTATTCAAGCAAAGGATTATGAGTTTGATTTTAAGTTTTTTTTGAAGTAGTACATGCATGTAATTGGAAACTAAAAGTTGATTAAATGAACCATTATGGACTGAAAGTTACCATCTTTTTAAACATCCATTTTTGCTCTTAGCTATTAGCAATAGAAATTTGATAAATATTTAAAAAGCCAAGAGCTAAAAGCTAACTGCCAATAGCTCTTTGTCCTATTTTTAGAAGTTAAAAGCGAGATGCATTAAAGTGCATAGTTTTAACTATTTTTGAGACCAATAAAATGTGATCATTACCTATAGGTGTAAATTTCGGTGTCTACCTCACTCAATCTAAAATATCCCAGAGGTCTATTTTGAGGATTGGTGATATTTATACAATTACCATTAGCAGCTGCAGGAGCTAAGGAGAATGGTCCGGTGTTAGGTTCGGCTTGTTCGGCTAGTATATTAAAATAATCATGAAACTGTCGGGAAATTCCAAATAGTTTGATTTCAATAATATCACCACTAGCAAAATCTCTTATTTCCTCATCGCTATCGGGAATAATATATTCACTATCAAGTATAATTTCTATTTCATTACCATCTTGAAATTCGTCTCGCCCAAATCCAAAGCTTTTCTTTTCTTGAAAATCGGGTAAATAGTTGACTAAATAAAAGTTTTTATCAGTTTCAGGATCATCAAAATAAAATACAACCACGGGTATTTCTTCATCAGCAATATCTTCAATACGTTGATCCACTCTTTTGATGGGGACTACTGGAATCATTTTTTCTACAGCAGTATACTCTTCATTTTTATAGGTAATTGATAAGGTGTATGTAGCGTCAATTTCAGGAATAAATTCGGTCGTGTTGTATTCTCCAGGGTTAGTTTCCGTAAAATTAAAAACGCTTCCATTTTCATGAGTAACACTTACAGTTGCTCCAGTAGCGTTTATTATTTCTTCTTTAAAAAAAGAGGTAGATTCCCTTAAAAAAATAGTTTGTTCATTACCAGTAGTTTCTTTTTCCCAATTAATAAGGGCTTCAATAACTAATTTAGGTGGGTTGTCTTTTAGGTCTATGTTTACCACATCATCACAAGATGTGAATACCAATAAAAGTAAGCTGAAATATATGGATATCGTTTTCATGTGTTAAAATTTAAAGTTGTAGGTAATTGCAGGAATGGCAGCACCGAATATAGATATTCTTCGTGCTTCATTTAAGCCAGTTTCTTCATTTTCAAAAAAGTTGATTGATGAAGCATTTCTTCTAAAATAAAGATTGTACACACCAAATACCCATTCACTTTTCCATTTTCGTTTTCTTTTTTGTGTTGGTGTAAGTGTTGCCGATATGTCTAAACGATGGTATGAAGGTAATCTTTCGTCGTACCTGGAAGTAAAGTTGGGTACAGTGATGTCATCAAAAAGATATTGTCCAGAGGGGTAGGTGGTTGGACGGCCTGTTTGAAATACGAAATTAGTACCAAAGTTCCACTTTTTGGATAACGTATACATGGCTGTTATTGATAAATCATGTGTACGGTCATATGGGGTGTTATACCAATTTCCATTATTAATTCCTGTTTCGGTAGCAGTTCTACCAGGAGTGCGTTGTTCCGATTTGGAAAGCGTGTAAGCAAACCAGCCTGTAAGTTTACCGGTATTCTTTTTTACTAATAATTCAAAACCATAAGCTCTGGTTTCTCCGTTCAAAATAACGGTTTCTATTTCATTATTAGCAATAATATCTGCCCCGTCAATATAATCAATTCTATTATCGGTGGTTTTGTAATATAATTCGGTTTCTAAGGAATAGTTGTTGTCAGCTAAATTTTTAAAATAACCGACAGCAAATTGATCAGAAATTTGTGGTTTTATAAATTTCCCACTAGGTGTCCAAACATCTAAAGGAGTAGGGGCGTTTGTGTTTGAAATGAGATGGATGTACTGATTCATGCGTTGGTAACTCGCCTTAAATGAAGTGTTGTCATTTAGTTGAAATGAAGCAGCAAATCGGGGTTCAAGACCATCAAAGGACTTAATGACATCACTTTTGCCAAAATTTTCGGTAGCAATGGGATCTGCACTGCTATACACATTAGTGGTTGGGTTGTAGTTTACCGGTTGATTGTTCTCGTAAATGTTAAGCGGTTGACCTCCTAATCTATAAAACAGGCTGTAGCGCAGACCATATTCTAAGTGTAGTTTTGGAGTAACTTTATGAATTAAGCTAACGTAAGCGGCGGGCTCAAAAGCACGTTTTTGA
Organism: Aquimarina agarilytica ZC1; assembly: GCF_000255455.1. Classification (GTDB taxonomy): domain Bacteria; phylum Bacteroidota; class Bacteroidia; order Flavobacteriales; family Flavobacteriaceae; genus Aquimarina; species Aquimarina agarilytica. Next base: position 55,521 of record NZ_JH621257.1, on the reverse strand, counting down.
TCTAGTTTATCTTCATTAATGGAAGAATCTACTGAGGTGGGTTTAATTTCTCCTGGATTAAAATTGTAAAACAAGCCATTTACCCCAAAGTTGAATTTTAATTTGTCACTGTAATAGTAGCTCAGATCATATTTTAAATTAGTGTTTTGTATAAAAGATACCCATTCAAAATTTAAAAAGTTGAAGCCTAATTTATAATTGTATTTACTATAAATGAATGATAAATTTGAAAAAATTTGATCAGAAAATAGGTGATTCCAACGTAAGTTAAGCGTGTTATTTCCGAAATCATTAGTTAATAGATTAGCAATTTCAAAATTATCATTTCCAAAATAACCCGACAGGTAAAGTCGATTGTTATCATTGAATTGATGTGAAATTTTAGCATTAATATCATAAAAGCCAACTCGGCTTTCTATATTGGCTAGTTTTAAAAATAAATTAGCATAGGAGGTTCTTCCTGCGAGTAAAAAAGAACCTTTTTCTTTTTTTGTGGGACCTTCAACTAACAAACGACTTGAAACTAGTCCGATGCCTCCATTAAAATGATATTCTTTATTATTTCCATCTTTTTGGCGTGCATCTAAAATGGAAGAGATGCGTCCCCCAAATTGGGCGGGAGTGCCTCCTTTGTATAATTTAATATCTTTAATTGCATCGGCATTAAACACAGAAAAGTATCCAAAAAGATGTGAGGTGTTGTATAAAGGGGCTTCATCTAATAACACTAAATTTTGATCGGCAGCTCCACCCCGGACGTTAAAGCCCGATGCTCCTTCACCGCTATTAGTTACTCCTGGTAATAATTGAATAGCTTTTAAAATATCAACCTCTCCTAAAACTACAGGTATTTTTTTTATAGTTTTAGCAGTTAGTTTGTTAACACTCATTTGTGGTGTTTTAATATTGGTTTTATTATTGGAAACCACCACTTCGTTGAGAGAAACAGTGTCTTCTGTTAATTCAATATTGAGTTTAGTGTTTTGATTAAGGTTAATTTCTTTTTGGATGCTCTGATATCCTAAATAGCTTATGTTAATCGTGTAAGTGTTTTGAGGAGCGGTTATGGAAAAAAAACCATATTCATTTGTCACTGTTCCTTTAGTAGTATTGTTTAAAATAATGTTTACTCCGTAAAGTGTTTCTCCATTTTTTTGATCTTTAATAGTTCCACTTATTGTGTATTGTTGAGCAAAGGAAATCAAGTAGCCAAAGCAAAAAAATAAGACCAGTAAGAGTTGCTGTTTCATGCGTGTTAGTGGTTGGTTAATACTAAGCCAAAGGAATGCAGAATAATTCAAATGAAGGACTCAATGCTTCCATTGGGACGTATTATGAGCTTAGTGAGACGCTAAAAAGTTAAAAAAAGTAGTTGTATAATTTATTGTTTTTTAGAGTTGTAGTTGTTATAGATTTTTCTAATAACTGAAGTTGATAAAACTCATACATTTATTAACTAAATAAAAGTGTGGAGTTGGTCAAAAGCTTATCATATAATTATTTTCTATGTAAAAAATTATTGCTTTCTGTCAGAAATGATTTGAATCAATTCTTTGTTTAAAATCTTGTTGTCTATCAGTCCAAATTCATCACTGTTATAATTCCAATTGGCATAACCAATATTGTTCTCCTTAAAAAGTTGAACAACATCTTTGTACCATTTTAAACGATCATTTTGTGGAGCTTGAGTGATGATTCCAAATTCACCACAGTAAAGAGGGAGTCCTAATGCTTTTGCTTTCTCAATGGGTTGTTGCCACATTTTTAAGATATGTGCTTTGTTGAATTCTTTACCTACCCATTTTTTGACTACAGTTTTTACCTTTTCAGGAAGCTTATTAAATTCTTTTTCGGTTAAAATTACTCCTGGATAGTGTACGGGACCCATGTAATTTTTTAATTCGGTCCAATTGGTGTGGTAATGAGTAAGTAAAAAGGGTTCGTAAAAATGAAAACTTAATAGGATATTGGAATCGTTGGGCGGTACTTTTAAATCATTAAAAGTATGGACTGATTGCCATTGGTTGGAGCCAATTACAATGGTACGTTTGGGTTCTATTTCTCGAAGTCTGGAAAAAGCTGAAGCAATCAGTTGGTTCCATGATTCATTGTCGTCAGCGACAGCTTCATTCATGAGTTCATAGGCTACTAAATTAGTAGGGAATTGTTTTAGTTTTTCAGAAAGCTGTATCCATAAATTAAAGAATTTTTCTTGTTCTTGCTTATCTGTCCATAAGGGCTTTACAGCAGCATTAAAATGATGTGAACGTAGAATATGTAGGTCAACAATCACTTTTAAATTATATGTAGCACACCAATTGATGCAATTTATCATTAATTGAAAAGCATCATTATATTGTTTGCCGTTTTTATCCCACATTTGTTCTTCATCAATAGGTAGGCGAATATGGTCAAAGCCCATAGTTGCAATTTTAGCAATATCAGATTCAGTGAAAAAAAGTGCTCGTTTTTTACCTCTACGACCACTTTGAGATAGCCAATGCGCGATGTTGGTTCCTTTTTTTACTTCAAACTTGTTAGCCGTGTTCGTTTTTAATTGTTGTGAGTAAGAAATGGAATAGATAAAGAGAAGTAAGATGATTATCGGTTTCATTTGTTCCTTTTTAAGATGTGTTTGGAAATAAATATAAAGTTTTTTTGTTGTTTTTCAGAGGTTTAGGTCTATTGTTTTATGGTGTGTTTTCTGAGGAATAAGAATAAAAAACATGAGAAGCTTTTTGAGCTTCTCATGTAGTAAAAGTGGTTGATTATGTTTGTTGTTATTTTATAACCAGTACTTTTGTTTGTTTTTTGTTAGGACTGCTAATTTCTATAACATAAACACCAGAGTTTAGATCAGAAATATTGATGCTTGAATTTGTAGTTGGAATTGAATCAGTAATCGATTTAATTTGCTTGCCACTTAAATCATAAATGTTAATAACCGAATTAGTTAATTCAAAAGTATCATTTTGAATATTAATTTGATCACTAGCCGGATTTGGGAAAATACTAAAAGAAGTTTCGTTAACTAATTTTGCTCCAGTTGAGGTAGGTTCATTACCCCAAACAAGGTTCCCGTTTTGGTATAGTGTTACTTTGTCATGTGACGTATATGAAGTTTTACTAGGATCAAATGAATAATCATCATTTTCATTAAAATTACTCCAGTTAGTTTTAGAAAATCGCGTTTGTATATCTCCAGAATTAGAGTTGGCATTAAGGTTACCGGCGCTATTGTCAAAAGTAATCTCTAAATAATCCATTCCATTGGCTGTGCCAAAAGTTCCTTGGACACTCCCAGTACCTAATTGCGCCCAGTCACACCAAAAATTAAGATCATTATTATCTTCGGAGGTAAACCAATAACGAATTGCTAAATCGGAATAAGCAACTGTAGTGTCTCCATTATTTACTATTTCAAAATGAGGATTTATAGCATTGTCTGTATCATTGTCAACACCGTTTCGGTAGTTTAAAGAAAGGTCGCTTTCTAAAGGAGTAGTAGGTGTAACTGTAATTGCTATTGATTGAAACGCTTGGCTATTATTGCTACTGGCATTAACTACTACGTCATAGGTGCCAGGATTTGTAAAAATGGTAGAAACTATAGAGCCATTGTTAGAATCGCCGTTATCAAAATCCCAAGAATAAGTTATAGAAGAAGGTGGAATGTTGAAAGCTATTGCCATAGCTTCAAATGATACTTCTAAAGGAGCTACACCTGTAATAGTGCTTGCTTCAATGTTAATGGACTCAATTGTAGGAGGTGGGCATGGAAGCGCCAAGGCTTCAAATTGTTGTGTTATAGAATCAGTTAATTCCCCATCTGATACGGTTAGTGTTACATCAACTGTATTGATAGAGGAATAAGAGTGAGAAGTATTTATGCCAGTTCCCGTAGTACCATCGCCAAAATCCCATGTATATGTAAGTGTATCACCATCCGGATCTGAGGAATTACTAGCATCGAAGTCTCCAAAACTTACACTAGGGTCAGGATTAACACATGGAATAGTAATACTACCAAAAAAACTAGCTATTGGTGCCCGGTTAGGAAGAGGAGATCCATTAATTGTATTAGGAATTAAAGGTGCAAAATGAGGAGATAGTACATCCATTTTCCATTGGTTAACACTAAGCCAATCATCTTGTAAAATACCACCTGTATCTCCAGAATTGGGATTCATAGTCCAAAACGTCCAAGAGTATATATCACCCATGAAATCCATAAATTCGGTAAACCATGTAAATGCAATACCGTCAAAAGCTTCTTGATTTTTAATACCAAATTCACCTATAAAAATAGGAGAGCTATTGTTTTCATATAAAAAGTGAAAGTGCTCTTCCCAAAGGCCGGGCATGTTACTAGGAAAATTAGAAGCTTCGAACCAATCTTGTTGAGCAACCTCTGGGCCGTATTCATGGGCAGAATACACTAGTTTTTCTTGATTTGATAATTGTATAGGGTATTTTTCAGCACCTTTTAGTTGACCTCCCCACCAATAAGAATCACCTTCAAATTCGCCAACGCCTTCAATAATAATTAGTACATCGGGGTTTACGGCGAGTACGGCATTTCCGCAACGTTCAGCAGCTTTATTCCAATCTGTAGCAGGGGTGCTGTTTCCCCAAGTTGATCCATGCGGTTCATTATTTAAATCCATAGCAACCACCGCAGATTTCCCTTTGTAACGCTCGGCCATAAAAATCCAGTCGTTAATCCAGCGTTCTTCAGAATACTCGGGAGTATACCAAAAAGCTTCATTTAAAAAACCATCTGCTGCTCGGGAGTGATTGTCCAGAACAATTTTCATATCGTTTTCTTGACACCAATTCACAAAAATATCTAGTAATTCAATAGGGGTACTTACTGTAGTTTCTTCTTCATTCATAGGTGAAATTCCACTGTATGGGTCTGTTCCATAGGAATTTATTTTAACTGAAGCTCCAGGGTCTAACATTTCATTACACCAAGGGACACGTATGGTGTTAAAACCTAGATCCTTAATTTGTTGTAGTACGCTTTTCATGTCTCGGGACCATATACCATGAGGACTGTATAAGGCGGTTTCAAAACCAAACCAATTGACACCAGTCATTCGAACTTCCTTTCCTGTACTGTCAAATAGTTTGTTTCCTGAAGAGGATAAGTAATTTTGAGTTTGAGCGTTGAGTTGAATAAATGCGGTTAGGATGAGCAGTAAAGTGACTACTAAGCCTTTGAATAAAGCTTTCATAATATTTAGTGTTTTAAGTTATAGTTGTTATTCCTTAAATGTACTAAATAATTAGTCTTTTGTAATTAGTATTAGTTTTTAATTAACTGATTTTTAATTAGTTGATGTTTTTAGTGTAACAAAATGAGTTATGTTAATCTACTACTATTTAGAATTGCATTTTTATATTCTGTAGGGGATTGTCCTGTTTCTTTTTTAAAAATTCTGTTGAAACTACTTTTGGATTTAAAGCCAGATTCATGGGCTACACCAAGAATAGTGAGTTTTTCACATTCGCCATATTTTATTTTTTCTTTAACGGCATCAACTCTTTTTTTATTAATTAGATCATAAAAAGTAGTTTTTAAATGTTGATTGAGTAATATAGATAGCTTTTTGTCGCTAGTACCTACTAAATTGGCTAATGAATTTAAAGATAAATTCTCATCTAAATAAGGTTTTTGAGTTTGGAGGATGTTGTTAAGTTTTTGTTCTAAAACAAAATAATCTTCTTTATTTTGAATTAAACATTTTCGAGGTTCATGTGAAACTTTTTTTTCGGATCCACTATTAGTAATGCTAAGTAAAGTTTCGGGAATAAGTACATTACTGTTATTAATGCCATAGTAGCCCAGATAAGTAAGAATACTAATATAACTTATTATAGTAACAAATCCGGTATCCCATTTAATTTCAATAAATAAATGTACAATACTGCCGCTTACATCAACTAACATTACAATAAGTAGACCTATTAAAAAGAATTGAGACCATTTTAAATTATTAAGATCTAGAGATGAAAAATTACTTTTTAAAATAGATTTGTATCGTGAAAATAATTTTATAGAAAATACAATATAGCCTATACTCATTAAGGTTTCGAACCAATAGGGAATGTCATAATTTTCTAAAAATGCTAGATGCTTAAAAGTATCATTTTCATTAAGGGTATTAATAAAAAAAGGGATAGTTATAATTGTCCAATAAGCTAGGTGTGGAATGAAGTGAATCAATTCACTTTTTTCGATTCTTTTTTTTGTGGTACAAATTGATTTGGTATAAAATAACAATAAAGGGCCCAGACACAAGAGTAAGCCGCCAGTAAATAGATAAGCAAAAAATGAGAGTATTTCTAAGTTGTGAAGTTCAAAATAGAAATTGAGAATATAGAGTAATGCAATAGCATGTATAGCTCCAAGAATTTTTTTTGTAAGCTTTTTTTGGTTTGATTTAAATGTGAGTGTTAGTATTACTATTGAAATAGTAAATCCCACCACTAAAATAAAGTCAATAATCAAATTCATTTGAATAATTGATATTATATTACATAAAATTAGAAGTAATTATTTTAGTATAGTAATGGGTGTTAGGTGTTTTTTTTTGATGCGTTCCATAAAAAATAGATGCCAATTCCCATAAAGGGAATACTTAGCCATTGTCCAGTTGACATAAGGCCAAGAACATTTTCAAATCCGCCTTGACTTTTCTTTACATATTCGACTAAAAAACGAACAAAAAATATGAGTAGCATATACGTGCCAAATAAAAATCCTGGTTGATCTTTTTTATCTGTTTTCCAATAAAGATAAAGCAAAATAAAAGAAACAAAAATATAACCAAAAGCCTCATATAATTGTGCAGGATGTCGGTAATCTACTTGTTCTAAAATAGATTGAAATTTAGGCTTGTTTACAATAGCATCGTAAGCCTTACTTGCTTTTTTTATTCCTGTTAGCTTTATAGCTTGATATTCTGGAATAGATTCTTTAATAAAACGTACTCCAGTAACAAAATCAGTCTTTTCTCCGATGATTTCTGAATTGATAAAATTACCAATACGTACAAAAATACCTCCAAAAGCAGCTGGAATAGTAACCCGATCCAATGTCCAAAGTGTTGGTTTTTTTATTACTTTTTTAGAATATAAATACATGGCAATTATAAAAGCAATTGCGGCTCCATGACTAGCTAATCCTTGAAATCCAGTGAATTTAAATTCTGGTCTAAATTGAGCAGGTAGAAAAACACTAAAAAAATCTTCTTTAAATAATTCTGGTTGGTAAAAAATGACGTGCCCCATCCGTGCGCCAAGTAAAGTAGCAATCACGGCATACATAAAAACGGACTCTAAGTGTTCCATTTTTTGGCCTTCGTTAATGTATATTTTTTTCATTAAGTAATACCCTAATGAAAAAGCGATAACAAACATTAAACTATAATAATGTATAGTGAAAAATCCAAGGTCAATTCCTATTGAGGGGTTCCAAACTATTTTTGAAAAAATCATTAGTTAGTCTTTTGTGTAAATATATATCGGAATTACCAATTACGAATTATGAATTGTTAAATATTGAATTAAAATTTCACAACTGTTGATCGTTAAAAAAAACATACTATAGTAACACCAGTATTGTTTTGATGTTGCATTAAAAATAGTTTTTTTGAAAAAAAGCTACTAATGAGGTTAAGAATTTCAACTTTTGCTAGCTAATTAAATTATATTGGATTAACGTATTGTAATTCTGTAAAAAGACGTACATTTGCGCCCTAATTATAACCGAGGTCGCGAACCTCCAAAATTAATTTTTATGCCTGTTAAATTAAGATTACAGAGACACGGTAAAAAAGGAAAGCCTTTTTACTGGATCGTAGCAGCTGATGCACGTTCAAAAAGAGATGGTAAATACCTTGAAAAATTAGGGACTTACAATCCAAATACAAATCCTGCAACTATTGATGTAGATGTTGATGGAGCTGTGAAATGGTTACAGAATGGTGCTCAGCCAACTGATACTGCAAAAAACATTCTTTCATACAAGGGGGTTCTTTTGAAAAATCACCTTGCTGGTGGGGTTAAAAAAGGAGCTTTAACGCAGGAACAAGCAGATGCAAAATTCGAAGCTTGGGTTGCTGAAAAAGAAGGAGCAGTTAATGCAAAAAAAGATGGTTTGGCTAAAGATGCAGCAGCAGCAAAGGCAAAAGCATTAGAAGCAGAAAAAGAAGTGAATGCTAAGCGTGAAGCAGATGCAGCAGCAGAAGCGGCGGAGGCAGCAGCAAAAGCTGAGGCAGAAGCAGCAGCTACTGAAGAATCAGCTAACGAAGAAGAGTAAATCTTTTAAATTACAATAATGCAAAAAGAAAAATGTTTCTATTTAGGCAAAGTTGTAAGTAAGTTTAGCTTTAGGGGAGAGGTTTTGGTAAAACTAGATACCGATTACCCTGAGATTTATCAAGAAATGGAATCGGTTTTTGTTGATTACAACAATAATTTGGTTCCATTTTTTGTTGAAAAAGCTCGGTTGCATAAATCAAGTTTACTTCGAGTAAAGTTTGAAGATGTAGATACCGAAGCAGATGCTGACGATTTAATAAAAGCAGCATTGTATTTGCCTTTAGATTTACTTCCAGAATTAGATGAAGATCAATTTTACTTTCATGATATTATAGGTTTTGAAGTGGAAGATCTTGTTAAAGGTAAAATAGGAGTAATTACTGCCATAAATGACACTACTTCTCAAGCATTGTTTGAGATTGATAACAAAGGGAAGCAAATTCTTATTCCCATGAATGATAGCTTTATTCATAAATTAGATAAGGCAAATAAATTACTTATTGTTGATACTCCCGAGGGGTTAATAGATTTATATTTGTAGTTAATTATAATTGGCTTCTGTTAAATCCGATTCTAAAATAAAATTCTGGTATGGAATATATTTTTCTATTACCAAGTTTGATGTTTCGGATATAAGGGGTGTATTATAATCGTTGATTTCCCTAAATAAAAATCTGAAAATTATATGTCAAAACCCTTTAAGTTCAAAGAGTTTGTAGTGGCTCAAGATCAATGTGCCATGAAAATTGGTACCGATGCAGTATTATTAGGGGCTTGGGTACAACCTAAAGAACGTCCATTTAATGTGTTGGATGTTGGGGCAGGTACAGGCGTTATCGCGCTAATGATGGCGCAGCGTTTTTTTGATGCGGATGTTGAGGCTATTGAAATTGATACTGCTGCGTATGAGCAGGCCATGACAAATTTTGAAAATTCCCCTTGGGGAGATCGGATGTTTTGTTACCATGCATCGTTTCAGGAATTTTTTCAGGAAATGGAGGAGTCTTATGATTTAATTATAAGTAATCCACCATATTTTGCGGCCACACAAAAGTCGCCAAATAAACAACGTAATATGGCGCGTTTTGAAGATGCATTGCCTTTTGAGCATTTGTTATATGGGGCTTCAAAATTACTTTCGGAACAAGGGACATTCGCCCTTATAATTCCCTATGAACAGCAAGAACAGGTGTTACTAATAGCAAAAAAAATGTACTTGTTGCCAGCAAAAATAACACATGTAAAAGGAAATGAGCAAGCGCCAATTAAGCGAAGTTTAATTGCTTTTCAGTTCAATGTAGGTGAAAATGAACTGGAAATAGATCAATTAATTATTGAAAAAGAAAGACATAATTATACCGATGATTATATTAAATTAGTACAAGACTTTTATTTAAAAATGTAACTTACAACTATGCAAAAGATCGGTCATAGAGGCGCCAAAGCCTTAATGGATGAAAATACAATTCCTTCAATAAAAAAAGCTATCGAGCTAGGGGTTGATGCTATTGAAATTGATGTGCATAAATGCCGAACTGGTGAACTTGTGGTTATTCATGATGAAACGGTAAAGCGTACTACAAATGGTAGGGGGAAGGTGGTTAATTTGACTTATAATGAGTTGTCAATGTTGCGAACAGAACACATGCATAAAGTACCTACATTAAAGGAAGTGTTAGATGTGTGTAAAGGAAAATGTTCATTACATATTGAGTTGAAAGGAAAAGGGACGGCAAAAGCAGTTTGTATGCTTATTGAGGAAGAGGTAAAACAAGGGGGATGGTCTTATGATCAATTATATGTATCTAGTTTTGATGCTAAGCGCTTAAATAAAGTAAGGGCGCGTAATAAAGCAATAAAAGTAGGACTTATTGCGGAATCTAAAACAAGTAAAGCTTTTGCTATTGCGGTTGATAATGGTTACGAGAATATTTACATATATCACGAAAAATTGAGAAGTAGGTTGGTGCGAATGGCAAAGCTGAAAAATTTAAATCTATATGTTTGGACGGTAAATAAACCCGCTGATATAAAAAAAATGCAAGTCCTGGATATTAGTGGAATTATTTCGGATCACCCCAATTTATTATAAATTAAAAGAGTTACATGAAAAGTTATGATGTTGTTATTGTAGGAGGAGGTGCTGCGGGTTTTTTTACAGCAATTAATGTGGCTACTTTAAATCCTAAGCTTTCGGTGTTAATATTGGAACGTGCAAAAAATGTACTTCAAAAAGTGCGTATTTCTGGCGGAGGTCGTTGCAACGTAACGCATGCCGAGTTTATTCCCAATGAATTAGTTAAAAATTACCCTCGCGGGGAGAAGGAATTGCGTGGGCCATTTCATAGTTTTATGACTGGAGATACCATGGAGTGGTTTGAACAGCGTGGTGTTGCTTTAAAAATAGAGGATGATGGACGAATTTTTCCAGTTTCAAATTCTTCAGAAACAATTATTAATTGTTTTTTGGAAGAAGCAGAAAAATTAGGAATTGAAATTAAAAAACAACAATTGGTGGTTGATTTTAAACCTTTGGATTTAGGTTGGGAAATACATACAAAATCGGACAAATTTAGTGCTCAAAAATTAGTGATAGCTACTGGGAGTCAAACCAAAATATGGAAACAATTAAGTGATTTAGGAATAAAAACAATAGCGCCAGTACCTTCATTGTTTACTTTTAATTCTAGGGATAATAGAATAGCTTCTATACCGGGTGTTGCGGTACAGGTAGGTGTTTCGGTGAATCAAACAAAATTAAAGACCGAAGGTCCGTTATTAATTACTCATTGGGGTTTTAGTGGTCCTGCTATTTTAAAACTTTCAGCATGGGGGGCACGGGTGTTGCATGAGTTGAATTATAAGTTTGACCTTGTGGTTAACTGGACTAAGTTTGATAGCTTCGAAGCTTGTCGTCCTTTTTTGCAGGATATAAAAGAAGAAAATTCGAAACAGATAGTCGCTAAAAATCCATTATACGAATTGCCAAAACGATTGTGGCTGCAATTAGTTCTGGCAAGTGGAATTTTTGAAAATCAACGTTGGGCAGATGTTAATAAAAAGCAGTTAACAGCCCTAGCAAATCAATTGGTCAGAAGTACTTTTCACATAGACGGGAAAAGTACTTTTAAAGATGAATTTGTAACAGCAGGAGGTGTTGATTTAAAAGAAATCAACTTTAAAAACTATCAAAGTAACAAACTCAAAGATTGTTATTTAGTAGGAGAGGTGCTTAATATTGATGCCATAACTGGAGGCTTCAACTTCCAAAATGCATGGACTGGAGGCTATATTGCAGCACAATCTATTACTAATGATTCAGTTTGATTTTAATGCCTGCAAAATCCTTTCCATGAAATTTCAATGGCTTGTTTAATGTGGCGTTCCTCTAAGTCGACTAACTCGTTTTCGTGAATTTTCACAATAGATACTACGCTTCCAAAAAACAGTTCTTGCATCACCAAAGTGTTAAATTGACGAAATGTTTTTTCTTGGATTCTTTTTCTAAAAAACTGTTCAATATCGGCGTAATAAATTCGAGTTTTCTCTTTTAATCGCAATGGGATTTCAGGAGAACGACCAATTTGTTCCGAAAAAATGAATGCTAATGGATTGTCAATAAAATAGTGGTATAAATTTAACCACATTATTTGGTATTTTTTTCTTCCATCTTCAGTGTTTTCTGTGTTACGCATAATTACGGTTCCAAAATCTTCTGTAAGAATGGTGTAAAGTTCTTCGATAATTTCTTCCTTTTTCTTAAAGTGATGATAGAGCGTTCCTTTAGCTACATCAGCGGCTTTAATAATATCGGTTAAGGAAGTATTTTCAATTCCTTTTGTTGTAATTAATTCTAGAGTAACTTGGAGGATGAGGGATTTTTTATTCAAATCTAAATTAATTTAATTGCCATATACTAAAGTTCAAAACGGAAGCAAACGATACCCATAAAATGTATGGAATAAGTAAATAGGCAGCATTAGTATTTACTATTTTAAACCATTTGTAGGTAAAAAGCAGTAAGACTAAAAGTCCTATAATTATTAAAAGTGCTCCGAAAATTTCATTGAGTCCAAAAAACACTAAAGACCATGTAATATTTAGTATTAATTGAAATCCAAAATGATATAACGCAGTTTTGACCCATTTATGATAAAAGCCATGATTCCAAATTTTACCAGCGGAGATACCCATAAGAATATATAGTATAGTCCATACAGGTCCAAAGACATAATTTGGAGGATTAAACGAAGGTTTTGATAGTGTCGTATACCAAGTGTTTACTGAGGTTTGAGTAGCCGCGGCTCCAATGACTCCTGCAACAAGGCATACAGTTACTGCAATGATAATTTTAATAATTTTTTTATTCATTTTTTTAACACTATGTGTCTAAAATACTATTTTTTTTGAAAAGCATTTTAAATATCGGTCAATCAAAACTTATATTTGTTGAAAATTTCATTTTGGGTACAACATATAGATCAATTGACTCTTTATACAAGAAGGATCAAGGCAAGGTAGCTTTTACAGCTCCAAGTAATATAGCATTAGTAAAATATTGGGGAAAACGACCGGTACAACTTCCGGAGAATGCCTCGTTAAGTTTTACATTAAGCGAATGTCGTACAGAAACATCCATTACATACAAAAGAAGAAAGGATAAAGGAGTAGGCTTTTCGATTGCATTTTTGTTCGAAGGAGAACCTAAGCTAAGTTTTGAACCTAAAATTCATACTTTTTTTGATCGTATAGCTCCTTATTGTCTTTTTTTAAATGACTTTGAATTTATTATTAATAGTAAAAATACATTTCCACACAGTAGTGGAATTGCATCATCGGCAAGTGGGATGAGTGCCTTAGCAATGTGTTTAGTTGAAATAGAAAATGAGTTAGGCGGTTCGCTTAGCGCAGAAGAAAGAATAGAAAAAGCCTCTTTTTTGGCGCGATTAGGATCGGGAAGTGCTTGTCGAAGTATTGAAGGGCCTATTACTATTTGGGGGAAACATCAAAAAATAAAAGGATCAAGTGATGAATTTGCGGTGCCTTTTGAGCACGAAATAGCTTCAGTTTTTAAAAATTATCAGGATACTGTATTGCTTATTGATAAAGGAGAAAAACAGGTGAGTAGTACCGTAGGTCATAATTTAATGCATGGCCATCCATTTGCCAAAACACGATTTGAACAGGCTAATGCTAATTTAGACAAGTTGAGTAGCGTACTCCAAAATGGAGACATTGCTCAATTTATAGAAATTGTGGAAAGTGAAGCCTTAACGCTACATGCTATGATGATGACTTCGTTACCTTATTTTATTTTAATGAAACCAAATACCCTGGAGATGATTAATAGTATTTGGAATTATCGAAAAGAAACAGGTGTACCAGTTTGTTTTACTTTGGATGCAGGGGCAAACGTACATGTGCTGTATCCGGAAAAAGATAAAGAAGCTGTTTTGGCTTTTATTGAAGCAGAGTTGGCAGAAAAATGTCAGAATAGGCAGTATATATGTGATTATCTAGGAATTGGAATAAAAAAAATGTAATTTTGTGACAACTTTAAAAAATAGATAGTTTGAAGGGACCTTTATTTTATTCTAAAATTCTACTTTTTGGGGAGTATGGAATTATAAAAAATTCCAAAGGACTCTCTATACCTTATAATTTTTATAACGGAGCTTTAAAGACAGCTAAGGAATTAGATACTAAAGCAACTGATTCTAACAAAAGTTTATTGAAATTAGCGACCTATTTAAGTGAAAATCAAAAGCCAGATTTGGTTGTTTTTAATACCGATAAGTTACTTGCTGATATTGCTGCAGGAATGTATTTTGATAGTAGTATTCCTCAAGGATATGGAGTAGGGAGTAGTGGAGCATTAGTTGCAGCTATTTATGACAAATATGCCGAGAATAAAATAACCATTCTTGAAAACTTAACACGTGATAAACTACTAAAGTTAAAGCAAATATTTGCTTATGTTGAATCTTTTTTTCACGGAAATAGTTCGGGTTTAGATCCTTTAAATAGTTACTTAAGTTTGCCTATTTTAATCCATTCCAAGGATAATGTGGAAACGGCAGGGATTCCTTCGCAAAAGCAACATGAAAACAAAGGAGCAGTATTTCTGTTAGATAGTGGTATTGTTGGTGAAACGGCGCCAATGGTAAATATTTTTATGGAAAAAATGAAGCAGGACGGTTTTCGTAATATGCTTAAAAATAAGTTTGTAAAGCATACCGATGCTTGTGTTGATGATTTTTTAAGTGGAAATGTAACCTCGCTATTTTCGAATATAAAACAATTATCTCGTACGGTTTTAGATCATTTTAAACCAATGATTCCTTCTCAGTTCCATGCCCTTTGGAAACATGGTATTGAAACAAACGATTATTATTTAAAATTGTGTGGTTCAGGAGGCGGAGGCTATATTTTAGGTTTTACTGAAGATTTTGGAAAAGCACAAAAAGCATTAAAAGATTATAAGTTGGAAGTGGTGTATCATTTCTAAAATATGCTTACTTTTATTTGTGCAACCCCGCATAAATACAATTCATACATGCTCAATATATCTAGAAAAATCAAATGGTTTTTTTATAAGTCATTTAGTATGCTTTCGGTAATACGAGGTTATAATGTATTGGTTGTTTTAGTAGCACAATATGTAACAAGCATTTTTATCCTTTCTGCTAAAAAATCGTTTAGAGCAGTACTGTTTGATGAAAGTCTTTTGTGTATTGTTTTAGCATCTGCTATCACCATAGCTTCAGGTTATATTATTAATAATTTTTATGACAGTGAAAAGGATTTAATAAACCGACCGCAAAAATACCATTTGGATCGTTTGGTAAGTCAGCAAACCAAACTAACTATCTATTTCATAGCCAATTTTATTGCTGTTATAGTAGCTAGTTATGTGTCGTTTAGGGCAGTGTTGTTTTTTTCGGCCTATATTTTTGGAATTTGGTTGTACTCTCATAAATTAAAGCGGATTTTATTAGTTAAAAATTTAGTTGCAACGTTTTTAGCTATTCTGCCTTTTTTTGCCATCTTTATTTATTACAAAAATTACGATCCTGTAATTTTTGTGCATGCAACTTTTCTAAGCTTAGTTATTTTTATGCGCGAATTAGTTAAGGATTTAGAAAATTTGCGAGGAGATGCTGCCGTTGGTAACAGCACCTTGCCTATAGTTTATGGGGAATCTATGGTGAAAAAAATATTAACTGGATTGTCTATCGCTTGTATTGTTACGGCAATGGTACTTGTATACGCGTTTCCATTAGGTAAAATGCATTACTTTTTTTGGATGACAACTGGAGTGTTGTTGATTTTTAGTATGTTGCTCAGGAAATCCAATACTAAAAAACAATATGTGATCCTGCATAATTTACTCAAATTTGTTATTGTCGTAGGGGTTTTTAGTATCATGTTAATAGAACTATCTTGGCTTAAAAGATTATATTAATTTTATAAGTTTTAGAATAAGTGTCTTGGTTAAAAGCTTATTTTAATTCACAATTGGTGTTAATTAGGAAATTTAAATCAGTTCATTAATAAAAACAAAGCAAGCGCACGTATAATAGCCTATCTTTGCGCAAATTTTTAAGTTATGAGTCAAGCTCAGAATAATCGAAACAAAAAAACATCAGGATTACGAAAAGGGAAAAGTGTTCAAAAAAAGAACATAGCAAAACCCCAAAGTGTACGTCCTGTAAAGTCTAAAAAACAAGCATTACAAGATCCAGATACTATACGTTTAAATAAATACATTGGTAATTCGGGAATTTGTACCCGCAAAGATGCCGATTTATATATTTCTACAGGAAGTGTAAAGGTGAATGGAGAGGTGATTACCGAAATGGGATACAAGGTAAAGTTAACAGATGAAGTGCGTTTCGATGGACAGTTGATTCGCCCTGTTAAAAGTTCATATATACTTATTAATAAGCCTAAAGGATACACTATAGCAGCGAATACAAGTAATGAGAAGAAATCAATATATGCGCTTTTACAATCGGCATCTAAATCATTTTTAAAGCCAGTTGGTAAAATGGAACGTAATAGTTCTGGCTTGTTGTTACTTTCTAATGATGATTCATTTTTAGGAAATATGAATGGTTCAGGAAGGATTCGTCAGATTTATCATGTGGAGTTAGATAAAAATTTAGTACAACAAGATTTTGAGAAAATTTTAGAAGGCGTACGTATCGATGATCATATTGTTAAAGTGCAAGAGCTTTCGTTTGTAGACGATTCATCAAAAAGAGAAGTGGGGATTCAATTAAATTCGCAAAAAAATAGAATTGTTATTCGAATTTTTGAAGCACTAGGGTATAAAGTAAATCATTTAGATCGAGTGGTTTTTGGAGGACTTACTAAAAAAGACCTTCCACGTGGCCGTTGGAGAGAGCTGACCAAACAAGAGGTGATTAATATGGGAATGCTAGCTTAATATATATCGTATTCATAGAATTATCAATCCTGCTTTAGTTTTACTAGAGTGGGATTTTTTTTGCTTAACTCGTAAATAAAAAAAAGAATCACTATACTATACTCTATACTAACAAGCCATAGATTTTCTTTAAATTCAGGGTTAGAATACGCAAAATAACTAAGAATAATAGTTAAGCTCCATACCCATATGTATTTAAATTTTGTAAAACACGAAAGTGTCAAGGGAATGCTTAAGTACCACGGGTGTATAGTGGTGGATAATAATAGATAGGCCGTGATACAAAATAACATGCTTTCCAGAAGTGTATTGGGGTTGTAGTTTTTTCGCGCCAAGCTTAAAATACCAATGATAAGAATAGCAATTAAAGGAAGTATTTTTCCCGCTTTAGCAATAATATTCCAGCCGACAACTTGATAACCAACCCAACGTACTATATAATAAATACTGGCATTGAACTCAAAATTTTGAAACCAAAGACTGATGGTTTTGCTAAAGTTTGCTATAAATTGAGGCGATAAAAATGGCGCGAACAGTAAAATGTTGGTTCCAATTACAATAAAACAAAAACTACTATATTTTAGTATGTCATTTTTGTTCGTTACAAACCAATCTTTTTTGTGAAATAGATTGCGCACAAAATATAAAGTGAATACTGGTAAAAAGAGTAATGTGAGTAGTTTTACACTAATTGAAATTCCTAGAATTACAGCAGCTAATACCCACAAGTTTTTTAAAAGAAAATATAAACTGAGTACCAAGAAAAATGCCATTACTGCTTCGAAATGTAAGTTTCCCGTTAATTCAATAATTACAAAAGGATTTAGTAGGTATAAGAAACTATTATTGATAGGTAACCTTAATTGTTCAAGGATTTTTTTGCCAAAATAGAGGATACCGATATCAGCTAAAATAATTTGTAACCGCATTACAACTACACTTGTTACTATCGATTTACTTCCAAAAAGAGCGGCAATAAAGTAGCATAATTGACTAAAAGGAGGGTAGTTGGTGTAATGGCTTGCATTAAGTGTTCCCATTCCTTCAACTAATTTTTGAGCATGATGAACAGTTGCTGTTCCTTGTTCAATTAAATTTTTTGGGGTGTATAAATAAGGATTAAACCCATTGAGTAACATACGTCCATCCCAAATAAAACGATAAAAATCTTGAGATAAATTGGGTATTTCGGCTATTAATAAAAGTCTGAAGCCAATAGCTATTACAGCCAACTGTTTAAATGAGAAGCTGGAGTAATTTATTAAATAATAGCTAGCACCAAATAAACCAATCCAACAGCTTAATAGCGTGTAGAATGAAGTTCTGGGTAAAAAATAGCCAACATAAATATAAAGTAAGCAACTACAAAAAAGTACAAATAAGCTGAGTCCCAAATTTGTAGTTGATTTCATTATACTTTTGATAATATGGATTTAAAAAATACAA
The DNA here is from genome assembly GCF_000255455.1 of Aquimarina agarilytica ZC1. GTDB lineage: Bacteria > Bacteroidota > Bacteroidia > Flavobacteriales > Flavobacteriaceae > Aquimarina > Aquimarina agarilytica. The sequence goes on along the minus strand of NZ_JH621257.1, from coordinate 37,292 downwards.
AGGCAAACCCAAAAAACAGCATGGAATGAAAAATAGCTAGACCAAAATCTTGAAGCTGATAACCGCTGTATAAAGCAAAAGCAAAATAGCACATTAATAGGGCTTCGACAATAGTATTAGTTGATAGGTTTTTATTAATGTATTTGTTATCCTTCCAGGAATCTCCTAAGTTTTTCATGTTAAATTTAGGGGTGCGAACAAACTCGCTACGTTTTCCTAAATGTCCTTCAAGTACGGCAACACTGTTGTGAACAGAAAAGCCCATGGCAACAGAAAAGAAGGTGAAAAACATTTTAATGTAGGATAAAAAGCTTTTTGCTCCCGAGCCATGTATTTCTTTATAAGTAACCCAATAGCAAGTAAAAAAGATAACGGTACTAAAAGCAAAAAAGCCTATAACATTAAAATACCAACCAAATATAGGGTTGTTGTTTTTTATGTAAAGAATAGGAACGCTCATGATAGCAACGAACAAGACCAATAAAAACATGGAGCTATTAAGTAAATGAAAAAAGCTATGTACTTTGGTGCTAAAGGATAATTCTTTGTTGGCTAATACGGCTTTAAAAGTTTTCTTAAAGTTTTCGGCAGCTCCCTTATTCCAACGGAATTGTTGTGAGCGAGCTGCGCTAATCACTACAGGTAATTCAGCAGGAGTTTCAACTTGTTCTAAATATTTGAATTCCCATTTTTTAAGTTGGGCACGGTAGCTTAAGTCTAAATCTTCAGTAAGAGTGTCGCCTTGCCAGTTTCCAGCATCCAATATGCATGATTTTCGCCAAATACCAGCTGTACCATTAAAATTTATAAAGTGCTTTTTTATATTACGGCCTACTTGCTCCATAGTAAAATGAAAATCAAGAGCGAAAGCTTGAATTTTTGTGAGTACAGAATAATTTCTGTTAATGTGTCCCCAACGGGTTTGTACTACGCCTATTTTAGGGTTTTTAAAATGGGGGACAGTTTGTTTTAACCAATCCGGTTTTGGTAAAAAGTCGGCGTCAAAAATGGCAATGAATTCTCCTTTGGCTTTATATAGCCCTTCTTTTAGCGCTCCTGCTTTAAAACCAGCTCTATTAGTGCGATGGATATGAACAATATCCAAGCCTTTAGCTTTTAGATCTTCTATTTTGGTAAGCGTAGTAGTTATCGATTCGTCGGTAGAGTCATCTAAAACTTGAATTTCTAGCTTGTTTTTTGGATAATCGAGTAGTGCTATATTATCTAATAATCGTTCCATTACGTATAGCTCATTGTAAACAGGGAGCTGTACAGTAACAAACGGAGTTTCGTCTGGTTTTGATAAGTCAAAAACAGGGCCGTCTTCTTGTGCCTTTTTTTTAGCCTTTAAATAAGCAAACAGTAAATTAAGCTGAGCTAAGCTGTATAAAAAGATAAAAATTAAGGCGAGAGTGTATGTAATAACAATTGCCAAGTCCATATGTTAAAAACTGTATTTAAAAATCCAACTTAGTATTTTAATGCCCGCAAATATAGCACCTTTAATCGTGCCACTCACTTTTGAAACTCCAATTCGTTTTTTGTAGTGAACTGGCACTTCCGCGTAGGTTAGTTTTTGTCGTAATGCTTTTAATTGCATTTCTACTGTCCAACCATAAGTTTTGTCTTCCATTTGTAGTAAAACTAACTTATTATATTTAATTGCTCTAAAAGGACCCAAATCAGTAAAGGTCGATTTAAACAGTATACGCATTAAAAAAGTAGCCAGCCAGTTACCAAATCGTTGTGGTAGTGTCATGGATCCTTTTTCGCGGTATTCACTAACGCGAGCTCCTATAACAAGGTCTATATCCTTATTTATAATAGGGGCTAATATATTAATCATTTCTTGAGGGTAATCACTATAATCACCATCTAAAAAAACAACAATATCTGGAGGAGTGTCAAGTTCGGCTATATACTGTAATCCTTTTAAGCAAGCATTGCCATAGCCTTTATTTGGTTCGGTCATTACTGTAGCTCCAGCTTTTTTTGCTACTTCGGCAGTTTTGTCTGTGGAGCCATTATTAACTACAATAATTTCAGAAACAATATTAGGTATTTCGGCAATTACTTTTGGAATGGAGTCTTCCTCATTAATAGCAGGAATAATTACTTTTATTTGGGGATATTTCAAAATGAAAAATGAGGGTTATCGCGCTTAAAACTACTAATGCTTGTCCATTGTTGTAAAAAAATATCATTTCGATATTTACAGGCTTTTACGAGTTGTTTGTTGTTGTATACTAAACAGAAACGTGTTGTCCCGTCACTTTGGTACAAGCATTTTTCTTTTGAATGGTTGTTTGTATTGTGATAAACCCACCATTTAGTAGGAATATCGTTAGTGAAATGTCCTTCTTTGCTAAGGTTGCCGTTAGTGTTGTAAAAAAACCAGTAGCCATTTTTTAAATTATTGGTGTAATTCCCTTTGGATTTCACATTTCCATTTTCGTAGAAATAATGCCAATAATCCATTTTTTTTGAGTTCATCATCCAGCCTTCAGCTTTTTTTTGTCCCGAGGGGAAACTTTCAGAAATAAAAATTCTTCCTTCGTTAAGGTTAAATATAACCGAAAGAAGTAACAGAAAAGTTATTTTAAAAGACATTTTTGTAATTATTAATAGGTATACTGTCGCTATGATATGTTAAACTTAACAAGAAAAATTATATTTTTTCTGATTATTAGCGTTAAAGTAATGAGAAATAATATTTTATGTATAGATGAGGAGTTTAAATTAGAATAAAAGAAAAGCTTAGGTTAAACCTGTGCTATGACTTAGAAAATCTATTACGAATCAAAATCTCTGTAAAGTCAAAGGTTTCACTGCATAATACAGGTTGTATAATGAGTTTAAGGAAATGGGTAATGGATTAAATTTTAGTTTGTTGAAGCAAAGGTTTAACGGTGCTTTCGGGAAGGTCACTTATTTTAATGTACATTAATCCATCAACAGCATTGTTAAACAGTGGATCCACGTTAAAGGCAATAACTTTTGCGTTTTGTTTGACGTATTTTTTTAGGAGTACAGGAATGCGTAATCCTTCTGGTTCAATATCTGCGATAAATTCTTCAAGCTGTTTAAGGCTGTTTTCCGAAGCTTCAAAAACAAAACCTTTATCGGTATCGGTTAGTTTTACCTTGTATTCTTTTTTTGGTCTAACAAATTGAGCAATTATAGGGTCGTAATAATTAGATTTCATAAATTCGACCATAAGGGACATGGAGAATGTACTAAATTGATTGCTTATAGTCACTCCTCCAATCAAAAAATCATGATTTGGAAATTTAAGCGTACAATGCATTATGCCTTTCCAGAGTAAAAAAAGAGGCAAAGGTTTTTTTTGATATTCATTTCTTATAAAGGCTCTGCCCATTTCAATGGATTTTCCCATCATGGCATGTAATTCGGGCTCAAATCTAAACAAACGATGTAAATAAAAGCCTTTAATACCATGTGTAGCTAAAATTTCACTTCCAATTCCCATACGATAAGCACCGACAAGTTCTTTATTGTTATTGTCCCACAAAAAAAGATGATGGTAATAATTGTCGTATTTATCTAAATCAATAGCTTGGTTAGTGCCTTCGCCAATAGTTCGGTATGTAATTTCGCGTAGACGCCCAATTTCGATTAAAATATTAGGGATATCTTTTTTAGTGGCTAAAAACATTTTAAAACCTTCGTTTTGATAAATACAAAGTTGTTTTATGCTACAGTTTTCTATTTCTTCGAGAATAGTTTCTTTTTTAATAGGCAAAGCAATATTCTTTACTTTCTTTATAGAAACTTTTTTTTGTATTCTGTTTAATGGCTTTTTTTTATCAAATGATTTAGCAAGTATATAGGTCTTTTTACGTAAAAAAGTGTTGTATTCATTAATGTCGGTATAGTTTTGCTGCTTTTTTACGCTAATAGGTTTGCCAATACGTATTTTTATTAGTTTGTTTTTTTGACTGAATAATTCACTAGGCAATTTGGCACTTTGTAATAGTGGATGTATGGCGGCTAGTTTGTAAAAAAGGGCGCTATTCTTTCCATGAAAATAAAAAGGAATAACGGGGACTTTAGCTCTTCTAATTAATCGCATCACTCCATCATTCCATGGTTTGTCAATGTATTGATTGCCGTTTTTTATATTGCTTACTTCTCCAGCAGGGAAAACACCAAAACATTTACCTTCTTTTAGGTGAAAAATAGCTTCTTTAAGTCCGCCGAGACTTGATTTTTTGTCTTTATGGTTTTCAAATGGATTTACAGCAATTATGGATTCCGACAAAGGTTCAACGCGTTGTAATAAAAAGTTGGCAATGGCTTTGTAATCGGGTCTTTTTTTATGAAGTGTTTTGAGTATAATCAAGCCTTCAATTCCTCCAAAAGGATGATTTGAAATGGTAACAAAAGGACCTTGTTCTGGTATGTTTTTTAAATCTTTTTTAGGAATACGGTAGGTGATTTTGTATTCCTTTAAAGTGATATCAATAAAATTTTGGCAGGATAGGTGTTTATTTTTTAAATATCGCTTATTAATTTTACTAATACGTGTCACTTTAAGAATGAACCAACTGATAAGTCTACCAATTGGTCCAAGCTTTGTAATATGTAGTAGTTTTGATATGTCATTAATAGTTACTAGACTCATTTAAAGAGATTAATTAGAGAAATTAAAGCCGATAAATGTAAGTGTCGTATTTTATTAATGTGTTAATTCAAGCTTATTCTTTGGTTACAATTTGGTAGGTTTCAGTACCTAGTTGTTTTAGTAATATGTTTTTTCCTTTTTCTAAGCCTTCCGCAGCAGCTTTATCAAAATGTCTTATGGTGTAAAGGGATACGTTTTCTTCAAAAGTAACTTTAAATTTAGCCTTAAGTTCGGTAATCAGCTCCTGTAAATGACCAAATTTGTTATCCACACATACGGCAAAACTAATAGCGGAATTTTGAATTAAGTCCACTTTAATCTGGTACTTGTGAAAAAGGCTAAAAATTTCACTTATATTTTCTTCAACAATAAATGAAAAGTCTAATGATGAAAGTGAAATTAAAACTTGATTCTTTTTAACTATAAAACAAGGGATAAAAGGTTCCAACGTTTGTCCTTTGCTAACGGCAGTTCCGGGGTTTTCTGGATGAATAAAAGATTTTACATATAAAGGGATTTCTTTTTGTTGTAAAGGTTGTAGTGTTTTTGGGTGAATTACAGAGGCACCATAAAAAGCTAATTCAATTGCTTCTTCGTAGGATATTTGATTCAATAATTTCGTGTTTTCAAAAACTCGTGGGTCGCCATTTAATACGCCATCTACATCTTTCCAAATGCTTACACTTTCTGCGTTTAAACAATAAGCAAAAATAGCAGCAGAGTAATCACTTCCTTCTCGTCCAAGGGTTGTTGTAAAATTATTAGTATCGGCGCCAATAAAACCTTGAGTGATACTTAAGTTTTGTTTATTAACACTATTGGTAATTGCTGTTTGAGTAGTTTCCCAATCAACTTTAGCATCTCTATAAGTGCTATCGGTTTTAACAAGAGTACGGGCGTCTAGCCAATCGTTTTCAAGTCCTTTAAATGTAAGGAAATTACTTAAAATTGTGGTGGAAATAATTTCACCATAGCTTACTACTTGGTCGTATATATAGTCGTATTTAGGAGACTTATTACGTTGCAAAAGTGTTTCTAAATCATCAAAAATAGCATTGATTTTGTTAAAAATAGGGTGCTGATTACTTTTAAATAGATCTGTTAAAATACTCGCATGACTTTCTTTTAATGCCTTGATACTGTTGGTAAGTTCAGGGTTTTTGTCTCGGTATTGTTCAATAACGACTTCCAAAGCATTTGTTGTTTTTCCCATAGCAGAGACTACAACAAGTGTGTTTTTGTGTCCCACTTTTTCTAATACACTTACTACATTTTTAACTCCTGCAGCGTCTTTAACAGATGCACCTCCAAATTTAAATACTCTCATGCTTTTTTTGTTTCAAGCGATTATTTGGCTTGATATTTGTTTTAAAAAATTTAGCATCAAATTTACGTAACTTAACCTAATTGATAAAACTTTAGTTAAGGATTTAGAGTTTCGTATCTTTATGTAAGAAAATGCTATCTTTACAAAGAAGTAGCCAACACTGAATTCAATAAATATCATGTCTAAAAATAATATTGAAACTGAAACTCCCCCTAATGGTGCTCTAGATGCCGGGTCAAAAATTGAAGCTATCAAGAATTTGATTTTTGGGGAGAATATACAAGCTTATGATTCGGAGTTTGATTCCTTAAAAAAAGAAATTGCTCAAAAAAGAGATGAGCTTAAGGATTTTATAGAAGAAACCCGAAAAGAATTAAACGGTCTGATTGATAATCTAAGTACAGATCTAAATATTAGAATTACTGAATTAGAAGGGTCTATTGCTGACAAAGCAGAAGATTTAGAAGCCAAAAAAGTAGATAAAAAAGCATTAGGTCAACTTTTGGTGAAATTAGGGAATCAAATTAGTGAGTAATCAATAATTGATTATAATGGAGCAAAATGAGCGACTAAAACTGCTTAAAAAAATTCTACTAGCAGATACAAAAGAGGTTACAGACTCTTTGATTGCTGATGTAGAGAAGCTATCTAGTACTTTAAACGAACCATTAGAATTGTCCCAAAAGGTAGATCCTTTAATAGACAAAAAGATTAAAAAGTTGATTGATGATATGCCTCAAAAACTATCACCAGTTATAACAAGTGCTTTAAAAGCAGAAATTAAGAATTCTCAAGATGCAGTAGTTGAAGCCTTATTTCCTATTATAGGGAAAATGATCAAGAAATACATTGCCAACGAAATTAAATTACTTAATGAAAGAATTAATAAGCAATTGAAAAAAGCTTTTTCATTCAAGAATTTTTTTAGGAGTAAGTTTGGTAAAAAAGATATAGCTAATGAAATTATAGCAAGTTCCAACGAGGCGAATGTCTTGCAAATTTTTGTTATAGAAAAAGCATCTGGATTACTGGTGGCTAAATATGCAAAAGAGGAATATGACACCATGGATGATGATTTGATTGCAGGGATGTTAACGGCTATAAAAAGTTTTGTAGAGGATGCTTTTAAGTTGGGAGGACAGAATTTGGAAACCATTTCCTATGAACTGTACACGCTTCACATTCAAAGTTTTCATAATTATTATGTAACTGCTGTGGTCAATGGAACATATACCAATGAGTTTAAGGATATTTTAGAAGATAAAATCTTAGATTTTGCCGAAAAAGGGATTTCAAAAGAAGAAATTAATAATAGTGAAGTATTTTCATCACGTTTAAAAATATATTTTAGTGAGCAAATTGTCTAAAAAAATTGCCTTAGTAGGCCCTTTTGGAGTAGGTAAAACTTCGTTATTTCGTCGGTTTATTGATGATGCTTTTTCGGAAGATTACAAATCGACCTTAGGAGTACAGATTCAAAAAAAAGTAATACAGATGGATAATGGGACAGCTTTATCCATGATTTTGTGGGATACTGAAGGGCATGAAGAAATTTCGCAAAGTAGAAGTTCTTATTTGTTAGGATCTCATGCCTTTATATATGTGTTTGATTTAACGCGAATCGATACTTATAAAAATATCAATGAACAAATTGATTTTTTAAAAAAGAACTATCCTAATGTGCTCATAAAAATTATAGGGAATAAATTAGATACGGTAGCTTTAAAACGGGTTAAAAAAAGTTTAGAAGAACATAATGTGAATTATGATTGCTTGACAAGTGCCAAAACAGGAGAAAATGTAGCTGAGTTGTTTGTTGAAATTGCAGTTGATTTAACTAATTAAATTTTTTGTTTTATGAGTGATTTGAATAAGAAAAAATTTAATGATAAAGTCCAGTTAATTACAATTAATCATAAAGGGATTGTATCCTTTACGGATGCAAACTTATTTAATACTATTAATGAAGGGGACGTAATTTATGAATTGCATCCTTTTTTTGAAGTAATTAAAGGTTTATTACAAACGTATACACCCACGGATAATGAATTTAGTTTTCCGTGTGTGCATTTAGCAATGGATCAGGTGTCTGATGATAGAATCTGTGACGTTAATATTACCATTGATTTAGCCGAAATACACATAGTCATATTTGATTATACGCTTACTTATAAAGAGTTGAATAAAATTTCTCAAGAGCGGAATGAGTCAATAATAAGGAGTCAGGAATTAGCATTTTCTAACAAATTACTTTTAGAAAAAGAATCATTTAAAAATGATTTTATAGCAAACATAAATCATGAGGTAAGTACGCCTATTACATCCATAAAAGGATTTTTGGATTTGCTTAAAAAAACAGATTTAAGTTACGAGCAAGAGGAACTAGTTCAAATTATATTAAGAGAAAGTGAACATTTAGAACGTATTTTTGGTGATATGCTCGATCTTTCTAAAATTGAAACAGGAACATTTAAATTACTGGAAGAACCTTTTGATTTAATAGAGTTGATAGAATCCATAGTAGATTCGTATAAACATATAGCGGCAGAAAATGCACTTGAGTTTAAGGTGAGTATTGATTCCAAACTTAATGCTCAAATGTATGGAGATAAAACAAGGATATATCAAATTGTAAATAATTTACTGAACAACGCATTTAAGTATACAGAAAAAGGCTTTGTTCAATTTAAAGTTTCTAAAAAAGGAGGGAAATACAAAAAGCAGATTGTACAATTTGAGATTGAAGATTCTGGTATTGGAATTGAAAAAGAAAATCAGGTCTCTATTTTTGAAGCTTTTGTTCAGCATAATGATAAAGGGGAAGGATCTGGTTTAGGTCTCCATGTGGTCAAAAATTTAGTGCACCTAATGAATGGCTCTGTTGAAGTGGAAAGTGAACCCGGAAAGGGAACAAAGTTTACATTGGATATTAGTTTAAGGCATGATACAGGCAATCAAGAAGAAGAGGTAGCAAAGGTGGCTAAACTAAAAGCGCCTAAGTCAGGACGATTTAGAGTACTTGTAGTAGAAAATAAAAGAAGTACGCAATATTTAATTACCCGTTTGCTATTAAACCAAGGCTGTTTTTTTGTGGATGTAGTTTCATCTGCTGAAGAAGCAATAAAAGCAATAGAAAACAGGACTTATGATTTACTTATTCTAGATATAAAATTGTCGGGAATGTCCGGTTTTGATTTGGCACTAAAAATCAGAAAAGACTATGCGGACGAGTTTATAAAAGACGTGCCTATTTTAGGAATATCCGCAATTAAAACACTAAATATCGAAAATTTATGTGCTATAAATGGTATTGATTCATTTTTAGCAAAACCTTTTTCGGAAGAGTTGTTAGTAGGTAAAATCACCAAGCTTTTTAAAAGGAAAGGGAAACAGTATTCATAGGTTTATTAAATTAATAATTAGAATACAAAACGACAAACCCCGATGATATTCATTGGGGTTTGTCGTTTTGTAAGTGATGTTACTAAAAAAATTATAATGAATTTATAATAGTATTATAATCATCAAATTTAATTTTACCACTAAATAGTTCAATAGATTTTTTAATTAAGCTTTCGGTGCTTTCGGCAGAAAAACCTAAACCAATAGCATATTTTTTTATTAGTTTACTTTCAATTTCATCCATGCTATTATCGGCATATATAATTTTAAATAAATCATATAAACGCTCTAAGCGTTCTCCAGAGTTATTTGGAGGATTAATAGGGTAGCGTTTTGGCGTTTTTAAAATTTCTTCAAATTCACTGTCGTCAACATCAAGTTTACGTGCAAAACGCTTAAGTAAACTAAGTTCATTTTCGTTTACAGCACCATCAGCGGCAGCTAGAGTCACTATAGAAGCAAAGTGACCTAAGTTTTTTTTATGCTTTCCGCTATCGAATAAATCATTAAATGACATAAGTATGTTTTTTTAGAAGCACAAATATAGCCAAAGTAGCGTAATTCTATATTGGAGGGAAGCTTTTTTTAAAATTGAAGAACCTGATTTTTTTGTAGTTTTTTTCTTTATTTTTTATTTAAACAAAAAAATAATAAGGTGTTATAAGGTTACTTTTTTAAGTTAAAAGGAAGTTGGGGTTTAGGTATATATTTTAAGTGATTTTTAACAGGTAATTTTTGAGCTAAAGTGGCGTTACACAAGGGAACTAAACCACTATACACTTCTTGAGAATGAATAAATTATACACTTGTTTTTTTGTGTTTTTTCTGGCACTTGTAAGTTTTTCGCAACCTCCTACAAGTCCCGAAGTTTTTGTTGATATTAACTCCGGAAATCCAGCGTTTCCTTTTCCGCAGTTTTTAGCTTATGAATCGGCGAATCATAAATTAGGAAATTTAGCTACAAATAATGCTCCGGGAATTACACATGCCGAAATGGAACAGGCTACCAAAGATGCTTGGCAAATAATGGCAAACAGATTTAAATATACGGGAGAGAGCCATGCAGGGGTGAAATATATTATAGGTAATTTAGGATGTCCACATGATTGTACTGAAGGAGATGGTTATGCCATGTTAGGGGCTGCGGAAATGGCTGATAAAACTACTTTTGATGGACTTTGGTTTAGGGTGCATGATTTAAAAATGATAAAGCAGCCTAGATATAAAGATTGTGTTGTGCCAGATAAAAATTATCAATGGGGAGATTTATCAATATCTGAGAAAGGTTTACCAGGATCTGATAGTGCTGCGGATGGGGATGTTGATATTGCCTTAGCGTTACTTGTTGCCTATAAACAGTGGGGAGGAGATTCAGGGCATAAAGATGGTTGCGGGAATGTAATTAATTACAAAGAAGAAGCATTAAAAGTAATTAGAGGTTTGGTAGAACGTTTTGAAGGAAACGTAAAAGGAAATGAAGATTTTACATCAGGTATCATTGGTTTTGATGGTTATCAAAAAGGGGGGAATACATGGCTGGAGTTATCAAAATGGTCAGCTACTTTGATAAACCCTAAACCACAATATGGGCCAAACACACCTCATCATATTGATTATAATGCACCTGCATATTTTCATGCTTTTCAAAAATTTTTAGAAGATAATGGAGATACTCGCGATCAAGGGTGGAATATAGATCAGTTTAAAAGAGCAGAAGCATCATCAGATTGGTTAATGGGTAAAATGTTAGATAATCCAGCAACACTTCCGTTGGCGGGCTGGGTTGATTTAGACGCAGCAAATAACCCAATATATAGTAGTTTTTCTGAAGGTGAAGATTTTAGAAATCCATGGAGAACGATATTGAATTATGTATGGCATGGTGATCCTAAAACTAGTTGGAATCCTTCGATACATGAAGTTGAGGCAGGAGGTAATTCGTTTGAAAAAAATATAGGAAAAAGATTAGCTACTTTCATGAAGAACCCTGGTCAAGCACCTTGGTCAAATGATTGCTGGGTAGCAACAGGTGGTCCAAGTTTATCATACAATGGAGTTTCTCAATTAAGACAACAATATGATCCTAATTCAGGGAAAATAATAGGAGCTTTTCCATTAAATTGGTTAGCGGGTACAGGATCTCCTGCAGCAATTGCAGCAGAAGATTATGATTTAATGGGTAAATTATACCGTCAATGTGTTATTGAATGGGATACAACTACTGCTGGAGATGGTTATTTAACAAGTATTCCGGGGTATTTTCATGGATTTTTTAGGTTATTAGGGATGTTAACGCTTTCGGGGAATCATCATTCTCCGGCAGAAACTATATTAGAGTCTAATCTAAAAGTATATCATAGTGTAGATAAAACTTTTGCTTTTACAGGCGATGAAGTTGAATTTACCGTGGCTTACCGAAATTATGCTTCGGTCGATGGAAAAGATGTTAAGATTAGTACACTTATTCCAAAAGGGATGAGTTTTGTGTCGGCAACCAATGGAGGTGTGAACGCAGGAGGAACTGTAACTTGGGATATTGGAACAGTACCAGGTTTTAAAACAGCAACTGGAATTTCACCTACTACTGGAGAGGTGAAAATGATTTTAAAAATAGACAAAGGAACTACGGGACGAATTTGTACTGAATTTGATATAGAAACTTCAAACGGAAAAGGATGGACTTCTAATGAATTTCCGAATGAGGAAACTGCTGTAATGCAACGTAATTGTTTTGATGTGGCAGAAAAAGCATTGGAAATTGAAAAAACAGTGGATAATGCGACAGTAAATCCAGGAGATCAAGTTACTTACACCGTAGATTTTGAAAATGCATCATCGGGTGGTTTTTTAAATGGTGGGAGACAAGATGTGATTCCTGCTTATGCGCATAGTGGTCATGGTGGGACTACCAATCAACGTGATGTTAAAATTAGATTATATCACGGAGCAGCAGAGCCCTATATTGATTATGGTAATTATAGGATTTCATTATTTTTAAATGATAATGCTGTGGATTGTGTCGCAGGAACTCCAGGGTGTACTGGGACGGGATGGGCCTTGGATGCTCAAATTTATGAAGGAGGAGATCGATCTAAAGTAAGTATCACTAGTGAAAAAATTATTCCTGGATCAGATGCTAAAGGTGCATGGAATCAACGTGTGATTGTTAAATTTTCGGAGCAATTGGCCACTATAACACCACATATTTCGCGCTATTTTGGTTTAACAGGCGGACGAGTACATCAAGGAGGGGCCAATCCGTTAAGGGCGAAATGGCAAATGCATACGAGTGCTTGGGGTAATGTACAATGGGATGATGATTGGTCATGGAATCCAGCAGTGAGTGATGGCGATGACGGCTTGTATTATCCCGTAACAAATAACTGGACAGATCCAGATAACCCAGATGTACCCGTAACTGAATATCATAATGAGGCTTGTGAAAAACCTACTATTACTATTGATAATGTTTTGGTTGAAGAATGGGATGGATTTACTTGGCGTAGAATTTTTGGAAATAGTCCAGTGCCTGGAAGAGAAGTTGAAGATGTGGTATTAACAGATGTGTTACCTGTCGGTTTTACATTTGTAGGTTTTGTGGATGCTACAGGAAAAAATTTAGGAGATACGGTTGAAATTTTAGGGGAGAAGGCCACTTACGATAAAGCTACGCGTACAATTACTTGGAAAAAAAGTGCGATGCAAGTAAAAGAAAAAGGGGCGTTTAGTTATTTAGCAACGGCAAACTTTTCATCGGGAACTTGCCCTAGAGCTGATGAAATTCAAATTAATACTGCTTCTATTGAAGCTAAAAATGAGTCGCCAGTAATTGATACTGCCGAAGTAACTATTACATGTACTCCAGTAATTTTACCTCCGCCGCCTTCGTCAATGACAAAAACGGTTTTACCAAAGTCGGCTGTGGTTGGTGATCAGGTAACTTATACATTGAGTTATAAAAATACTGACGGTTCTCCTTTTGAGGCAGATTTCACTAGGTCATGGACTACCCAAAGTGGACCTGCTATGACAGTGACACCTAATGTGGGTGTATCAAATGTATCAAATAGTGTAGCGGTTTCTACGCATGATTTTTCCCATGGAACAAATGGGACCATTGAGGCCGAAGTTAATTTTGCAGATAGTCAAGCTTATGGATTTGCTTTGCGGCATACTGGAGGCGCTATTGATAATGGAATTTATATTGTTTTTAAACCTAATTTTGGTGGTGGTAATATAGAGACAGAAGTGTTTGACGGAACTAGACCAATAAAAGCAACAGGAATAACACCTTCAGGAAATCCAGCAAAAATTAAACTACAATTAGTAGATGATCAATTACAAGTATGGATGGGGAATACGACTACTCCAACCCCTACTTGGACAGTAACAGGCTTACCAATAAGAGCGGGTTATGCGGGAGTAATAAATGGATACCCTAATAGTGCTTCAGATAATTCCGGAATACATCAATTGATAGCCTATAAATCTAGTTTAGATTCTGCATTTGATTTACAAATCACGGACCCAATTCCAGCAGAAATTAATTTTGTTTCGGCAGCAGATTCAGGGGTAAATACTGCTGGGGTGGTTACTTATCCTATTATATCAGGACCTGTATTAGCAGATACTGAGGTTACCTATTCGTGGAAAGGAGAAATAGCTTCATGCCCTTCAGCAACCTCCAAAATTATTAATCTAGCGTATACAAATGCTTTAGGCTTACCTAAGGATTTTGTGAGTGCACAAGCTATTTTAGATTGTAGTGGAGCAGACCTTTGTGCTTTAGTAGATGTTGACGAACCTACACAAAATGTACCTGTATTTTGTGTGGGAGAAATAGCAAATGATATTGATACTTATATTACTGCAACAGAAACTATAGTTTGGTATGTGGATAAGGTGAGTACTTCGGCCATAAGCAAACCGATAATTGACACAGCTGTAGCTTCTAATACAACATATTATGTGGCGCAAAAAACAGCTGATGATTGCGAAAGTGATCGTGTTGAGGTAGTAGTTGAAGTGAAAACTGGAGCGGCTTCTCAATCAGCAACAAAAACGATTCAAAGTGGCGTTGCTGTAGATTTCGATATTGAGACAGAAATGGGATTAGAGCCTGGGAGCATTAGTTGGGAAACTATTGATAATACGAATGTAATGGGAGAATCTATAGCATCAGTAACATCCGATGTGATAACTGATGTATTAGTGAATACTTCTAGCCTAAGCGAAACGATTACTTATACTATTACATCGGTGCCTACAACTGGTTGCGCGCCTGAGCCATCGGAACTGGTAGTTACGGTATTACCGCCAGTCACTACATTATCAGCATTTATTACTGGTGATTCCGTAACCGAAGGTGAGGATTTGGAGTTTGTAGTTAAATTGACTGAAATTGCGGCTACAGATGTTGAGGTCACTATTGCAGTATCTGACATTTCAACATTGCCGGCTGATTATAACATAACAAACACAAGTATAACAGTTTTAGCAGGTAGTGATGAAGCCATTTTTGTGATTCCGACAATTGACGATACAGAGGTAGAATTACTCGAAACATTGGAAGTCGCTATTGTAAATGTAAATGCGATGCCCAACTCAATTGTATCCACGGCTAATGGTGAAATAGAGGACAATGATATGGCTTGCCCTGTTATTGATAAACCAGTTGTAGCAACTATTGAACTTTGTGTTGGGGAACCTATTACGGATATAGAAACTTATGTTACTGCTACAGAAACTATAGTATGGTATGCAGACGCATTAAGTACTACACCGATTAGTAAACCAATTATAGATACATCAGTTGCGACTACTGTTTTTTATTATGTTGCTCAAATAACACCAGCAAATTGCGAAAGTGATCGTGTACAAGTTGGCATCCGTATTAAAGAAGGTGATGTTGGACAATTTAAAACTAAGACCATTATTAATGGAGCTACAGTGAATTATGATATTGTTGCCGAAATGGGACTAGAAGCAGGAAGTATTAGTATAGTAGCAACAAGTAATGATAATGTGACTGGTGAAACTGTTGTGAATTTAAATTCGGATGTAGTTGCAGATGGATTAACTAATAATTCGACAGTACCACAGGTAGTCACTTATACAATAACTGCGAATCCTTCGGCAGGTTGTGCTCCTGAGCCTTCTACATTAGAGGTGACTGTATTGCCAACTGCTACTGTTTTAACGGCTATTATTAATAGTGGAGCTACTGTTGTTGAAGGGGGGAATTTAATTTTTCCTATTACATTAACAGAAGTAGCCACAAAGGATATAGAAGTTACATTTGAAGTTAGAGATGTAACCACAGTATTTCCTGAAGATTATAGTAAGGTTACTTTGTCGGCTCTTATACTAGCTGGATCAAATGATACTGTTTTTATTTTGGAAACTATAGATGATCTTATTGAAGAAAACACAGAAACCTTAGAATTGAGAATTGTAAATGTTGATGGGATGCCCAATCCAATTGAGCAAACCGCTATTGGGACTATAGAAGATAATGATGGCCCTGTACCTTGTACAATGGTTTTGCCACCTTTGGTGAATAATGCTTCATTTTGTTTTGGTGATGTTCCTTTGGCAATCGAAACCTTTATTTCGGTAACTGAAACCTTAGTTTGGTATGGAGATGCAACAACAGCTTCAAAAATTACAAAACCAATAATTAATACGGGTGTTGCTTCGGATACTACTTACTATGTTTCTCAAAAAGATGCTTCTGATTGTGAAAGTGAAAGAGTTTCGTTTACGATATCGGTAGCGCCAGAAAAAGTGCCTCAGTTTGATACGATTACTATTGAGAGTGGTAAATCGGTCGATTATGATTTGATTTTTAACATGGGAGTATTAGAAAATTCTTTTTCATGGCAAGCAAGTAGTGAAGTGGCTTTTATTGAAGGGGAAAATACATTTAATTCTCAATCTCGAATTATTTCTGATGTATTAGTAAATACAACAGATCAGGTACAGGAAGTGGTTTATGAAATAATGGAAACTGGAGGCGATTGTCCTGCGAGTAGTAATTCAAGTCTTATTGTAAGAGTAAATCCACCAAAAGATAGAGGCTATCCATTATTTTTTACACCTAATGGTGATACACAACATGATTATTGGGAAGTAAGTACTAAGACCATAGCGCTAATCGAATATATTGAGATATATGATAGGTATGGGAAATTGTTAGTGAGTATAAAACCAACTGATCGTTGGAATGGAACTTACAATGATCTCCATATGCCAGCGGATGATTATTGGTTCGTTGCTACATTAAAAGATGGTCAGCAGGAAACGGGTCATTTTAGTTTAATTAGATAAGAAAAAAATAGAAAAACCCCAGATTATTTCTAAAAAAGAAGAATCTGGGGTTTTGGTTTTATTAAGGTGGGATGGACAGTATATTAATTAATAACTAATTTGAATACATGTCTATCTAATTGAATAAAGTAAATACCCGTTGCTAAGTTGGTGGTATCTACTAAAGTTTGACCTTCTGTAGATTTAATCACTTTTATTAATTTTCCAGAAAAGTCAATTATAGAAAACGTATTTCCAATGCGGGTGTTTTCAATACTAATAGCATTGCCTCTAGAAACTGGATTAGGATAAATAATTAAACCTTTGTTGGAATCATCAACAATGTTAGGAGTTAATTTTTTAGCACCCGAAGTGACAGGGCTTCCAAAGACTTCAATTTCTGCAATATGTAATATTCCTGTGCCAATTAGTTGCACTCTAACGTATCTTCCAATTCTATTAAGACCAACACTAGTAGGCCTTAGAGCCATATCACTTTGGAAAAAAACACCAACACCAGGTTGATTTGCAGTAGTAACTATATCCGTTGAAGAAAAAGCTTGATCGGAAATGAATAATTGATATTCACGTAAACGATCTGCACAACAATCTAATCTATTCCATATAGTAACTTGATTGATATTGAAGCGATCTCCTAAATCAATTTCCAACCATGCATTTGCATCTTCATCCGTATGGTTAAAATTGTTTCGATCTCCATCAACAGCAAAACTAGCATTTAAATCAAAAAGCGTACTTGATTGTGTTGCTATTTTGTTTAAGGCAATATTAGTTCTGACAGTAGCGCCTCCTGGGTTTGAAACAGGCGCTGGTACAGGTGCAGGAGTTGGATTAGGTATTGGTGTAGGAGTAATTACGTTAATTGTAATAGATTCTGTAATGCTATTTCCATTGTTATCAGTAGCTATAGCTTCAAGGATATGACTTCCGGCACTTAAACTTCTAATGCTATTATCAGCATTATTTGAGTTGTCAGTCCCCCAATTATATGGCGAGATGTTTTCTTGGCGAACTAAATTACCATCAAAAAATAAACGAACATTGGCAATGTTTCCATCGGAATCACTTGCATTTACAGTAACACCTAGGTTGTCACCTACACTAAAATTAGCGTTGTTGCTTGGGTTAGAAAATGATACATCAGGATTTGTGTCAATTATTACAGGGGCTGGACTAATAATTGGAATATTAGTGTTAATATCATTACTATAAGTAATTGTAGTAGTAGCATCGGCAAAGGCGGCATCATTATCTACCGACATAAATAAGACTAATAATAGCTGATGGCCATCCTCAAGTTCATCCGAAGATGGAATTGGATTATTCCCTGCTTCATCAAAAGTACTTGGTATAGTGTATGCAAAATTAGCAATACCTTGATTAGCTAAATCGGGTGTTCTATCTACATCAATAACTGCAGTAAAAGGACTTGATGCAACTTCATCCCCATTTTCGTCTATTTCTCTAACTAAAACAGCAATGTAATTAATAGCCTCTTCGTTACCATTTTCACTACCAGTAGCATAATCAAAACTTAAGCTTACTTCTTCTCCAGCTTCAAATTCGGGGTCTATTGCACCACTTGGAGCAAATAAATTTCTATTTGTAAATACCAAAGAACGCTCTCTATCGGTATTTACAGGTGCATTTTGTGGTCCATTAACTGCTACTGGTTTGTATACACGTATCCAGTCTACTCTCATCACATTATCCTCCGGTCTGTTTATTTCTGCGTCACTTGGTGAGCGACCAGCATCTGCTTGAAAACTTTGATCTTCCACATTAATAATAATATCCATTTCTTTTGAGAAACGACGACCATTTTGTAAATGATTAAAAGGATCAATAACACTAATGTTAGATAACTGTTGTGCCTCTTCTAAACTAGATGCTACATTCATTTGTTGAAAACCAGGTAAGTTAGGGTCAAAGAATAATTCACCAGTTCTTCCTGTACTTGTTACTCCGGCTGGATATGTAGCCTGAAATTGTTCGTCAATTAATCGAGATGTTACCGCATTATTATCTACAATACGTTGTAATTGACCATCAATATAATATTCAAGTCTAGTTGGCGAAACCCAGTATACTCCTATATTTACTGTTCTTCCTCCCCATTGGTTTACGGCACGTCTTCTCCAAAAACTATTAATGTCTCTAGGTTGGTAATCCCTAAAAGGTTGGCGTATAAATACATGGTGACTTAGGTGTATACGCTCAGCAAAAAATTGATTACGACCATCATCACCAGCACCCCCATAGGCTTCAATAATATCAATTTCTTCAGTATCATCAGGACTTAAAAGCCAAACATCAGATGCTAGCATGGAATTCATTATTTGCACTCGGGCTTCTACATATACCGGATAAATCACTCTATTTAAGTTGGTCATACAACCACTACGTGATGAAAAATTATAGGTTTGAACTCCATTAAGATCTATTTTAGACTCTCCCGGCACACGTGAAGCGATAATATTTAATGTTCCGCCTCCAACGGAAATATGATCTCTGGTCCATATAGTTGGGCCAGGTCCAGGGAAAACATTTGGTCTACCGTTAGGTTGATCGTGGTATTGATTGTACCATTTGGCAGGTTGACCAGATGGGCCAAAATTTACTCGATTTGAAGAACCATTAAATGTATAATTAAAATCATCGGAAGGAGCTTCCTGTAATACCCATGTTCTACCTGGTCCTGGATCGGGTGGAATTGGAACATTATCCCAATCACGTTGCGCATTGGTGGTTATTGTTAAAAAAGTAAATAAAGAGAGTAGTCCTAATTTTTTCATAGCTTAATTTTAATTGATTTTAAAAGAAAATGTTTTAGCATTTTTTTTGTTGTTTATTAAGGATTGGTCAATAAAATATAGTTAAGCTAACGTTATAGTTATTTTTTGAAGGAGTATTTTAAGGATTTTATATCTGTGAAGTAGTTCTTTTTAAGTCTTACAAATTGTAAGTTATTGACTGATAGTGATTGGGGAATGCCATAAGAAATGTTAAAAATATTTTTCCAAAAAGTTATGTGAATGTTAATAAAAGCACAATATGTAGTCTTTTAAAGACAAATAGAGGTATACCTACAAGGGGTAAACACAAAAAAGTATGTGAAGTTTAAATTTTGTGAGCTAGTTGTAGCGTAAAGCAGAAAAAGAGACAGGAATTTTATCTGTAAATATGAGTTTAGGGCTTAAAAGCCTAAAATAACTTTAGAAATATAAAAGAATAAGAATATTCCAAAAATATCATTGCTTGTGGTAATAAAAGGTCCGGTAGCAATGGCAGGATCGATGCCCTTTTTGTCTAAAATAATGGGGACAAATGTGCCTATCAATGAGGCGATTATAATAACAGAGAGCATAGATATGGCTATAGTGAAACTAACCAAAGATTCTTGCCCAACAATAAAACCAAATAAAATAACTAATAGACCTAGGGCTATACCGTTAATAAGGCTTAAACTCACCTCTTTTATTAATCGATCCCATAAGCTTCCTTTTACATTGTCATTAGCTAAACCTTGTACAATGATGGCACTTGATTGTACACCTACATTTCCTGCCATTGCAGCAATTAGTGGCGTAAAAAAGAAGAGTATTGGGAAATTTTCTAAGGCATTTTCAAAGCCTTTCATTATATAAACACTTCCCAAACCACCAAATAAGCCTAATACTAACCATGGTAAACGGGCTTTGGTAAGATCAAAAATATTATCATCAGCTTCTACATCACTTGAAATACCCGCAGCTAATTGGTAATCTTTTTCTGCTTCATCTTTAATAAAATCAACAATGTCATCAATGGTAATACGTCCAATAAGTCTTCCTATTTCGTCAATAACAGGAATGGCTTCTAAATCATATTTTTGCATTATTCGAGCAACTTCTTCATCTTCGGTGGTAACCGAAACAAAGTCTACTTTAGGAATATATACTTGCGATATGTTAAAATTTGCCGGGGCAACCATTAAATCTTTTAATGAGAGACGCCCTTTAAGTTTATCCGAATTGTCAACCACATAAATGGAATGCACACGAGTCACATTTTCTGCTTGTAAGCGAATTTCATTTAAACATTGTGTGACCGACCAGTTTTCATTTACTTTAACAAGCTCTTTGGCCATAAGCCCCCCAGCAGTATCATCTTCATATCGAAGTAGGTCTACAATATTTTCGGCATGATCCTCATCTTCAATTTCAGCAATTACATTTTCAATTCGATCAACGGGGAGTTCGTTAATTATATCGGCGGCATCATCCGTATCCAACTCATCCAGTTCTTCAGCGATTTCCTTAGCAGATAATTTTTTTAAAATATCTTCTCTAAAATCCTCTTCTACTTCCATTAAGGCCTCCGAAGTTTTTTCGGTATCTAAAACCTTGATTAAATAAGTGGCTTCATCAATGTTTAAGGCTTCTAGGATTTCTGCTAAATCTGCAAAATGGAAATCATTGTATGTATTTCTTAATCGCGACTCATTTTTACTGGTAATGAGGTCTTTAATTTCGTCAGTAAGTTCTTTCGTTAATTCAAAAGCCATAACGCGCGATTTTTGGGGTGTAAAACTGTTAGCAAAGATACTTACTTATGCTAAAGTGTAAAGGTTTTTTCATTCTTAAAAATTTGATTATTGGGGTATATTGGATTCAATTTTTTGAGTTCGTGTAGGCAAATTAATATTCTAGTCATTTTAAGTGCTTGTTTTTGAGAAGAGTTTTGGTTTTATGTATATGTTAATCAGTTTGTTAAAATAGTTAAACTTAATGAAAAACAGAAAATAAAGGAACAAATCACTAGAGCAAACCACTTTTGAAAACGCTCAGGGATTTAATGCAAGTATATCCGCTTTAAAATCGGTAACTCCCAATGCAACTAATAATTTAGTTTTACGTTTATCACTTTTGTACCAAATGTAACGGTGGCTGCCAAACTTAGTGATGCTGCTTTTTTTATAATTTCTATTACTAAGTTTCACTAGTATTTAGTGCAATCAAATACGTCAAATACGTTCAATGAGTTGCGTGAGTTTAATGAAGTCGGCAACGGATAGTTGTTCTGGTCTATTTTGTAATATATTGTTTTCTGTTTTTTCTTCGGGTATTTCAAAAGATTTCAAACTATTTCTCAAGGTTTTTCTACGTTGATTAAAAGCTTGTTTGACAACGGCTTTAAATAATTTTTCGTCACAAGGTAGATCGTAGTCTTCTTTTCGAGTTAAACGCAATACACCACTGTCTACTTTAGGAGGAGGATTAAAAACTTCAGGTCCAACCGTAAATAAATACTCAGCATTATAATAGGCTTGCGTAAGTACGGATAGAATTCCGTAAGCTTTACTGCCTTCCTTTTCACAAATACGCTGAGCAACTTCTTTTTGAAACATTCCTGTAAATTCGGGAACTAAATGACGGAATTCAATGGCTTTAAAAACAATTTGTGATGATATATTGTATGGGAAGTTACCAGTAATAGCAAAGGGAGCTCCGTTAAAAAGACTGGCTAAATCAAACTTTAAAAAATCAGCTTCAATTACTTTGAATGAAGCCGTTTTATTAATTTTAGATGCATGCTCAATACTAAAATTTTCATTTAAATAAGCAATAGATTCGGTATCCAAATCCATGGCAATTAAATGGATCGCATTTTTTAATATGTATTTAGTTAAAACACCTGTTCCAGGACCAATTTCGACAACATTGTCATACCCATTGTTTGTAAGTGTTTCACCGATACGTTGGGCAACGGACTCATCGGTTAAAAAGTGTTGACCTAAATGTTTTTTTGCCTTTACGGGCGAAGTAGTGGCCGTTTTAAAATCATCTTTATGGTACTTTTTTTTCTTTTTTGGTCGTCGTTCCATTAGTGTTCAATTATCACTTTTAGTGTAGTATTAAAATCAACATATTGCCCTCTAAATTTTGTGTGTTTTTGAAGTATATTGGATTGATCTTCTTTAAAAAAAGTATCTAATGTCGTTTTACTATCGGTAAAATACTGAGTGCTGTAGGTAATACCGCCCATTTCTTCTTCAACTTCAACTTGAGTCATGAGTGCTTTGCTAAATTTTTTTGTAGCAAGCATTGCAGGAATAAAAGTATCATTCATCCACGCAATCCATTCTTTTTCAATTTCTTCGGAAATATTAGTGGTGATATTAAAAATATACATAAAGCTTGATTTTGTTGCAAAGGTAAGCAATTGTGTATAGGGAAACAGTAAAGAATAGTTTCTATTAAAAAAGAGGTTCTAGAATAAACTTTGAAGAAAAAAACAGCTAATGTTTAATGGTATTTTTACGAAATAATAAAATGACGTGTAAGTTAAATAGATGCAATTCGAACTAAATGGGGTGAAAATAAATTTTCAATATTAAAAAAACACAATGAAAAAGATACTTATATTAATCACGTTATTTATTGCTCAATTAGGGATAGCACAAGGAAATACTTCATTTTTTGAAAAGGCAGATGCATTTTTTAAAACCTATGTGTCCAACGGACGTGTACATTATGACAAAATAAAAGCAGATAGCTCATCATTAAATGAACTTATTGATATGATGGCGGTAGCCAAAGTGTCAAAGTCGAATACGAAAGACTTTCAGGCATTTTACATAAACGCTTATAATTTATCGGTTATAAAAGGAATCGTTGATAAGTATCCTACAAAATCCCCAACAAATATAGGCGGTTTTTTCGATAATTTAAATTACACTATTGCGGGAAAAAAAGTAAGTCTTAATGGAATAGAAAAAGGCATATTGTTTAAAGCTTTTCCTAATGAAGCGCGCTTTCATTTTGTATTAGTTTGCGCAGGTTTAGGTTGTCCTCCAATAATAGCAAAAGCGTACAAGCCAAGCACCTTAGATACTCAGTTGACAACGCAAACTAAATTAGCGTTAAATGACCCTAATTTTATTAGAGTTGATGGTAAAAAAACGAAGATCTCTCAAATTTTTGAGTGGTATGACAAGGATTTTAAATCGGCAGGTGGTGTATTTAAGTTTATCAATACATACAGAACAACAAAATTACCAGAAGGATCTAAACTTTCATTTTATACCTACGATTGGTCTTTGAATAAAGCTTAAGCTCGAAATAGGCATTAAAACTTCGATACGGAATAGATTTTTAATGCCTAATTCGAATTAAACCCCAAAATATTATAAATAAAACTAGATTATGAAGCTAACACAAAAAATGCTGGCAGTGGTAAGTATTGCCTTTATGTCTGCGGCAGTAACAGCGCAAGAAGAAGAGGAACAATCAGGTTCCAACATACAAACTTTTACTCCATCAAAGTTATTAAAGAAAGGACAATGGGATATTAAGTTTTTTAACAGTATTTACACCCAAACTGAGCAAACTGATGCAGGTTCTGAAAAAGTAGATATTACAAGGCAAACTTTTTTTACAAATACCACTGAAATTTTTACAGGTATAAGTAATACATCTAGAATAAACGTAGGTTTTATTTTTCAGGTACGATCAAATGCCCTTAATGGGCAATCACCACTAGATGTATTCAGTTTTGAGGATAATAGAAATGATAGAAGATCTGGTTTGTCAACTATTGCGCCATCAATAAGAGTGCAGCCTTTTAAAAATATTGGAAATTTTTCATTTACAAGTTCATTTTTTATTCCTGTTTTTGAAGATAAGGCAGATGCCGCTGCTGATGATGGAGTTGATTCGTTTTTAGATCAACGTAGTTTTGCTTGGGATACAAAGTTTTTTTATGACCGAACTTTTGGAGCTAATAAGTGGCAGTTATTTACCGAGATAGATTTTAAATTTAATTTTGGAGATAACAGAGAAAATGTAGCAAATGATAAAAATTCATCAGAAAGATTTGCAGGAGATAGTTTGTTTCTGCCTATTAGTGCTTTTTTAAGTTATTTTCCATCGTCAAAATCAACAGTATTTATAAATGCTCAACAAGCCTTTTTAATAGGGATTGATAACCCTCAATCTGCTGGAGGAGAAAATTTTTCACAAAATGGGACGCAGCTAGGTTTTGGTGCCAAATACCAAGTAACCAGAGTTGTTAATTTAGAGGCATCGTACGGTAAATTTGTACGTGGTGAAAGTTTTCAAGGATTAGGTCAAACATTTAGTTTGGGATTAAGAGCCTTATTTTAAAAAAATAGATTTTAAGTTTAGTAAAAGTAAAGCCATTTCAACCCGGATTATGCGTTAGAGCTTCGTTATGAGTCTGTAATATACAAATGGATACTAGTGTTTTCTTAATTTTAGCACCGCCATGGTTAAATTAAAAAATACAGTTAACGTTAGTATTCATTGTATATTACAGACGGAATAGATTTTTTAATGTATAATTTGGGTTTATATACTTTGTAGTTGTTGAAATGGCTTTTAGTTATTTAGTGTGAAATTGTTTTTGTTTACTATTGCAAATAAAAACGAGTATATGTGTATGAGAGAGCGGTTATCGATATGTTGTTTTTTGTTGTTTTGCTTTTTGCTGCAAGGACAGACAAGTGTAGTAACAGGAATAGACTTTATTGGTAACAAAAAAACAAAGACATCAGCTTTGTTAAAAGTGATTCATACTAATGTAGGTAGTGAGTTTAATGAAGCAGAGGTAGCACAAGATAAGAAACGTTTAATACGCTTGCCCGCAATAGCTGATGCGCAATACAAAATAGAAAAACATGAAGGAGGGTACAATATATTTTTTACTATTGTTGAAAATTTTACACTAATACCTGGAGCTAATGTGTATACTACCGATGAAGATGAATTTGCTTTTAGAGTAAGTTTGTTTGAGTTTAATTTATTAGGTAAAAATATTACTACAGGAGGATGGTACCAACGTGATGTTTTTGATTCTTTCGGAGCTAGTTTTAGAGCTCCATTTTTATTTAGTACTAAGCTAGGACTATCTTTTAATTACAGTAATTTGACTACTCAGGAACCTGTTTTTTTAAATAACGGAACAGCGGAATATAAATACAATAATACCTCATATGAATTATTAGGCTTGTATCAATTTAATTTTTTTAATCGTGTCGAGGTAGGAGCGAACTATTTTAACGAAGATTATTTGTACCTAAATGGCGCAACAGATTCCAATGTGCCTACAGATTTTAACGTAGATAAGTTACTATATAAATTTATTTATGAATACAATAACTTAACTTATAATTTTCAATATGTATCGGGTTTTAAAAGTTTATTAAATTTCCAATATGTAAAAAGTACCGAAGGTGTGCTGCCTAGTTTTATTATTGGGTGGAATGACTTTTTTTATTACCGTAGAGTGAATAGAAAGGGGAATTGGGCCTCCAGGTTACGTATGGGCTTAGCAACAAATGATGATTCGCCGTTTGCTCCCTTTGCGGTTGATAACAATATTAATGTACGAGGAGTAGGGAATACTATTGATAGGGGAACCGGAGTTATCGTATTAAATACAGAGTACCGACATACGTTGTATGAAAAAGATTGGTTTATTTTACAAAGTAATGCCTTTATTGATGCAGGTAGTTGGCGTAACCCTAAAGGAGACTTTAGTGATTTTTCCGATCCAGATAATTTTAGGATATACCCAGGGCTAGGGCTTCGATTTATTCATAAAAAAATATTTAATGCGACGTTCAGAATTGATTATGGTTATGGCGTTTCCAAAGATGCAACTAATGGTTTTGTTTTTGGAATAGGACAATATTTTTAAACCCGAATTATGCATTGAAACTTTGTCATGAGGCTGAGATATACAATAAATACTAGTGTTTTCTTAATTTCAGCATAGCACCGTTATGGTTAAATTAAAAAATACAGTTTACGATAGTATTTGAAGTAGATCGCAGACGTAATAGATTTTTTAATGCATAATTTGGGTTAAAGGACTTCATTAGTAAAAAATAAGCAGGTCAGTATTAGGGAGTTTTAATTCATTATTTCCAGGGTAAAACCCATCCATTAAGGGGAGTGATTTTAATTTTTTATAGAATTGTTGCTCTTCAATTTTAGTATGTGCTGTTTCACAATTTTCAATTTCTTTCCTGTAATTAATGTTGCCTGTTGATAAATTATAATCATAAGTTTCAAAATAATCACAAGCAGCCCCAAAATGCGTGGTAGCACCAATCAATTGCCATTCATTATTTTGATAACGGTACCTATGGGTATAACTCCATTTTTGGTGACTCCCGCCAGAATGATGAATTACAATACAATTTCGTTCTATTGAAATACCTTCAAATGGATCTCCCTGCATTCCTCCATGAGCACTTGGTAATATGGGACCAATTGATTTTTTCCATAAGACCCATTTAGTGTCATTTTTTTTTAAAATATGGATCAGTCTTTCCGTACCAAAATCAGTTTCCTTTTGAGTATCATACACATTAATTTTTTCGGGAATTCCATCATTAGTTAAATCTCCCGTAGCTTCAGTCAATAATGTTAAACCCTTTATAGGAGCAGTGTTTATAGGAGTTGGTTTGCGTTCACTTTGTGGGGTCTTTTTTTTAGGAATAGGTTGCTTTTTGTTACAGTTGAGCATTGAAAAAAATACCACCAATAAAACAGCTGTAGTGTATATTTTTTTCATGGAGTTACTTTTGTTAAAACCAGCAATAATAAATCAATTATTAAAAAATAATAATGAACATAAAGGTTAATTTACAATATCATCACCCCTTAATTTACGGTATTTTTTTCTAGCATCTACGTAATAAATACTATCGGCATGATTAAAAATAATTTTTTCATACAAGTTTTTGGCTTCTGCGGTTTTCTCTAAGGAAACATAAAGGTTGGCTAAAATAAAATAGGTGTCATCGATTAGTAGGCTAGTTGGAAAGAATTGAATGATTTTTTCGAAATTAGCAGCAGCTTTTTCGGTGTCATTTAGGCTTAAAAACAAGTTTGCTTGTTTAAAAAGTGCTTCATCTTCAATTTCGTTGCCTTTGTGCTTATCTATAATTTGTTGGTAGCTGTCAATAGCCTTTTGGGTTTGTTCTTGAAAAGTATATAATTCCCCTTTAGCATATAATTTTAAAGCAACAATAGATAAGGAATCATCCTCTTTGGTATTGTCCTCAATAGCTAAAGCCAGTTGCATGGCATCATTAGCAATAAGTTGGGTGGTGGACGATTTTAATACGTTAAGTTGGGTTTTGGCCCAATCAAAATCCCCTTTGTAGTAGCTTGCTTTAGCTATTTTAAAACGTGCTTCTTGCGCAAGAGGATCGCCTTTAACTCTTTTTTCGGCCTTGGTGTAATGTACCAAAGCTTGGTTGAATTTATCATTTAGTACTAAAATATCCGCCAATAAAATTTCGGTTTTGGCCTTTTGAATATTAGGTAGATTTCTTTTTAGTAGCTTTTTTAAAAAACTAATAGCTTCTGTTTTTTTATCTTGTTTAAAGCCTACAAAGCGTGCATAATCAAGGAGAATCCCCATGTTGTATCGGCCATTTCCATAAAGCTCAATTAAATCCAAGTATTTTTTGTTAATGCCAGCATAATTGATCGGCGAACTAGTTTCAGTTCTAATTTGCATTAATTCCCTATGCGCATTTACTTTGAAAGATTCAATTTCGGTATTGTCAATAACAAAATTTAGGATCTCTTTGGAAATTTCATAAGCTTTAGCCTTTCGAGTAGTAAAGGCTAAATTAATAAGTTGAGGTATGCCATCGTCTGTTTTTTTGTAGATCGCCTTTTCTTGTAAAAAAGCTTTTCTAAACTGCTTTTGCTGTACAAATAACCAGCTCAATAGTTCGTTATACAATATATCAGGTTCTATTTGATTTTTTTTAAGAAGTGTTTTCTTGAAAATGATATTGGTCTCGTTTTCCGGATCTTCAGAAATGAACTCGTCCATTCTACGTTTAATAAGACCGATATAGTTTGGCTTTTTTATAATGTAATCTAAGTAACTCGAAAACATATTTCCAAAATCGCCTAGTTCCCCATACATACGTCCAATTTCCAAATCATATACAAAATTTGCATTTTGTTCCATAGCTATTTTATAGCATGCAATAGCAGGTTTTAGCAAATTGTATTGTTGTAAAGCATTGCCAATGTAGCTACCACTTCTAGGATTGTCTTGCAGTAATGTAATTATTTTATTAAAGGTTGCTTCAGTTTTTTCAGCTTGACTATTTAGGTTATGAGTCACTGCTAGTTCCACTAAATAAATTAATTGTTTGGGATTATTTTGATGGTTTTTGTTCAAAAGACTTATTGCATCATTGGAACGATTTAATTGGCGGTAACACTTAGCTAAACCAATGACAGCTTGTGAGTTTGATGGTGTTCTGCTGTAGATAGTTTCATAACTAGCCAAAGCTTTTTCAAACTTACTTTGCTCGTAATAATTACGAGCAATTTGAATATTTTGAGTATAACCCAAGTGTATCCCAAAAAAGAAAATAAAAGCAAAAAAAATACGCATAAAGCTAAGATAGCAAAATGCGTACGTTTTTTATGCGAATATGAAATCAATCGTTAATTAATCATATCAAAACCACAATAAGGAACTAAAACCTCAGGTATTTTAATGCCATCTTCGGTTTGGTAGTTTTCTAAAATACCGGCCAAAACTCTAGGTAAAGCCAATGAGCTTCCATTAAGAGTATGAGCCAATTTATTTTTACCATCGGTATCTTTAAAACGTAATTTTAAACGATTTGCTTGAAAGGTTTCAAAGTTTGATGCAGAGCTAATTTCTAACCAACGATCCTGAGCAGTCGAAAATAATTCAAAATCATAAGTAATAGCAGCAGTAAAACCTAAATCGCCACCACACAAGCGTAATAGACGGTAAGGTAATTTAAGTTCCCGTAAAATATCTTTAATATGCTCCACCATGCCGTCCAAAGCAGCGTATGAATTTTCAGGTTTTTCAACACGAACAATTTCCACTTTGTCAAATTGGTGTAAACGGTTTAAACCACGTACATGGGCACCATAGGATCCAGCCTCTCTACGGAAACAAGGCGTGTAACCTGTATAGGTAATTGGTAAATCAGCTTCTTTAACTAATTCATCGCGGAACATGTTTGTAATAGGAACCTCGGCAGTTGGGATCAAGTAAAGGTCATCTCCAGTAACATGATACATTTGCCCTTCCTTATCGGGTAATTGCCCAGTACCATACCCACTGGCTTCGTTCACCAAGTGAGGTACTTGTACTTCTTTATAGCCAGCGGCTGTATTTTTATCCAAAAAGTAGTTAATTAAAGCACGTTGTAGTCGCGCTCCTTTTCCTTTGTAAACAGGGAATCCAGCGCCACTAATTTTAACCCCCAATTCAAAATCAATAAGGTCATATTTTTTTGCTAATTCCCAGTGCGGTAAGGCAGCATCATGTAATTTAGGAACCTCACCTTCGGCAAACACCTCTTCGTTATCTTCATCAGTATTACCGGCAGGAACCAATTCATCAGGAATATTCGGAATAGTATATAATAAACTATTTAATTCCTCTTGGATGTTATTTAGTTGCTCAGCTAGTGATTTGGTAGCTTCTTTTAATTGTCCCGTTTTTTCCTTTAAAATGTTGGCTTTTTGTTGTTCACCACTTTTAAATAGCATGCCAATTTCTTTGGATAATTTATTGGATTCAGCCAATTTTTCGTCCATACTAGCTTGCGTACCTCTTCGGTTTTCATCTAATAATAGTACTTTTTCAAGTAAAGGTTTGGCGTCTATATTTCGTTTTTGAAGTGCTTTAATGTAGGCTTCAAAATTATCTTTAATTAATGCTACTTGTAACATGCTGTTTTGTTATTTGGGCGTACCCCTATCGGGTCGGGTCTTCCGCTATATCTTTTTTATTTTTTGCCAATGAATACAATAAATAAAGGCAAAAAATAAAAAAGGATGCCGCTGCAACCCCTTACGCAATGTGGAGCAAATTTAAACAAACCAACTAAAAAACCAGAAATTGTATTTGTCAATTTTATAAAAATGTAATGTGGACTGATTTTTGTCGTTATTTATATAACCTACAGGAAAAAGAATCTTATACGATGGAAAATAAGCTATCTGGGAATTTTGTTTTTCGTATTTTTGTAATGTGATGAAAAAAGTTTTTCAAAAAATAAGTGCTCTATTACTAGCCTTGCTGGTGGTATTGGCGACAAGCTCGCTAAGTTTTAGTACGCATTTTTGTGGCGAACAATTAATTGCTTACAGTTTTACAGATAGCGTTAAAACCTGTTCATCTACAATAGCTTCAAAGGCTATTAAAAAGATCACTAGCGTTTCAAAAAAGTCATGCTGTAGTAATAAACATATCGAAAAAAAAGCTCAGAACGAGCTGCTTCAAAAAAAGGATCCTGTTGATTTTGATGTAACAAAGTCACTGTTACATACTCAATTTCACTTTGTTAATGACAATTTTGAGTATGTAGCAACCCAAACTAATGTTCCCTTTTTAAATT
Source organism: Aquimarina agarilytica ZC1 (assembly GCF_000255455.1). Lineage (GTDB taxonomy): Bacteria > Bacteroidota > Bacteroidia > Flavobacteriales > Flavobacteriaceae > Aquimarina > Aquimarina agarilytica. Next base: position 6,158 of record NZ_JH621257.1, on the reverse strand, counting down.
ATTCACCTCCCTTACTGCTTCGGGATAGGAGTGTGCTTTTTCAAGTATTTCGTATTTGATTTATTGTTTCAATCAGCACCAGAGCATACAATAGAAAATCTATTCCGTATCGGAATCTCGGTATTCACTGTATTTTTTTAATTAAGCATAGTAGTGCTATGCTAAAATTAAGAAAGCACTTGATTTTATTGAGCTTTCAATACTCATAACAAAGTTACTCTGCATAATCTGGTTTAAGAATTTGTTTTTCTTCTCCCGTTAAGGGATATGAAAAATAATATCAATTAAGTTTAAAAAAGATATTTTAAAATAATAGGATATTTTTCTAGGTACAAGACGCTAAATTTTTGCATAGCTCAAGCTACGGAAACATTTTGTAATGTATTAATTAGGAAAATAGCACTTATTTTTATGTCGTTTTAATGCTTAATTGGTATATGTCTAATTAAAAACAATAGTATTTCTAATAGTTTATAACACGAGTGATTTGGACTATTATGGATGTGTCAAATATTAAAATAAATGAAAACATATATCATTGTTTTTGTGTCATTGCTAGTTAGTAAAGCTTTTGCACAAGGACCACCTATTACGGCAGACAAACCAATTATGCTCGGAGGAAAAAGTTTTACCGTAAAAACATTAACCGAGATTAGAACCACGGAGCGAGGAACAAGCACTTATGCACCTGTAATGATGCATTATTTGCCTACCTCAAACTCATTGGTGGCACTGCATATTCCTTTAGTGAGTTATAATTTGGAAGGATTGTCTAACGAAACAGCATTAGCAGATATCATTTTACAAGGGAAATATCAGTTTTTTAGGAAAGATCAAACAGGAAAAACCTTTAGAATGGTGGCTAAAACCTTACAGACCTTACCTACTGGAAAACGCATCGATTTAATAGGACAAAGTACTAAAGAATATCAAGGCTATTATGGCTTGGTGGCAGGTTATGAAACTTTAAAATATGGTATTTCGAGTGAATTGGGATATAACTGGTCGCCTAATGCCGATTTGGATGAACTCCGAATGAAATTGGGTTTTGGTTTGCCGCTTTTAAAACCACAATATCCAAATAAGCAGCTTAACTTATATTTTGAATATACGAATAGTTGGTTGTTGGACCGAGATTGGTACCAACTACTGTATGCACAAGGGGTACAGTATGCATTAAAAAATATTACCTGGGAAGCAGCAGTGCAAATGCCACTGGTTAATGATGTTGTTCAAGGACGAAAATTAGAGTTTAGTGTTTTTTTAGGAACACGTTACACATTTTAAAAAATTAGTAATTATGAAAAAAATAATAAATAGTTTACTTATAAGCTTATTGGTTGTGATAACAGCTACGGCTCAAAAAAGTATGGATGAATTTCAAATTCAAGTAGATGGGCTAGGCTGTCCGTTTTGTGCTTATGGATTGGAAAAAAAGTTCAAAGAATTTAAGGGAATAAAAAAGGTGCAAATTGAAATTCAGACAGGGGATTTTAAATTTGAATATCCAACAGAAAAACAATTAACAATGGATGCTGTGGTTAATCAGGTTAAAAAAGCGGGTTATACACCAAAAACAGCAAAAATTACACGCTCAAATGGAGCTGTGGAAACCTTGGAGGTTCCTGTAAATTCAAATGCCGATAGTGATCAATTGATTACAGAAACGGTTCATGTTAAAGGGAATTGTCAAATGTGTAAAGCACGTATTGAATCAGCCGCTTTGTCTACAAAAGGTGTTCAAAAAGCGTTTTGGAATGTGGAAACAAAAATGCTTGAAGTAGCTTTCGATAGACAGCAAATTTCTGTTAAAAAAATTGCTAAAAATATAGCTTTAGCGGGGCATGATGCTGCAAAAATAACAGCTCCCAAAGAGGTTTATGAAGCCTTGCCGGTATGTTGTTATTACAATAACCCGAATTTAAAATCGCATTAGAATGAGGTTAATTATAAGTTGTTTTTTGCTTAGTATAGTTTTTGTAGGATGCTCAAAAACAAAAAAAGATTGGCAATTAAAAAAGGAAATAAAATTAGACAACGTAGGTCCTATTGGCTTAGTAGTTTTAAATGATCAATTGTGGTTGTCGGATGGAGATAATAATAGGTTAGTGCAAATTAACGAAGATGGAAAAATAGAAAAAGAGCTTGTTGATTTTGATCGCCCTATGCACATAGCGGTTTCTGAAAACACAATTTTGATTCCAGAATATGGAAGAGATACGATTTCGACATATACCGGAGGAAAGAAAGCTTTTTTAAGTGATATTCCTAAATTGGATGCTCCTGCAGGAGTTTTTACATTAGGAAAGGAAATGGCTATAGCTAATTTTTATAGCAACACAGTACATTTTTTTAATGGAACGAGTTGGTTACAAATAGGCGCTAAAGGAACCACCGAAGGCAAGTTCAATTACCCAACAGATGTACATATAACCAAAGAGTTCATTTTTGTAGCTGATGCCTATAACCATCGTGTACAAGTATTTGATAAATCAGGTCAGTTTGTAAAAGTGTTAGGGCAAAATTTAGGGATTAATGCTGCTACGGGGATTTATGTTGCAGACAAGGAGCTGTTTATTACAGATTTTGAAAATAGTCATGTATTTGTAGTTTCTCTTGAAAATGAGCTAATTCAAGAAATAACAGAAGCTATTAAAAAACCTACCGATATGTTAATTTATAAGGAACAACTTTATGTTGTTAATTACAAATCTGGAATAGTTAGTGTATATGAACGATGATGTGAATTGATTAAATAAAGCAGGTTTCACATTATCAATTTCTTTATAAGACATATTTAAATTTTGTATTGCGGTATGATTTCTTAAAATTATATTTAGAGAACTTCATAACGAAATAGATTTTCTATTACACTATTCTTGTTAAATTTACATATCATCATTTTTAAACTATGACACATACTTTAGAGGAATTAAAATCAGGACAATTACAGGGGATAAAAAGCTTAAAATTGGCCTGTGGCTTAAAGGAGTTTCCTGAAGAAATTATTAGTCTTTCGGAAACGTTGGAAGTACTAGATTTATCAGATAATAAATTAACTACATTACCGGATAGCATTTCTAAGCTTAAGCATTTAAAAATCATTTTTTTTGCTCATAATAATTTCACCGAATTTCCTAGGATATTAAAGGAGTGCTCTAGCTTGAGTATGATTGGTTTTAAATCCAATCAAATTCAAAAAGTACCTGAGAATGCATTCCCTCCATTATTAAGATGGTTAATTTTAACCGATAATAAGGTGCAAAAATTACCAAAAAGTATAGGGAATGCGAGTTTACTTCAAAAATGTGGGTTAGCCGGTAACCAAATAGAAGAATTACCTGCTGAAATGGCGCAATGCGTAAATTTAGAATTACTGAGAATTTCGGCAAACAAATTAAAGGAGATTCCTAAGTGGTTATTTGAGTTGCCTAAGTTGTCTTGGGTAGCATTTGAGGGGAACCCTGCCTCTCATCAAATTCAATTGTCAAATGATTTAGAAGCATTTGATTGGAAAGGTTTTACTATTAAAGAACGCATAGGAGAAGGGGCTTCGGGATTGATATCGAAAGCAAGTTGGAATTCAAAAAAAGAAGATGTTGCCATTAAAGTTTTTAAAGGAGATGTAACAAGTGATGGATGGCCCGAAGATGAAATGCAAGTATGTATTGCTGCAGGTTTGCATAAAAACTTGATTCCAATTTTAGGAAAAATTAAAGCACATCCAGGTGGGAAGAATGGTTTGATAATGAAATTAATTCCTGCCGATTATGTGAACCTAGGGAATCCGCCAAGTTTGGAAACCTGCACTAGAGATGTGTATGATGAACAATGTGCTTTTAACTTTGAGGAGTTATTAAAAATAGCTAAAAGTATTGCTTCGGTGTGTTTGCAGCTACACGAAAAAGGAATTACTCATGGAGACCTTTATGCACATAATATATTGATAAATAAAAATGCCAATTGCCTTTTAGGAGATTTTGGAGCGGGTTCTTTTTATGATGTTAATTCAGCTATTTCTCATAGCATTGAGCGTGTTGAGGTAAGTGCCTTTGGATGTTTGTTAGAAGAAGTATTAGATCTTGTTAGTGAAAAAGAAAGTAATACTATTTTATATAATAAATACCAGGAATTAATTGTCAATTGTACCCGACCTGAGGTGAAACAGCGCCTTAGTTTTTCTGAAATTGTAAACTTGCTAAACGAGTTTTAAATTCTCTTATTCATATATTAGGTCGGTCTGTATTGTCTCATTTATTTGACAAAGTTGATAGTTCGTAATGTGGGTTTATCGATAATGTACTTGGGCAATACATACTGTGACTTTATAGCTGTTATTTAAATATGCTTAATCAATTTCAAATTATGGATTAAGCATATTTAATATTTCTTAGGATCCACTTTCTTTAAAAAAGCCAGTTATTTGTTTCAGCTTATCATTTTCGTAAAACACAAAACTTGATCCATTGCTAATAACTTCATTAGTACTGTTAATCATACTCCAGTGTATTAAGCATCTGTTATGATGGGTATTTATTTCATTGGTGATAAATGAAGCTCCCTCAAATTGTTCTTGAAATTGTTGCATGTAGTCAGATAGTTGCACATATCCTTTAACTTCAAAATTAGGATCACTGTATTCAAAGTCATCAGTTAGGATTGTTTTCAATTTTTCGGTTCTTTGAATAGCGTTACTATTAGCCCAACAAGTTCTATAAGTATCCCATATTTTATGAATTGTTTGCATTGGAATTAGGTTTTAATGAATTTATAAATGAAGTCATAAGTATAAGTAAATGACCAGAATTCTTTGTGCTTTTTGATCTTGTCAAGAAACCAAAAAACGTGGTATGTATTATCTCTGTTAATGTATTTGAGCTAATAGTACGGATTAAATCTCCATTTTGCTGTGCTTCGCTTACTATTGGCTCAATAACTTTTAAAAAACTAGTGAACTGTTTGCTTAATGCATCAGCAACAGTATTGTTCGTAGCACCCATTTCGGACATCGTATTATTGACTAAACAACCTTTATAATTATTTTCTGTTTGTGCAGTAAGCATATTTTTATACAATTCAACCAATTTATCAAAGGCACACAATTCGCTGTTATCTAATTCATTCTTTAAATGAATTACAATTAATTCCCCGTAGGAGTTAATAGTAGTGAGTAAAAAAGCTTCTTTACTTTTAAAAGAATTATAAAAAGCACCTTTGGTCATTCCGGTTTCTTTACATATTTCATTAACCCCCAAATTGTGAAAGCCTTTAGACCAAAATAGTTCCATGCCTTTTTTGATTACTTTTTCTTTATTATGCTTGTAATTCATACTATAAAAATAAACAAACAGACCGTTCGGTACAAATTATAATTGTTATTTTTTATATTATACGATTTACTGATAATAATTCAGCATATATGCGAAATTTTTGTTAGTAAATCGTATTATAGTTCAGGTGTCTATTTTTACTCCTATTTGGGAATGAGTTATTTAAGCAGGTGTAAATTGTAAAAGTGAATGCAGGACTACTTTTTCTTTTTATAGGCCAAAAAGAGTAGTGTTATGCAGAATAAGATTGTAATTCCCAATTTTATAGAAGAAAAGGTATAATAGCCCGTAATAAGCTGAAGGAAATAAGTTAACACGGGAATGGCTGTTATGATGATTGAAGCATATAAAGGGCTTAATGTTTTTAAGGCTTTTTGTAATAAGAAAAGGGGTAAAGCCATTGAAGTTAATGCGAGTGTAAACAATTCAACAAGTAGCATTGGTTTAACCAAAAGTTGTGTGGGGTTTGAAATGATTAATGCCAACAAGGAAATGATTAATAAACCATAAAACCTAAGAGAAACCACTAATGTGGCGGATAGGTTTTTAATAGCTAACTCTTTAGAAATTTTCATAATAAAAGCAGCAGTCATACCTCCAACGATTGTTACTATGGATCCATATTTTAGTAGTTGTGACGCATTAGTTTGGTTGCTATCCAGAGATACGAGCAATAACATTAAAATGAACATCGCCATTAACAGCAAGGCAGTGGTAAGATTACTTTTAGTGTTAATTTTTGTCTTTTTTAAGCCTAGAATAAATAAGTTATACGATTTTAATTTAATATTTTCGCATAAAAGCATTAATATAATGGTGATTGCTAGT
>NZ_JH621256.1:76919-128726 GCF_000255455.1 Aquimarina agarilytica ZC1 | reverse complement strand
TTGGAGCAATAGCGGAAAGAGCGAGTAGTGAAAGCCTGACCCAGAGGGGAACGCCATTATTGGTTTAATCTGATCAGTCCCGCATTACTGATACGTTATATTAATAATTCACCCATTTCAATTTAAAAAAAGCCTTTTCGTTTCACTAAACAAAAAGGCTTCTCTTATATATAATGTAGTAATATTATTTCTTCTTTTTATCTAGCGGTTGCAGGTTATCATATATAGGAGCTAATGTTTCTTTTCCTTCCATATTAATTAGACCATACTTCCCATTAAGCATAACTACCGCCAGATCTTTTTTGTAAATATTAAAATTTTCAATTTTATCATACTTTGCCGGAACTACTAAAGCCCCACTTGTATTTATAAATCCATACTTATTATCCAACTTTACTTTTGCCCAACCTTTTCTTATTTTATCAAATTGGTCTATTTCTTCGTATACTGGCTCTACTATTGTTTTCCCGACCCCATTTATGAAACCTAATTTCCCTTCTTTAGAAACCAATGCCCAGTCTTTTTTGTAAACATTAAATGCTTTGATCTCTTGAAACATTGGAGGTACAGCTTCTTTCCCTTCTTTTGTTATAAACCCTGTAAGTTTATCTTTGGTTATTTTTGCCCAACCTTTTTTTTGAATATCAAATTTGCCTATTGTTTCGTATTTTGGGGCTACAATTTGAACTCCGTTGGAATCTACTAAACCAACCAAGTTATCTTTATTGATTACAAAATAATCTACACTCTGCGCATAGAAGTTTGTTATCGCACTAAATGCTATTGCTGTAATTATTAGTTTTCCTTTCATTATGTTGCTGATTTATATTAATTAGTTGATTAAATTTTAAAAGTAGGGGTACTATTGCTTCGTCATTATACTTCAATAAAATGAGTAGCCCCATTCTACATCATTACTGAAGACTTATTTTTCTTACAAAATACAACAAAAAGCACAAAAACACTTACAATGTTATAACTAGAAGTTATTATTTAAAAATAAATGAAGAATTTTAACATTATCCTGTTTAATTAACCGGCACAGGTTCGTATGCTTTCCATTTTTCTATTAATTCAAATAAATTGAACTTTACTGCGGGAGGTTGCCGAACTAAAAGATCATTTTGAAAACTACGCTCTAAAATATCTTCAATGAGGTAATCTTCATAAACATTGGTTGGATCAAATTCTCTTTTTAATGATATATTGAAAAGATGGGCTGTTTTTTCATACCAAAATGCTTTCCACCCACTACGGTAGTTTTTTATTAAATCAAACATAGTTCGACCTGTTTGACGATGCACTAATTTTATAAGAATCTGACCTTCGGTTCTCGAAAACTTTTTGAGTTCTTTTGTAAAACGATCTTCCATAAATTCTTGCATATTTTTAATATACTTCTTCCTACGGCGTTTCTTTTTTATAGTTTCTAACTGGGTCACAATCTTTGTCAATGTATCGGCTGCCATTTTTGCATAGGGATACACCTTTCTTGTTTTACGCGCTAGTATTAAATATTTTTTTCTTTTGAGACTTGAATTAAATTTAAGACCCGGTAAAATAACAATTTCATTTAAAGGTATTGATTCTGTTGCCGTGCTATCACCTTCGACCATAAATAACAGTCGTTCTTTTTTTATTTCTTCCTTACTTGACGGTAAATATGATATGGTATCCTTTACCTGAGCTTTTGTTATAAAGGATAAACAAAAAAATATATTAAATATAAAAAATCGTTTCATTAGGTTATTCATGTTACTAAAACTGTACCAAAAATAATAATATCGGTCGTTCTATTATCTTAGAATGCTTAAATTCGTTAAAAATTGTATTGTACGACAGAATAAATTATATGATGGCAAAAAAAAACATCCTTAACAAAGAGTCCTTAACTTTTTTAGAAACTTACCTTAATAACGCCTCTCCAACTGGTTACGAATCGGAAGGGCAAAAAATATGGATGAATTATCTGAAACCTTATGTTGATGAATTTATTACTGATACCTATGGCACTGCTGTAGGAGTTATTAATCCAAAAGCTGAATTTAAAGTGGTTATTGAAGGCCACTCTGATGAAATTTCATGGTATGTAAATTATATTAGCGACGAGGGACAAATATATGTCATTCGAAATGGTGGTAGTGATCACCAAATTGCACCTTCGAAACGCGTTAATATTCACACAAAAAATGGTATTGTTCCTGGAGTGTTTGGCTGGCCAGCGATTCATACTCGTAAAGGTGGCACCAAAGAGCAGCCTGCAAAATTAGACAACATTAGTATTGATGTAGGCTGTAGCTCTAAAGATGAAGTTTTGGCCCTAGGTGTTCACGTAGGTTGTGTAATTACTTATCCTGACACATTCACTATTTTAAATAAAAATAAATTTGTTTGTCGCGCTTTAGATAATCGTATGGGAGGTTTTATGATAGCCGAGGTAGCGCGCTTACTTAAAGAAAATAATATTGAACTTCCTTTTGGTCTTTACATAACCAATTCGGTACAAGAAGAAATTGGTTTACGTGGTGCCGAAATGATTACACAACGTATACAACCTAATGTAGCAATAGTTACTGATGTTTGCCATGACACTACTACTCCTATGATTGATAAAAAAGTAGAAGGTGATAGTAAAATCGGTGCTGGTCCAGTGATATCTTATGCCCCAGCTATTCAAAACAAATTACGAGAACGTATTATTGAAACTGCTGAAAAAAATGAAATTCCTTTCCAACGTCATGCTTCAAGTAGAGCAACGGGAACCGATACTGATGCATTTGCCTATAGTAATGGAGGTGTAGCTTCGGCTTTAATTTCTTTACCACTGCGCTACATGCATACTACTGTAGAAATGGTACACCAAGATGATGTAGAAAATGTAATCAAATTAATTTACGAAAGTTTATTAACTATTAAAAATGGGGAAACTTTTAGCTATTTTGACTAATTACACGTTTACTATCTTTTAAACATAATTAACACCATAAAGCTGTCTGGAATAACACTCTCGACAGCTTTTAATTTTTAAACTATTATTATTACTTATTTTGGCTGATGAACTTATTGACATATTAACCCCTAATGGCACCCTTACGGGAGAAGTTAAACTTAAATCTGAAGCCCATAAAAAAGGGCTATGGCATGCCAGTGTACAAATTTGGATATATACCCCCGATGGCAAAATACTTATACAAAAAAGAGCAAAAAATAAAGACACCTACCCTAACCTATGGGATATTTCGGTTGCAGGTCACTTAACTGCTGGAGACTCCCCTATTGATGCAGCTATTCGTGAAATTGAAGAGGAAATCGGCTATAGAGTTTTCAAAGACAACTTAATTTTTTTAAAAACGATAAAAAAAAGCAAGCAAGTATCCTCCTCAATCATTGACAACGAATTCAATTATTTATATATAGTCAAATTACCTATTATTATTTCCAAACTAAAATTACAGATTGAAGAAGTAGCCGAAGTAACACTTATTTCAATTTCTGACTTTGAAAATCAATTAAAAAACCATCCTAATATTTTTGTTCCTCATGGAGCTTCATATTACAACTTTATCATAAATACCATAAAACAAAAAAATAATAATCAAAAAAAGGAATAAAATACCTACTATTCAGTTAATAAAATGGTAGTATATTTACCAAACATTGAAAAATTAAAACGACACTCATGAAAAAAATAGCTGTAATTTCCCTATGTATGGCTTTGTTTGCTTGTAAAAAAGAAGCAACAAGTGACTATACGATTACTGGAAATATTACTGGTTTTGATAACAATACTAAGGTATATATTAATAAAATAAGTGATTCTAATCGACAAATTGTTATCGATTCTACACAAATAGTTGATGGTAAATTTAGCATAAGCTTACCTAAAGTAACTTCAAAGGATTTTAACTTTATAACTTTTAATGGTGCCCAAGGCAATATTCTTTTAATTGCCGAAAATGAGCCTATTAGCATTACTGCCGATAAAAGCGACCTAAGAAAAGCAGAAATCAAAGGAGGTGCTGAAAATGCTTTATTCTCCGAATATTTAAACAATATTACTGCCATTAAATATGAGGAAGGTAATATCTCGAACAAAGGACGTACTGCATCACAGACTGGTAATTATGAGGAATTACGAAGATTAAAAGCCAAATCAGATTCTTTAACAGCTGTTAAAAAGGATATGCGCTTAAATATTCTTACTAAAAACCCTAATTCCATTATTAGTGTTATGGCATTAAGTGATTTGGTAAGTTACAAAATGATCAAAGGAGAAGAAGCAAAAGCTTTTTTTAGTAAAATGAGTCCTGAATTACAGCAATCACGTTTAGGTATTAATGCCGAAAAAATGCTGGCGAGCCTTATTGAAGAAACTTCGGATATTGGTGATGAAGTTGCCGATTTTTCTGGTCCTACACCAGACGGACAAACTTTAAGTTTAAAAAAGTCATTAGGTAAATACACTATTCTTGACTTTTGGGCTTCATGGTGCCGACCTTGTAGAGTAGAAAACCCTAATGTGGTCCGCGTATACAATAAATACCATGATAAAGGCTTGGAAATTATTAGTATTTCACTTGACAAAGATGCTAATAAATGGAAACAAGCTATTGCCAATGATGGACTTACATGGAAACATGTATCTCATTTAAAATTTTGGCAAGAGCCTATTGCAAAACGCTTTGGTGTTCGCTCTATTCCTGTGACCTATTTATTAGATGAGAAAGGTGTGATCATTGCCAAAAACTTAAGAGGTCAAGCTTTAGCTGACAAACTAGAAGAATTATTAGGAGATAAGGGAGTATAAAACAAGTACCCATTGAAAAAATATTAAAAAAAACCAGCATTTAGCTGGTTTTTTTTGTGTTTTTTAGCATATTTATTACCTAAACACCAACCAATTACACTCTAAAAAAACCAAATCACACTAAATGCTATTTAACTCTTTTGCTTTTTTTGTTTTTTTACCCATTGTTTTCTTTTTACACTGGAAGGTTTTTAACAAAAAAAAACAATTTCAAAATTTATTTTTATTAGCTGCTAGTTATTTCTTTTATGGTTTGTGGGATTGGCGTTTTCTTTTTTTAATAGTTGCTAGTACTCTGGTTGATTTTTATATTGGTCAGCATATTTATAAGAGTAACTCCCTAAACCAACGAAAAAAACTACTTTGGTTCAGTATCATTTTTAATATTGGAATACTCTTTTTCTTCAAGTATTATAACTTTTTTATTGACTCTTGGGTTAGCCTGTTCCATATATTTGGTATAGAATTAAAAAATACTTGGACACTAAAAGTTATTCTACCAGTAGGTATTTCATTCTATACTTTTCAAACGCTATCCTACTCTTTGGACGTGTATCATAAAAAAATAACACCTACTACCAATTTTATTTCATTTGCTACTTTTGTTTCTTTTTTTCCTCAACTTGTTGCTGGTCCCATTGAAAAAGCTTCAAATTTGCTTCCTCAAATTACTCAAAAACGCACTTTTAATTATACCAAATGTACCGAAGGGCTTAAACTGATTCTTTGGGGATTATTTAAAAAAGTAGTTATTGCCGATGCCATAGCTCCTATTGTTGATGATATTTTTCAGAACTATGCTAACTATTCTTCTTCAACACTACTATTGGGAATTATTTTGTTTAGCTTTCAAATTTATGGTGACTTTAGCGGGTATTCTGACATGGCGATTGGTACAGCTAAACTTTTTGGTATTGAATTAATATCTAATTTTAAGTTCCCCTATTTATCTAGAAATATTAGTGAATTTTGGCAACGCTGGCACATTTCATTATCTAATTGGTTTAAAGAATATGTATATTTCCCTTTGGGAGGTAGCCAATATGGATTAACCAAATCCATTAGGAATATAAGTATTGTTTTTTTAATAAGCGGGTTTTGGCATGGTGCCAACTGGACATTTATAGTTTGGGGTAGTATTCATGCTTTACTATATATTCCTATATTTTATACCAAAAATAACCGAAAATATTCCAACACTATCGTAGCTCAAACAACACTCTTACCTAGTGCTAAAGAAACTATTAATATTATTACCACCTTTAGTTTAGTTAGTTTATCCTGGGTGTTTTTTAGAGCACAATCAATTACTGAAGCCTTTGGCTACTTAAAACAAGTATTCACTAATTTTAGTTTTGAAATTTATCAGCATCCATCTGGATATAGAATGATTGACTATTACCTTATATTAATTCTATTTATTATTTATGAGTTTCGTATTCGAAAAAATGAACGTGCTCCCTTTAACTTTTCACCAAAAGCGCTCCGATTCATTTTATATACATTAATTATATTTTGTTTAGTCTTATTTTTTGATGATCAGACCGATCGTTCTTTTATTTACTTTCAATTCTAAACCTATGTTAAAATTATTTCTTAAAATTGGAGGTTATCTTTTTCTAATATTAATAGTATTAGAAGTTTTAGTTCGCATATTTCATTTAGCCAAGGATACTCCAAAAAGATTCATTGATGAAGCTAAGGTTGAAAAATGGATTCCTAATCAAAAAGGAATTGCTGTTACTGGCAATCGAAAACAAAATCATGCGCGCTATCGTATTAACAATGCTGGATTCAACTCTTACCAAGAATACACACCAACTAAGGAGCAATTTGAACTTGCTTTGGTTGGGGATTCTTTTATTCAAGGTTTTCATCAAGACTATACCCATTCCATTGGAAAAAAAATTGAAAATGCCCTACCTGCTATTAAAGTATATGAATATGCTTATGCAGGTTATGATTTTGCCGATCAATTACATTTGATACACGCCTATAAAAAAGACTTTGACTTAATTGATCAAACGATCATTTATATCGATTTTAATACTGATTTATTACGTGGCGAATATGCTGTTATTCAAGATCGTATTGCTTTACAATCCCCACTAAACAACATGCTTAAAAAATGCAAATTATTGGTATACACTAAAAGCATTGGGGTACTTGACCCTCCCAAAAATCTAGTTGCCAAATTAATAAATAGCCTGAATAAAAGGCCCCGTGCCACGCATACAAAAATTAAAAAAGTATCTCATCAAAAAAATAACACAATAGTTACATACTTAAATAATTTCAAAAAACTTGTAACTACTTATGGTTTTGATAAAAAACGCTATTCTTTACTATTAAATACGAATACAACACCAAAACCATTCTTGGATTATTTAATGGCTAATCATTTTAAAATTATTGACTTTCATCAAGCCTTAAAAAATGCAACCGCTCCTACCTATTTAATATATGACCAACATTGGAATGATTACGGAAGAACATTAATAGCCAACCAAATTAGTAAAACCATAATTCCTTAAACCCGGATTATATAATAGAACTTTATTATGAGTATTAAATGGGCAATAAAATCCAAGTCCTTTCTTAATTTTAACATAGCATCGTTATAATTAAATCAAAATTCAGTGAAACGTTTGATTTTACAGAGATTTCGATTCGAAATAGGTTTTCTACTGCATTATCCGGCTTAAATAAGAACAACAAAAAAAGAGCTAGTAATAAAACCCATAATATGAAATTCTATAGCCTATAAAATTATAAAAAGTACTATTTTTGGCAAATTAAAATGAATAGGATGTTTAACACAAAAGAAATTACTGTGTCGGTAAATAGAATGTATATTACTTCTGGCGAAAGCTTTAATAGCTTATATACTACTACAACCCTTTGGGGTTTTTAAGCTATTTATTAAATCGTCCAATTATGTAGTGTTTTCACTACCATTCACTCATTTATTTATAAAAACATATACCCATGAACGTTCTAAAATTCGGAGGTTCTTCAGTCGCTACAGCGCAAACCATACAACAAGTATTACAAATAGTAGCTAACCAAAGTAAAAATGACTCTTTATTTGTCGTTGTTTCTGCACTTGGTGGAGTTACCGATTTATTATTAAAAGCAGGAGCGCAAGCTGCCGCTAATAACAATGAATATAAAGAAACACTAAGTGAAATTGAAAAAAGACACTTAGACACCGTACGCGAATTGATTCCCGTTACGGAACAAAGTAGTGTTATTAGTACGGTAAAGTCAAAACTTAATGATTTAGAGGCCTTGTGCGAAGGTGCTTTTTTATTAAGTGAACTTTCTCCTAAAACTTCATCGGTTATTGCCAGTTTTGGTGAATTATTATCATCATATATCATTTCTGAAGCTGCGAAGGCTAAGAAAATGGATTTAATTTTACAAGACTCTAGGGATTATATCACTACTGTAGAAGCTGAAAAAGTTACTCTAAATTACGAGGTAACAAATAATAAAATTTTAGCTTTTGCTAAAAATAACAGCTCCAAAATTGTATTATTCCCAGGTTTTGTTGCCCGAACTGAATCGGGTGAACCAACTACATTAGGTCGTGGTGGTTCCGATTTTACTGCTGCAATTTTAGCTGCCGCTGTTCAAGCAAAAGACTTATTAATATGGACTGATGTTAGCGGTATGTTTACAGCTAATCCTAGAGTGGTTAAGCAAGCTAAACCGGTTTCTCACATTTCATATCAGGAAGCCATGGAGCTTTCACACTTTGGTGCTAAAGTGATTTACCCACCTACTATTCAGCCTGTATTGGAAAAAAATATTCCTATTTACATAAAGAATACATTTGCTCCAGATGATTTTGGCACATTAATTACTAGAGAAGTAGCTGAACGTAAGCAAGCAGTAACAGGTATTAGTCATATCGAAAATATTTCTGTGATCACTCTCGAAGGTGGTGGCATGGTTGGTATTCCTGGTTTTTCGAAGCGTTTATTTGAAACACTTTATGCTGCAAAAATTAATGTTGTTTTAATTACGCAGGCTTCATCGGAACATTCTATATGCTTAGCTATTGATAGTGCCGATGCCGATAAAGCAAAGACTGTTATCGATGCCTCATTTGAATTCGAAATATCAAAAGGAAAAGTACATCCTACCAAAACAGAAAATGATGTTGCTATTTTAGCCCTTGTAGGTGACAATATGGTAGAACATCAAGGACTTAGTGGTAAAATGTTTAGTACCCTTGGTAAAAACAATGTAAATATTAGAGCGATAGCTCAAGGGGCTTCCGAAAAAAACATTTCGATAGTCATTGCCAAAAAAGATATTGATAAAGCCTTAAATTCTTTACACGAACAATTCTTTGAAGTAAAAACAAAACAATTGAATTTGTTTATTACTGGAGTTGGTAACGTGGGGAGTAAATTAATTGAACAACTACAACAACAAGCAGATTACCTAAAGGAAAATTTACGTTTAAAAATTAGAGTTGTAGCGTTATCAAATTCAAGGAAAATGATTTTTAATCCAGAAGGTTTAGACCTTACTAACTGGAAAGAAAGTCTTGAAAATGGTGAACAAGCGTCACCTGATGCTTTTTTTAAGCAAACAAAAGCAATGAATTTACGTAACAGTATTTTTGTTGACAATACAGCAACTGAAAAAATTGCTGCCGTTTATAAAAATTATCTTGCCAATAGTATTGGTGTGGTTACTTGTAATAAAATTGCTTGTGCTGATGCCTATATAAATTATCATGAATTACAAACATTATCACGAGAGTATAGTGCTCCATTCCTTTATGAAACTAATGTAGGTGCTGGTTTACCAATTATTGATACATTGAACAATTTAATTGCTTCTGGTGACAGAGTTCGAAAAATACAAGCGGTACTTTCTGGAAGTTTAAATTTTGTATTTAATTACTACAAAAAGGGAGTAAGCTTTTTTGATATTGTAAAGCAAGCTCAAGAACAAGGTTATACGGAACCTGATCCAAAAATTGACTTAAGTGGTGTTGATGTAGCTCGAAAAATTCTAATATTGGCACGAGAAAGTGGTCAAGTTATGGAACTTTCGGATATTGAAAACAATCCTTTTTTACCTCAAGAAAGTTTAGCTACAGCTAATGTTCCTGACTTTTTTGAAAGTTTAAAAACTAATGAAGCTCATTTTACTGAGATTCTAGAAGCTGCTACTTCAAAAGATTGTCGTTTAAAATACGTAGCGCAATATGAAGAAGGTAAAGCATCTGTTGGTCTACAGCATATTCCTTCGGATCATCCTTTTTACAACTTAGAAGGAAGTGATAATATCGTGTTATTTTACACTGATCGTTATCCGGAACAACCTTTAATTGTCAAAGGTGCTGGTGCTGGTGCCGATGTTACCGCTTCGGGTATTTTTGCAGATATCATTCGAATTGGTAAACAATAGCAGGTATTAACTTCTGCTAAAAAGGAAGAATTCTAAGATTATGAATAAAAAATCATTAAAAGTTTTTGCCCCTGCTACGGTAGCCAATCTTTCGTGCGGATTTGATGTATTGGGATGTTGTTTGCAAAACGTAGGCGATGAAATGCAAATAAGCCTTTCGGCAGAAGCTGGAGTTCGTATCACTAAAATTGAAGGTGCCGATTTACCTTTAGCTACTGATAAAAATGTTGCAGGTGTCGCTGTAGTTGCTATGCTTGAAGCTTTAAATGACACTTCAACAGGAGTAGATATTGAAATTTATAAAAAAATTAAGGCTGGTAGTGGTATTGGTAGTAGTGCTGCAAGTAGTGCTGGTGCTGTTTGGGCTGTAAATGAATTATTAGACAGACCATTTACCAATAATGAATTAGTAAAATTTGCTATGGAAGGAGAACGTTTAGCCAGTGGGAATGCCCATGCGGATAACGTAGCTCCTGCCCTTTTAGGTGGATTTACATTGGTTAGAAGTTATGCTCCTTTGGATGTATTGAAATTAAATACACCCCAAGATTTATACATGACTATTATTCATCCACAAATTGAAGTTAAAACAGCCGATTCGCGTAGGGTAGTAAAACCCACAGTTCCTTTAAAAAGTGCAGTAACACAATGGGGAAATCTAGGTGGTTTTGTCGCTGGTTTATACACCAATGATTATGATTTAATAGGTCGGAGCCTAGAAGATGTTATTATTGAACCTATGCGTTCTATTTTAATTCCTAAGTTTACTGAAGTAAAAGATGCCGCTTTAACAAATGGTGCTTTAGGTGCTGGGATTTCTGGTTCTGGTCCATCTATTTTTGCACTAAGCAAAAGTAAAGCTACAGCCGAAAAAGTAGCAAAAGCTATTGAAAAAGTATACACTTCTACTGGAATCTCCTTTGATATTCATGTAGCAGGTATCAATGCCAATGGCGTTACGCTTATGGAATAAAAAAACATGTATCTAGTAAGTAAAAATATTAAATGCTATTCTTTTAAGAGTAGCATTTTTTGATTGTTCACTTTTTTATAAATTGCTCTAATGAAAATAGGCTATCTCTTTCTAATTATAATTAGTGCCAATACTTATTCGCAAAGTAAAAAGGAAAAAAGCCCTCATATTGGAGTTGCATACAAAACACTCTCCCAGACTAAACATAAAATCGGCTTTAATTATGGATTGGGAAGAAATAATGGTTTAGGATTTACAAATATCAATATCGAAACTGATTACGTAGTACATTTATTTCAATTTCAATATTACAGAAGCCTTATTCAAAAAAAATGGATCGGTTTAGAAGCTTTAGGACAACCGCAAATCAATTTTGGTCAAATTGATCATAAAAAAAACACTTTTGAATTTGGTCTTAATATTGGGATACTCATTAGATTCAATCTTTTAAAAGATAAAATTAGTATCTACGGTCTAATTAGTGCGGGGCCTCACTTTATTTCATCTACACCTTCGCGACAAGCACCTAACTTTATTTTTTCTGATAATTTTTTTGGAGGTATTAATTATCGTGTTTCTAAAAATTTATTCTTAGACCTTAGACCAGGAAAAAGACATCTTAGTAATTTAGATTTTCAATTTCCTAACGGTGGCATTAATACCTTTATTATAAACTTTGGTATTATGAAATTACTATAAGTTAAACATCGATTGTATTTATTTTACATAAAAAGCAAAGCCCATCAGAAATTGATGAGCTTTACTTATATCGCTTAGTATAATTATTTTTACCGCGTTCTAATTTTTAAAAATAGAATGTGTTTCAATCAATTTTTGAGTTTTTAAGTCAACTATATTAACAAAATATAAGCCTTTTGGCTTATTCCCTAAATATACCGTTTCATTTACATCCCTGTCTTCTAAAGTAATCTCTTTATGAAATACATTTTCTCCTGTAAATGAAAAAATGTCTATAAATAATTCACATTTTCCTTCAACAACTAAATTTAACTTAAACTCTCTCTCAAAAGGAGAAGGAAATGCACTTACAGAAATTACGTTTGATTCACCACGCTCTATAGCATCATTCATCACAAAATCATCCCCAAGAATTTCAACCAAAGCATCAAATGCATTAATAAAACCATGGCCTGTTTTTACATCATAACCTTCATCAAAACCTTCAGTTAATGGATCATCCATATCTTCGGCAGTATTTTTAAAGGCATCACGAATATCTGAAGTGGTTAAATCATTTTTAGCTTCTAATAATAGAGCAGCTGCAGCAGCAACTAATGGTGCACTTGCAGATGTTCCAAAAAAGTTAGGAAAACCATCTGGCGCAAAAGTTAAATCAGATCCAAAAAAGCTTGTATTTGTTCCATTTGGTCCAACTATAAAAGGATTTTCATTAAAAATCGGTTCAATAGGAGTTCCATCACTTGCTAAAAGAATTGGTGTTCCTCCAGCAGAAGAGAAACCATTAACTATATTAGTTTCCAATGGAGCAGCACCTAATGACACTCTAAAATCATTAAACTCGGGAGTATTAAAATATGAAGCTGCACCTACAGCAATCGCTCCACTCACATTTGAGTGACCTGTACATGTACCTGCATTACTTCCTATTAGATCAACAGCAACAGCACCTTGATCTCTATCAATATATTTTATTATTCTTGGATTAGGCCCAGCATTTCTTTCAATCAATAGATCAACACTCAAATCAGCATCAGTTTCATTCTCAAAACCAATTATTTCTATATTAAAACCATCATTTATATTATCAATAACACTAGCATCTAACAGTTCACCTGTTTCAACATTAAACAAAAAGGCATCTAAATCAGTCTTAGGAGCAGGATTAGGTTTATCATTAATAGCAGGCTGTGGGTCATCCCACATGATCCATAAAGATATACTCTCCCCAGCAGGTATTGTCAAAGCTTGCGCTATATCATTACCTCCAAAATCTAAAAGCTCACCTCCTGTAGGCCCATCTACACCTGATCCAACATAATCATTTTCATAAGAAGTTCTATCCGAGTTTCCGGCTGAAGAAAAATAAGAAACGCCCTTAGCTGC
The DNA here is from genome assembly GCF_000255455.1 of Aquimarina agarilytica ZC1. Classification (GTDB taxonomy): domain Bacteria; phylum Bacteroidota; class Bacteroidia; order Flavobacteriales; family Flavobacteriaceae; genus Aquimarina; species Aquimarina agarilytica. The sequence goes on along the minus strand of NZ_JH621256.1, from coordinate 115,428 downwards.
AACTTCATTTATGGCTCCTCCAATGGCACCATCTTGAAAATAACTTTCTGCAAAATACGACACATCATCAACAATTATATCACAACCTGCAGCTTCTAATGCTCTAATTCCAGCCGCAAAGTCTAATAAACCATCAAAAGCTGTATAAAAAAACAATTCTGCCCCTGGAGCTATATCATGAATCAATTCCGCCATAGCTCTTCCTTCATCACTTCCTCTAGGTGATTCAGCTTCTGGATCTTCTGGCAAATCCTTTAATACCACAACTGGTTTGGTATACCCATTTGGATTTCCAACTCCAGGTAAATCTCCTTCTAATACTGAATTTTCGGCACCTAGTAGTGAATTGTAACTATCCGAAAGTATACCTATTTTAATCCCTGTACCATCTAGGCCTAAAGTATTCTTAATAGAATCTGTAAGCATTGATCGGTCTCCCTCACTATCCACTACTCCAACATTTAATTTTGGCTTAAATTCCGGTATAGCTGTTTTTAAATGAATTAAATCTTTTAGTTTTTCAATACTGCTTAAACTAATTTTCCCACAGATCATACCATTAACCATGATACAGTCCTTAGCGCCTATAGTTAATAATTCATTTAATAGTAATTCTGTGTCATCTGTTGGTGATGCTATAAAAGCTACATTACCATTTTTAGTTATAAAGCGGTCTATTTTGGTTGGATCATTTAATAACAACTTAAATCCGAGTCCTAATTTGGAATTTGATTTAAGTGATGTAAGCTGTTGCTTTTGAATTTCACTTAACTCATATTTTTGAGCAGTTATCGACATTCCAAACAGAAGCGAAAATAAGAAGTAAATTAAATAGCGATTTTTCATTTTATTTAGTTTTAGAAATTACTTAATTATCAAAACCTTTTAAAAAAAGAAAACGTCAAACATCAATACTACACTAATATTATAAGTTCTAAAATGTCTTATAAATTAATCATGTTTTTTTTAAAATGGTGGTCTAGCTTTGTAAGTTAAATTTAAATAAACCTTATTATACCTAGGAAAAAAAAGCCTTTATTGTGTTTTTTTTAAGATTAAAAAATCATATTTTCATTAAAAAGGCGTTTTTATAATTTATTTTTAACAAAAACCACAAATAAAAATCAAATTATAACTTATATACTCTTTATTTATTAAAAAATAACAATCTATAAGTAAGACTAATACTACATTTTTATTACTTAGATTTTAAATTCCCTAATATTAGTATGAACCTCTTTATTAATTTATAGACTTTGGCAGTGTACGATTAACAAATAAAAATTGCTATATGAACTTTAATTATATAGTATTTTTATGCTAAAAAGCCATGTACTTCAAAAAATTGATGCACATGGCTTAGGATAACTATATATTATTTTTATCTATTCTAATTTTTAAGAATTGAACGCGTATCGATTAATTTTTTAGTTTTTAAATCAACCACATTCACAAAATATAATCCCTTCGGCTTATTTCCTAGATATACCGTTTCATTTACATTTCTATTTTCTAAAGTAATCTCCTTATGAAATACATTTTCGCCTGTAAATGAAAAGATATCTATATACAATTCACATTTTCCTTCAACTACTAAATTTAGCTTAAACTCATTTTCAAATGGGGAGGGAAATGCATTTACCGAAATCACATCTGACTCTCCACGTTCAATGGAACTATCCATTACAAAATCATCACCAAGAATTTCAACCAAAGCATCAAATGCATTAATAAAACCATAACCCGTTTTTACATCATAACCTTCATCAAAACCTTCAGTAAATGGATTATCCATATCTTCAGCAGTGTTTTTAAAGGCTTCTCTAATCTCAGAAGTAGTTAAATCATTTTTAGCCTCTAATAATAAAGCAGCTGCAGCAGCAACTATAGGTGCACTTGCCGAAGTTCCTGAAAAGTTAGGAAATCCATCGGGAGCAAAAGGCAAGTCTGTTCCAAAAAAACTTGTATTAACCGCATCTGGTCCAATTATAAAAGGACTCTCTGTAAAAATTGGATCAATTGGTGTTCCATCACTAGCCAAAAGGAGCGGAGTACCTCCTGCCGAAGAAAAAGCATCAATTAAACTATTTTTTATAGGAGTATTAAACGGCGTACCAACTAATGTAGCTCTAAAATCATTAAATTCTGGGGTACTAAAATATGCAGATGAACCTACAGCAATAGCACCTCTCACATTTGCGTGACCTACGCATGTACCAGCATTAGTTCCTATTTCATCTTCAAAAACTACATTTCTACTTCTGTCAAGATATTTAATCATTCTTGGATTTGGTCCCTCTTTTTTCTCTATCAACAAACTAACACTTTGATCTGTATCACTTTCATTATTATATCTTATTAATTCTATATTGTGTCCCTCACGAATACTATTTACAGCACCTATTACTAATAAATCTTCTGTTTCCGAATCAAACAAATAGGCATCTAGATCAGTCATAGGTGCTGGATTAGGTATATCGTTAAATAGAGGCTGTGGATCATCCCACATAATCCATAAAAATATATCTTTACCAGCTGGTATTGTTAAGTTTTGAATCACACTATTACCTCCAAAATCTAAGAATTCACCTCCCGTAAATCCTTTTAGCCCCGATGCTACATAATCATTTTCATAAGAATATCTATCACTGTTTCCTGCTGCAGCAAAATACGAAACTCCTTTAGCCGTCACCTCATTTACTGCCCTTCCTACTGCACCATCTTGAAAATAACTTTCAAAAAAAAAGGCCGCATCATCTACAATAATATCACAACCTACTGCCTCTAATGCCCTAATTCCAGCAGCAAAGTCGAACAGGCCAAAAGTTGCTGTATGAAAAAACAATTCAGCTCCAGGTGCCGTATCATGGATTAATTCCATCATTGCTCTACCTTCATCACTCGTTCTGGGTGTTTCCGCCTCCTTTAATACTACCACTGGCTTGGTATATCCATTTGGATTACCTAGACCGGGTAAATCTCCTTGTAGTACCGAATTTTCAGCTCCTCCTAGGGAATTATAACTATTCGAAATCACCCCTATTTTTACTCCCGTACCATCCAGACCTAAATTATTCTTAATAACATCGGTATGCATTGATCGGTCTCCCTCACTATCCACCACTCCAACACTATAGTCTGGTTTAAATTCTGGTATAACTGTTTTTAAATGAGATAAACCCTGTAATTTTTTTATTGTATTTATACTCGCTTTACCACAAATTTTACCATTTATAATAACACATTCTTTAGCACCTACAGTTAATAATTCGTTTAAAAGTAATCCTGTGTCACTAATTGGGGCAGCTATAAAAGCTACATTTTCATTTTTGGTAATAAAAAGATCTATTTTGGAAGGATCATTTAATAAAATATCAAACCCAAGTCCAAGTTTGGAGTTTAACTTGGCTAATGAAATTTTTTGTTTTTGTGATTCAGTTAGCTTAAATTTTTGTGCTGACATTGATCCAGCAAACAAAAACAATGACACAAGACTAATTAAATAGCAATTTTTCATTTTTATTTAGTTTAAGAAGTTACTTTGCTACAACAAACTGTTTTAAAAGAAAACCTCAAATACTATCAAAACCATACCAATTTATATCAAGTATAATTTCCTTAAAATCAATTGTGTTTTTTTAATTGTGTCTAGTTTTTTTGTAAAATTAAATTTCTACACAAAATCACAATGATTATTATGCTTTATTTAAGAAAAAAACAACAAATAATTAATAGGAAAAATAACTTCAAAAAAGAGTACCTAGTTTACTGCCTACAAGTCTTTTGTGAACGACACACATACACAAAAAAAGCCACCCAAAAATGGGTGGCTTTTAATTAAATATCTAGAATTTAATTAAGGAACTAGTTCCCTCCTTTTTCTAACTTCGCTTTTAATTCAGCTAAAGCATCTAAATCACCAAGAGTTGTTTTCTCTTGAGATTGCGCTTTTTTGGCTGCTTGCTTCACCGCTTTTACTTCTTCTTCTTTGAAGATAGCTGTATGCGATGCAACTACTCTTTTAAATTCTTTGTTAAATTCAATAACAACAAAATCTGCAGAGTCACCTTTAGCTAGTTTAGATCCATCTTCTTTTTCTAAGTGACGACTCGGAATAAATGCTACTACATCTTCATTAAATTCAATAGTTGCTCCTTTATCATTCACATCACCTAAAACAGCAGTATGCTTAGTTCCTACTGCAAACTCACCTTCATACTTATCCCAAGGGTTAGCATCAGTTTGTTTGTGACCTAAACTTAACTTACGTCCGTCTACATCTAATTCAAGGACAACAACCTCTAATTTATCTCCAACAGAACAGAAATCAGATGGGTGCTTCACTTTCTTAGTCCAAGAAAGATCCGAAATATAAATTAATCCGTCAATTCCTTCTTCTAATTCAACAAAAACACCAAAGTTTGTAAAGTTACGAACCACACCTGTGTGACGTGAACCTACTGGGTATTTAGTTGTAATATCAGTCCAAGGATCTGGAGTCATTTGTTTAATACCAAGTGACATTTTACGCTCTTCTCTATCTAAAGTAAGAATTACAGCATCAACCTCATCACCTACTTTAACAAAGTCTTGTGCAGAACGTAAGTGTGTAGACCAGCTCATTTCACTTACGTGAATTAATCCTTCTACTCCTTCTTCTACTTCGATAAATGCACCGTAATCTGCAATTACAACTACTTTACCTTTTACTTTATCTCCAACTTTAAGATCGCCGTTAAGCGCCTCCCATGGATGTGGCTTTAATTGCTTAAGACCTAATTGGATACGTGTTTTAGCCTCATCAAAGTCTAAAATTACCACATTTAATTTTTGATCTAATTCAACCATTTCATTAGGGTGGTTGATACGAGACCAAGAAAGATCTGTAATATGCACTAATCCATCTACACCTCCAAGGTCAACGAATACTCCATAAGAAGTAATGTTTTTAACTGTTCCTTCAAGAACCTGACCTTTTTCAAGCTGACCAATGATTTCTTTTTTCTGCTCTTCGATATCTGCTTCGATAAGCGCTTTATGAGAAACCACCACGTTTTTGAATTCATGATTAATTTTAACCACTTTGAATTCCATTGTTTTACCAACATAAACATCGTAATCACGAATAGGCTTCACATCAATTTGAGAACCTGGTAAGAAAGCTTCAATACCAAATACGTCAACGATCATACCACCTTTAGTACGACATTTAACAAATCCATTAACAATTTCACCAGTTTCATGTGCATTATTAACTCTATCCCAAGCTTTAATTACACGCGCTTTTCTGTGTGATAATACTAATTGACCTGTAGCATCCTCACGGATATCGATTAATACTTCAACAGTATCACCTACTTTTAAATCTGGGTTGTAACGAAATTCGTTTAACGAAATTACCCCTTCAGATTTTGCATTGATATCAATAATAGCATCACGATCTGTAATGTTAATTACTCTACCATTTACTACCTCATCATTTAACGTGTCAACAAAGTTTTCAGCAACAAGCTTTTCAAACTCGATAAGCTTATCGTCTTCGATTGGGTCAATACCCTCTTCGTAGTTGTGCCAGTTAAAATCTTTAAGGAATTGCTCAGGATTCACAGTTTCTACTACTGGAGTAGCTACAGCTTCCGTTTCCTGAACTTCTGTGTTTTTTGTTTCTTCAGACATTGAAGATAAAATTTGTATTCTACGTAGCTAAGGTTAATTAAGGCTACTCCGCAAAAGTGTTTTATATAGTTTATTCCCAAATGTTTAACCTTACGCCACAAATGGAGTGCAAAAGTACAAAGAATTCTTTAGATTTTACTTATTATTAAAATCATTTTATAAAAACATTAAACTTGAATATTACAGGCTAAGCTTAGTAAATTAAATATAACTCAATTAATATTTTATAATCTCAAACTCACTTCGGCGATTAGTTTGGTGTTCCTCCTCCGAACACACTTTCCCATCACAACTAATTAAAGGTTGTGACTCACCAAAACCTGCAAATTTCATTCTACGTGCATTTACATAACCCACTAGCGCCAAATAATTACGTGTAGATTCTGCCCTTTTTTCTGAAAGCAATTGATTGTATGATTTTGTTCCTCTACTATCGGTATGCGAACTAATTTTAATGTAAACAGATTTATATTTTTCCAATTTTAATGCAAAGTCATCTAATACTTTTTTTGAATCTGCTCTAATATTCCACTTATCATAATCAAAATAAATTGGCGGTAAATCAAAGTACAACTTCCCGTTACGCTCCGTTACTGGTGGACCAACTTTATCATTCAATAGCTTATCCTTAATTACTTCTGGAGATTTTTCTAACTCCTCTCTCTTTTTTATTTCTGCAATGGATTCTATCTTCTTTTGAAGGTAAATAACATAAGTTTCGTTATTTTTTTCTTGGATCAAAATAGGCTTCTTTTGAGACTCATAACCTATCGCACTGGCCTCAAAATCATATTTACCAGGAAAAATAGACAAACTAAATCTAGAAATACTATCTAAATCCTTATTGTATATTTCATTTTTATCCCATAAACTTACCGTTGCATTTGGAATATATGCTTTTGAATCTATATCACGTACCTCAAAATCAACATTGTACTTACGTAAATAAATTTCCCCTATTTGCATAAACCTATATATATCATCTGTTTTTTTCCTGTTAGAAGCAAAAAAACCATCCGTTTCATTATAATAAGTCAATGAAAAGTCATCAAAGCTTGAATTTACAGGTGCTCCTAAATTAATTGGAGTTGTAAATTCTCCTTTAATTTTTTCTGAAACAAAAATATCTAACATCCCTAATCCCAAATGCCCATTGGAAGAGAAAAACATATTTCCCTTTTCATTAATGAATGGAAATTGCTCTCTGTTTGCTGTATTAATTGTTTGTCCCAAATTAACAGGAACTCCATAGGTATTATCCGCATTAACATCAACATAATAAATATCAAAATCACCGTAACCTCCTGGCATATTTGAGGCAAAATATAATTTTTTACCATCCTCACTTAATGACGGGTGCTCTACTGAATAGTTTACATCATTAAAGGCTAATTTTTCAGGTTTTGACCATACATTTAAACTATCGGAAAATACCGATCTGTATAAATGTATCGCATTATTTTTAATGGTATCAAATTTTTTCTTTCCTCGTTCATCATTACTTTTAGAAAAATAAAGCACCTTAGCATCTTTAGAAAAACAAAAATTACCTTCATGTAATTTTGAATTAATTTCTTTTGAAAAAGGTTCAATTTCAGAAACTGGTCTATTCAAGCTATCCACTTTTACTTTATATATATCTAAAAAAGGTCGATGCGTCCATTTATAGTTTTTAGTCAACAATCCGTTTAGGGATCTATCCGAAACAAAATATACCGTACTATCCTTTTTTAATGCTCCAAATTCAGCCGAAGATGTATTTAAACCTCTATACTTTTTTACTTTATAATCATCTTCTTTTAATTTAAACCTTTCAATAATTGATATCGCTTCTTTCTTATCTAATTCAGTTTCATTTTCATTTTTTTTATATAAAGCCAAAAATCCAACCGCTTTATCATATTCACCTAAAGCTGAAAGTACTTGGTGCATTTTAAAATTAAACTCATTGGCATAAGTTTTATCGGCACCTTTAAATTTACCTTTTAACAAACTCCTTAATGCTCGATATGCTTTTCTGTACTGAAAAGTATTATAATATGACGTTGATAGGTTTTCAAAAATGTGTTTAGTATACACCTTATTATTAAGCTGTTTTTTATACTCAACTATAGCATTTAAGTAATCGCCATTATCAAAGTAACGATCTCCTCTACTCTTTTTTTGTGCCATTGATGTTAATGAAACCAACAAGGCTATTGTAATTATTATTCTTGTTTTCATGGCTTAAAAGAATCTTGGTGAAGTGTATTTGTTTCCTAAATGAAGTAAATCGAAATCAAATAGTAACATGATTTCATGACTTCCATTACTTGTACTTTTTAAATCGCTTAAACTAAAATCATATGCATAGCCTATACGTAAATCTGGTGTTATTTTAAAACCAAGTAAGCCTACAAAAGCATCTTGGTAACGATATGAAGCTCCCACCTCAAAACGATCATATACTAATGCATTTGCAGAAATATCAAAAGTAATTGGAGATCCCACCACTTGTTTAACCACCGTAGAAGGTTTTAATTTTACGGTATCTGAAATTTCAAATACATATCCAAATACCCCATATAAATGAATAGCTGATTGTGCCACGCTTACTCCATTCAATGCTGCATCATTTGGCAACAAATTTGGAGAAGAAACTCCAGCGTAAAAATTAGTGTCAAATAAATATACTCCTGCACCAATTGCCATTTGATATTCGGAAGTTTTATCTCGAAATGCAGGATCATCCACAACATCAGATCCTAATGCATTTACCCTAAAACTATTTATCCCCGCTTTTAAACCATATGACAAACGTAAACTTTCAGAAAGCTGAGTTATGTATGCAAAATCTACATTCAAAAAGTCATTACGCACTTGAACAGCATCCCCAATAGCATCGTGCACATAATTTACACTTAATTCTATTTTTTCTCCGAAAGGAATATTCCCAAAAACATTGGCAGTTTCTGGAGCACCTTCAATACCTTGCCATTGTTTTCGGTATAAAATACCTGAAGAAAATAAGCCCGCCTGTCCTTTAACATATGCTGGGTTAACGGTACTCATATTATACATATACTGTGAGTACTGAGGTTCTTGCTGTGCCGTAGCTACTGAGCAAAAAACCATTGCGATTATAAAATAAAAACTAAATCTCATGTTTATTTGCTTAAATAGAAACTACCTTGAATTGGAGCGTTATTTTTAAAATTAGGATTGAATATGTAGAAGTATACACCCGATGGTAAATTATCTCCAATACTTAGAGACTGATTACTTTGACCATTAAATTCCGATGTATCAATTGTCCCCTCATAGACTTTTACACCGTATCTATTATATATTTCTAAATTAAAATCTGGAAAAGCCTCTGGTATATTGTATAGTTTACCATTGGTTAAAACCCCATCTTTAACTAATTCAAAAGTATCATTTTGAGTATCCCCATTTGGCGAAACACCATCTTGAAAATCTAAGGGACAAATGATACGTTGATCTTCCGTAGAAACAGTTTCACCTACATTTAAAATACGTATAGTTACTGGAACCCTTTCGGATTCACATTCTTGATCATTAATATTCACACCTCCATTTGCTATATAAAATACATCACCATTAAACAATTTTGGGTTGTCTTCTATTTTTTGCGAACTTTCTAAGGAAGTATACCAATTTAAATTTAGAGCAGTAGTTTCATTACCATCTTTATCAATTATGATCACTGGAATATCTTCCAATCGCTTCCCATCTAGTATACAAAAAATAGGATCTTGAACTATGGGCTTAGGAAGTGATACCAAATTTATTTCCACATTTAATGTTGAAATATCACAAGGAGCTGCATTAGTAACTGCATATTGAAAATTATAAATACCAGATTCCAATGTTACAAATTCCAAATTTCCATCAGCATCTAGGGCATTGGTACTATCCACATCTATAAATTCACCCGTTCTTGTGGTATCTACATCTAACAATGTAAATAGATTCACACGTCCATCCAATTTACAAAAAGATGCATTTACGTTTTCACCAATATCTATGGGATCAACAAGCTCTATAGTAACTCTAGACATTACTTCGGTTGGAATACCACACTCCCCTCTACCTCCAACTGTATAAGTATATACCCCAGGTCCAAGGATTGGCAATGTATCATCTGAACTATCGAACTTTCCTAAAAATTCATCGGATTCATAACTAAAAGGACCGTTCCATCTTCCAGACATTGAAGGTGTTCCTCCTAACTGTTCAAATAAATTAATAGTTAAATTATTTGAACATACCTTTATTGGATCAACAGGACTTATTCCAGCTGTGGGTGGATTCACATCATCAATTATTTCGATTATCAATTGACGTATAGGCGAATCACAAGGTGAGTTGTCAAAAACATATTCAAAATTATAAAAACCCCCTGTTATTAAATCAACATTTAAAATACTCCCGGCTAAAGCTCCTGTAGCGTCAACATCCGTAAACACTCCATCTTTAGGTGTTGTAGCTGCTAAAAGACTTAGTAAGTCTATATTACCATCCCTTTTACATGAAAAATGAGTAATGGGTCTATCAAAAGTTATAGGATTAACAAAGTTAACCGTTACTGTGGCTTGACTAATTAAATCACAATCTTCGGCTTTACCAATAGTATATGTATATACTCCTTCTTTTAAACGGGGTAAATCGGCATTATTAAACACAAACTCAAAATCATGATCTGATGAAGAAAAACCATCGGGACCACTCCATATTCCAATAATATCTGGACTTCCGGTTAATTGATCAAACAAATTTAAGTTTTTGTCATCTGAACACACGTTAACTTCAACATTCTCACCGGCATTACCAACAAACCCTCTATTTTTTATTGTAAAATGAATTACAGCAGTATCGGTACAAGCACTTGTTGGATGTGTAGTAGTATACGTTAATTGAAAATCTTGATCTGCATCAATTTCAGAAAAAACAAATTCATTCGCAATTACATTACCAGCTTCATCGGTCCACACTCCAGTTGATGAAATAGGATCTCTGTTTACATTAGTTGTTAATAAACTCCTTAAACTTACAGGATCATCAGTTTCACAAAATTCTAAACCAGTTGTACCAATTCCTGCGTATTCAAATGGCTCAACTGTTATTTTTATTTGAGTGGATAATGATTCACAAGGATTAACACAAGTATTTATTCGATCGGTATCCCCGTCAACACATTCCTTTCTTACATCTGATGCATTTATCCACGGGTCTACACTATATTCAAACACATATTCTCCTGGTTGAATAAAAGAACTTGGTCCTCCTATAAAGTTTTCTCTCCTGAATTTAACAATTCCTGCAGTTCCAAAATCGGGTTCAATATCAATAGTCTCTGGTCCAGAAATTTGTGTCCATGTTGTGAATACTGATATATTTTCATACTCAAAAGTCACTCCACCTTCTGTAGTAAATTCAATCAAATTAAATAAATTTACTTCCGTTACTGCGGAATCATTTACACAAAAAGTACTATTGTTTGAATTTTGCTTAAAAGGTCTTAACTCCTCAAAAACAGTAAATAAAATGGTTGATGTATTATCATTACATACCCCCGAACGTTGTTCTACTGTATAATTAAACTCAATATCACGATACCCAAAGCGAGGTCCACTCCCTAATACCACATTTTCATAAATGTTTTTAAAATTAACAAATGAATCTAATTCATTTTCAATTTCCCCAGTAACATCTAAATCTTGTCTCCAAATCCCTTCAATATCTTCACCAGCTAAATAAATATTATCCCTCAAATTAATATCTGTATCATAATCCCCTCTTATAATTTCACTTTCGCAAATGGCAGTATCAGTAGGTAATCCCGAATTCACCTGACGCACTACAGATACACTTACATTTGTGCTTGACACCATTTCACAGGTAGCTATACTTGTTACTGTATAAGTAAAATCAAAAACTTCTTGATCTACTAATGGTAAACCAGGCTGATAAGGAATTTTAGCCTCAAATTCAGAAGAACCAGGTTCTATAAAACCTAAAAAATTTGAACTTGTACCATTATATGTCCATACACCATTTAAATGAGGTGGAGGAGTTGTTGCATTAGATGCCAGTGTTTCATACAAATCATATGGCTCACTATCACAAGCCTCAACCACAATTGAGGATAATGGCACTCCTGAATAGGGACCTAAAATTAATGTTATTGTGGCCGCTTTATCGGTGCCACAAGCTGCAGTAGTTAATTGAAACCTGTAATCATCACTATTTAAACCCGTAGTGGCTGACTGTAATGCCCATAACGCAACATCACCCGTAGATTCATCTAAAGCAATTCGAAATCTTGGTGCTATTTCCCAAGTTCCAGGCTCCAAATTACCTCCGGTTAGTTTATTATATTCATCATATAAATTAATAATTCCATCTGCATCACCATCGGTATCGAAATCAATAGATTCCATATTACATATGGTAATTGTTTCCTCTATATTACATTGAGCCGAAACTAAAAATGAATTATAAAGTACTAGAAAAAAAAGTAAGTATTTTCTTAAATATCCCAAAGCTAAATCTTTAAGCCGCGAAAATATAAAAAAATGTTAATAACTTTGTTGAAATCTATTGTTTTTAATCTGTATTATGTGTATTTTGAAGAATTACAGTCATCTTACTACTATTTATTTGATATACTTTTAATATACATAGTAAATAAGAATAAAGCATATCCATACATAAAACGAGTATACATATATTTTTAATGCACATAAACCTTTGCGCTAAACTTTTTATCTGCTACAAGTATTCGATACATATATATCCCTTGACTATAGCCTCTACCTACTATTTCTGAAAGATTAATAGTATCTGTTCCCGAAAACATCATTTCATTTTTAATCACTTTTACGAAAGCTCCCGCCATATCATATAGTGATATATTAACATGAGATGTTGCTTGGGTTTGTATATGTAAAAAAGTTTGATCATTCTGAATACTTGTTGTGTGGAAAAAATCCAAGGCCGTATCAACATCTTCGTTTATACCTCTGCATGTAAAACCAAAATCACGCTCTTCAAATGGAGTTTCCATCAACAAAGCCCTATCAACGGCCGCTTCATCGACACACAGCCAGTTTTTCATTACCGAAGCATAAATTTCTCTAAAATCAAAAGAGTACTTTAAATTACCAATCACATCTAAATCATTCAAATCAGGATGACTTCCTACAAATCCATTTGCATCTATTGTTGGACCAAACAGCATTACAGGTGCCGCTTGTCCATGATCAGTTCCATTTGAACCATTTTCTTCTGCCCTTCGGCCAAATTCGGAAAAAGTCATTGCCATCACATTTTTTTCCAAACCAGCAGTCGCTAAATCATCAAAAAACACTTTTACAGAATTAGACAAACTAGCCAATAATTCTGGATGAGTTTCTTCTTGATTACCATGAGTATCAAAACCACCTAAGGCTACCATATACACTTTGGTTCCCAAACCTCCTCTAATCATTCTGGCTACAATTTTTAATTGTTCACCTAAACCTCTTTTTCCTTTTTCTAATACTTCATAACCAACAGAAGACGCTCCTGCTTTATCAAAAGCGCTACTTATTTTTTTTGCATAGGTAAATGTATTATTCGTTACACTACGTAAATATTTCAAACGTTCACCATAGGTACAATCGGGAATATCATTTAAGCCATGTAGTGTTCCATTTTCTCCAATACTCCTTAACTGTTTTGGATTGGCAACGGTAACTGCATAATTACTTACTCCTCTTCCATCAAAAATTAAATTTCCAATACTCCCTATTTGAATAGCAGCTGGAATTTCTGGCGGATTTGCTAAAAAATCGGGATATAATTCTTCAAAATAGCGTCCCATAAATCCCGAATCTTCTATATCCTCCAGATCAGCGTTTGCCCATATATTGGACGATTTAAAATGAGATAAATCTTGATTTTCATAACCTACTCCATGAATCACCTTCATTGCTCCTTCCCCCCACATGGACTCAAAATCTTTTAAAGCTGGAGGAATTCCAAAATCATCGTTCAATTTATACAATTGATTTTCTGGTATTTTTATAGTTGGTCTTAAATTCGCATACGTATCATAATCATAAATAGGAACTATGGTATTCAATCCATCATTCCCTCCTTTTAAGCGTATTAATACCAAAATATTTTCTGTATCGGCCGCAGCTATAGCCGCTGTCAATTCTGAAGGTTTTGATGCAGTGATATTGGTATTCGCTAACATGATAGAACCTCCACCTGCCAGGCCTAGTGCTTGTAAAAAAGACCTTCGATTCCAACGCTCATGCTCCTGTCTATGCATATCAGAACCTGGTCTATCCGAGTCCGTTTTTTTTATGTTTTTTTTAGTATGATTGGTACACATAAGTAGGGCTTATTTAAGTTGAAATTCGGGCACTCGAAAAATATGTTGTAGCAAAAGAAGTACTTGCCATGGTACAGATTCAAAATCTAAATTCCATGTTCCATCTGTGAAATAATTTTCTGGCACATTTGACATAAAAATATCCGTCGCCACTGTGTAATCAGACGCTGTATTTAATCCTTTGGGCAAAAGGGTATCAACAATATTCCGAACAACTTTATATACATCATTACTCCCCCCAGAAACCTCCTTAGCAAACGCTCTAAACTTCTCTCGATTACCAGTCTCCTTATTCCAAATCTGCCAAGTTAAACTATCATTAAACTGCCAACGAGCCGTTAATGTGCTTGTATTAATCCAATCGAAGTCCCCTTGCCAACCGGCAACATCAACTGGTTGAAAAAATGATTGACCTGCAGCTCCAGTTTGCCAATACATCTGAAGTTTTTTATCATCATCCAATGAACGAGATAGTACTTTTAAAAAATTGAGATTTATATCATATGGACTTTTTATAATGGTTCCAATTGCTTCATCATCAAAAAAATGTTCACTCTTAAATAGTTTCCTTAACAAAGGCTCTATTTCAAAATCAACAGCAAAATCCGTTGCTAATTCTTTTATTATTGATTCATTAATAGTTGGACTAACAAAAAAGCGGTATAGTTTTGTCACTATAAAAGTGGCTATAAGATCTGCTTTCTCTTCAAAAAGAATATCAATTACATCCACATAATTCCAATTCCCTACTCTTCCAAAAATATTTTTCTGCGAATCATTAAACGTTTTTGCATTGAAGGTAACAAACTCACAATACTTACCATCATTATAGCCTGTTAATGCCTTTGAAGTTTCAACAATATCACCTTGAGTATACCCGTTATTTTCACCTAATGTAAATAACTCATAAAGTTCACGAGCATAATTTTCATTTGGTTTTTTCTTTTTATTATCCTTCCCATTTAAAAAAACTAGCATGGCACTAGTCAAACCAATTTCACTTACAAAGGTTTTGAAATTACCAAAACAGTTTTTTTGTAACACTGAATAATACTCATACATAAAATGGGCACAATTATATGTACTTCGTTGTGTTACAAAATGATTATGCCAAAAAATAGTAAGTAATGACTGTAAGCCTTTATTATACTGATCATCGACTACTTGCGTATACCATTCTCTTAAGTTCTCTTGATTGATCTCTTCAAAATCCAAACCTTCATCATCATAGGATTGTTTTCCTCTAAAAGCCCAAGTAGGTGCCGCAGTAGGCCCCAGACTTACAGCCTCATCAATAAATTGATCTACAATTTTTTGAGGGTTATTTTTTAAAGCAGCTTCAATTAATCCTGGAGAAGCTCCATAAGTTAATCGTCTGTATAAATGCTGCGCCCTTGTTTTATTCCAAGGCTTATCAGAATTGGGTACATAGGGTAGTAATGAGCTCGTGTTACACGTTGCCATATATAATAAATTTGGGGTAAATTATTAAAGTAACGGCAAATAATATAATAAATTATTTAAAAACAATCATTATTTTAATACTAAATCTTATTCACATCAGAATAATTGATGCACATACATAAATACCATAATTAAAATAGATTAAGCAACAGGATTGCTACATTGCCTGATTTACTAGCTCTAAAATTTTATTGAATTGTGCTGTTCTTGATAAATCAGAATTATCAATCACTATTGCGTCTGCCGCCTTTATTAAAGGAGAATCTTTACGAGTGCTATCTATATGATCACGTTCAATCACATTATTCAACACTTCTTCAAAAGTAACTTTTTCTCCTTTGGACTTCATTTCATCATAGCGACGCTGTGCTCTTACTTGGGCTGAAGCTGTCATAAAAAGCTTAAGTTCTGCATTAGGAAAAACTACAGAACCAATATCTCTACCATCCATTACTATACCTTTATGGACACCCATTTGTTGCTGTTGTTCCACCAGTTTCTTTCGAACTTCAGAAATTGCTGCAACTTTACTTACCCATTTGGAAACTTCAATACTTCGTATAAAACTTTCTACGTTTTGATCATTTACATAAGTTTCTACAATGGCTGTCTTGGGGTTTTGCTTAAAACGAATATTAATCCTCGAAAGTGCCTTTTTTAGTTGATCAACAGCTAATTCATTAGCTACAATGATTCCATTTTGCATAGCATACCAAGCTACAGCTCTATACATTGCTCCAGTATCTACATAAGTATAGCCTAACACCTCCGCCAATTGTTTGGCAACGGTACTCTTTCCTGTGGACGAATGTCCATCAATGGCAATAATAATTTTAGTATTCACCTAAATTTAAATTTAAACCAAAAACACTAGAAGATCCTGCTAAATTATAACGCGCATATCCATAACTGAATGTTAATTTGCGAATTTTTAAAGAAAATCCTGCAGAAATACCAGCGAATGAACGTTGATCTTGAATACTTAATTCTTCTGATCTTCGGAAATTATATCCAACACGAAGATTAAAGCCTCCTCTAGGAAATAATTCTGCACCTAGGTTTACATGTCTTAACACATTATTAAAAAAACTTGGATCATCAACCTGTGATTCTTCCCCTAATAAATTATCCGAATTTCTATTTGTGTTTGAAAAAGCTAAATTCCAAAATTGAAGATTTTGCAAAGTCACAAACCAACGTACAGGTACATGTTTTGGTATTTGTGAAATTCCTGCATTTACCTCCAAGGGTAATTTCTCTTTAGTCCCCGCGTAAGTTGTAATTTGTGTCCCTACATTACGAACAGCCAAACCTATATTCAAATCCCATTCCTCTTTATAATAAAGTAATCCAAAATCTAAGGCAGCTCCCAGAGAACTATATTGCTCTAATTTTGAACTTATAAATTTAAAACTTGATCCGACGTAAAAATCTGTTTTTGGTATTTGCTGCGCATATCCAAATGATATGGCTGTTTCGGCTGCAGAAAAATCACCTGTTTCATTACCAAACAAATCAAAACCTTCAAACTTACCATAATTGGCATATATAACCCCAAAATGGATCATTTTTTCAGTTCTTCCTAATCTAAAAGCTGCTGCGGCTGAACCATAATTAATATCCGCTAAATAGTTTACATAATTTACCGAATAATTTCTATTCATGGTTCGATTAATGGTAGCAGGATTAAAAAGTCCTGAAGTAGGATCTTTTTTAAAATCAGTAACTATCTTCCCGCCAAGGGCAACCTGCCTTGCAGAAGATTCTAAATTTAAGAATTGATAAGTAGCCCTACCACCTATTTGCGCTTGCGTAGAAAAACATAATGTGATTAAAAAAAATACTACTAAGTTTCTTTTCATTAACAATATTGTGAATACCAATAACGTGATATTATTTTGAATATTTTACCTTTTTAATAGACAAAAAACGTTAATAATTAATGTAATTACAAATTTCAAGACCATAACCCATCATTCCTACACGTTTTTTTTGAATACTATTTGATATTAAATTCACCTTTGATATATCTAAATCATGCAAAATTTGTGCCCCAATACCGAAATCCTTAGCATCCATTGTCAATTTAGGTGGCCTTCCTATTTCTGATCCTGTCTGCGTTTCTCTTAGTGCTTTTAACCTATTTAACACATTTAAAGATTGTGTTTCTTGATTGATAAACACAATGGCCCCCATACCTTTTTTATTAATTATAGAAAACATTTTTTCTAAACGTTCATCGGCATTATTGGTAAGCGTACCTAAAATATCGTTATTAAATAATGTTGAATTAATACGTGTAGGAACTTCGTCTCCAGAATTCCATGAACCCTTTGTAAGCGCTATATGAATTTGATTATTTGTAGTTTGTTTGTAAGCGCGCAAACGATATACACCAAAACGGGTATTGATATTAAAATCTTCTTCTTTTATTATTAAAGAATCATGCTGCATCCTGTAGGATACTAATGATTCAATTGATACTATTTTTAAATCGAATTTCTTAGCAATTTCAAGTAATTGAGGCATTCGTGCCATGGAACCATCATTATTCATAATTTCCACAATAACACCTGCTGGTTGATACCCTGCTAGTCTAGCAAAATCGATAGCAGCCTCTGTATGTCCTGTTCTTCGAAGTACCCCCCCCTCTTTGGCTCTTAATGGAAAAATATGACCTGGTCTAGATAATTCATGGGGTTTGGTAGTACTTTCAACTAATGCCTTTATCGTTTTTGAACGATCACTAGCCGAAATACCTGTAGTTACCCCGTTTCCGTTTAAATCTACCGAGACCGTAAAAGCGGTTTGCATGGGATCGGTATTATCACCAACCATCATACTTAATTTTAATTCATCGCAACGTTTTTCTGTTAAAGGCGTACAGATTAACCCCTTACCATGTGTCGCCATAAAATTAACCATTTCGGGCGTCACCATTTCGGCAGCTGCAACAAAATCACCTTCATTTTCACGGTTTTCATCATCAACAACTATGATAACTTTACCTGCTCTAATATCGGTAATAGCAGACTCAATAGTGTCCAGTTTAAAATCGGAGTGTTGTGTTGAAACCAAATTGCTAGGGTGTTGAAATTCTATGTAAAGATATTACTTTGATTTTTATTTAACTCAAGCTAAAAATAGTTTATCTAAACTATTTTTTCTTTTTTTTGAAAAGTTTTTTGAAAAAATGATCTAAAAACTTAATCAACTTAAATTTACTCAAATCTAAAGTGATTAAATTTTTCTCGGTTGTAGCTCTATAAGTTAATAATATTCCTAATGGAAGAATGATTAATGTAGATAACCAACTTGATAAAAATGGACTTATAGCTCCATTTTCGGCACTATTTTTAGCAAATATTCCAATAAAATGATACGACAAAAAGATTCCAATAGCATACAAAAGAGGTAAACCTAATCCACCTTTACGTATAATCGCCCCAAGAGGCGCTCCTATAAAAAACAAAACAATACAAGCAAAAGCCAAAGCATACTTTTCATGCAATGCAATTTCAAATTTATTTAGATTTTCCTTCGTTCTTTGTACATCTTTAGCCTCTTGTTTAATTCTATTTAAATTACTATTAATTAACCTATTTGCTTCATTTAATACCGTTCGTTGTTTTTCATATTGTAAAATATGTTCAATAGATGCTGGATATTCATCAACCTCACATGGAAAATTCATACCATCTGCAATACTATTAATTTTTAATCGCTGCACGGTTCTTCTGGCAAAATCTTCCCTATCTGTATTTAATTTCACCGAAAAAGAATCTATATCTTTTTTTAGCAAATTAACATTTAACATCTTACGGTTTTTGATGTAGTCATTTTTAGACATATCTACGTCATTAAACGAACTCAAATCTAAATTGATCGCATATTCCTTAAACTCACTTTTTACAAAAGGGTGTTTTTTTCGTTCTTTTATTTTTTTAGGAATCACTTCATCATAATAATAGCCATCTCTTAAAATCAAAGACAACACATCCGAATCTGCTCCACTTACTAACTCTCCCGATTTGGATTTAATAACCGTATAATTCCCTTTTAAATTAGGTTTTTGCTTATGAATAATAACATCATCTAAATACTGATCATTATCACCATATTTACTTGCTACCTTTATATTAATATCTCCAACCTCATTAAACTGATTCGCTGTAATAGCCACTGCTGGTTTTAAACGAACTATATTACGACGTAGTCCAATAAACTTACGTTGGGAGGCAGGAATAATATCATTTGCAAAAAAGAAAGTTCCGATACTTAAAACAACCATAAATATGGTCAAAAATCGTATGGCACGTTGTAATGAAATTCCTGTGGATTTCATTGCCGCAAATTCATAATGTTCGGAAAACTCCCCAAACACCATAATAGAAGCTATTAAAATAGACAAGGGTAATGTTAACGGAATAAGTGTTGGTGATGCATATACTATAAACTTAACAATAACAGAAAACTCTAAATCTTTACCTGCTAGTTCTGCTATATACAACCATATCATTTGCAGTATCATGATAAACATCACAATAAAAAACACCACAAAAAAAGTTTGTAAAAACCTATTAAATATATACTTATCTATTATTTTCAAAATGCACCTAATCTAAACGATTAATATAGTAATCGCTATACTTCGCTTCATCAAAGATAAACAAGGTATTCGAAAGTGGTTGATTTGTTTTAAACTGATTTACGGTTACATAAATTTCAGTTCCATTACTTTGTTTTAACACTTGCTTGTATATATGTTTTGTTTCACTATCAATACCTAATAATATTGAAGTTATTTCACCAGATTTTTGTTCTGGTACTAATTTTACATATTGAATTTTACGACCATTTACATTTTGTACAATATCCATGCTTGCAACATAACCTTTTTTATAAAAAGTAAGCATTTTTGAAGGCGTTAATCCCTCATCTGCAGTTGGTGTCGAAATTGAAATTTCTTCATCTTCAGGAACTATAATATGTAATTTTTTACCATCATATATTTGAGTTGTCCCCATTAAATTAAGCACATATTTTTCTCCTTCTAGAGTCACATCCCCCCTTGTCTCTTGTTCTAAATTTGCCGAATTATTGCTAATAGTATATTTAAAATCAATAACAATATTTTTATATGACTTAACCTTTTCTGATACCTCATCCAATAAAGCTTTCGCGGATTGTGCCTGAAGCACTATAGAAGAAAATAACAATGTACTTAGTAAAAGAAATTTTTTCATTTTATTTTTTTTGAGTGACAAAAATACTACGCACCACCTAATTTTACCAATTAAATGTAGTGCGATTATTCTATTTAATTACCTTCGGCTAAAAACTGTTCCAAAGCTACCAAGTCGGGAATTAATACCTGCCTAGCTTTACTCCCTTCGAAAGGTCCAACAATCCCAGCCGCCTCTAACTGATCAATAATACGACCTGCTCTGTTATACCCCAATTTTAGCTTACGCTGAAGTAAAGACGCCGAACCTTGTTGCGCTGTTACAATAACTTCGGCTGCTTCTCTAAAAAGGGCATCACGATCTTTAACATCAATATCAAGATTTGTGCCACTCTCCTCGCCAACGTACTCTGGAAGTAAATGTGCATCGGGATATGCCTTTTGAGCCCCTATATAATTGGTAATTCGTTCTACCTCGGGTGTATCAACAAAGGCGCATTGTACACGTATTACATTATTCCCATTATTATATAACATATCACCTCGACCAATTAATTGATCAGCACCTCCGGTATCCAAAATTGTTCGTGAATCAATTTTGGACATTACCCTAAATGCTAATCGAGCAGGGAAATTAGCTTTTATCATCCCAGTAATCACATTTACCGATGGACGCTGTGTTGCTATAATTAAATGTATCCCAATAGCTCGGGCTAATTGTGCCAAACGAGCAATAGGAGTTTCTACCTCCTTACCAGCTGTCATAATTAAATCCGCAAATTCATCAATAACCAATACAATGTAAGGTAAAAAGCGATGTCCATTTTCTGGATTTAATTTTCTTGCTTTAAATTTTGTATTGTATTCTTTTATATTTCGAACGTACGCGTTTTTCAACAACTCATAACGAGCATCCATTTCAATACACAATGAATTTAAGGTATTAATCACCTTAGTATTATCGGTAATTATAGCCTCTTCTGAATCCGGTAATTTAGCCAAAAAGTGACGCTCTATTTTATTAAATAAAGTTAATTCTACTTTTTTAGGATCAACCAAAACAAACTTTACCTCCGCAGGATGCTTTTTATATAATAACGAAGTCAAAATAGCATTCAACCCAACCGATTTACCTTGCCCTGTTGCTCCTGCCATTAATAAGTGAGGCATTTTTGCTAAATCGACCACAAAAGTTTCATTTGAAATGGTTTTTCCAAATGAAATTGGCAATTCCATTTCTGCACTTTGAAATTTAGCAGAAGCAATTGCCGAACGCATAGAAACTATTGTCGATTTTTTATTTGGTACTTCAATACCTATAGTTCCTTTACCAGGTATCGGTGCAATAATTCGGATTCCCAAAGCTGCTAATGACAAGGCAATATCATCCTCTAAATTTTTAATTTTTGAAATACGCACACCTGCTTCTGGAACTATTTCATACAAAGTCACTGTAGGACCAATAGTCGCTTTAATATGTGCAATTTCAATTTTATAATTTTTTAAGGTTTCAACAATTTTATTTTTATTTTCTTCAAGTTCTCCTTGATCAATTGTAATATTGTTTTGACCTGTAGAATAATCTTTTAACAATTCTATTGTTGGAAATTTATAATTACCCAGTTCTAATTTTGGATCAAATTCTCCAAAATCTTCCACTAATTGTTTACTTAAATTCTCAACTTCTTCCTCCTCTTCAACTGCTGTCTCTACCTCTATACTCAAAGGTTCTTCCTTGGGTATTTCTACTGAAAATGAATCATCTGCTCCTTTTGTTTCTTTTCCTTCCTTAACTACAAAATCATCTAAACTTGTTTCCGGTTCAGTCACAGCAACTTTCAAACCAGATTCATCCGATTCATTTGCTACTTCTGTTTTGCTTGGATTAGATATTTTTAAATCTACTTCTGGAGGTAATGTTTCCTTGATTCCTGTATTTAATGGAGCTGCAGATGTATTCGCAGCAACAACTTCATCCATACTGGATGCCATATCTTTTTTAATTGTATTCTTTGTTTTTGAAAAGGCCTCTTGAATAGTTGATGGTGTCAAGTTTAATCTAAAAATCAAATACAATAATCCAAAAAACGTTAAAATTAAAATAGCGCCTATTTTACCAACATAATCCTGTAAGTAATCATTAATTTCAAAACCAACTACCCCCGAGAGCAATCCGTAAAAACTATTAAAAAAACCTAAAATGACACTCCCCAACAATACTAAATACAACCCCCAAAACCATCGCTTTTTTAATTGTGCTTTTCCTACTCCAAAAAAATAAGTAATACCTGTTAGCACTAAAAGTCCCGAAAAAATGAATGACATTATCCCAAAACCTTCAAAAACCAATAAATTTCCTACAAAAGCTCCAAATTTTTGTAATAAATTTTTGGCAGGAATATCACGCTCTAAACCATTAATAATACTTTGGTCAGCTTGCCATGTAAAAAAATAGGAAATTAATGATATAAGTACAGCAACCCCTAAAAGAATAAAGCCACCACCTAATAAAAGGCGTTGCTTTTCAGAAAGCTGTTTTTTAACAACTACTTTTTTCTGAGTAGTCTTTTTGGTCTTTTTGGTTGTTGATTTTGAAGAAGATTTCTTTAAAGCCATTTGATAAATATATGACCAAATATAAACGAAAAACTTTGTGTTCGGCATATACCAAACACAAAGTTTCTATGAATTTATCAAAGTTTATAGCTAAAAAAATAATTATCGGCTATAATGACTTCAATTTAATAGTATTACTTTAAAATTATTTTTGCATTGTAGAATAACACTTAAATACTTTTACTTAGATCATAAAAGTTAGTCAATTGTAATATTTGGCATATTATTAATTTGCGTTACGGCATCTT
This sequence comes from Aquimarina agarilytica ZC1, assembly GCF_000255455.1. Classification (GTDB taxonomy): domain Bacteria; phylum Bacteroidota; class Bacteroidia; order Flavobacteriales; family Flavobacteriaceae; genus Aquimarina; species Aquimarina agarilytica. The sequence goes on along the minus strand of NZ_JH621256.1, from coordinate 91,853 downwards.
CCCAAGTAGTTCCTACAGGCCTTAAATAAAAGTCTATTTCATATTTTCTACTTCTTTTCAACTTTGTAGTCACATTAATAGGGACTTTTACTGTACCCTCTCCTTTTTTTACCGACACTATCCCATTAGCTATCCATACACCATTACGCTTAAGTGCTACCACTACCTCTCTACCTCTTTTTGCTACATATTTTACATCAAAAACCAATTGACTGTTTATATCTAATGATTTACTTCCTACAAATTCAACTCTTTCTTTATTCTTTTGAATACTAACTTCTTTAGAGTCCCATGAGCTTAGTAACATTAAACTTAATACAAGTGCGCATATTCTAATGAACTTTAATGATCTCATAATTTGATTTTTTTAAATTTTATTTATTAATTATTTAGGTTGTAAACAAAAGATGACTTAAGCATTTTTACCTACTGCTAAAGTACAAGCACAAAGTCTGCCATTATTATAAAAACACAAAAGAAAGTATCAATATATCGATAAAATACCATTTTATTCGATAAAAAACGTTAAAAACCTACAAAATAGTGTAGGAGTAAATAATCCTCGGAGCAAGCCCACGAGGCATTAAAATAATTTTAACTGATTATCTTTTTTCAAAACCTTATACTTTTCTTCAATCCCTTGATTTTTGACATATTTTGCAATCATCTGTTCTGTGCCATGTTGACCAACTGTATTAACAAAATACCCCTTGCCCCAAAATTCACCTCCCCATAATTGTTTTTTCACCTCTGGGCAACGTCGAAAAACTTCCCGTGCTATCAAAATACTACTCTTCTATATTTAGCACTACTCACCAAATGATACAGCAAAACTGTAACATTATGACTCTTATGGATATATTTACTATTTTGGGACATCGAGTCACAAAATAGTAATAATTAACGAGGCAAGCCTCGAGGTATTAAACCTGATAGCGAATAAAAAAAACATTATTTTTTAACAAAACGAAACATAGCCATATCCAAACCAATTAATTTTAAAAAATAAACCCCAGATGTTAAAGTATTTACATTTACTAATGAATTAGTAATTAATTCCCCTCTGAGTAATTCTTTTCCATATATATCAAAAACACAATACATATTTGGTTGTAATTTATTAGGTATACCTAGTTTCAATACTTCATCAACAGGGTTCTCCACCAATAAAATTTTATTTTTATTGAATTCAGACTTTTCTATTGACAACTCATTATCTCCTTTATAAGCTTTAAAAAAATCTGGAATTCCATATCCCAAACTTGTATTAGGATCAGTTGCTTGATTTGAAGACATTTTAACAAGTTTAACAATTTCTGAAGGAGACTTTTCCGGTAAACTTTGCCATAGACAAGCCACAGCTCCAGCTAAAATTGGGCTACTAAAAGAAGTCCCATTACTTTGTCCTACAATACCTGAATCCATTAAAACTCTTACATTTTGTCCCATGGCGGCCACATCGGGCTTTAACCTATCATCAGCTGTTGGCCCAAAAGAACTAAAACTTGCTTTTATTCCATTATTATCTGTAGCTCCAACACTAAATACATTCTTTGCATCTGCTGGTGCAGTAATAATTCTCCAAGGTGAATTTCCAGAATTACCTGCTGAGTTTACTATTATCATTCCTTTATTAAATGCAATAGTCGTACCTTGAGATATAAAAGTAGTTTCACCATTCATATCATTATTCGAATAATTATACTTAGGATTATCAAATTGACTGTAGCCTAATGAGGTATTAATAATATCAACCCCTAAACTATCCGCTTTTTCTGCAGCAGCAATCCAGTATGCTTCTTCTTTAGGTGTTTCACTTTCGGCCACTTCAGACCTAAACAAATAATATGAAGCATCGGGTGCTGTACCAACAAATTCATTTTCAATAAAACCAAGCATAGTACTTAACACATTAGTTCCATGAGAATTGCCTTTGTAACTAAATATATCATTGGTTTTACGTTCAAAATCATAGCCTCCTAATAACAAATCTTTTTCTCTAGCCCTATCAAAACCCGAAATTAGGTCAACATTTTTAAAACCGGCATCAATAACGGCAATTGTTATTCCAGCACCTGTGTATCCCATATTATGTAAAGGAGCTAAATTAATTAAGTTCGTTTGCTCAAATGAAGTTCCGTATTCAAAATCTGTGGCTATCTCAAACTTATCTACTTTTAAACGCTTTGCACTCTTTTTACTAGTTGTTTTTTTATACCCGTTAGCATTTAAGCTTCTATCCATATAAAACACCTCTTTTACAAAAGATTTACTTTCAAGTGCCTCAATATCGGTTAGCTCACCTTCTACATACACACCATTAAACCATTTTGAAGAGGACAAATATGTAATTCCATCTTGCGCTTTTATACTATTAACATAAGATACCTCTAAAGGTAAGTCACGGTCATCAATAGGAATATTATGTTTTTGCTTGCGCAGCAATGCTTTTTGGGATAAAAATTTTATTGGAGTTATTAAACGTTTTTCAATATTTGGCTTTGATTCAAAAAAAATCCAAGCCTGCTCCTTTTCTTGACCCAATAAGGGAATATAAAATATAAAGAATAAAGAATAAATAAAGAAATGCATATTTCACTGGTAGCCTTGTTTTTTCCAATTTACGAAATTAAAATCAGCTTTGTCAATTCAATTAAAAATAGCAATATCTATATTGCTTGTTTAAAATAAATTAATTAATTTTGCAGCCTGTTTATCCAACCTCTGGCGATATCCGTGAATGTTGTTTGAATAAAATTAATTTTAATCCAAATTATGGAAAGCTTAATTAAATTTGTACAAGACGAATTTGTAACTAAAAATGAATTACCCACTTTTTCTGCTGGAGATACAATTACTGTATACTACGAAATTAAAGAAGGTGAAAAATCACGTACTCAGTTTTTTAGAGGTGTTGTAATCCAAAGAAGAGGTTCTGGAACATCTGAAACTTTTACAATTCGTAAAATGTCAGGTACTGTTGGTGTAGAGCGTATCTTCCCAATTAACTTACCTGCTATTCAAAAAATTGAAGTAAATAAAAGAGGTAAAGTTCGTAGAGCTCGTATTTTCTACTTTAGAGAACTTACTGGTAAAAAAGCACGTATTAAAGAAAAAAGAGGATAGTCTTTATTTTTTTAAAAATACAACAAAAAAAGACTACCAAATGGTGGTCTTTTTTTTGTTCACACTACTATTCAAATACTTTAATACAAAAGTTGACCTCAAAAAAATTATAAAGTAGCAAATAACAAATTCAATTATTGCTAAATCAATAATTCTATTTACAAAAATCGACACTATTTTCAACATTACACAAAACCAGCAATAACCCAAATAAAACGCACTTATTTTCATATATTCGCGTGCATTTATTTTTAATAATTTCTATTTAAAATAAAACGTTAGAATTAAAGTAAGTTTATTTACAAAAACAAAAATACATGGCTAATAAATCGACCATCATTTATACTAAAACAGACGAAGCTCCAGCTTTGGCTACCTATTCTTTTTTACCAATAATTAAAAGTTTTAGTAAAACTGCAAATATTGATATTGAAATTAAAGATATTTCTCTTGCAGGAAGAATTATTGCCAATTTCCCTGATAATTTAAATGATAATCAAAAAATACCAGACGCATTAGCTGAATTAGGTGCCTTAGCCAAATCACCAGATGCCAATATTATCAAGTTACCAAATATTAGTGCTTCAATACCTCAGTTAACTGCTGCTATTGCAGAATTACAAGCTGCAGGTTATGACATTCCTAGCTACCCTGCTGAACCTAAGAACGATACTGAAAAAGCTATTAAAGCACGTTATGCTAAAGTATTAGGTAGCGCCGTTAACCCAGTTTTACGTGAAGGTAACTCTGACCGAAGAGCACCAAAACCAGTAAAACAATATGCAAAAAACAACCCGCATAGTATGGGAGCTTGGTCAAGTGATTCGAAATCACATGTAGCTACCATGAACGGCGGAGATTTTAGAGCAAATGAAAAATCTGTAACATTAACTAATGGAACAGCTGTAAATATTATCCATACTGACTTAAATGGAACTAAGACAGTATTAAAAGAAAATCTTAGCTTACTTGACGGAGAAATTATTGACGCTACCGTAATGAGCAAAAAGGCATTATTAAAATTTGTTGAAGAACAAATTGCAGATGCTAAGGATGCTGGAATCCTTTTCTCATTACACATGAAGGCCACAATGATGAAGGTTTCAGACCCAATCATTTTTGGACATGTAGTAAAAGTATTCTTTAAAGATGTTTATTCAAAACACGCTGCAATTTTAGAAAAAATTGGAGTTGAAGAAAATAATGGATTCGGAGACTTAGTCGCTAAGATCGAAGATTTACCTGCTAATGAAAAATCGGCTATAGAAGCAGATATCAAAACTGCTTTGGAAAATGGTCCTGACCTAGCTATGGTAAATTCCGATAAAGGTATTACTAACTTACATGTACCAAGTGATATAATTATTGATGCCTCAATGCCTGCAATGATTCGTACATCTGGTCAAATGTGGAATACCAAAGGTGAATTACAAGATGCCAAAGCTGTTATTCCTGATAGTAGTTACGCTGGTATTTACCAAGCTACAATTGATTTTTGTAAAGAGCATGGCGCTTTTGACCCTCGTACCATGGGTACTGTTCCTAATGTAGGTCTAATGGCTCAAAAAGCAGAAGAATACGGTTCACATGACAAAACGTTTGAAGTAGAAGCTAACGGAACTATTAGTGTTGTTGACACGAATGGTAGTACACTTATAACTCACAGTGTTGAACAAGGTGATATTTGGAGAATGTGTCAAACTAAAGATTTACCTGTACAAGACTGGGTTAAATTAGCTGTTAACAGAGCCAGAGCAACCAATGTACCTACTATTTTTTGGTTAGATGAAAATAGAGCTCATGATGCTGAATTAATAAAAAAGGTAAACACCTATTTACCAAATCACGATACAGCAGGCTTAGATATTAGAATTTTGTCACCAGTTGAAGCTACAAAAGTTTCTTTAACTCGTATGAAAAATAGCGAGGATACTATTTCTGTAACAGGTAATGTGCTTCGTGATTATAACACAGATTTATTCCCTATTCTTGAGTTAGGAACTAGTGCAAAAATGTTATCTATTGTTCCTTTAATGAATGGTGGAGGATTATTTGAAACAGGTGCCGGTGGATCTGCTCCAAAACACGTACAACAATTTGTTAAAGAGGGGCACTTACGTTGGGATTCTTTAGGAGAGTTTTTAGCCTTAGCCGTTTCTTTAGAGCACGAATATGATACTAATGCTAATGCCGAAGCTTTAGCACTTGCTGAAACATTAGACATTGCCACTGAGAAATTTTTAGCAAATAAAAAATCACCTTCACGTAAAGTGAATGAATTAGATAACCGCGGAAGTCATTTTTATTTAACTATGTACTGGGCTGAAGCCTTGGCAGCACAAACTAAAAATGAAAAATTAAAGAATTTGTTTACACCTATTGCAGAAAAGCTTATTGCAAATGAAGCTATTATTATAGCCGAATTAAATGACGCGCAAGGAACTAATATTGATTTAGGTGGATACTATTTACCAAATGTGGATAAAGTTTCTGATGCTATGCGACCAAGTAATACTTTAAACAGTATTCTAGCAAAAATCTAAATACAACCAGATTTTTATATTTTAAAAAGCCAAATCGAAATTCGATTTGGCTTTTTTTATTCCTCAATAAAAATAAAGTATGAGTTATACGATGTATAAGAATTTTATTAAGAATCTATGATGCATAATAAATACTAATATTTGCATTGCCAAAAGTTAAATTAAAACACCATAGTAGCATCTACAGTAGCTTATAAATGGTGATTTTTTTTACACATAACAAATGTTAAAAAGTAGTGTAACTAACAATTTGGTAATAATCATATTCCTAACTTGGTTTTTTATTATAATAAACAACTCACCATAAATCAAAAGTTAATTTTGTAGCTTAGTATTAATTATTTTATTCATGCCACTAAAGAGTATAGCTTTAAGCTTATTTTTCATTATTGTATCAACTCCTTTTTTTGCACAAAAAATTACGCTTAGTGGTACCATTTCTGATGCTGAAAGTAACGAAGCACTAATCGGCGTTAGCATACTCATTAGCGACTTGGATAAAGGAACTATCACTAATGAATACGGATTTTACTCTATAACAATACCCGAAGGTATTCACGAAATAAACTATAGCTATATAGGCTATGAATCAAATACTATTCAGCTCAATTTAAAAGCAGATAAAAATGTTAATATCACATTAAACAAAAGTACTCAAACACTTAAGGAAGTTATTGTAGAAAGTACTCCAAAACAATTTAAAATTGAAGCTCCCGAAATGAGTGTGAATAAACTTTCTATTAAAACTATAAAAGATTTACCTGCAGTACTTGGTGAAGTAGATATCATAAAATCACTTATTCAACTACCAGGAGTAACTACAGCAGGTGAAGGTGCTGCCGGATTTAATGTTCGAGGTGGTTCGGTAGATCAAAATTTAATTTTGCTTGATGAAGCTACTTTATTTAGCTCCTCGCATTTATTTGGTCTATTTTCAATTTTTAATCCCGATGCCATTAAAGATTTAAAATTATATAAAGGGGGCATTCCAAGTCGATTTGGTGGTCGAATAGCATCGGTACTAGATATTTACCAAAAAGAAGGAAATAATAAAAAATTTCACGTCAAAGGAGGCATCGGACTTGTATCTAGCAGATTACTTTTGGAAGGTCCTATAGCTAAAGAAAAAACGTCATTTATTTTAGGAGGACGTAGCTCATATGTACACTTATTTCTGCCAATATTTGATATTAATAGTAAAGCACTTTTTTACGATCTAAATTTAAAATTAAAACATATACTCGATGATACTAATAAACTTTACTTATCCACTTACTTAGGGAATGATATTTTTGAATTAGATGGTCAATTTTTTAATCAATACGGAAACCGCTTTATCAATTTAAGATGGAACCATACATTTAATAATAACTTATTTTCAAATGCCTCAGTTATTTACACCAAATACAACTATCAACTAGATTTAGATTTTATTGGGTTTACCTGGAATTCAGGTATATCTAACTTAAATTTTAAATACGATTTGGTAAACTACCTAAAAGACAATATCACTATACGTTATGGTACAAATCAACTTTACTATAATTTTAATCCAGGAAAAATTGCTCCAAACAGAGATGATTCTGCCATAAGAGAAGAACAACTTACCAAAAAATTTGCTATAGAATCTGGATATTACACCGAAGCCGAAATAGACTTGACGGATAAACTGACAATGAATGCTGGTTTACGATTGAGTACTTTTTTTAGATTAGGACAAAAAAACATTTTTCAATACGCTAATGACCAAGCGGTTGTTTATAATGAAAATTTAGGTATTTATGAAGAAGCAGTAGAGATTGGGTTTACTTCCGTTTCTCGAAAAAAAATAACAAAATCCTTTATTAATTTAGAACCTAGACTTAGTTTTTCATACAGCCTTAACAAAAATACTGCCTTTAAAACAAGCTATCAGCGTACTGCTCAATACATTCATTTAATATCTAATACCACCTCCCCTACACCATTAGATATTTGGGAACCAAGCGGCCAATTTGTAAAACCGCAACTTAGTAATCAATATGCCATTGGATATTTCCAAAACTTACATGAAAATACATATAGCTTTTCGTTAGAAACTTACTATAAAGACATAAAAAATAGAATTAATTATATAGATGGAGCCAATATTATTGCCAACAAAGCCATTGAACGCGTACTATTAAATGGTATAGGACGCTCCTATGGATTAGAACTTTTATTTCAAAAAAATGAAGGTCGTTTTAAAGGCTGGTTTTCATACACTCTTTCTAGAACAGAGCAACAAATTAAAGGAAGAACACCTATTGAACCTGGTATTAATAACGGAAAATGGTTTGTTAATAATTTTGACAAAACTCACGACCTATCACTAACTACAACATACAACTTAAGTAAAAAGTTTAAAGTAAATGCTGCTTTTAATTTCCAGACAGGATTACCCGTTACTTTTCCTAGTAACCAGTTTGAACCTCTTGATGGCATTATAGTACCCGAGTTTGAAGAACGAAACTCCAGTAGATTACCCAATTATCATCGCTTAGACTTATCTTTAAACTACACGCCCAAACCAACATCTCCTAAAAGGTGGAAAAGTGAATGGGTACTGAGTGTTTATAATTTATACAACAGAAAAAACGCCACAAATATTAGCTTTGGTTTTAATAATGAAACCTTTAGAAATGAAGCTACAAGGCTTGCCATTTTTGGTGTTGTTCCTTCAATTACTTATAATTTTAATTTTTAAGTTATGAAAAAAATATTCCTTCTCATACTTATAGCCATTTCAAGTTTTGGTTGTGAAGACGTTATTGATATTGACCTTCCATCAGCTCCACCTCGTTTAGTGATTAACGCTAGCCTGGAACGAAACTTTCAAAGCGATGGGAGCTTTAAAGATATCGCTATAGTTAGACTATCATTATCAACCCCTTTTTTTTCTACAGAAAAAAAATATGTTGAAGATGCCATTGTTACCATTACTAATCTTAACACCAATCAAGTATTTACTATTGAAAATACTCCTTTTAATACTGGAACTTACCAAAATCAATCAAAAGACTTACTTGTTATTGAACCCGATACCAATTATAAATTAACGGTGATCCATAATAATACAACCTATGAAAGTATTGAACAGTTGAATGTATCTACTCCAATTGATGAAGCTACACAGATAAAAAACACTAATAATTTTGATGAAGATGAATTTGCTATAGAAATTAAATATACCGACATTCCTAATATGACCAATTTTTATGTTTTTGATTTTGGATGGGGCAATTTACAATCTATAAACCATGAAGATTTTTTTGAAGACGGAAAACAAACACCTACGACTCAATTTTTTGAAGAAACTAGAGGAGATGTATTTAGAATTCGCTTATTGGGTTCCGATAAACGCTTCAACAACTACATTAATGCTCTTGTCCAGCTATCAGGTGAAACCAGTAACGGTCCATTTTCCACTGTACCATTTAAAGCAAAAGGAAATATAATTAATACCAATAACCCTGAAGACTTTCCTTTTGGTTACTTTCATGTAAATGAAGTATACGCAATAGATGTCAATCTGGTTCCCAATTCCGAATTATAGATAATTAAATTAAAAAATAAAGTATCGTTCCTTTTTACATTAGATCATAAACAGAATAGAATTTTAATACATAATACTGGGTTAAGCCTAAAGAAATTAATTTCGGGTTCAATATCTTTGCATATGGACTTTAAGAAAATAACAGAACAAGAATCCAATTATACAAATTTAGAGCAAATGACTGCTCTTGAATTAATACAATACATCAACAACGAAGACAAAACCGTTGCCTTTGCTGTTGAAAATGCACTTCCTCAAATTACCACTGTAATTGAAACCGCTGTTAAATTACTACAACAAGGCGGACGTATTTTTTATATGGGAGCTGGGACAAGTGGTAGACTCGGTGTAGTTGATGCTAGTGAATGCCCCCCTACGTTTGGGGTATCTCACGAACTAGTTCAAGGCATAATTGCTGGTGGTGATAAGGCTATTCGTAAAGCGGTTGAAAATGCAGAAGACAGTACAACTCAAGGATGGGTTGATCTAGAAAATAAACATATATCTACTAATGATATCGTAATTGGTATTGCTGCATCCGGAACAACTCCTTATGTAATACATGCCTTAAAAAGTTGTAATAAAAATCAAATAACTACAGCTTGTATTACTTGCAACCCCAAAAGCCCACTTGCGTTAGAAGCTAAACTGCCTATTGAAATTAAGGTAGGCCCCGAATTTGTAACTGGAAGCTCTAGAATGAAAGCAGGTACTGCCCAAAAAATGGCTTTAAACATGATATCCACAGCTACCATGATTCAATTAGGCAAAGTAAAAGGGAATCGAATGGTCGATATGCAATTAAGCAATGATAAGCTTGTAGAAAGAGCCATTTTGATGCTAATGGATACAGCTAATATTAAGCGTCAACATGCCGAAAAACTAATTAAAAAATACGGAAACGTTCGTCAAGCTTTAGACACCTTACAATAATCGCTATGGAGGACCAAAAAAGAACCAATAAAGAAGTACTAGCCAAAGGTGTAAAAACATTAGCAATGGCTTTAGGAGCTATAGGCTTAGGCCCAGTAATTGTGTACAATGCTTTTATGAACAAAGAACATCCACTATTTTTAGTGGCACTCATACCAGGTATCCTAATAATGTTACTCGCTATCTTTCTTATTTTAAAAGGAATTAACCTAATGCTCAAAAGTTTTTTTGACTAAATCCCTTTACGATGCTGTATCGGTGTTGTTGGATTATAACCAAAACCAGAAATATTATGCATCACATTTAATTTATGTAATACATAACCAATGGTAGCAAAATGATGTACCGCATGGCTATTAGCATGTGCCATTATACTATCCAATGTATAATTCACTGTTACGTTACCTTGCCCTAGATTATCGGTCACATGTATCAGATAATCGGTATTAACATCCAAAAAACTTACAAGAGTTTCTTGAATTCTTGCAATATGCTTTTTAGCTGCGTTTTTATTTGTTGCTACTTCTTCTTCCCGCTTTCTAGCTGTTAAATCAATTTGATTATTATCCAAACCATCAATTACACAATTAAAAAAGTCCAACGTATGTCGCAAATGCGAACCAACACTTGAATAGTATGGCCCTACACTTTCGTCTGTATACTGTTGATTTGTAATAACATCTAATAATAAACTTGCTTGATTTAAATTTTGATTAATGGCTGATACTATGGCTGATCTCATATTTTAAAGATACTTATTATAAAATTAAATCCTAAATGAATGTAGCTAAATGACTATTTATAAAAATTTAACATTTAAATAAAACAGATTAAATGCATTTTTATTCGATTAAATGCAAAATTTTTATATATTTGTATCACACAAATAAAATAAAATCAACCTATTAGCATGAAAAATTTCCCAATTCTCGCCATTAGTCTCTTGTTTGTAGTAAAAACTTACAGTCAGTCTGAATGTACTGACGCGTTTAGTGCTGCGAATTACAGTGTAGCACACACAAACAATGCTTACGAAGCAACAAATACGGATCATGTACAAGAATGGACCGAAAAGGCTATTGAAACCCTCAATGAAGTAGAACAAATTACTGCAAATTGTGGTTGTAGTGATGCTTCAAATTTTGCATATGAAGGTATAGTTGCAGCTGAAAAATCTTTAGAAGAAAACACTTGGGAGCGTAGTCGCTTTTATGCCAAAAGAGCGCGTGCAAAAGCTAAACTAATGATTAGCGCCTTGTCTGATTGTGCTAACACTGATGTTTCCAAATACCGAAATAGAAATGAAAATACTAGTGTTGATGAATATGCAGTTGCCGATAATAGTTATAATGATGATTACGATAACATTGCTGCCGGACGCGATGAATTAGTAGCTGAACAAGAAGCACTAATGAGACGTCAAAAAGAAATAAAATTAAAAATAGAGAAAAAAAAGCAAGAGGAATTACAATTAAAACAGCAAAAACACATAGAACTACAAAAACAATTATCTGTGAAGTCAAATGCTGAAGCTGCCTTAGCTCAAATTGAATCTGCCTATGCAAATCTAGCAAAAACGCTTGGATGTGGCCAAGCTTACCAAGCGGCAAAACAAAATTATACCATATCACAACAACAACTCAAAAATGAAAAGTTAAATGATACTAAATTCAGATATACCGAAAAATTAAGTGAATTATCTGAAAAGGCTATGTTACATTTCTCTAACTGTGCCGAAGGCTTTTAATCACCTATTCAAAAAACTAGTGTTTGTTCGATTGCCCTATCTTACTTAACCTAAACTAAGCGTGTTTTTGTTTGTATTGCTCAAATTAATGTCATTTCGCCCCAAAGTGAAATAAAAAAATACAGTCCAAATTCACGCTTTTTTATATCCTTTTTTGTTGCTTCAATTACTTGCGATAATCCTTATTAAGTAAAGACTTGCCCCCTACTACTTCTTAAATTCTATATATCAAAAATATAATCCTTCCCCCTAAATTTGATCATTAAAATAGCTTATTCCAAGCTTAATTTAGCAGCTATATTATAGCAACAGAAACCATATAATAGCACGACTATATGTATTTTTGTTAAAAAAACCATGATATCAGTTGATGAAGCTTTATCAAAAATTGAAGCACACAAACAAACTTCGGATCCGATTACACTCCATATTACAAAATGCCTACATTATGTGTTAGCCAAAAATGTATATGCATTAATAAATATGCCACCATTCAGACAGTCCGCTATGGATGGTTACGCTATTTTCATACATGAAAATGACACTTATTCCTTAGTTGGAGAAATAAAAGCAGGTGATGCTCCAAACCTATCCCTCCAAAAAGGTGAAGCTGTACGCATTTTTACTGGTGCTGCTGTACCCAACTCAGCCAATGCAGTAGTAATGCAAGAAAAAACAACTGTAAAAAACAATATACTTACCATAAATGAAACTCCAAAAAACGAACAAAATATACGTCCATTAGGAGAACAAATAAAAAAAGGGACACTTGCCTTAACCAAAGGCACCGCTTTAACCCCCTCTAAATTGAGTTTTTTAGCCAGTTTAGGTAGTAATCAATTACTAGTTTACCCTAAACCAAAAGTAGCCATTGTAGTTACCGGAAGTGAATTAACCCCTCCTGGAACACCACTTGAGGAAGGTAAAATATATGAAAGTAATTCGCTCCTATTAAGTGCTACTTTGCAAAATGAACAGATAAATGATTTTACAATTTATAAAGTAAAAGATGACTACCAAAGCACCGAAGATCTATTAAAAAAAGTAATTGATGAAAATGATTTTGTATTAGTTAGTGGTGGTATTTCTGTTGGTGATTATGATTTTGTAGGAAAAGCCTTAAAAAACCTAGAAACAGAAGAGATTTTTTATAAGATTAAGCAAAAACCAGGAAAACCATTATTCTTTGGCAAAAAAAATACTACTTACGTATTTGCTTTACCAGGGAATCCTGCCTCTGCGCTTACTTGTTTTTATATTTATGCCCTACCGCTTTTACGTAATTTTAGCAACCAAAAACAAACTCACTTAAGCAAAATAACTCAAAAAATAACTCATGACTATCACGTAAAAGGGATTCGAGCTCAATTTTTAAAAGCAAAATCATCAAAAAATGGAGTAGAAATTCTAGGTTTTCAAAGTTCTGCTATGATCCATGGATTCAACAATGCAAATGCTTTGGTTTTTATTCCCGAAAACACTAGTTTTATAAAATCAAATGAAGATGTTGAAGTAATCTTACTTCCTTAAAATAAGTATCCCTGTTGCAAAACGAGTCAAAGCTTAACTATTTTGAATACTAACAATATTCTAATAAACAGGGATACTATTTTTATAATACGTTTTACTTACGTAATATTATACGTATAAGTATCCCAAAATTAAGCATTAATACTTAATAAAAAATAAGTATCTAATATTTTATTTATTTTTTTAATATAACTCAAAAAAATACTGCTTTTGCATAAAAAAACACAGGTAAAAGTCTTTATTTAAGATATTAATGTAAAATAAACCTCACAAAGACACTTAGTTGATTCTATTATACTATTTTTTTACAGGTAAATTTAGCTGTAAAAAATCCCGTCAAATTTCGCCATTAACTTAAAATAATTATCATGAAATTCACTATCGAAGAACTTAATCAACTGAAATTACGGCTCAACTCTGACGGGACACTACTAACATCTAACGTAAATAGCTATTTTGTATTAAATGAAATTAATATCAAACAGCTATTTAGTTAGTATACTTTTCTAATGCTCTAAAAAATTAATTAAATGTTCTCTATACTTATAATAATCTGGATGTTCAATTAACTCCGCTCTATTACGTGGGCGTTCAAAATCAATTTCTAAAATATCACCTACCTTAGCTCTTGGTCCTGAAGTCATCATAATTACTCGATCTGCTAATAAAATAGATTCATCAACATCATGCGTAATCATTATAGCCGTAATTTTTTCTTGATTCCAAACCTCAACCAATACATCTTGTAATTCACCTCTGGTTAAAGAATCTAACATTCCAAAGGGTTCATCAAGGAGTAATACCTTAGGTTTTAATGCAAAAGCACGAGCAATACCTACTCTTTGCTGCATTCCTTGTGAAAGGTCTTTAGCTTTTTTAAACATTGAATCCTCCAAACCTACTTTAGCTAAATAATATTTCACAATATCATCTCTATCTTTTTTTGTACCATGAGCAAATACTTGCTTAACCCCTAACATCACATTATCATAGGCAGATAACCAAGGCAGTAAACTTGGCGATTGAAAAATAACTCCTCGATCGGGGCCTGGGCCTTTTACCGTTGTATTGTCGGCAACAATAGTTCCTCTGGAAATTTCATTTAAGCCTGCAATCATAGTCAGTAGTGTACTTTTACCACAACCCGAATGACCGATTATCGAAATAAACTCTTCACGCTTTACTTTCAAATCCAAATCATCTAAAACTACATAATCTCCTTTTGGAGTAGGATAAATTTTAGTTAATTGATTTATATCTAACATAATCTCGTTACTGAATAGACCGTTGTCTACGCGAGATTCCTTTTTATTATCTGTTGCTGTCATTTTCTAATTTCTTTAAATTTCAATAAAAAGCAAATCACTCATAATTAATTCCTTATGATTATTTTTTCTTTTTTTTGAAATAAAGTCCAATTTTATTCTTTTATATTGAATAAAATATATATTTTTGCCATCGCTTAATTAAACAAGCGTAAT
>NZ_JH621256.1:0-76874 GCF_000255455.1 Aquimarina agarilytica ZC1 | reverse complement strand
TTGGTAGAGCGTCAGCCTTCCAAGCTGAATGTCGCCAGTTCGAACCTGGTCTCCCGCTCAAAAAAATCTCGTAAATATTTATTTACGGGATTTTCTTTTTTTAAGAATAGTACTTTCTCAAAAATTAAGCTCTTGTTCCTTGTAACAATTTCGTTTTAAGAATCGGCTTTAGGTCGGGCAATTTATACTCCTTTGTAAGCTTAGCCGAACGTTCCGCACCAATTTTAATTAAATAATCTAAAATTGAATTACGTAATTTTTTAAAATTATCATTATTATTCAATTCTGTTTTATCACGCGGACGCTCAATATTTACCACAAACTCGGGACCAAGAGTTGCCTTGGGACCTGGACGTAAGGGTATAATACGATCTGCCATATAAATGCCTTCATCCACATCGTTTGTTATAAGCAAAGCTGTTTTTTTATCCTTACTCCAAATATTTAAAATCTCGTCTTGTAAGGTTCCTCGTGTTAATGCATCCAAAGCACTTAATGGCTCATCCATTAAAATTACATCGGGACTTAATGATAAAGCTCTAGTTACCGAAACACGCTGACGCATTCCTCCAGAAAGGGCTTTAGGCAGTTTATTTATGGCATGAGAAAGGCTAACCATATCCACATATTTTTCAACATGTGATCCTACTTCACTTTTAGTCCATTTCTTGAATTTCTCTTTTACAGCCATTCCCACATTATTCCTTACATTCAACCAAGGTAGCAATGAATAATTTTGAAAAATAACTCCTCTATCTAAACTAGGTCCTGTTACAGGTTTCCCTTTGTAAAGAACTTCTCCTTCATCGGGAAACTCCAAGCCTGATATTAATTTTATTAATGTTGTTTTTCCACTACCCGAAAAACCAACAATGGCTACAAATTCACCTTCTTCAATAATTAAATTGATATTTCGTAACACTTCCACACGATCATTACCTTCTCCGTAAGATTTTGATACATTTCTTAATTCTATATGTGCTGCCATAAATTTTAGTTTATGGTTGTCAGTTATCAGCTGTTAGTTGACAATAATAATTCTTAAAAAGAATATTTAAAACAACTTGCAACAGATCACCAATAACCGATTAAGCTTCAGTGAATGTCATTAATTTCTGTACAGAAAACATTAATCTATCTAACAAGAAACCAATAAGACCAATAACAAACATAGCTGCTATAATTTTGGCATTTGAATCATTTGCTCCATTTTGAAATTCTTCCCAAACAAAAGTTCCTAAACCTGGACTTTGAGATAACAACTCAATAGCAATAAGTACCATCCAAGCTACAGAAACTGTAATTCGTAAACCCGTAAAAATTAATGGAAATGCTGATGGTAATACAATTTTAAATACTTTTTGACCTACACTTAGGTTTAATACTTTTGCGACATTTATATAGTCTTGATCTACTGAGGATACTCCCAATGTTGTATTCACTAGTGTTGCCCACATAGCACACAAACCAACAGCTATAAATGATATAATAAAAGACACATCACCATCATAAGTTAAGGTTAGTGACTTTACAATCATGTATACCAACAAAAACCAAACTACTGGTGATACTGGTTTAAATATTTGAATTAACCAGTTAAATGATGATCTTAATGTTTCACTTAAACCTAAAATCATTCCTATAGGGACAGCTAAAAACAAGGCTAGAAAAAACCCTGCAAATACGGTTTTTAAACTAGTTAACACTTGATCTATAAATGATGGTCTTCCTGTATATGTTATTGGTGCTAAACCTTGCGCTTCTCTTTTTTCATTCATAACAGCCGTTTTTTCTAAAAAAGCTGATTTTTTAGCACTAATCTCCTTATGATCGGCTATTAACGTTTTAAAGGCTCCAATAACTGCTACTGGCGAGGGTAATGAATTGATAGAACTTTCTCCCGTTTCAATTCGAGCTAATTCTGCTGTTACAGCTGCTTCACCCCCTGAAGATCTAGCTGTTTCTATTTTAAATTCTTTTTCTGTGTTGTATAAAGCATTCGCTCCGGTATGCCATAATAACAAAAACAGAAAAATGGAAAGTATCGGAAATAAGACACTTTTCATTAACTGTGAAAGGTTCTTTTTAACCTCTTCACCGCTTGCAAGTCTAATTACTGGTTCAAAAATTCCTAAACCAATGAAGTTTAAAAGATTGATCGATTTATCTTTCATAATATATTCTTTTAGGGATTAATATCTAATTGGATATCGAGTATTGAATTCTAAATTTCATCTTCACATTAACTGTGAATAATTTTTATATAATTGTTTGAGGTAAACCTCATTTAATATGATTCCAAAAGGAATTAAAAGTACTACACTATTTAGGCAATTGATTTTTTTTAGAAAATGGAGGAGCATATTACAACCCCTCCAAATTCCGTGTTAAAAAAATTCAACACTCCCTAAATTATTGATCCTTGTTACCAATTTTAAAGCTATTGATATAACCTATAGGATCTTTACCGTCAAATTTGTTTCCATCAATAAATTCTGTAGTAGCTGGCTTATAACCATCTGTCTGTGGTATATCCGATGCTGGTATTTTACCTTCTGCCACTAATAATTCAGCCGCTTTTTTCCATATTTCTGGCTTGTAAATATCTTTTGCTTTACTTGAGTACCAATCAGCTGGCTTAGCTTCTGGAATTTGTCCCCAACGACGCATTTGTGTTAAAAACCAAACAGCATCAGAATAAAAAGGATAAGTCGCATTGTAACGATAGAATACATTAAAGTCAGGCATTTCTCTTTTATCACCTTTTTCAAATTCAAAGGTTCCTGTCATAGAATTTGCTAATACTTTAACTGGCGCACCTACATATTCTGGTCTTGATAAAATTTCAACAGCCTCTGGTCTGTTCCCTGGAGTATCTAACCACTTACCCGCTCTAATTAAAGCTTTTGTAATAGCTACTGTAGTGTTTGGATATTTTTCCGTAAACTCTTTTGTCATTACAAATACTTTCTCTGGATTATTCTTCCAAATATCATAGTTTGTTGTCACAGGAACACCAATCCCCTTAAATACAGCTTGTTGATTCCAAGGCTCACCCACACAATATCCATAAATAGTACCCGACTCTAAAGTTGCAGGCATTTGTGGTGGTGGAGTTACTGATAACAACACCTCTGCATCAACTTGTCCTTGAATATTTTCTGCAGTATACATTCCCGGATTGATTCCAGCCGCAGCTAACCAGTAACGAATTTCATAGTTATGCGTAGATACTGGGAATACCATACCCATTTTAAATGCTTTTCCAGATTTTTTATATTCAGAAATTACAGGCTTTAATGATTCCGCCGAAATTGGATGAACTGGCTTTCCGTCTGCTCCTTTTTTAACATTAGGCTTCATTTTTGCCCAAACATCATTAGAAACTGTAATTCCATTACCATTCAAATCCATAGAATATGGAGTAACCAATGCTGCTTGACGACCAAAACCTGCTTGCGCTGCAATTGGCTGACCTGCTAACATATGAGAACCATCCAACTGACCATCAATTACACGGTCCAAAATATTTTTCCAATTTGATTGCGCTTCAACCGAAACAAATAAACCTTCATCTTCAAAAAAGCCTTTTTCTTTAGCAATTGCCAAAGGCGCCATATCTGTAAGTTTAATAAAACCAAACTTTAATTGAGGCTTCTCTATTACTAATTGGGTGCTTTTTGATTCTGGTTCTGGAGTAGCTACAGTCGTAGCAGCTTTTTTCTTTTCACCTCCACACGATGCCAATATAGCTGTTAAAGAAACTGCCGCTATATGTAAATATGTTTTTTTCATAAATGGAATTGATTAATTCTGTTCAACAATACAAATATACGTATTAACTACGTATAAATACTTAGTTAATACGTATTTTTTTTGACTTAATTTCTAAATAATTGATAAATAGATATTTAAAACCTATTAATTTTTTAAAAAAAATGATAAAACCTCCATAAACACTCTTTTTTTAAAATTTAACAAAAAAATACTTAGAATAAATGTAAGTATTACTTAGTTTTGTATACGTATATATTATATTGTTTCACCCCCAAATAAGAAGAGATGAAAAAAATTCCATTCCTATTAACAATCCTACTTTTATTTTTTACATTATTAGGCTACGCAAAAAATGATCAAAAATTTGGAAATATTAGTTACGAAAAAGCTACTAACATATCTGGTAAACAACGTATGCTATCACAACGTATTACCAAGGTTTTTCTATTAAGATTAGCCGGTGCAAACGGCAGTGAAGTAAATAGCGAATACAATTCGAGCATTCAGTTATTTGAACGTAATTTTAAAATTTTAGAAACCAACTCCAAAGACACCTCCTTAAAAGTACGCGCTGCAGTAAAAAAAGAAAACGAACAATGGCTAATTTTTAAAAACGCACTTGAAAATAGATCCTTGAACAATCTAAATAATATAATCAAAGTTTCTAATGAACTTCTTAAACGCTGCCATACCTTAGTTTTAGCTATTGAAGAAGAATCTAAATACAGTAAGGAATTTTCTAACGAAAGTGATTCAGAACAACTTAAAGTGCAAACAGTAAATATAGCTGGTAAACAACGTATGCTATCACAACGCCTATGCATGTACTACACCGCCTGTAGACTGTATAAAAAAGAAAAATTAAACGCTAAAGGATTATGTGTTCAAGTAGAAAAAATTTATAATGAAATGAACACCTCATTAAACTCACTACTTATTAATGATTTGAACACATTTACTATTGAGCAAAAAATTGGTGAAGTACTCTCTTTGTTTAATCAAATAGAAGATAATAAGAGAGACTTTTTTAACAACAAGTTACCTCTTTCGAAAATAATGGTACTTAGTAACAAAATAACTAATTTATACAACGTAATCACTGGGCAATACACCTCTTTGTAACACTTACTTTGCTATAAAACACACTTATAAAAAAAAAGCTTCTATTTAAAATAGAAGCTTTTTTTATACTAATAAAACAACCGCATACTGTTTATCCTATAAACTCATAGCTCTTAGTATTTCTTTCTTATTTATCTAAGTATTTTAAAATAAATACAACAATCTAAAAAACAATTATTTGCAAATAAAAATTAAAAAAAATCAATTTTTTTCCTTTTTGTTTAACTGATAATCTTTCATAATTACTTATATTTAACAAAAAATAACTAAGTATTAATACTTAGTTATAAGGTGTATTAAATAGACTTTCTATTTATACTATAAAGGTTTTACAATTTGAATTTTGTTGAAATAATGTAAATACTCCCTAAAAGTAGTTCACATAAATATCCATCAAATTCATTATAATTATGAGAAAGCCAAAATTAAGTAAAGTAGTTATCGCAATTGCTATCACTAAACTATTAACCTCATGTGGAGGTACTATACCCGAAGAAAGCTCTTCAGAAGCTATAAGTAGTAATAAAGCCTTTTCGGTTGAAGAGATACTCGAAATGGTTGCTGCCGAAAATGATATTACAAGAACACTATATACTAAAGGTATTGTAGGAGCTGGAAAAAAACAAGGTTTAAAGTTTGATGAAGATTGGCAAGATGATGAAGTAGAAGCTGGTCCACTTCCGGCATTGTTTTTACGAGGAATTTCCTCTGACATTAGAAAGAGTAGTGTTCCTTTGGGTCTTTATTTAGGTTCAGACTTTCCTATTAATGCATCAAACAAACTAGAAGGTAAACAGGCTGAATTATTTAAGAAAATTAAGGCAAACCAAAAACCTCAATTTTTTTATGATGAATCTCAAAAACTACATACTGCAATGTTTGCTGACATGGCTATGGCTGCTCCTTGTGTAAACTGCCATAACGATCATAAAAACACTACAAAAAAAGATTGGAAACTTGGGGATGTAATGGGAGCTACAACTTGGCAATACCCTTCTGATTCATTGTCATACAAAGAAGCCATTGGTGTATTAAATGCTTACCGCAATGGTACCAAAGCCGTTTATAATGCTTACTTGGCCGAAATTGCAAACTTTAAAAATAGCAAAAAACCTAACATTGGAAAATTATGGCCTTCCAAAGGATTTAACCTACCTACTGCCGAAGTGTTTATTGACAGTGTTAGAAAACTAACATCGTACAAATCATTGGAAGTACTTGTTAAAAAAGGAGCTCCAGTAGCTTCAAACTAAATCCTTACACAAGGAATCACCAGTAATTTGGAATTAAATAATGTTAGGCACAAATTAAGTAATGAAACATCTATTTTCTTTTTTAAACATCGGTATATTTTTATTCGTGCTTTACATAGTACAATACTTTTTACCTGTAAAATGGCAATGGCTTTATGAGCTACAGGAGCACAATCAAATGTATAAACGTTGGTCCGGTTTAGCTGTTTTTTTACTTATTGTTTTTCAATGGGTGTTAACCCTCTCCAGAGTATGGAAACGCTTTTGGAAATACTCGGTAACATTAACCAAAATTCATAAATGGATAGGAGCCTTTTCTCCTATCCTATTTTACATTCATGTAATGGAGTTTGGATACGGTTATCTGGCCTTACTATCCTATTTATTTTTTGCTAATATGCTATTAGGGGTTATTAACCTTGACATTATTAAATCCAAAAAAAATTGGGTTTTCCAAACTTGGATGATTACTCATGTTGCCTTTTCGGTAATTATCACTTTTGTATCACTATTCCATATAGGTGTAGTTTTCTATTACGAATAATTAACACATAAATCCCTAGAAAATGTTATTAACTGTTGAAAAAATCATAAAAGAAACAGATGACGCTGTTAGTGTTGTATTTAAAAAACCTGGTTTTTTTAGTAACGTAAAATATAAACCTGGACAATTTTTAACATTAAAAGTTCCTGTTGAAAATAAAATAGAAAACAGATCATATTCATTAAGTAGCAGTCCTTGGTTACATAAATTTTTACGCATTACGGTAAAAAAAGTGAAGGATGGACTAGTTTCAAATTACATTTGTAATGAGTTGAAGGAAGGTCAAAAGATTGAAATTGACAAACCTATGGGGAACTTTTTTATTATTCCTAATAAAAAAGAAACACACCAATACGTTTTAATGGCTGGCGGAAGTGGAATTACTCCCATATATTCTATTATTCTATCTGTTTTAGAAAAAGAACCAAAATCAAGTATTTTACTTGTTTATGCCAATCAAAGTAAGCAAACCATCATTTTTAAAAATGAACTAGAAGCATTACTTCAAAAATATCCTAATCGTATTTCTGTAAAACACTTTTTAGAACGTATTGACAGCCCGGAAAAAGATTACTACGAAGGACGTTTGAATGAAGACTTATTAACTACTATTTTAAAAGAAAAAAATATTACATACAGCAAAGGGAAATTTATGCTTTGCGGTCCACAAGGTTTTATGGATGCCTCGGTAGAAATACTTAAAAAAAATGGTGTTCCAGAAAATAAAATTATGCTAGAAGCCTTTACTGCGGATCTTTCAAAAATGGAGGCCGAAAGTGTTGACTCAAGTGCCGTAACCATAAGTGGTGTTGGATTTCAATCTTCCATCACTGTAAAAAAAGGAGAAACTATTTTAAAAGCTGCTTTAGATAGTAATGTCGAAATTCCGTATTCATGTAGGTCTGGAATGTGCAGCTCTTGCAAAGCTAAATGTACTTCCGGAAGTGTAAAAATGTTAGATGGACATTTATTGCCCGAAAATGAAATTGCCGATGGATATGTACTTACTTGTATTAGTTTCCCCACTTCAGAAAATGTAGCATTAACACTTCCTCAATAATTGTAACACTATTTTATGTTTAATAAAAATCCATTACGAAGAAGACAATACATAGGCTCATTAATTGGGATTGGCATTGGACTGCTTATTTTTATCATTCTACCTCAAAAAGCTGCAGAAGATTTTTTAAGCTTAGGACCTATGAATACAGGTCACGAAGGTTTATCATGTAATGCTTGCCATACAGATGCTAAAGGAAATGTAATGCAACAATTACAAGCTAATATTGCTCACACTTTTGGAGCGCGTAAAAAAGAAGTGGATTTTGGTACCCAAAATGTAGATAATAACAAATGTTTAGAATGTCATGATCGTCCAAATGACAGACACCCTACACATCGGTTTTTAGAACCAAAATTTAAAGATGCAATTGCAAAAATTAATGCAACCGAATGCGAAACTTGCCATAGAGAGCACAATGACACACGTGTGGTTCTTGCCGATGCTAATTTTTGTGTAAATTGTCACTATGATCTTGAGGTGAAAAATGATCCTATTGATGTTCCACATAGTCAATTAATTGCAAATGAACAATGGAGCACCTGTTTACAATGTCATGATTTCCATGGGAATCATGTATACAAAACAGCCGAAAAAATAAAGGATACTATTCCTTTAACAAAAATACAAGATTATTTAGCTGGTGGAAGTGATCCTTTTGCTCAAAAAAAGAAGCACCTTCCCTTAAGTGAAGAAGAGTGGAAAAAAGTCAAGTCTAAATATAAAAAGTAAGTTATGAAAGCACCGTACAAAACGTATTCAACCTATTTCAAATTAATGTTCATCATTAGTATTGCTGCATTGTTTAGCATTGGATGTAACAAAAAACCTAAAGTCGTATGTGCAACTTCTGATAATGTTACCTATACAAAGGATATTGCCCCCATAATTGAAGTTAAATGCTTTAAGTGTCACGATGCTAAATCATATAAAACAAAAGCTTCTCACAATAAAATTTACGATTACCCAAGTTTAAAGAAAATGGCTGAAAGCGGTTTACTAATGGGTTCGTTAACACATAAAAAAGGTTTTATTCCTATGCCTTATAGAGCCAAACAAAAAATAGACACTTGTGCTATTGCGTTAATTGCCTCTTGGATTAATACAGGCATGAAGAAATAGCCTTATACCCCCCTTCTACATAATTATATGCGCCTAATCAACTCCCTATTACATTTCTTTTTTTCAACTAGACTTACTGGTTTTTTATTAATCCTTTTCGCGCTTTCCATGGCTACCGCCACATTTATCGAAAATGATTACGGAACCGAAACTAGCAAGGCACTAATTTACGGAGCCAAATGGTTCGAAATTGTCATTGTTTTACTCGGTGTAAATTTTATGGGAAATATTGCTAAATACAATTTAGTTAGTTGGGAAAAAGCTCCGCTACTTTTATTTCATTTGGCTTTTATTATCATAATTATTGGAGCTGGTATTACCAAATATCGCGGCTTTGAAGCTTTAGTCACTATTAAAGAAAAAGAAAGTACCAATCGTATTTTAAGTATTGATAGTTTTTTACAACTACAAGCAGGAAATAAAAAATTAACCAAAAATTTCAGCCCCAAACCTTTATTAATGAGTCAACTTGGTTTTAATCGTATTAATGAAACCTACTATTTTGATGAAAAAAAAATCAATATCCACCTAAAAGAATACATTCCTAGGGCTGCATACGTGCTTAATGAAGCTAAAAATGGCACTGATTATTTACACTTAGTCATTGCCGATGAAGCGCAACGAAAAGATTTCTACCTAAAAAAAGGGACTCGTAAAAACTTTTATGGAATTGATGTTGCTTTTAACACTAAAGAAAAATTTAAAAATGAAATTTATATCAAAGAAACCGACTCTGTATACTTAGTCGCTTTCCCTAAAACGACCAATTACTTTTCCATGTTGGAAAACAAATCTAGCTTTTATCCTAAAGATAGTTTAGTGCCATTAAAATTTAGAGCATTAAGTGAAATTGATAAAGTCCCTATTGTTTTTAAGGCTGTCGAAAAAAATAAAATACGCCAATTAATCCAAAATGAAATTGATCCCAAAGTTAAAAATCCAGAATCGGCCATTGTACTAGAGGTAAGCTCCGGAAATGAAAAAAAGGAACTCACATTGTTTGGTGGTAAAGGCTATATGAATCCAAATAGCACACTTTTTATTAATGATATCCACTTAAAACTCCGTTATGGATCACGTCCAATCTACTTGCCTTTTTCGGTAAAACTAAAAGACTTTACTTTGGAGCGCTACCCAGGCTCCGATAGTCCTTCGGCTTTTTACAGTGACTTACAAGTAAGCAGCAAAACAGACACCTTAGATTACCAAATTTTTATGAATAATGTGTTGGACTATGAAGGTTATCGTTTTTTTCAATCGGCCTACTTACCCGACGAAAGCGGTACTATTCTTTCCGTTAACCATGATAAATGGGGCACCATGGTTACCTACATCGGCTATGCTTTACTTGCCCTTGGTATGATCTGTAGCTTGTTATGGAACTCTAAATTATTTGCTTTCATCCCTAAAACTAAACTATCATGAAAACAAATAACACCCATTCAGTAATCATCATATTGCTACTTATATTTAGTTTTCAAATTCAAAGTATTGTCGCGCAACAGCTTCATAAATTACAAGCTTATGAGCTAATAGAACGCCAACTTATTGCCACAACTCATATTGAACATTTTGAAAAACTTCAAATTCAAGATTTCCAAGGACGCATAAAACCCGTACACACTTTAGCACTTGATTTAGTGCGAAAAATATACGGAAAAGATGATTTTAAATACACTAATCAATCCAATCAACAACAAAAACTAAATGCTACCCAAGTTTTTTTAGGAATGCAATTCAAACCAGATTCATGGCAATTGTTACCTTGCATTAAAATTGAAAAAACGGTAAACGACACGCTTACCAACTTGATCCCTATTTCGCCGAAAGGTTATGCCAAACCTGCCCAATTCTTTGACTTTAATGGAACTTATGTTTTAAAAAAATTAGTTGCCGATGCTTACGCTAAAGCTGAAGGAAAGCGAAATACCCTAGATAAAAATATTATAAAAATTGACGAACGCTTAAATATTATTTGGGCCATTTTTAATGGACAATTCCTTAGAGTATTCCCTAACCCAACGGATACTAATAATAAATGGTTTGCCCCTAAAGAAAATACCCATTTTATAGGTGACGATCAATTGGTTTATGACAAACTAATTCCAAGTTATTTAAACCAACTACAAACTGGTATAACTACAAAAAATTGGGACGATGCAAATGAAACAGTTGCCATTATTAATGAGTTTCAAAAAAAGAATGCTCCAAACTTTTTACTTTCCGAAAAAAAAATAGGCTGGGAAATAAGCTATAATAAACAACATATATTTTTTAGGAGCATGATGGCATATAGCCTTATTGGACTACTATTGCTCATTGTAGGTTTTTCTGAAATTTTTTACACTAAAAAATGGATTCAAATTAGTGGTACTATCATCTTAAGCTTATTAGTCTTAATTTTTATATATCATGGTTTTGGTATTGCTTTACGCTGGTATATTTCGGGCCATGCTCCATGGAGTAACGGATATGAAGCCACTATTTTTATTTCGTGGGTAGGATTGTTAGCTGGGATTATTTTTAGTACTAAAACAAAATTACCTGCCGCTTCAACTGCACTTATAGCAGTATGCCTAATGGGGATTGCCCATGGAAATTTAATGAATCCGGAAATTACCAATTTAGTTCCTGTATTAAAATCGTATTGGTTAATGATACACGTGGCTGTGATTACCGGAAGCTACGGTTTTTTAACTATGGGATCACTTTTAGCTTTTATTGTACTTATTTGCATAAGTCTCATGAACACAAAACAAAAAGCTATAATTATGCCTAAGATTGTTGAACTTACTCGAATTAACGAAAAAACAACAACTATCGGATTATTCATGCTTACCATAGGTACTTTTTTAGGAGGCGTTTGGGCTAATGAATCATGGGGAAGGTATTGGGGCTGGGATCCAAAAGAAACTTGGGCACTGATCAGTATAATTATCTATT
This sequence comes from Aquimarina agarilytica ZC1, assembly GCF_000255455.1. Lineage (GTDB taxonomy): Bacteria > Bacteroidota > Bacteroidia > Flavobacteriales > Flavobacteriaceae > Aquimarina > Aquimarina agarilytica. The sequence continues at coordinate 65,053 of NZ_JH621256.1, read as the reverse complement.
CATTTGTATTGCATATTCGCATCATATTTAAAAATAATCACCTGTACACTTACAATGTGTTTAGCTTGTTTGCTTTAGGGAGCTTAATCATGACATTTTTTGGTGTTAATTATTATCTTTCGGGACTACATTCCTATGCAAAAGGTGATCCCGTTCCCATTCCCACATGGATATATATCGTAATTCCATCACTAATGGTATTGGCTTTTATTTCTAAAATCAAATGGAAAAAATTAAAATTGATTGCTTAATCCATTCTTTAGCTCGGTTTAGCCCTTATAACTTCGTTGGGAGTCTATAACGTACTATAAACACTAGTATTTTCTTAATATTTTAGTGTACTATGGTTAATTTAAAAGTACAGTTTACGTTAGTATTTGCTATCGATTATAGATGAAATAGTTTTTTAATTCGGATTTAACAACAGAACATAAAAAAAAGGCTTAGTACCTTTTTTTTATGTTCTGCGTATATCGAGTGTAGTAAGTAATACAACTATTACCAAACTTTCCACCAAGGTTTTTCTTTTACAACTTCATCTGCTGTTGCTACTAATTCATCTTCATTAGCAGCATCCTTCATAGTAGTAGCCAAAACGGTATACACTTCGGTCCAAGCATCTTTTACATCTGGAGTAAAATCTGCCCCTAAACCAGTTTCCAAAGTATATAATAAAGCCCCACCAACGGTATCGTAGTGACTATCTTTCACCCCATATTTAGCATGACCTTTTCCTAAATTTTGTACAGCTGGAACAATCGCTTCTAAATTATCTAAGCCATTAACTGCAGTACCAATCATTGCCATTAATTTAGCACCCTGCTCCTTCATATCCCCTTTAAACAAAGGTTTTAAACTAGGGTCCATTTCAAACAATTCAGCGTAAAATATTTCAGCAGCTTTATCTGCAATTGGGGCTACTTTAGTAAAACTTGACTGTACCAAGCGCTTTTTACGTTCTGTTAATCCTGCCTCTTTCGGAAGACTATTTGCTGCATCTTTCATGGTTGTTGCCAAAACTCCATACACCTCTGTCCATGCGGTTTTTACTTCTGCCGTAAACTTATCTCCTAAACCTACCTCCAAGGTTTCCAATAATGCCGCTCCAACCGTATCGTAATGCTTATCTTCAACACCATAACCCGCATGTCCCTTACCCAAATTCTGCACTGCAGGTATTAAAGCATCTAAATTATCCAAACCATTAACAGCAGTACCGATCATTGCCATTAGTTTAGCGCCTTGATCTTTCATATCTCCCTTAAACATGGGTTTTAATGAAGGATCTTTTTCAAAAAGCTTAGTATAAAAAATTTCAGCAGCTTTATCAGCAATAGGTGCCACTTGACCAAATGTTCCTTGTACTAACTCTTTAGTTTTACTATCCATAATTGTTGACTTTAGTATTAAACAATGCCAGCAATTTACAAATTAACTAAGTATAAATACTTAGTTAATTTAAGTATTATAACTAAGTATCTCATTTTTATTAATCATAGAAATATGAAAACAAAAAAATATGAATAAAGAGCTTTTAATAATAAAATATTGAAAAATTAGAAAAAAAATTAAAGCTTAAGCATAAAAAAACTCAAAAACTAATAGCTTTTGAGTTGTAAATTCTCTTTAGATTGATTATTTAATCTAACAAATCATATTTACGTGCCTTGTTACTTAAATCAAGGATATTCTTTACATTTAATTTTTTCATTAAGTTAAAACGATGCACTTCGGTTGTACGTTTGCTTATACCTAACTCTTCTGCAATTTCTTTATTACTCAAACCTGCAACTGCTTTTTCTAATATTTGCTTTTCACGTTTAGTCAGATTAAAGTTTGCGACACCTCCTCCTTCGGAATTAATATCATTATGCAAAGGCGCACTTACACTTTTAGCTCCTAAGCCCCCACTAACTAGGTTGTTTACTAATATTGATGACACATCTCCACTAAAATACTTCCCGCCTTCGAGCACAGAATGAATAGCTTTAAGCACTTCATCTTTACCTGCATCTTTCAACAAATAACCATGTGCCCCAGCTTGAATTGATTGTAAAATATACTCTTCCGAATCATGCATCGAAAGCATAATAAACCTTATAGTAGGATGTTGTTTTGCTAATTCTGAAACAGCTTCGATACCTGTTTTTTTAGGCATTCTAATATCACAAATCACTAAATCTGGCTGCAAATTATTTGTTCGTGTAATAGCCTCTTCCCCATTAGATGCTTCTCCAATCACCTCTAAATCAGATTCATTTTCTAATAAAGATTTGATTCCATCACGTACTAAAGAATGATCATCAACAAGTAGAATTTTATGTATATGCATTAAATTTTTCGATTTATAAAAAGTACAAAAATAACTAAGTAATGAAATATACAAAATTCTTTCTTTATAAGTAATCTAAAAAAGTAACAATACCTAAAAAAAAATAATTTTTAGACATATTATGCATAGGTAATACTTATTTATAATACGTAGTTTTAATATTTTTTATAATTAAAAATTAACTTTACAACTATTGTATTTTCTATTTTAAGTATAAAAATCTCCGTAAATCGAAGTAATAATTATCCATACAAATTATATACAAAAAAATATAAATTTCTAAAAATCAAATATTTATAATTTTAACTTACTTTTAACCAAGTAAACTATAAGGTTATATGTTAAACATGTTCCATTTTTTAAGGAATAAACAATAATCCAACTAATCACAAAAAAATCAAAAATACTTAGATATAAACTAAGTATTAATACTTATATTTGTCTCGTTGTTATTTATAATCATAACTAAATTATATGAAAAAATCACATTTACTTACTAGCGCGCTATTAGGATTAGGGCTTTATAGTGCAACTGCACAAGAATTATCGGTTGATGCAATGATTAGACCTCGTTTTGAATTCCGTAATGGATTTCAAGATGTAGCTCCTAAAGATGCAGAACCTGCTGCTTTCGTATCGCAAAGATCATCTTTATTACTAAAATATACAGATTCAAAAATCACCGCTTTTTTAGATTTTCAAGATGTAAGCGTATGGGGAGATCGCCCACAACTATCTGCTAATGATGATGTCGCTAACCAGACAGGTTTTTTAGTTAATCAAGCATGGGCAGAAATCAAATTAGGAAATGGTTTTTCTACAAAAGTAGGTCGTCAATTATTAAGTTATGATGATCAACGTATTTTAGGTGGTCTTGGATGGGCTCAACAACAAAGAACTCACGATGTTGCTTTGTTAAGATATAAAAAATCTAGCTTTAAATTAGATCTAGGTTTTGCGTTTAATCAAGAAAGAGATGGAGGAAACAACTTTGACACTCAATTTTCTTCAAGAGGTCTTGGTGCACCAATATTCCAATACAAAGCCATGCAACTTTTACATGCCTCTGGAAAATTATCTGAAAACTTCAAAGGAAGCTTTTTATTCTTAAACAATACTTTTCAAAATCCTTTAGTTGAAGGAGATTCAACACCTGGAACATCTTCTAGACAAACAACTGGTATATATTTTGATTACAGCGATAGTAGCTTTACTGTAACTGGTAGTGGTTACTATCAATTTGGACAATTTAATGATGCTGTAGATATCAATGCTTTTCAAGCTTCATTATTTGCAGGTTATAAACCTTCAAGTGGTGCTTTTAAATTGATCGGATTAGGAGCAGAAATACTTAGCGGTGATGAAGACGGTACAGGCGGCGGAGAGACCAAAGCTTTCTTCCCTTTATTTGGTACCAACCACAAATTTAATGGTTTCCAAGATTTCTTTTACGTAGGAAGACATGCTAATAATGTTGGACTTATTGATATACATTTAAAAACAGTTATTAAAACTGGAGCTAAATCAAAATTAATTGGTTTTGTTCATAACTTTAGTGCTGCTGACGCACCAAGCGGTTTCGACAAAAATTTAGGAACTGCTGTCGATTTAGTATATGCACAAGGTATCACTCCTTATGCCAATGTTAAAGTTGGATACTCACAATCATTTTTAGGTGATGACTTTGCAGATGCAAGAACTGGGGGTAATCCTGACAGTAACCAAAGTTGGGGATGGGTAATGTTAACCATTAAACCAAACTTATTCAAATGGAAAAAAGAAGCTGCTCCAGAAGCTAAATAATATACAAAATACTTAACTGAATACTAACTTTATTATAAAAAAGGCTTGTCGATCAATCGGCAAGCTTTTTTTGCATTAAACCCGAATTATACATTAAAAAATCTATTCCATATCGAAATTTATCAAAATCAAAGGCTTCGCTCAATTTTTGATTTAACCAAAACCATGCTATGCTGAAATCAAAAAAACACTTGATTTTATTGAGCTTTCAATACTTATAACGAAGTTCTAATATAGAAAACGGATTAAATAATAAATTATGTAATTCAAAATAAATAAGTATAATTACTTACGTATTTAAAAAAAATACTTACTTTCGCAGTCGATTAATTTAATACTTCCTAGAAATTATGAATAATTTAAGTACTAGTAAGGCTACGAAAATAAAGCTTACTGATTTTAAAAGCGTACAAATGCGAACCTTCCACTTGAGCTGGATCGCTTTCTTTTTGTGTTTCTTCGGATGGTTCTCTCATGCGCCATTAATGAAATCCACTATCGCACCAGATTTAGCATTAACCAAAGCGCAAACTACTTTGGCTTTTATTGCATCGGTAGGAGTTACCATTTTTGCTCGTTTACTTATTGGCCCTTTATGTGATAAGATTGGACCAAGAAAAAGTTATGTATACTTATTAATTTTTGGAGCCTTAGCAGTTGCAGGATCTTCATTTGCAAACACTTGGGAAACTTACTTGTTTTCGCGTTTAGCCATAGGGGTTATTGGCGCATCTTTTGTGATCACTCAATACCACACCTCTGTTATGTTTGCTCCAAACGTTATAGGTATAGCTAATGCAACTACCGCAGGCTGGGGTAACTTAGGAGGTGGTGTTACTAATGCTACCATGCCATTAATAGCAGCCGGTGTAACCGCTTTCGGTTTTGCTGAAGCTACATCATCATGGAGAATTGCGATGTATGTCCCTGCTGCAATTATGTTACTAGTTGCATTTTTATACTGGAAATACACAACAGATTGCCCAAAAGGTAATTATGAAGACCTTCCAGAAGAAAGACCACAAACTAAAAAAGGAGAAAAAGGTTCTTTCATGACTGCGGCTTCGGATAAAAGAGTATGGATTTTATTCTTAATGTACGCAGGATGTTTCGGTATGGAATTATTTGTTACCGGGAAAGCTTCTACTTATTATCAAGAAAAATTTAGCCTAAGTCAACAGACTGCTGGATTTATCGTATTATTCTTTGGAGCAATGAACTTATTTGCCCGTTCAACTGGGGGTTGGATTGCAGATAAATTTGGAAAAAACTCTGGATTAAACGGCAGGGTAAAAATACTAGTATACGTAGTTGTTGCTGAAGGTTTAGCCTTATTATTATTCTCTCAAATGAATTCATTAAGCCTAGCAGTTACCTCTATGGTATTCTTCTCATTATTTGTTCAAATGGCAGAAGGTGCCACTTATTCTGTAGTTCCATTTATAAACAGAAAAGCTTTAGGAGCAGTTGCTGGTATCGTTGGTGCTGGTGGTAATGTTGGTGCCGTATTATATGCTCAATATTTATTGAGAAGTGGCTCTAGTTTACAAGAAGCATTCTTTGCTTTTGGATTTATCGTAGCCGCAGTAGGTTTCTTAGGTTTACTGGTTAGATTCACTCCTCAAGAAGAACAACTTGCAAAAGATGAACAAAAAAAATTAGAAGATTTACAACGAGAAATTGATGCGTCAACAGCAACAGCATTAGCTTAATTAACACATTTCCTTAGTAAATCACTAAATTATTTATTTATAATAATTTTAAAAAAGGACTATCTAGCTAGATAGTCCTTTTAAATTAACAAAAAATTACGTATTTGTACTTAAAAATAAGCATAAATACTTATTTTTGTCCCGGAAAAACAAATCAAAATGAAAAAAGTAATTGTAATTGGAAATGGTATGGTAGGTTATAAGTTTTGTGAAAAACTTGCAGCACACCCAAACTATTCTGAATTTGAGCTTGTCGTATTTGGAGAAGAACCAAGACGCGCTTATGATCGTGTACATTTAAGTGAATTTTACGACGGTAAAACTGCTGAAGATTTAAGTATGTCCTCAGCAACTTGGTACACAGAAAACAACATCGATCTTCATATTTCGGAAATGATTACCGAAATTGATCGTGAAAATAAAACGGTAGCTAACCACCGTGGTGATAAATATTCTTATGACTATTTAGTATTAGCAACAGGTTCGTCTGCCTTTGTTCCCCCAATTCCAGGTGTGGAAAAAGAAGGTGTTTTTGTTTATCGTACCATTGAAGATTTAGAGGCTACTGAGGCTTACGCTAAAAAATTAAAAGCTGCAGGTAAAACTGAAGCTGCTGTTCTTGGTGGTGGACTTTTAGGTTTGGAAGCTGCGAATGCGGTTAAAAATTTAGGCTTAAACGCACATGTTGTTGAATTTGCTCCAAGGCTTATGCCAAGACAATTGGACAAAGGTGCTAGTGATATGTTACAGGCTAAAATAGAAAGCCTTGGTTTAAAGGTACACTTATCTAAACAAACACAGCATATACAAGGTGACAAAGCTATTGAAGGTCTTCAATATGTTGATGGCACTGAATTAAAAGTAGACATGCTAGTTGTTTCAGCAGGTATACGTCCTCGCGATGCTGTAGCACGTGAGTGTGGACTTGAAGTAGGAACACGTGGTGGTATTTTGGTTAACCAAAACATGCTTACTTCGGATCCAAATATTTATGCTATTGGTGAATGTGCCCTTTTAAACAGTATGATTTATGGCTTGGTGGCTCCAGGTTATGACATGGCAGAAGTAGTAGTTGATCAATTAACTGGGGGTACCGATGAAATGCCAGAGTATATTGACATGTCTACTCAATTAAAGCTTATTGGTACTGAGGTTGCTAGTTTTGGTGACGCATTAAATGATGCTAAAGAAGATTTAGACGAAATCACTTACGTGAATAAACGTAATGGTATTTATAAAAAAATAAACGTTACTAAAGATGGAAAAAAATTATTAGGTGGTATTTTAGTTGGTGATTCTTCTGACTACAACTCCTTATTCCAAATTTATAGTAATGGTATGAAGTTACCTGAAGATCCTGAAGATTTAATTTTAGGTAGTCGTGGTGGCGAAGGTGGCTCATTATTAGGTGACGTAATGGATTTACCTGATGATGCTCAAATTTGTTCTTGCGAAAGCGTTACCAAAGGACAAATATGTAATGCCATTGAAAGCGGTAAAGCCAATGATTTAGGCGATGTGGTTAGCTGTACAAAAGCAGGAACAGGATGTGGTGGCTGTAAACCAATGGTTAAAGATTTGGTTGACGCTACTTTAAAGTCATTAGGACGTGTGGTTAAGGACAATGTGTGTGAACACTTTGATTATAACCGTCAGGAATTATACGACATTATCCAAGTAAAAGGTTTTACAACATTCAATGAAGTCTTAGATACTCATGGAAATGGAGGTCATGGATGTGAGTTATGTAAGCCTTTAGTAGCTTCATTAATGGCAACCATACACGCCGACACAGCTAATAAAGAATATGCTATTCAAGATTCTAATGATCGATTTTTAGCCAATATACAACGTAATGGAACTTATTCTGTAGTTCCACGTATTCCTGGTGGAGAAATTACTCCAGAAAAATTAATTGTGTTAGGAGAAATTGCCAAAAAATATGACTTATACACCAAAATTACTGGTGGTGTTCGTATTGACTTTTTTGGAGCTACGCTAAATCAATTGCCTTTAATTTGGAAAGAATTAATTGAGAATGGTTTTGAAAGTGGTCACGCTTACGGAAAATCATTACGTACTGTAAAAACTTGTGTAGGTTCTACATGGTGTAGGTACGGAATGGACGAAAGTGTAAGCTTTGGTATTGAACTTGAAAATCGTTACCGAGGCATGCGTTCTCCTCATAAAATCAAAGGTGGAGTCTCGGGATGTATCCGTGAATGTGCAGAGGCGCGTGGGAAAGATTTTGGTTTAATTGCCGTTGATGGTGGATGGAATTTATACGTTGGTGGAAACGGAGGAGCTACTCCACGTCACGCCGAATTACTTGCCGAGCAAATAGACAATGAAACGGTTATTAAATACTTGGATCGTTATTTAATGTACTACATGCGTACTGCAAAACCTTTACAACGTACAGCTGCATGGCAAGATCGTTTAGAAGGCGGTATTGAACACCTTAAAGAGGTCATAATTAACGATAAATTAGGTATTGCTGCCGATTTAGATAAAGAGATGCAAACTCTTGTAAATAAATTTGAATGTGAGTGGAAACAAGCTATTGAAGATCCTGAAATGATGAAACGTTTTAGTCATTTTGTAAATAGTGATGATGATGATGATAACTTGGTTTTTGTTCCGTTAAGAGAACAAAAAATGCCAGAGCATTGGAAGTAATTTAGTATTGATTACTTCAACAATGTCTCACCAAAAAACATTCAAAAATAGTATATAGATTTTTTGCTTACGCGAAAAATAAATTAACAAGAAACGATTATGGAAGCAATTCTAGATAGATATAATAGTACTTCGATAGAAGAAGTAAAAGTTTGGTTTAAAGCCGCTAGTATTAATGATTTTCCTGCCGATGGAGGTGCTTGTGTTAAGTATAAAAACAAACAAATAGCTGTATTTAATTTTGCCAGAACAGGAAAATGGTATGCATGTCAAAATGTATGCCCACATAAAATGGAAATGGTATTAAGCCGTGGAATGATTGGTGATGACAAAGGAACTCCAAAAGTTGCTTGCCCACTACATAAAAAAACATTTTCATTAGAAAATGGAGAAAACCTTAATGGTGATATTGATCCTATTGCCACGTACCCTGTTAAAATTGAAGGGGATAATGTATTTATTGGATTTGCTGAATAGCCATTAGCAAATTCGTAAATAATCAATTAATTTTGATTTTTGTTTTTCTAGGGTCGTTACTTTGTAGCGACCTTCTTTTATCATTTTTTTTAACCCTAGAGACTTATATATTTATTACAAAAGTCGTAAAGTTTGATGATCAATATTACAAAAAGAAGCCCATTGAATATTAAAACTTTTAAAATTCAATAGGCTTCTTTTTATACCATACCAATTCGAACTAGCATGATTGTTCAAAAATTAAAATTGGATTTTAACGAGTACAACGCATCATCTATTATCCGCAGCAAGATAAACTGTAGCTCCTTCTAATAATTCACCTCGTAAACTTTTATCTACTGGGTTTTTCGATAACCATATATTAAATATTGCTCTTTTAAATCCAAGATCACCTACAGTCCCTAATTTTTCATAATTAATATAAAGAGAAACACCTAAATTGGGCTCATAAACAACATCAATTTTATCTCCAATTTTAAGTACTAAGCCTTCAATATGTTTTAAAAACTCATCAATTTCGCTACCATATTTAGTAATGATATTTTTATCATTTCCATCAATAAAACCTTTACGAAAAGCTTTTACCATTTTATCATGTGATACCGCTTTTGATATAATATCCATGCGGACAATCATCGCTTCATCTTTTTCAATAATATCCTTAGCATTAGAATTAGGCTTATTCATATATAAACCACAGGCATATATATCTACCCAAAGCAGTTCTCTAAGTCCCGCACCGTTTAAAATTAATTGTTTATTTTTAAATCTGTACAAAATTGGCAGTGCCGCTTTTCCAACAATTTTTGATTCTAAATTTAGTCGGTTGATATCCTTATTATTTAGCTCTTGATGTTGAGTGCTTGGTGCTGTTTTCGAAATAATTCGTTTCACTCTTGTTTGAGCTAAAGAACAATAACTTGTTAAAATAAGTAATAGAAAAAAATGTTTCATGTAATTACGTATTAATTTAATTTTGGGACTACAAAACTAAGCATACTCAACACGTAAAACCTTGAATACCAATAGAAATAACTATAATTTAATCGTTTAAATACCAATTAAATCGATAAAGTGTAAATTTTAAATCAAAAAAAACTCTAAAACATTAATATACTGCACTTTAAAACACAACAATACACTTTATTCTTACATAACTGCATTAAATTAGATTATATAATAACTCCTAAAGATGATGTCAAAAAACATTTTCATTTGACTATATCTATATCATTTAAAAAACTCCTTCAGCAATAGCTCTTACATTATCTGATTTCCCCATGGAGTAATAATGTAAACAGGGCACACCATAATCCAATAATTCTTTAGATTGTTGGATCCCAAATTCAATACCTATTTGGCGTACTGCTTTATTATCTTTAGCTTGTTCAATTTCAGTAATTAAAGACTGTGGCATATCCAACCAAAATACTTGTGGTAATATTTGTAAATGTCTTTTCACTGCCACTGGTTTAATCCCTGGAATAATAGGTACAGTGATTCCAATTTTTCGTGCCGCTTCAACAAATTTAAAATAACGCTGATTATCAAAAAACATCTGAGTCACTACATAATCCGCCCCAGCATCTACTTTCTCTTTTAAACGCTTTAAATCAGCTTCCATACTTGGTGCTTCAATATGCTTTTCCGGGTAGCCCGCAACACCAACACAAAAATCAGGTTTCTTTTTCATTTCAGCATTTCCATGCAAAAATTTACCTTCATTCATCTGTCTAATTTGTTTTACCAAATCAATAGCGTAGGTGTTTCCTCCTTTGGCTGGTACAAAATATTTTTCCCCTTTCATTGGATCTCCTCGCAAAGCGACCAAATTATCGATTCCTAAATAATGACAATCGACTAATAGGTATTCTGTTTCTTCTTTAGTAAAACCACCACATAGCACATGTGGAATGGCATCTACTCCATATTTGTGTTGTAATGAAGCACAAATCCCTACTGTTCCGGGACGCATACGTGTAATTTTTCGATCAAACAATCCATCTTTTTCAATGTATACATACTCTTCTCTGGAGGTAGTTACATCAATAAATGGCGGATTAAAGTCCATTAAAGGATCTATATTGGCATATAAATCATTTATATTACTTCCTTTTTGCGGTGGTACTATTTCGAAGGAAAACAAGGTTTTACCCGCCGCTTTCTCAATGTGCTCAGTTACTTTCATCTATACTTTTAAACGAACACAAAAATAACTTGAAGAGTTGAACATTGCTAATAATTAGCCCAAGAAATTACGTTATAGTGCTACTTTTTTTACACAATAAAAAAATATAATATAGATCAATAAAAAAAATAAATATCCCTACATAAAGTACCATAGGATGTGCCCCACCTAAACTATTTACTCCTACCAAGCCTACTAATAAACTTGCTGCGGCTGTACCTAAACATTTATTTATTGCTATACTTAATGATTGTCCATAGGCTCCTCCCCTATCATAATACATTTTGATAAATAAAGATGACATGATTAATCCCATTACAGAACTTGAATACACCGCTCCAGGAATAAGCCCTAATTGTTGCGCAAAAATATATTGAAAAACACTCCCTAACACTAACAAACTTATGACCTTACCATAAAACACAAAACTAGAGGTAGACTCACTTTTTGTATACACTAAATAAATATAAAGTATAATACAATCAAGTAAAAGCCAAGCTCCATCGAACACTGTGGAAACATGTGTCCACCCCGCTAATAGGCCTCCTTGATAGGTATTAAAAGCTTCCCATGTAATGTTTAACACCAAAGCTAAAAAAGGCATGGTGTGTATTTTATATTTAAAACCTATACGTATACATTCAACATATGTTATGGTCCAACAAATACCACAAAATAATGTTAAAAATAATTTTAAGCTCATCCAAGTAATTGTTAATAAAAACAAAACACAAATATATCAAGCCTGACTATAAAAGCAATACCCCATATTATATCTTATTCGCATTAATATAGAATAAAATTAAATATTCTATATTTTTTTAACTTTTTTCGTAATTTTATAAGAATAGCCAACTTATCTAAAAGGAATACGAATCTTTATCAGAATTTCTATATGAACTCACCTTAAAACTCAACATTATGAAAATCATTAAAAAAATTCTCGTCCTTATTGCCCTAATAATAGCACTTCCACTTATTGTGGCATTGTTTTTAAAAAAAGATTACAAAGTTCAAAAATCAATTACAGTTAATAAACCTAAACAAGAAGTCTTTGATTATATTAAGCTATTAAAAAATATGGATAATTACAGCCCTTGGGCAAAAATTGATCCAAATATGAAAAAATCATATCGAGGTACTGATGGTACCGAAGGTTTTGTTTCCTCATGGTCCAGTGAAAACAAAGATGTTGGTGTGGGCGAACAAGAAATTGAAAAAATTGTCGATGGTGAAAGTATTGATTTTAAACTTCGGTTTTTTGAACCATTTACGGCTAATGATCATGGCTATTTACTAACAAATGCTATATCTGCTAACCAAACCAAGGTAACTTGGGGTTTTGATGGCCATATGGATTATCCTTCTAATATTTTAATACCACTTATGAAATTTGAAAAAATGATTGGTGACGATTTTTCTGAAGGTTTGAATAATCTGAAACACCTTTTGGAAAAATAATATCAACTATATTGTAAGTAATTACGGTCATCTATTTATTTTATTCAGGTATTCTTATAAAAAAATACCTGAATAAAATAAAATTATTCCGTTTACAAAAAATACTGTAAAACCTAATAAAGTTTCATTTTAAAATCAATTTCATATACTTTTACACGCATGAATACACCACAAATTAACAAAGCTTACGAAGCATTCGATCATGCCAATTCAAAAGATCCTAATACTGAAATTGTTAATAACACCCCTATTCCAAAAGAATTGATTTACGGTCAACGCATGACCAAAGTTTTATCACAATTTGCTCCAAACGCTCCTATTGCGTTACAATTGGCCGCAAGGTGCCAACATATTTGCCGTTGGGAGATCCCTCGAAATGCATATGAAATGAATCGGGTAGGTTACTTAACTTGGCGTACCGAATTAAAAAGGTTTCATGCTAAAACAGCCTCCGATATTTTAAATCGTTTAAATTTTGATTCCGAAACTATTGAGCGTGTTGCATTTTTGTTAGAAAAAAAACGCTTAAAAAAAGATGCGGATACCCAAACCTTAGAGGATGTAATTTGTCTAGTGTTTCTTGAATATTACTACGAAACTTTTAGAAAAAAACATACCGATGAAAAGGTTATTGATATTGTACAAAAAACCTGGAAAAAAATGTCTGATGCTGGTCATGAAGCTGCATTAAAAATAAATTATTCCGACAAAGGATTATCTTTAATTCAAAAAGCCTTAGGTTAATGAATAGTAAAGAATCCTTAGATGACAAAACCTTTAGCACATTAAGTAAAGTTTACATGATTGCTTTAGGCTTTATTGCTTTTTTAGTTATAGTGACACAAGTATTTATTCAAGGAGCTTTGGCTAATAATGACTTTGATGCACAAATAATTAATATTGCGGGAAAACAGCGCATGCTGAGTCAAAAAATAAGCAAAACTATTTTGCTTTGGAATTCACCGCTTCAAATAACAAGGGATAATAATAATGAATTAAACAATTCATTAAAAGAATGGTCTGAAGCACACACACTTTTAAAAAATAATTTAAATACCTTACCTAAATCATCCCGAAAAACAACTCTTGAAAACCTTTTTTTTGAAGTGAATCTTGAAATTAATGAGTTGTTAGTCATAAGTAAAAAAATTCAAAATTCTATTCACAGTGATAAAATAGAGGCAAACAAATGGATTACTGCTTTTATAAAAAAAGAACCCGCATTTTTAAATAAAATGAATGACTATGTATATGCTTATGAAGCCTATGCCTCGGAAAAAATTAATACTATAAAACGAATTGAATATATTGCCTTTGCTTTATTATTTCTACTCCTACTAGCTGAATTCTTTTTACTATTTAGACCAGCAACTAGTAAAATTAAAACGACTATTTCGGAACTTATTCTATCCAAAGATAACGCTGTTAAAATGGCTGAAAAGGCCAACACTGCCGTAAAACAAAAAAATGAAACCTTAGAAGAGCTACAAGTACTTCAAAAAGCTATAAATCAAAATTTATTTTTTGCTCGTATTGATCAAGATGGCACTATAATTTCAAGCGGAAAAAAAATGCAAGAAATTATCAATAGAGAGAAGAGTAATTTAAAACATATTATTTACGAAAATTTAGGCTTAAATATCCTTCAACAACAAGAATTAAAGCAACTTATTAATTCGCAAAAAGGCACTATTTTAAATCATGAATTTGAAGTTTCCTTTAAACATACTCCAATCGACTGGATGGATATCTCTATTTTTCCTATCAATAAAAATAAAGGAATTGTTGAATACTTAATTGTGTGTTTAGATATATCTAAACGAAAAAAGGCTCAAAACAAAATAGATATTCTTAGAGAGGATAAAATTAAAACTGAATCCGCCATTCAAAAATCGAAAGCTAGCTTAATTGTTGAAGCGCAAGAAGAGGAACGTAAACGTATTGCCAAAGATATACACGATAGCATTGGTCAAATGCTTACGGCATTAAAATTTAATATCGAATCCCTTGATCCAACTCAAAATGAAAAATTTATTGATAAAGTTGATGTTTTAAAAGAGCAGACTAAAAATATTATTTTAGGCGTTCGCATGGCTACTTTTAATTTGACACCACCTGAATTACTGGATTATGGTGTAATTACGGCTATTCAAAAAATGACCAATCAACTTAATAAGTTTACTAAAACCGAAATTATTTTTGAAAATAATGTTGAAGATAATTTAAGGTTTGAAACATTAGTAGAAACAAACTTATATCGAGTTACTCAAGAGTCTATAAATAATGCCATTAAATATGCTGAAGCAACTTATATTTTAGTTTCTATGAAAAAAACTGATCAATTATTAAGTATATCAATCACCGATAATGGTAAAGGTTTTGATCCTTCAAAAATGCCAAAAACACCTAAAGATACTTCAGAAGGAGGTATGGGCTTATTTTTTATGAAAGAACGAATGGAGTATATTAACGGCCGAGTATTTTTAAATTCAACTCCTAGTAGTGGAACCCGTGTGGTAATTAATTATCCCATTGCTGAATAAAAAACATACTATATTTCTGGGTAAAATTACATTCATAACTAATGCATAATACGGGATTAAACTTCTATTGCATAAGACATTCTAAAGCAAATAACTTCATTAAAAAACTCCAAATAAGCATTTTAAGTACTCTTATTCTTACACAATAAGTAATCTTAAATTAACATTAACCCCTTTTTTTATTTAATGTAGGAAATTACTTTAAACAAAGTAAGTAACTTTTTAATTAAAAAATTAAAAAATTCACAATCATCAAATCATTCAAACGATTTCTTTTTTAACGTTTTTTAACACCTTTTAACAAATCAATAAAATGACATTTCATAACACATATTAAATCCTGAAAAACGCACAAAAAAAGTAGTTTTATTTTGCTATGAAAAGGCTGGAAATTAATTATAACCACCTTTAAAATGAAAAATTTAAAATTACACCTATTGCAAAAAATTACTCTTATTTGTCTACTGCTGAATACTCTAAACTTTACCTACGGACAAGGCTGTGCTGTACAAGTCACTCAAAAAGATTTTGACAATACTATGGCTATCAATGCTAGTATGGCTCTGGAAAAATTAAACCAAAAAACAGCAAGTAATACTAATGCTTTAGCTCGGAAAAAAATTACCATACCTTATGTTGCACAAATTGTAACTAGAACCGATGGAACTGGCGGAATCACTATTGAAAAAATTAATGAAGGAATCCGATATGCAAATCAATTTTATCAAGATCTTAATCTCGACATTGAATTAAAGGAGTACCAAAGCCCGCGGTATATTAATTCGGATATTTTCTTTGAATTTCTTCAAAGTGATGAAGCATCAATAACGAGTAAAAATGAAATTGATAAAGTACTCAATATTTATTTTGTAAATAATATAACAAATTCAAATGGGGGGACTTATTGTGGCTACGCCTATTTTCCCGATCCGCAAGATCTTGAAAATGATTTAGATCGTATTTTTATGGATAATGATTGCATGGGCGGTTTTCCAGAAACCACTTTTATCCATGAAATTGGTCATTACCTCAACCTGTTTCACACTCATGAAACCTTCTTTGGAAACGAATATGTAAATGGCTCCAATTGTAGTAGTACAGGTGATTTAATTTGTGATACTCCTGCCGACCCTCAATTATCTTACTCTGTTGTTGATTTTGATTGTAATTATACAGATGCGCAAATGGATATAAATGGTGATACTTATACTCCAAACACCAACAATGTTATGAGCTATTCTAGACATAGCTGCAGAACAGAATTATCACCTATGCAAATAGAAAAGGCTAGATTTACTGCCGAAAACTACAGAGCAGATTTAAAACAATTTACAAGTATTGCCCAATCTCCTTATAATGGTGTTGCCCAAACGGTACCAGGAACTATAGAAATGGAATTTTACGATCTTGGTGGTCAAGATGTAGCCTACAATGATACCGACAAAGGAAATAATGGTAATTCTCTAAGAACTGATGATGTAGATATTGTTGGTGGAAATATAGCTTGGATTCAAAAAGATGAATGGCTTGAATACACTATTGACATTAAACAAGCTGGAAACTATGCTATTGAAGCTCATATTGCTTCTATTTTTACAAATAGCCGATTTTCATTAAGTATTGATGGAGTTAAAATTGGGCAAGATTTTAATGTTTCGAACACCGGAAATTGGGAAACTTACGAAATTGTCTCACAAATAGCTATTCCACTTGGAGCAGGCATAAAAACATTTAGATTTACCAGTATTACTGGAGGTTTTAATATTGACAAAATAAATTTTGATTTACCAGCCACAACTCAAACACCTTATAATGGAGTCGCACAAACTATTCCGGGTAGTATTGAAGCAGAATTTTATGATCTTGGTGGTCAAAATATAGCTTACAATGATACTGGTAAGGGTAATAATGGTAATTATTTAAGAACTGATGATGTAGATATTCAAAAAGGTGCTGTAAACGGAAACGTAGGGTGGATAAGCGCTTCAGAATGGCTAGAATATACTGTTGACATTAAACAAACAGGAAGTTATACTATTACTGCTAATGTAGCTTCGATAACAGCTAATAATACTTTTTCCCTTGCGGTAGAAGGAACTACCATTGGAGAATTGTTTAGTGTACCCAATACTGGTAACTGGCAAAAATATAAAGAAACTTCGCAATCAAATATAACTTTAACTGCAGGGACAAAAGTATTACGATTTGAAACAAATACAGGGAAGTTCAACTTAGATAAAATTAATTTTACATTAACTCCTACAACCCCAACACAATCTCCCTATAATGGTATCGCTCAAACTGTCCCTGGTAGTATTGAAATGGAATTTTATGACCTTGGCGGACAAGATGTAGCTTATAATGATAAAGACACTGGAAATAACGGTAATTACTTAAGAACTGATGATGTGGATATCTACAACGGTATTGTGGCTTGGATTCAAAAAGATGAATGGTTGGAATATACAATTACTGTTGAGCAAACGGGCTCCTACACTATTAACGCTTTAGTTTCATCAATTTTCGCAGATAGATCATTTGAATTATCTATTGATGGTACTACTATTGGTCAACAATTTTCTGTCCCTAATACCGAAAACTGGGAAAATTTTCAGACTAGTACACAAAATAATATTTATTTAACGGCAGGTCAAAAAGTGCTTAGGTTAACATCACTAACTGGTGGTTTTAATATTAATAAAATAGATATTAATGCGGAAAGTTCGTCTTCGCAATTAACATTGGTAAGTGATCATAACCTTATCCAACCTAAAATAACAGTATATCCTAATCCAGTAATTACTGATGCGGTTATCAAAGCACCACATAATATTACAAAAATAATTTTGTTTGATACTTCTGGTAATTTTATAGGAAGCTTTAACGGTAATAATACTCCCCTCCTAACATTAAACTTAAGCGCCTTAAAAAAAGGAACTTATATTGCTACTATTCAGACTGATCTCGAAATTTTCACTTCAAGCATTGTAAAAGAATAAAAAAGTTCAATTTTATCATTTAATACGATTTATTGATAAGAATTTCGTATAAGAGCCATCTTATAATTCGCGTTTAAGGTGGCTTTTTTTATAAAAAAAATACCTTTCTAAAGAGCCTAGAAAAGTATTAAGAATGATGGGATATTTTAGCTCTTTTTACGAAAGAATTTCATTTCGATAGTAATCAATAATACCATCAATTGGTCTTCTAACTATATTTCCCATAGTTAAATGATAAGGTAATAAAGCATCTTTAATAATATCTTGACTAAAGTGAGCTATAGACCCTATAAAATGTATAGGTACGTTTTGAGCTTCTGGGAAACACATCACTCTATTTTCAATAAACTTTTTAATTCCCTCGGTAATCAATAAATAGAAATAGCCATTACGTTCTTCACTAGTAAAAATGAATTCAGCAAAATTTGCTAAATAAGTATTTGGGTTTTCATTTCTGTATACATTCTCCTTTATAGCATCGGGAGAAAGATCATAGCGTTTTTCAAATTCATCAGCAATTACTTTAGGCATACGCTTGTAATAATAATCTCTTATTAATCGTTTCCCAAAATAATTTCCACTAGCCTCATCCATAAGTACGTAACCTAAGGATTCTACTTCCATTTGAATATTATCACCATCAAAATAACAGCTATTTGATCCAGTTCCTAAAATACATACAATTCCAGGCTCTGTAGTTGCCGCAAAAACAGCTGCAACCATATCTTCTTTAACCATTATCTCTGCACCTACAAAGTAACTTGCCAATATATCTTCTAAAATTTTAGTTGGACCTGGAGTACCACAACCAGCACCATAAAAGTGTACACTTTTAACTTGTGACTTATAATCTTTTAAATCTTCGTTAGCAAAAAGTCTAGTTTCAAGAATATCTGATTTAAAAACAGCAGGATTCAGTCCTTTTGTTCTCGTTTTAAGCACTTGTTCACCATTGTGATCTAAAAGAATCCAATCACACTTAGTTGATCCCCCATCAGCAAGTAAAATCATAGAATATGTATTAGTAATTAATGATTTATTTGTATAAATAAAATACAAAAAGCCCTGCAAATTTGTACAGGGCTTTTAAAATATGTTATAGGTTACCAATTTTGGTAGCTAAATCAACTAGTTTGGTAGAGTAACCAAACTCATTATCGTACCATGATATAATTTTAAAGAAGTTATCGTTAAGTGCAATACCAGCTCCTGCATCAAAAGTTGATGTATGACTTTCACCTACGAAATCCTGAGACACTACTGCATCCTCTGTGTACTGAAGTACTCCTTTCATTGATCCATCAGCAGCTTTTTTCATTGCAGCTTTAATATCTTCATAAGTAGCAGTTTTTTTAGTTTTAACTGTTAAATCTACTACAGAAACATCGGCAGTTGGTACACGAAAAGCCATACCAGTTAATAATCCATTTAATTCAGGTATTACTTTACCTACTGCTTTAGCAGCTCCAGTTGACGAAGGAATAATGTTATTTAAAGCAGAACGTCCACCTCTCCAGTCTTTTTTAGAAGGCGCATCAACAACCGCTTGAGTTGCAGTAGCAGCATGTACAGTTGTCATTAATCCTTCTGCAATACCAAAGTTATCTTCGATTACTTTTGCTATAGGAGCTAAACAGTTTGTTGTACATGAAGCATTAGATACAATAGTATCTTCTTTTGTCAACTTATCATCATTTACACCCATCACAAACATTGGAGCATCAGCAGAAGGAGCCGAAATAGCTACTTTTTTAGCTCCAGCTTTAATGTGAGCTTGCGCTTTGTCTAATGTTGTAAAAATTCCAGTACAATCAAGAACTACATCTACTCCTGCTTCATCCCACTTTAGATCTTCAGGGTTACGCTCAGCAGTAATTCTGATTGATTTCCCATTTACAACTAGGTTCCCGTCTTTTACATCAACAGTACCATTAAATTTTCCGTGAACTGAATCAAATTCTAGCATGTAAGCTAAGTGATCTACGGCCAAAAGGTCATTGATTGCTACAATCTCCACATCTTCACGTTCAGAAGCAATACGAAAAGCAATTCTACCGATACGTCCAAAACCGTTAATTCCTAGTTTTAAAGTACTCATATTTCAAATTTTAGTTTAATATTTAATTTTATTATAAAGAAACGATATCTGCTACACGCAGTAAATCTCTATCTAACTTTCTATTTTTATCAAGTGCAATGTTTAAATCAACAGTGACCGCTTTACGGTGACTTACTCCAATCATTACATTGGACAAACCTTCCATTAAGGCATCAACTGCGCCTACTCCTAGTTTGCTTGCTAACACTCGGTCTGTACAACTTGGAGCTCCTCCTCTTTGTAAGTGTCCTAGCACAGAAACACGTACATCATATTCTGGTCTATGCTTATGCACATAATCACGCATTTCCAAAATATTCATTCCTTTTTTACCTTCGGCAACAATAATTATACTTGATGTTTTTCCTGTTTTTCTACTATGCGCTAATGATTCCATTAATCGATCAATACTAAAGTCATCTTTTTCTGGAATCAAAATCTCTTCGGCTCCACCTCCAATACCTGCACTAATTGCAATATCACCAGCATCACGTCCCATAACCTCAACTAAAAATAATCTATTATGCGAGCTTGCGGTATCACGTATTTTATCAATAGCATCAACAACAGTATTTAAAGCAGTATCATATCCTATAGTGTAATCAGTTCCATTAATATCATTATCAATAGTTCCTGGTATTCCAACTACAGGAAAATTAAATTCATTATTTAATTTTAATGCACCTGTAAAACTTCCGTCACCACCTATAACAACTAAGGCATCTATTCCTTCCTTCACTAAATTATCATAGGCAACTTTTCTGCCTTCGGGCTCAATGAACTCTAAACATCGTGCCGACCTTAAAAAGGTTCCTCCTCTATTAATTGTATTTGCTACAGATCGAGCATCAAGCTCCACCATATTATTCTCTATAAGGCCCTTATAACCTTCATAAATACCTACACACTTTATATTATAATGCACGCAAGCACGTACCACTGCTCTTATAGCAGCATTCATCCCTGGAGCATCACCTCCGGATGTTAATACTCCTATTTTTGTAATTTTATTAGTCATTGAGTCCAAAAGTATTTTAAATGAATATAATAACCTAATCTAGCAAAAAACTAAAACGTTTTCGGCTAATAAATTGTGTATTTTTTAATAAATTAAGCTTTTCGTTAAAAGAAACTCAACAAATAACTAAATTGTCCGACAGAATTTTTTTGTATTATTAACCACTTAAAAAAGCACCTTAAAATAACGGTCTAAATTTATTTTTTCCCGCTTTTATTTACTCCTTCTTTAAGCCAATTATAATAAATATCGGCATCTGGTGTATATCCTATAGGATTTTGCAACAAATTATAGCTCGTATCCATTAATACGTAATAAGGCTGGGAATTGTTTACAAAATTTATAGTTTGAAAGGTCGCCCATTTATCTCCTATTGTTTTTATTTTTTTTTGCTTTTTAGAATTAGGGAATTGATATGTAAATCTATCGGATTCATTTAGTTTTTCCCTATCATCAACATATAAAGAAATCAACACTACATCATCCTCTAATATTTTTTTCACATTAGGAATACTCCAAACTTGCTCTTCCATTTTTCGACAATTCACACATGCCCACCCTGTAAAGTCAATTAATATAGGCTTGTTCATTTTTTGCGCAGCTGCAAAACCTTCTTCAAAATTGGTATACACATGTTTTCCAAAAGCATGTGAACTTTCTGTTGAATCATTATAAATACTATAAAAAATAGGAGGAGGAAATCCACTCAACAATTTTAGATTAGGCTCTTTTGCTGGCAATATTCCGGGTACTAAATATCCTGCAAAAACAAAGGCTATTACCCCTAATACTTTTCGAGTATTACTTATTTTTTGATTAGGTGCATCATGCGGAAAACGGAATATTCCAAATAAATAAGCTGCTAGACCCAATGAAATTATAATCCAAAGACCTACGAATACTTCTCGTTTTAATAATCCCCAATGTTCTACTAAATCAGCATTTGATAAAAACTTTAAAGCAAAGGCTAACTCAATAAATCCTAAAACTACTTTTACCGTAGTCATCCACCCTCCGCTTTTGGGTAACTTATTTAATAAATTAGGAAACAATGCAAAAAATGCAAAAGGTAATGCTAAGGCTAATCCAAAACCTGCCATACCATATGTTAATTGAATAGCTCCACCATCATTAGATAATGATCCACCAAGCAATGATCCCAAAATTGGACCTGTACAAGAAAAAGATACTAAGGTTAGTGTTAATGCCATAAAAAACACTCCAAGTACACCACCCAACTTTGTAGCTTTTGAATCCATGGCATTACTCCATTTTGAAGGCAATGTAATTTCAAAATAGCCAAAAAATGAAATAGCAAACACTACAAAAATGACAAAGAATAATACGTTTAACCAAGTATTTGTGGATACATTATTAAGCATATCCGGATTTACAGAATCCATTACATGAAAAGGAACACTTACTAATATGTATATGGTTAATATAAACAAGCCATATAACAATGCCTTCATTATTCCTTCTTTGGAACTCCCCGAACTATGCGAAAAAAAAGATACTGTTAAAGGGATCATTGGAAACACACATGGTGTTAATAAAGCGATTAATCCCCCAAGAAAACCTAAAAAAAATAATTTCCATAAACCTTTTTTCTCTGTGACTGACAATTTGTATGCCCCATTTGATTTAACAGGAAGACGTAATTGCTCTGACAACAGCTTATCTTTTTCTGAAATTGAGGCACTTATAGCTCCTGCTTGTGATTTTAAGGTTTTTAAATGGATCAAAAACTCTTTTTCTTCAGGTGGTAAACAACGTTCATCATCACACACCATAAATAATACCGATGCCTTAATCGGATCTTGGTAACCGTCAAGTAATTTTAATTTTTGAGTAAAAACAGCTGAATTTTCAAAATATTTAATATTGATTTCAAAAGTTTTATCAAAACCTTCTATCCCTTTTGGCTCAACAACATTTCCCTCTAGATTGATATTTTTAGCATTTACACTAAACTCTGTTGGTAAAGGTCCTTCATCTCCTTTTAAATGCTGACTATAAATATGCCAGCCTTTTTCAATACTCGCCTTAAATTGAATTTCATATTCATTATTACCTAATTCTTTAGAAGAAGTAGTCCATTTAACTGGATTAAAAACTTGTGCTGAAGCATTAAAAATTAAAAAAAGAAATAGAAATTTTATTAAGAACTTAATGTATACTTTCATATGTTACGCTGTTATCGTTGTTTTGACTAATATTTTTTGGATCTACAAATCACCTTCAAATATTAATACCACCTTAGTTTGAGTTGATTCTGTTACCGAAAAGCGTCTATCTGCTCTTTTACCTACCACCCAAACTATTTCATTTTGTGAGCAAATTAACCAAACATTTTCCTTTTCTGGAAAAGATAGCTTCTCATCTTTAAAATATTTGTTTAACTTTTTCTTGCCCTGCATCCCTTTCGGGTAAAAATAGTCGCCTTCTTCTCTTTTTCTTACAGTCAAAGGAAACTTAATTATAGCTGCGTCTACTTCAATAGATACTTTAAAATCTTGTGTATTGGACTCCAATGCCATAAAGCTCCCGTTAGAAGTAACTAATGTTTCTCCTATTTTATCTATAAAGTAAATCGGAGTATTAATTGCACTTTCAAAATCAACATTGTATAACAATAAATACTCCCTATCCTTTAACAATACATGTGTTTTAGAATATACTTTTACACCAGACTGTGCTTTTAGCATTTTTTTTATATCATTCCATGCCGTAAAACCATAATCCTTCAGTAATTCAAATAATATCAATTCTAATTGAGGTTCTTTGTTCAATATTGAGATATTCAATTTAAGACCTCCAGTTGTCGTATCATCAACAACTACTTTTTCTTTTAACTTATTAACATATGATGTTACAATAGATTGACTTTGTTTTAAATATGTTAAAGTCTGTGTGGTGTTGGTTAGCAATTTAGGATTTGTATTCTTAAAATTTGGAATCACTAAATGACGTAATTGATTTCTCAAATATTTTGTATCCGAATTACTAGAATCTTCTCTCCAATGCAAATCTTCTTGCTTTGCAAAGGCCAACAATGCATTTTTAGAAAAATGTAATAAAGGGCGTATAAATATTCCATTTTTTTCAGGAATCCCTGTTAAACCCTCTAAACCTGTTCCTCTCGAAAGATTAATTAAAAAAGTTTCTAAATTATCATCGGCATGATGTGCTGTTGCAATGCTTCCTAAATGGTAAAGCTTTGCCATTTTTTCAAACCACTGGTAGCGCAATTCTCTAGCGGCTATTTGAATTGATGTTTTATGAATTTCCGCATAAGCAGCTGTATTAAACTCCGTAGTAACTAAAGGCACCTTCCATTGATCGGCTAAGCGCTTAACAAATGCTTGATCCCCATTACTAGCAATTCCTCTCAATTGAAAATTACAATGCAACAGTGCTATATCATTCCCAGATTGTTTTAGCAGGTATGCCAATACTACACTATCAACTCCTCCACTTATGGCTACTCCAATGGTGCTTTTTGAATAGTCTTCAAAATGAGTGCTAAAATGTGATGTGAATTGATTGAGCATAACACTCCAAATATACTAAGATCACCAACCAAATACTAACCCTGAAAAGGAAGATAATAATTTAATATATTGCATAGGCTTCATTCGTTTGTAACCCGCCATCCCTAATACCTCAGCCTCTTTATCCATCACTATTACTCGAGGTAACTTTCGGGATGGATTGTATTTTTTTGTTAATTCTAGATTGTATGCCGTTTGGTTTTCCGATAATAAATTAGGTGTTTTTTTAGGGAAATCCACTTTCACCATCACATAATTACGATCGGCATGTGACTTAAATTCTTTTGAACTTAAAATATTCGAATTTAACCTTTTACAGGGTGGACACCAATCGGAGCCCATAAAAACCATTACAATTTTTTTATTTTCTATTGCAGCTACTTTTTTGGCTTCGTCCAAATCGGTCAACCATTTTTGCGCATTACAAAAAGTGAAACTAAATAAGAATGTTACTATTAAAAATGTCTTTTTCATAAAATTACAAGTAATCGGTGTTTGATAAGAATTAGCAAACGATTTAATATGGAACGCTACTTTTATCTAGAAATTTTATAGCTACTAACCAAAATATTTCATGTAACGCTTTCATTTTTTTTCAGCAAACTTTTATAAGACTAAACACATATTTTAACTCCGTAGCAATTTGCACACTGCGTTCTTCATATTTTTCAGCTTGCTGGGGCGTATTATCAAAAGCTTTAGGATCTTCAAAAGTCATAGGAATTCTTTTTTCGGCCCCAGCAATAAATGGACATCCTTTATCGGCACTTGAGCATGTCATTATAGCTACAAAGCCCGACTGTGGATTAAAGGTATCGTCAAAAGTTTTTGAAAAACCTATAATAGCATGTTTATCTTGAGCATATTTTATACTCTGTATTGGGTTTTCACCTTCGGAAATTTGAGTAATAGCAAAACCTTGATTTACTAATGTTTTAGCCGCCATATGAAACATAGCTGTAGCTTCCGTTCCTCCTGAATAACAAAACACATTGTTTATATTGTAATAATAGGCTATAGCTTGCGCCCATACTTGCGATAAATGACTACGACGTGAATTATGAGTACAAATAAAATTCAACCGAATCTCTTGATTATTCGTTAGTTTACTTTGGATATATTCCGATAAGGTTTGTAATAACTCTTTTCTTTCCTCCGAAATTGAATCTGTAGGTAATGACTTTATTAAGTCTTTAATTTTAGTATACATTCTTAATTTTAATTAAATCCTTTTTTATTTTCTAATACTTGACGCATAGCTTTCGCTTTTAAAAGGCATTCTTCATACTCTGCATCTATGTCCGACTTTGCCGTAATGGCACTCCCTACAGAATAGGAAACATATTTTTTCGGTTCATTATATAAAATACTTCGAATAACCACATTAAAATCAAAATCTCCTTCGGGTGTAAAATAGCCGATACTTCCGCTATATAAACCGCGTTTTGTCTCTTCTAAATTTTCAATAATTTGCATTGCCGAAACCTTTGGTGCACCCGTCATACTTCCCATTGGAAAAGTAGTTCGTAGCGCATCTACTGGTGTGTACTCTTTTTTCATTACACTTTGGACAGTAGATATCATTTGGTGTACTTGCGAAAAAGAATAAATCCTACATAGCTCAGACACTTTTACACTTCCTTTTTCTGCAGTTTTTGATAAATCATTACGTACTAAATCTACAATCATTATATTTTCGGCACGTTCTTTTTCACTTTGTTCCAATTCTTTTACTAATTGAGCATCTTGAATACTATCAGAGGAACGTTTGGCTGTACCCTTTATTGGTTGTGATAGTAATTGTTTACCTTTTTTTAATATATAACGCTCTGGCGAAGCGCATAAAGCATATCGATCATCTAATTTCAAAAAAGTTGCAAATGGAGCATGTGAAATATCATTTAAAGCTCGATAAGTAGCTAAAGGATCAATAGCCGTTTCTGTAACAAAAAACTCTTGACAAAAATTAGCTTCGTAAATATCACCACGAGTAATGTGCTGTTTCATTTTTTTAACTCTTTCTCTATATTGATCATGAGTTAATTTTACTCGTATTTTAATTTTCTGCGCTTTTAATTCTCTTTTTGTTTTGGATTTAATTTTAAAAATTTCATTAAAATCAAAATCTATTTCATCATCTACCATTCGTAAATAGTGAAATTCTAATTTATCCTCCTTTAATAGGATAATTTTTTTAGGCTGAAAAAAAGATACATCCGCAAATTCTAATCCATCACTATTTTGGGAAACTAAATTTTCTGTAGCATTTTTTACATCATAAGTTAAATAACCAAATAACCAATCTTTAGTTTCTTGTTGGTATTCATTTAACTTTTCAAAAGCATCAACAAAATCAGTAGTAATACTTGTAAATGCCTCCACTGCTAATAGCGCATCAAAATTACTATATTTTTGCTGGTGTTTATTGGAATCCAGCCAAACAACTTCATCAAACTGTTGTGCCCAATCTAATAATTGAAACTTTACACTTTCGACCTTATCAATATCAATAATAAATGTTTGGGTAATGCGCACGTTAAGCTTTCTTGTTTTGGACTCCAAATATAAATCTTAGTTTGCTTTAACCCGAATTTTGCATTAAAAATCTATTCCGTATCTAAATCTCTGCAAAACCAAACCCTTCGCTGCATTTTTTTATTTAACCATAACGGTGCTACACTAAAATCAAGGAAAGACTTTATTTTATTGAGCTTTCAATACTCATAACAAAGTGCTAATGCATGATTTGTTGTGATCCTATTCAAACTTGTTGCATGAAGCCTAACTTAATTATGAATAGTGACATAAAATAAATACCTAAGTCTTTCCCATGCTTATTCTACCGCAGACTCATTCAACAAATTTTATCATTAATTTTTAATAAGTTTTAAAAAAATCAACACCGATAGGCTCTGATCACTCGTGAGGCCTTATGAGTACAGCCCTAATACATTACATTAAAAAAAAAAATCATTTTTTTTAATGTAATAGGGGTAGGGTAAACCTAAGTTCAAGCGTATTACTAATGTTAACATTAATCAATAAAAAAAATTAACATGAAAACAAAAATTAACAATCTAAAATTGAGTGCATTAGCCTTATTATTCACAGGAAGTTTAGCTATGAATGCTCAAACTTCTCAATGTGACTCTGTAACTTTTGATGCTTCAAATTCAGCTAAATCAGATTGTAACGGAACAAATGGAAGAATTAGAATAGACATCAGTAGTAATAATGGACCACATAGTCTTAAATTATACAATGCTAAAACTGGTGATCTTTTAGGTAGTGCTGCAAGCGTACCAAATGCATTTGCATTTGCTGCAAATTCAGGAAGATATAACATTGAGATTACATCAAATGATGGT
Source organism: Aquimarina agarilytica ZC1 (assembly GCF_000255455.1). Lineage (GTDB taxonomy): Bacteria > Bacteroidota > Bacteroidia > Flavobacteriales > Flavobacteriaceae > Aquimarina > Aquimarina agarilytica. Next base: position 36,821 of record NZ_JH621256.1, on the reverse strand, counting down.
TGTGCTATAACTAAACCTGTTACTGTAAGAACTTCTTTTATCAACATCTCAGGCAGATGTAACAATGGAGAATTATCTGTGAACTACGGTTTTGCTTCTAACAGTTTTGCTCCAGGTGGTATCGCATTAGCAAGAGAAAAAGAAGATGGATCGATAGATGTATTAAATCAAGTTCAACTTTCTGGTGCATCACAAGCTAGCAACGTTATAGAGGAAGGTGTAGAGTATTTTATTGCTGCCAGAAGAGGTAATTGTTTTGTACAAAGAGAATACTTTACATTTGCTGAAGGTGCTTGTGGAACAAATACTGTAGTAGAAAATGAAGAAGAAACTGGAGCTAAGTTTTTAACTGAAAGTGTAAACTTAATAGAACTTGACATCATTTCTCAAGAAACTACTATTTTATACCCTAACCCTGCTTCTGTTGAGTTATTTTTAGAAAATGTTACACCATTAAGTAGTGCTGCTATTTTAGACATCAACGGTGCTAAAGTAATGGACTTAAAAGCTGACGAAAATGGAAAAATAGAAGCTAACATCCAAAGTTTATCAACTGGATTGTACATTGTTAAAACTGACAAAAAAGCAATCAAATTATCAGTTAAATAATATCCTTTAACTCTTGATTAAATCCGAAGTCATCTAGAATGGCTTCGGATTTTTTTATTTGTATATACTACGTTTGGTGTAATACAACAAAAAAAGCAACACTTCTAATAAATGATTACCTATAAAAATTGTATTGCATAAAAGCCTGCACAAATAACGTACCTTTGCGCTAAATTTGATACATCGTGAAGTTTACTGATCTTAATCTAAACACCCCACTTACAAATGCCTTAACTGATTTAGGCTTTGACACTCCAACTCCAATACAAGCCCAATCATTTCCGGTAATTATGTCTGGAAAAGATATGGTAGGTATTGCTCAAACTGGAACTGGAAAAACATTAGCTTATTTACTTCCTATTTTACGTGTGCTCCCTTTTAGTAAACAATTAAATCCAAGAGTACTTATTCTTGTTCCCACACGTGAATTAGTTGTACAAGTAGTTGGCGAACTTGAAAAATTGAGTGCTTATATAAATAATCGAATTATAGGTATTTACGGGGGTACAAATATTAATACTCAAAAAAAGGCTGTTGCCGAAGGTGCTGATATTATTGTAGCTACTCCCGGAAGGTTATATGATTTGGCCTTGGCTAGAGCAATTGCTTTAAAATCTATTCAAAAAATAGTTATTGATGAAGTAGATGTAATGCTTGATTTAGGTTTCAAATTCCAGATAGAGAATATTATTGAATTACTTCCGCGACAGCGACAAGGAATCCTTTTTTCGGCTACAATGACCGATAAGGTTACCAAAATTATTGATGATTCCTTTATAAATCCCACTACTATTTCTGTAGCAGTAAGTGGAACTCCATTAGAGAACATAACGCAAACACGTTATAATGTTCCTAATTTTTATACCAAACTTAATTTATTAGGCAATTTACTTGATGATTACGAAACTTTTTACAAAACCATCATTTTTGCCCGTAATAAGCGAATGGCAGATCGTATTTATGATTTTTTAGAAGAAACCTTTGCCGGTGAATCCTGTGTAATTCATTCCAACAAAACTCAGAATTACCGTTTACGTAGTATTCGCCAATTTGAAGAAGGTGATAACCGTATACTTATTGCCACCGATGTTATGGCCCGTGGAATTGATATTGATAGCGTGTCACAAGTCATTAGTTTGGATACACCCGATTATCCCGAAAACTATATCCACCGAATTGGTCGTACGGGTAGAGCCGAGAAAAAAGGAAATGCCATTTTAATGAGTACTCCTAATGAGTTGGGCTACTTAGAAAAAATTGAACACTTAATGAAAATTAAGATTGATGAACTTCCTTTTCCTGAAAATGTCGAAGTTTCAACCGAGCTCACCCCAGAAGAACGTCCTAAAGTTGTCGAAATTGACACTACTCGACGACGTAAAAACCAAGAAATTGAAGAAAGCGGCGCTGCTTTTCATGAAAAAAGCCAAAAAAATAGTAAAACCAACCAAGGAGGATCTTACCGTAGAGAAATTGCCAAAAAATACAAAAAGCCCAAAACAAAAGGAGATAAAAATTACAATCTTAGAAATAAAAAGAAATAGATGTCTGATATCTGATATCTGATATAGTTCAACTAACCTAGAATCATAGTATTGTTATTTTGTGATTTTTTTACGAACTAATTACATAAAAAAATACATAAATTTATTTTTTAATTCACCTATAACCGACAATTATAAGTAATGACCTCCATAGAAAACGAATACTTAAAAATAACTATAAAAAATACCGGAGCAGAATTAAGTAGTTTATACAATAAAAAATCGAACACGGAATTACTTTGGCAAGGCGATGCTACTTTTTGGAGTGGCCAAGCTCCTATTTTATTTCCGATCGTTGGCGGACTAAAAGAAAACACTCATATCCATAACAACACAAAATACCAATTAAATAGACATGGGTTTGCCCGTCGAAGCAAGGATTGGAAAATTGAACAAAAAAATAAAAGTTGCATCCAGTGTACATTAACTGCCAATGAAGCTACACTTAATGTTTATCCTTTTGATTTCACATTGGTAGTTACTTATACTATTAATAAAAATAACTTAAGCATTGAACATAATGTAACCAATAACGGTAAAAAAACGATGCCTTTTTCTGTTGGAGCCCATCCTGCTTTTAACTGTTTGTCTGATGCTGGTTCAACTTACAATGATTATTCATTAAAATTTGAAACTACAGAAATAGCTCATAGACATTTTATCAATAAAGACGGACTTTTTAATGACCAAACCGAATTAACGCTAAATAATACTGATACACTTCAATTATCCGAAGACTTATTTAATAATGATGCATTGGTTTTTAAAAATTTAAAATCAAAAAAAGTATCCTTATTTAAAGCTTCAAAAAAAATACTTAGTCTTAGCTTTAAAGACTTTCCTTTTTTAGGAATTTGGGCGGCACCAAAAGCCCCATTTGTATGTATTGAACCTTGGATTGGTCATGCTGATCACATAGATACCAATCAAGATTTATTTTCTAAAGAAGGAAGTAAGTCTTTAGCCTCAAATGAAACCTTTAGCGTAGCTTATCAAATCACTACTGCATGAAAAAACAAAAAATAAACCTCCGTACTGCATTTAAAACCATTATTTGGCCTCGCCGAAAACTTGTTTTTATAGGTTTATTTTTAATTATTGTAAGTAGATTGGCTGGTCTGGTGCTCCCCTTGGCTAGTAAATACTTAATTGATGATGTAATTGCTAATAAAGATAAAGAAATGCTCAAATGGTTGGTTATTGGTGTCATTACCGCTATCATTATTCAAGCAAGCATGTCATTTTTGTTAACTAAAATTTTAAGTGTACAAGCTCAATTTTTAATTTCAGAGCTTCGAATTAAAGTACAAAAAAAGGTACTATCCTTACCTATTTCATTTTTTGACAACCAAAAATCTGGCGGATTAGTGTCTCGTATTATGAGTGATGTTGAAGGTGTTCGCAATTTAATTGGAACTGGTTTGGTCCAGTTAATCGGTGGTACATTTACCGCTATAATTTCTTTGATTCTTTTGTTCCGTATTAGTATACCGTTAACGCTTTTTATATTAATTCCAATTTCAGTTTTTGGAATCATTGCCCTAAAAGCCTTTAAATACATTAGACCTATTTTTAAAAATCGAGCAAAAATTAATGCCGAAGTTAAAGGTCGTCTAACCGAAACACTCGCTGGTGTACGTGTTATTAAAGGTTTTAATGCCGAAGACCAAGAAAACATAACTTTTGAAAAAGGAGCACACCGCATTTTTGATAACGTTAAACGCAGTTTAACTGCAACAGCTTTTATGAGTAGTTCTGCTACGTTTTTGTTAGGTATAGCAACTACCGGAATAATGGGATTTAGTGGTAACGCTATTATTGATGGAAATTTAACTACGGGTGATTTTTTATCCTTTACACTTTTGCTAGGATTTATGGTAGCTCCTATTGTGCAAATGAGTAATATTGGAAGTCAAATCACCGAAGCATTAGCAGGTCTTGATCGTACCGAAGAGTTGATGAACATGACAGCCGAAGATGAGCTTCCTGGCCGCTCCTTTGAATTAGAAACTATTAGAGGAACTATTGAATTTAACAACGTATCCTTTGCTTACGAAGAAAAAAAAGAAGTACTTCATCATATTTCATTTACAGCCAAAAAAGGAAGTGTCACTGCTTTAGTTGGCAGTTCCGGTTCTGGAAAATCAACCATTGCTGGTTTAGCGGCTTCTTTTTTAAATCCGTCAAGCGGAGAAGTTACTATTGATGGTACAGACTTAAGTAAAGTTATTTTAAGTTCTTACCGAAAAAACTTAGGTGTTGTTTTACAAGATGAATTTTTATTTGAAGGTAGCATTAGAGAAAATATTCTATTTGCAAAACCTAATGCCACAGAAAATGAAATTCAAGAAGCCATTAAAGCAGCTTATGTCACCGAATTTACCGATCGTTTTGAAAAGGGTTTAGAAACCTTAATTGGAGAGCGCGGTGTAAAACTTTCTGGTGGGCAACGCCAACGTATTGCTATTGCTCGTGCTATTTTAGCCAATCCAAAAATTTTAATTTTAGATGAAGCCACTTCAAATCTGGATACAGAAAGTGAGACCTTAATTCAAAAAAGTTTAGAGAACCTAATGGCAGGTCGCACCACACTTGTTATTGCTCATCGTTTGAGTACCATAAAAAAAGCTGATCAAATTCTAGTTATTGAACAAGGGCATATCGCGGAACAAGGAAATCATGATGAACTTATAGCCAAACAAGGACGTTATTTTGATTTATACACCTATCAAGCAAAAATATAAGCACTTGTTTTTGTTTCTGCTAAATGAATAGTTTCTATTCAAAAATACTGTAAACTCAGTCGCTGTTAGTATTTGTTAATTTTTTACTAATATTTTTTTCTTGATTACAAAACACTTTCAAGCATAGGTATTCTTACACAATACAACTACTCCCAATAAAGCTTCTTAAATTAAAAAAAGCTACTAATTAAGCTATTAACGAAAATCATTTTCCAAAAAAACATTTAATCTAGTTATTCGGCAAATAGCGTAAGCCAAATATTACTTATTCAATAAACAAACCGCACTAAAACGTTTTAAATAAATAAAGACATTCTTTTATCAGTTTATAGGTATCATTAGCTTTTTTAACAAACTCTTATGTACTAATGATACTACCTAGTTGAATAAAAAATCTTCCATTTTCTAATTTACCTTCGACCTCGTTAAAAGGAAAAACTTTTAACAGAAAAACTCAACATATAATATTTTTTTTATGAAAAAAAGACTTTTAGTAAGCTCACTAATAGGCTTAGCAAGTTTAGCGATGAATGGACAAGATTGGTCATCTACTCCAATCCCCGCGTATCCTGGCCCGGGAAAGGTTTGGAAATTACAAAATCAACATTCTGATGACTTTAACTATCAAGGAAAAAATAACAAGTTCTACAAAAATTGGAATGATCGTTATTTTAATGCTTGGACAGGTCCCGGACTTAGTAATTTTAGTAGTGCCAACTCACATGTAGCCGATGGAAACTTAATCATTAAAGCTTCTCCAAACGGAAAAAACAGAGTGTACTGCGGAGTAGTTACTTCAAAAACTAAAGTAAAGTTTCCTATTTACATGGAAGCCCGACTACAAACCATGAACCAAACATTATCGTCTAACTTTTGGATGTTAAGTCAAAATGACCGTCAAGAATTAGATGCTGTTGAAAGTTATGGTAGTGATCGTTCTAGTTTTGGTGATGAACATGTTTTTGATTCAAGACACATGAATTCCAATTACCATATTTTTGATCGAAATGCTAATGATAATACCATTATTAATGATAACACTTGGCAAAGGGATCATTATGTAACCGATCATCAACCTTTAAAAAACAGACCTGCTTTAAGGAATGGATTTCATAACTATGCTATTCACTGGATTGATGAATGGAATGTAGATTGGTACTTAGATGGAAAATTAGTTAGAAGAATTGCTCCAGGTACCAATGATGTAATTAAAGACCCACTTCAAAACAAGGGGATTTACGAAGAAATGTTTTTGATTTTAGATGTAGAAGATCACTCTTGGAGATCTGATGCTGGTCATATTGCTACGGTTAAAGAGCTTAATGATGAATCAAAAAATAAAATGTACGTAGATTGGGTACGTGTATATAAGCCTGTAAATGGTCAAGGAACACCCGCTCCAAAAAATATATTTTCGAGTACAAAAGTTCCAGTAAAAGGAATCACCGTTACTCCTATTGAAATAAGCATGCTTACTGGCGAAAAAAAATTCGTTGGCGGAGCTGTTATTCCTGCCTTTGCTACTGATCAAACGGTAAGTTTTGCTTCAAGTAATCCTGCTGTAGCAACAGTAGATAACAATGGAGCTATTATTGGAGTTTCACAAGGAACTGCTACTATTTGGGGAAAAACAACCGATGGTGGTTATGTAGGACAATGTCAAGTTAGAGTAAAACAATCTAATAAACCACAAGTTGCTGTAACGGGTGTTACCATTACACCTGCCAATGTACAAATTGGTGTAGGTGGAACAAGGCAATTAGCGGGCAGAGTTACTCCTACTGAAGCTACAGATAAATCTGTTTACTTTGTATCTCAAAATACCTCAATTGCAACGGTGAATCAACTTGGGATTGTAACGGGTATAAATCCAGGAAAAACTACCATTACTGTAACTGCTATTGATGGTTTTTTTACCGTTGCTGCTGATATTACAGTAACAGGAAAAGCAGTAATTAACACACCTGTTGTAGCTGCTCCTAAGCCGGCCAATGCCATTCCTGTAAAAGGAATTGCTTTAACCCCTAAAAACCTGAGTATTCAAATTGGTTCAATAAAACAATTAGCTGGACGTGTTTCTCCTGCTAATGCAACCGATAATACTATGGTATTTACCTCTAGCAACCCTGCCGTTGCAAGCGTGAATCAAGCCGGTCAAGTAAAAGCCTTAAAAAGAGGTGTGGTTACTATTACTGCCACTTCTACAGATGGTAATTTTAAAGATAGTGCTACTATTACTTCGGTTATTTTAGATACTACAGCCCCATCCCCTGTTGTAAATAATACAAAAGTTTCAGCAGTTGTTTTAACTCCTGCCAAACTAAATATAGCTGTTGGACAAACAAAACAACTTGCTGGGAAAGTGCAACCTAATACTGCTAAAGACAAAAGGGTACTATTTACCTCAAGCAATACTAGTATAGCTACAGTAAATCAACTTGGGGAAGTTACAGGTATTAAAAACGGAACAGTAATTATTACTGCAACATCAATGGATGGTGGTTTTACCGATACATCTAATGTTACTATTGGAAAAGCTTCACCTAATACTGGAGCTAATGTAGTACCGAATAATCCAACTACAGTAAACACAAATGCTAACATTTATTATTTACAAAATCGTTTAACTGGAAAAAAAGTAGGAGTTATTAATGATGCTAAAGGCGCACTAGTAGTGCAAACACCGTCAAATACAACAAACACTAAAAGCCAGTGGAAAAAAATTGATTTAAGTAACGGTTACTTTTATTTACAAAATGTTTCCTCTGGAAAGAATTTTATTCCTTTTAATGAATTTTCTGGAAGTTGGTTAAAGCAAGAAAACAATTCTGGAGATATCGCTCAATGGAAAATAGTAAATGCTACCGATGGGTTTTTCTATCTTGAAAATAAAGAAAGTGACATGTATATTAGACCACGGACTAAGGACGATACTGGAGCCAACACTGGGAGTACTTACCAAATTGAACAACGACCAACTTCGTTTAATGGATTTTGGACACAATGGGCATTTATACCTGTAAATTCTGGTGCAAAGAATATTATTGATCAAAATTCAGATGCGGTAATTTTATATCCTAATCCAGCAAATGAGGTTGTTTCAGTTAAGTTAAATGATCTTTTTTCTGATGCTGTGGCCCGTATTTCATTAATTGATATTAATGGAGCAGTAATTAGTACACAAAATTTCACCAATGGGACTGATAAATTTGACGTTTCAAACCTAACAGCAGGTGTGTACTTTGTTGTTATAAGGACTAATGAAAGAAAACTAAGCAAAAAGTTAATTATTGAATAAATTCTTCAGTAGTAAAACTTAATTTTTAAAAAGTCGTCTAGAAAGTAATTTTCTAGACGATTTTTTATTTATAAATATTTAGTAATTAAACAATTGCACTTTGGGTTAAAAAACTAATAGACTATATTTACGAAAACTACTTAATTATTACTCAATGAAAAAAAATATTTTTTACGTTTGTGCCCTTTTTTTTACACTTTATCTTTCTGCTCAAAGGGCTCCAGATAGTGTTCTTGAATTTGACAATAAAGTCAATGATTTAATCATTGTTCCTTTCAATGGAATGGTTGCTATTTCTGATGGAATAAATTTGCATGGTTACAATCCAAACGACAAAAAAATTGTCTGGACAACTCCTATTCCAAAAGCGAGCTCGTTATCAACAGTTACTACACTTAACAGTACTTTTTCAAACGGAATAACACCCGATGCTATTTTAAGTATGAGCAACAGTGGTAAAGGCTCCGGTTTTGATGCTATTCCCGATACTCCTTTTCTTATAAAATTTTTTGATAATAGATTGTATATCATTAATAGTTTTACTGGTGAATTCATTTTTGAATCTACGGAAGAGAACATATTTTTTTATCAATCAGATTATTTATTTGACGAAAATGCTTTGTTACTAAGAGGTATGGAAAATGATGCCTTAATTATTGCTAAATACGACTTGAAGAACAAAAAGTACCTATGGAAAACTTCAGTGTCTGAAAAATTCGGTAATACACTTTCTAAAATTTCATCTTTAGTTGGTGATGATCCTACTGTAGGTAGAGATCAAATGCAGTCCATCGCTGATAAAGTTTTTGTACTGGCTAAATCTAAATTTTACGCACTAAACAAACAAAGTGGAAAATTACTTTGGAAAGCAGAAGATGTAAATTACAAGAATTTTTATGCCAATCAAGATGCCAGCAATGTATTACTTACTGAGAGTAAAGGACTTTTTGCAGGCAAAGAACTTTTGTACTTAAAAAATGCCAATGATGGCTCCTCTTTATGGAAAGACCCTGTTAAAACGAAACGCTTAGTATTAGTCGAAGATTGGCAAAATAGAATGCTTATTGCTCATTACAAGGGCTTCAATTTTTACGACTATAAAACAGGAGAAAAAACCTGGAAAAAAGATCCTAAAGGGAAAAATATAAAATCCGTAATTCCGCAGGATACCGATTTTTTATATGTGTACGATGATGAAATGATGCTTATTGACAAGGATGGACAAAAGAAATGGAAAAAAGATGTCAAAATTTGTGATGATGAAGAGGATCCAATCTTCTTTTTAGAAAAAACAAAAAGTGGTAAAGTACTTTATGTAACTGCTACATATGCGAATCTTGTGGACTATAATACCGGAAAAAAATTATGGAAAGGAAATTTAAAATTAAATGAAAAAAGACCCACTTTTGCTAAGTTTGATGAAAACTCTGGTGATTTTGTAGTGTATAACGATGAAAAAATGTATCGTTTTAATGAAAATAGTGAAGCCAAACCAAAACCCTATGCCAAGCTAAAGCTTAAAAATGAGAAAAGTATTGCTAGTATGGATATCTTCAAAAATAATGTTTCTATTTCTGGACAAAGTGAGGTAGTGGGAATTAATGATGCTGGAGAGGTTGTTTTTCATAATAAATATAGTCAACCTGGTGAATTAGGACGTAAGTTTTTAAAAGCTGGTTTAGCTGTCGGAACCTTTGCTTCTGCCGTAGCTGCCACCAAAATTGAAGTATATACAGTACATCGTGATACCAATGGGAATAAAGTTTATCAAAAAATAGGCGAAATCGGTTTTGATGAAAAAACAAGACAAATTGGAGAAGCTGGATATTTTGCTGGTTCAATTGGTAAAGCGCTCGTAAAAGAACGTTTCAATGCCTTAAAACAAACCGACAAGTATGCTATTATTTTTGCTAAAGGAGAAAATAGTGAAAAGCTTTTAGTGCGTATTGATAAAGAAACAGGTAAAGAATTAGATAAAATTACCGTTGAAAATAACAAGCCTGTATATGATTATGATTCCGTTTCTAAAGATTTATTTTACAGTAAAGGAAAAACGGTAAAAATTTTCAAAGGAATTTAAACTATTGATTAAAAAAGAGGAGTTCCAAAAAATAGAACTCCTCTTTTTGCTCTTTTAGTGAATATCACTAATTTTTATTCATTGCTCCTTTAATTACACCAATAATGGCCATTAAAACTCCTCCTCCTACTCCACCGCCTGCTATACTGCCTACTATTCCACCTAAATCAATACCTAACATACCCAATAATTGAGCTCCTAAACCACCTCCTAAAATTCCAATAACAGAATTCCATAGTGTTCCCATTGAATATTTTTTCAATAATGCTCCTGCCAAATTACCACCTACAGCACCTGTAAGTAGACTAATAATTAATTCCATGATTAAATTTTATTGGTTAAACAACTATTAAATTAATCAATATCAACAACTTAACCAACAAAATTAAGCTTTTAAAATACTTTCTATATTAGGCTTGAAATAATTAGGGCCTTTCAATACTTTCCCATCCGCTCTATAAATAGGTTTTCCATCGGCTCCCAACTTACTCATATTACTACGTTGTATTTCATTAAAAACTTCTTCAATTTTATGTTGCATTCCATGTTCTATAATGGTACCACATAAAATATAAAGCATATCACCAAGTGCATCGGCCACTTCAACTAAATCATTATTTTGAGCAGCTTCTAAATATTCTTCATTTTCCTCCTTCATTAAATTAAAACGCAAGGTGTTTTTTGCAGCTCCTAAATCTGCTATTGGAGCTTCTTTATAACCAATTTTAAAAGCAGTATGAAATTCTTTAACTGCATTAATTTTATCCTTCATGAAAATTGTTTTTGTAATTTTGCTAAACCCGAATTCTGTATTGGAACTTCGCTATAAGATTGTGATGTACCATAAATACTAGTGTTTAAAGTAGATTGCAGCCATAATAGATTTTCTAATGCATAATTCGGGTTAAATATACAAATTGATATTATAGTAACTCAGCTATAATAAACAACACACTTATGTTCAGTCAAAATCAACTTATTTTTGCTATTTGTTTTTTTATTGCATTTGTCATTTTTATGATATTCAGCTATCGAAAAGATATTCCTATCCATAAAAAAAATTACAAAGGAAGTTTTTGGATTTTAGTGTTTTTTGTAGGTTTTATCTTATTTTTATTCATCCTTAAAACCTATTTAAATTTTTAAACCTCATTGAGGTTATTTAAAGGGAATAATTATATATCCTTATTAAATGAGAGGATAGTATTAACAACAAAATCAAATCATATATGTTTAAAGTTTTACAGTTCCTTTTTTATAGTATTGCTTTATTATTTATAGGTAGTTGTGTCTATTTGGCTACAATCCCATCTAAACACACCTATAATTATGACATCAATTTTGACAATGTGCCTAAAAAAATGATTCAAAATCAATTAATCCATTTTGAAAATTGGCTTAATTGGGCTATTACGGATACTTCTCATTTAAATATAAATCAAAATGTTGATCCCCTTTTAAGTAAATTACAAATAGCATTACCTAAAGAAAATGCTTTTAAAATTGAAAATGAGCTTGTACTAGATTCCTTAGTACTACAAAAGGTATACACTAAAAAAGAACGAGGCATACAATCATTAGCTTGGAATTTAGGGAAACAAAAGGTAGTTAACGGTATGTCACTTACGCTAGAAGAAGAATTAAGTTTTAAAGACAAAATCTTCGATATTTTTAAATGGAAAAATAATAAGCGTATTTGGTTACAGCATTTGCATACCCGATTGCCTTTATTACAACAGCAATTAAACAAGCGTGCCTCGGACTATAGTATTACTTATAGTAGTAAAGGAACCTTTGGCCCCTTTCATTATGTCTATTTAAGTGCATCGGGACATGTGAATAATATAGCTAACTATACGCAAAAACACATTACTGCTTTAGAACAATACCTAGCCGAGCATAATGTAAAAAGTGCCCATAAACCCATTACTATATATAATGACTATAATGAAACCACTGGTGACTTAATTTTTTCAACGGGTATACCTATAGCTACACAAATTCTAATCCCAAGTGAATTGGCTATACGCTATGGATACATAGACAGCCTATCCGTATATAAAATGAATATTATAGGAAATCCAAAATCGACAAAAGTATTATGGGAGACATTCAAAAAAACAAAGCAAACCACCTTATCCGATATGAGTAAACAGCGTTTTGAAATTTATGAAATTGACCAAAACAGCACAGATAACTACACAAAATGGAAAAAACAGCTTGTCTGGGGTATAAAACCCACTATAAGTTCAAAAAATGACAGCATTACCTATGTATCTAAAAATAGTAGTATTAACTAAGTAATTTCACTGTAATTTAACATTACACATACCTATTATTTCTATTATTTTTTAATATATTCTGATGAAATACCAAAAAACACTATAAAATAACATTAAAAAAATAGATAATCACCCACATATATTAATATAATATTAAAAAAATCGTTTTTAAATACGCTTTTCGCAAAAATTCCGTTTTTTAAGTTAATTTTCTTGCGACCTCTCCAACTATAAATTATTTTTGACACCGAATTAAGTAGCAATACTTATTTTATAACGAGTAAAAGTTTATTAACTATTTAACTATTATTATGAAAAAAAATTTCTTTAAAGGAGCAGCTTTAGCTGCATTATCTTTAGTAGGTTTTACTGCTATTGCTCAGGAAGAAGAAACTGTAAAAGAATCTACTTTTGAATTAAGCGGATCTGTTGATACTTACTTTAGAACTAACATCGGTGGAAAAAATGCTAACAATACTGGAAATGGTGCTTTAATTGCTCCAAGCAGTGCTTTTGCAAATGCAGATGGTTTTGCTTTAGGTATGGCTAATCTTATTGCTAGTAAGCAAATAGGAAAAGTTGGATTTGTAGCTGATTTAGTTTTTGGACCCAGAGGAACAGACGCAGTTTTAAACACTACGGGATCTTCAAATATCGTGAATCAATTGTTTGTTACTTATGCTGCATCTGATGCCGTTACTTTAACTTTTGGTAACTTTAACACTTTCTTAGGATATGAAGTAATCTCACCTGCAGGTAACTTTAACTATTCTACATCGTATATGTTTTCGAACGGACCATTTTCTCATACTGGATTGAAAGCTGACTTTGCAATTGACGATAACTGGTCTGTTATGGCAGCTATACTTAATGCAACTGATTTTACAAATAACAACTTAGCCGGAAAATACTCTGGTGGTTTACAGGTTGGATATTCAAATGATGCCGGTAGTGCTTATTTAAATGTATTGTATGGAAATCAAGCTGATTTCGATGCGCAAGCTTTACAAAATGAAACTTTCCAGATTGATTTAACCACTGGATGGGATATATCAGAAGAGTTTTATTTAGGAGTAAATGCTACTTACAATACTACTTCCTTTGAAGGTAATGTTGACGATGCTGGATTCTATGGTGCTGCACTATACCCACAATATGCTATATCAGACGCTTTTACATTAGGTTTAAGAGGTGAATATTTTGAAGTTTTTAAAGGTGGATTAGCAGAAGCTTTTGGATTAGACAATGAAAGAAATGGTTCTGTTTTTGCTACAACTTTGACTGGTTCTTATACTGCAGGAAACTTAACAATCAAACCTGAATTACGTTTAGATTCAACTTCTGAAGATACTTTCTTAGAAGATTCTAATGGAGATGTTGGTAAATCTTTAGCTTCTTTCGTATTAGGTGCTATCTACTCTTTCTAGTCTAAATAACATATTACAGACTTTAGAAAAGTTACGATTACAATATATTACAACACCCACGCAAAGCGTGGGTGTTGTTGTTTTATAGAGACATGACTAGTTTGAGAGTTTTCACGTAGCGATAGCGGAGAGAAAATGTATTGAGAACCCATTACACAAACAAACACTTCTCGATACTATTTGTTCCATTCCATTACACAAATCACTCGAAGCAGTGTTGAACTCGATACAATTCACTACATTCCATTTCATAAATCAATCGAAGCAGTACGAAGCTTTATACTAAAATTGAATAATACACGATTACTGGTTCGAGTGTTTTCTCGTAGCGATAGCGGAGAGGAAATGTATCGAGAACTCGTTACTATAACTTAATAACCACTTCTCGATATAATTTACTCCATTCCATTACGTAAATCACTCGAAGCAGTGCTAAGACTTAAATAAAACACGCTGATTGGTTCGAGTGTTTTCACGCAGCGATAGTGAAGAGGAAATGTATCGAGAACCCATTGCGCAAATTCCTCGAAGCAGTGCTAAGACTTAAATAATACACGTTGATTGGTTCAAGTGTTTTCACGCAGCGATAGTGAAGAGGAAATGTATCGAGAACCCATTTCGCAAATCACTCGAAGCAGTACGAAGCTTTATACTAAACTTAAATAATACACGATTACTGGTTCGAGTGTTTTCTCGCAGCGATAGCGGAGGGAAAATGTATCGAGAACCCATTACACAAATCACTCGAAGCAGTACGAAGCTTTACACTAAAATTGAATAAAAAAACACAGTGACTGGTTCGAGTGTTTTACCGCAGCGATAGCGGAGAGGAAATGTATCGAGAACTCGTTGTCATGACTCTACTTCTCGATACTATTTGTTCCATTCCATTACACAAATCACTCGAAGCAGTGCTAAACTCGATACAATTTAATCCATTTCATTACACAAATCACTCGAAGCAGTGCTAAACTTCAATCGAAATATTAACTTTACCACCAAGACCTTTTTCTACAATATCGAAAAGTGTTTTTAAAGTAAGGTTACTGCCATTATTTTCAATTCTTGAAATATAAGTTCGTTTTTTATCGATCAACTTCCCTAATTGCTCTTGGGTTAATTCTTTTTCTTCTCTGGCTTGCCTTAACAAAAGACCTATTTTGAATGATTCAAAATCCCTATCTAATTCATCACGCCTAGTTGTTCCCTTTTTCCCATAAACACTATCTTTTATTTCTTTCCAACTTTTCGTTTCCATATTATTTATTTTTTTCTTCAAAATATAAATTCATTAAGCCTATCGCTTTATCAATTTCTTTTTTAGGTGTTTTTTGAGTTTTCTTCGTAAATCCATTTAACAAAATGACGAGCTTCCCTTTATCAAAAAAACAAAAAACACGCCATATATTAGAAGCCAATTTTATTCTAGCTTCATAAAGTCCTTTTACCCCTACTATAGTTTTTAAATATGTCTCAGGTACTCTTTCATAAGTCTCTATTATTTCAATTACTTTATATATTTTATTTTGAACTTTTACAGGTTGTTCTTTCAAAAAATCTTCAAAATAGTTTTTATACGCTATGACTTCTCTAACTTTTCCCACGGAACCAAAGGTAACTTAAAAGTTACTAAAAATAAAACAAAAAAAAAAGAGCAACAACTTTCGTTATTACTCTTTTTTGTTTTAAAAAACTCTTTTTACTCTAAAAAAACTAGTCTTTAATTACTCTTTTTGAGATGAATTTTCCATCATCAACAATAGTAATTAAATAAGTTCCCTGAGGATATGTCGAAAAATCAATAGTTTCTTCATCAGACATTAGCGTATCATTAACTAAAATCGCTCCTGCGGCATCCGAAACAAGTATACTTGGTAAAGCATCACCTATTTTAGTATAGTTAACCACTAATTTATCAAATACTGGATTAGGGTATAGGGTGAATCTACTTTTTAAATCTAATTTTTCAGCCTCGGTAATAGCTGTTAATTGTTTCCCTCCTGTACGATTAGGTGTACAATTACAGTCTTGAGGACTATCATAAGCTACGCCATCTTTGTAATAATTTAAATCTAACTCATTATTAGAAATTTGTCTCCATCTTCTTCTTCTTCTTCTTCTTGTCCAATTTGCCCCTCTTTCAAATGGCTCAGCGGTAGTTGATTTTACTGCTGCACCTTCATCAATTATATACTCATTAGTCAATACTACATGGGTAGCACTCGGGTTATTTTTTTCTTTGAATGTAGCTATAATTTTAAGGCTTACCTCAGTTTCTTCGCGCACATCAAAAATTAAATCTCGAGCATTGGCAATATCTACGTATTTAGTTCTGAATTTATACAATTCATTGACTTTAGCATTCCCCAAATCTTCGCCACCACTTATCATTTGATACCTACCATCATTTAAAGCCTTTGAGGTTTTGTTGATCCAACGGTCATTTAAAGTTAAATATTCATCTGTATAAACTGTCCTCTTCCGAAATGAATAAAAAGGTAGATTATAAATCCCCATCCTAACTGGCATATCTGGATTGTCTAAATATTCTTTCGGTAATCTATTATATTCATCAAAAAGCTTATAAACTGGTACTCCTTTATCATTAATTGATTTTACTTTACCTTGAAATGAAACTAC
Organism: Aquimarina agarilytica ZC1; assembly: GCF_000255455.1. GTDB lineage: Bacteria > Bacteroidota > Bacteroidia > Flavobacteriales > Flavobacteriaceae > Aquimarina > Aquimarina agarilytica. The sequence goes on along the minus strand of NZ_JH621256.1, from coordinate 20,197 downwards.
TGCTGAAACTAACTCTAATTCTGAAGCACTATTTACTGCTAATGAGATGTTATTTCTTAACCTAATAGATTTCCAATTTTCTCTTCTTGTTTTTATAAATCGATGCCACCAAGTTTCTCTATCCCTTTCAAATAGTTTTACATCAGCTACTGATCTTAATTCAGATCCAACTTTTTTTGAATAATTAAAAACTAATGCTGGAACTGGTACTTTTTTAGGTTTTGAAAATACAAATTGCTTTTCTGTCTTGAAAACTGCATTATTAGAAATTTTATAATTTTCTAATTCAAATTTCTCTTCCTTCCAAGAACGCTTATCAATTCGCAAATCATTCTCAATATTCATTACACCAATTGGGCAAGTATAATAGGTTTGATTGGTTGGTTTAATACCAGGTAAATTCATCACAAAATTGGCGTTTTGTGTACTCGTTTTAATAGTCCCAGACTGTTTTATGGTTCCCGTAGTTCTAAAAGGAGTAATTTGAACTGGTGAGGGTGTGTTTGAACCTTTACCAGAGAACCCAAACAAATCAGAAGCCACACCTACAATACTACCCACTACTCCTGCATTTTTTGCAAATGATTTTAATATTTGATTTGCTTTAGTTGGCCCACCTGTTATAGATGCTAAATTAGTAGTAGCATCGGCAAGTACACTCCATGCTTTATTTTCATGGGAATTTTTAATGGCCTTATCACGTATTTTTCGTATTGCTTTATCAGCATTTTTAATATGCTTACTCCACTCTCCTGGTTCTAATTTTTCTACAGCACTTGCCCCCGCAAGTATCCAATCTTTTGTAGACTTACTGGTTCCTACTTTTTCAGCCGCTCCTTTTAGTTGTACAGATTGTGATAATAAATCAATATCTCCTTCTAATTGAATATCAGATTCTACAACGTTAAACACCCTAAAATGTAAAAATGATCCTTGTTGTGATGCTTTAGTGCGATGATCAAAGGCTACTTGAAACTCTGTAGTCCACCAAGCATTACGCTGATTGGCAAAAAAATCAATTACATTGGTAACTTTGTCTTGTTTACGTTCTGGATATTCACTATTTGGTCGAGAAAAAGCACTTGTATGAGTCAATAAAGAGGAATGATTAAGTGAGCTCCCCCAATCAACAGCTAAAAAACCATGTGAGCTACTACCGCCCGATGTATTGATCGACATTACTCGAACAATGCCTGTAAATTTGTTGTAAAAAATAACATGAGGCTGTTCAACTGGAATACTAGCACAACCTAATTGTTTGTCTAATACTACCCAACCATTTATTTTTTTAAATCATCACCTTCAATAATGGTTTTAATATCGGCACTATTCAAATTAGTGTACGGACTGTAATTAAAAACACCATCGGGATAATAAACTTTCCACTCTTTTGGATTTTCCCAATTCCAATTGGGGTCAAAACATCCTTGTGAATAACCTACAAGGCTTAAAAATACTACTACTAGTAATGCTAATTTTTTCATATTTAATTGGTTAAATTATTCACCTAATGTAAATCAAATCAACTATTTAAAAAAACTAAAAAAAACCACTTAAACGTTATAGAAAAGACATTCTTACTATTAAATTATAAATAACGACCATATATCGCTAAAAATCCATTTAAATAGATAATTATCAAACACTTAAAAATAATAATTAGCATTAATCATTATGTATTACTTATAATTAGAAACTACTTTTGTTACTATTATCTATTTTTTAACAAAAAAATTATCGATAGTCTTATTTCAAAAATAATAACAAAAATTATTACAATAAGATTAACAATATGTTCACCTTTATTTTCTTACATAACCTATTATACTCCTACTATTTATTTGAATTATAAATTAAATTTTGTAACAGCTAAGCACTTCTCGATACTATTTACTCCATTCCATTACACAAATCTCTCGAAACAATGCTAAACTGGATACCAAACTTAAATAAAACACACTGACTGGTTCGAGTGTTTTAACGTAGCGATAGCGAAGGAAAAATGTATCGAGAACTCATTACACGAACAAACACTTCTCGATACTATTTACTCCATTCCATTGCGCAAATCATTCGAAGCAGTACGAAGCTTTATACTAAACTTAAATACAACACGCTGACTGGTTCGAGTGTTTTTCCGTAGCGATAGCGGAGAGAAAATGTATCAAGAACTCGTTGTATGAACTATCTTGTAACTTATTTAAACAACTTACTACAAGTACTCCTTTAAATACCCGATGAGTTTCTTTTATTTTTTTTATGTTTACTGTTAGTTTTATTGCATGACAAAAGAACAACATAAATGAAAAAAATCATATTACTTATACATTGCCCTGACCAACAGGGAATCATTGCTAAAGTCACTAATTTTATTGCTCAAAATAACGGAAATACCGTTTATTTGGAACAACATGTAGACACCGATGAAGGTGCTTTTTTTATGCGTTTGGAATGCGAATTTGAAAAAAAAACCGATGCTATCGAAATTTTTAAAACTCGTTTTGCTAACGAAATTGCTTCCGAATTTAAAATGGAATGGCAATTATTTGACCCTGCTATAAAACCTAAAATGGGAATCTTTGTTTCTAAATATTCGCATTGCCTATATGATATTTTAGGACGTTACGCCGCTGGTGAGCTAGGTGTCGAAATTCCTGTTATTATTAGTAACCACAATGATATGGAAGTGGTGGCAAAAAGCTTTAATATTCCTTTTAAACATATCCCAGTTACAAAAACAACTAAAGCAGCAGCGGAAACCGAACAAATTAAAACCTTGACGGATTACGGAGTGGACTTTGTTGTACTTGCTCGCTATATGCAAATATTATCTGCAGACTTTGTGGACCAATTTACTCACCGAGTAATAAATATCCACCATTCATTTTTACCTGCTTTTCCTGGTGCTAAACCTTATCATTCTGCCCACCAACGTGGTGTTAAAATTATTGGAGCTACCTCACACTACGTGACTTCTGATTTGGACGAAGGACCAATTATTGAACAAGAAGTTGTAAATGTTTCTCACACCCACAGTATTCAAGATTTTATTGCCAAAGGCCGTGATGTTGAAAAAATTGTACTTTCAAGAGCTATAAAACACCATGTAGACCGTAAAGTTTTAGTATACAATAACAAAACCGTAGTCTTTGATTAATAAATGATATTCTTGTTCCTCCTTTACTATTTTTAATCTTAAATTTGGAATTATTTAATGTAGAAGATAGAAGATAGAAGATAGAAGATAGAAGATAATATTATAAAATATTAATCAACTGACAACCAACAACCAACAACTGACAACTGACAACTGACAACTGACAACAAATAAACGAAAACAAAAATTTAAAAACTCATGAAAAAACTTATTTACCTATCTATAGTATTATTATTTTGTAATTGTCACGAATTACAACAAGTAATTAATAGTTTACCAGAAGGAACAACTGGTTCAACGGGCTTAAGTAATGATTACATTGCTAGTGGACTACGTGAAGCTTTGGACAAAGGGATTTCTACGCAAGTGACTAAATTGACTCAAAAAGATGGATTTTTTAGAAACGAATTGGTGAAAATTATTCTTCCCGAAGAACTACAAAAAGTGGATAACACCTTACGTAAAATCGGATTAAGTAAAATGGCAGATGAAGGATTAAAAGTACTAAATCGTGCTGCTGAAGACGCCGTTGGACAAGCAACACCTATATTTATAAATGCAGTAAAAGGCATTACTTTTGCTGATGCTAAAAATATTCTTTTAGGAAGCGATAATGCTGCTACGCAATATTTAGACGGAAAAACAAACACGGCGCTTTATCAAAAATTTAGTCCAGTGATTACAAAATCATTGAGTAAGGTTGGTGCCACTGAAATTTGGTCAAACATTATTAATAGGTATAATGCGGTACCCCTAACAAATAAAGTAAATCCTGACCTAACCGATTACGTAACTAAACAAGCTTTAACGGGTGTTTACACCATGATTGGTGTCGAAGAAAAAAAGATAAGAACTCAATTAAGTTCAAGAACATCGGACGTACTACGTAAGGTGTTTGCTTTGCAAGACAAATTAAAGTAGTAGTACACTTACATTACCTCATTAAAAGCGAGAATATCCATACGAATATTCTCGCTTTTTAATTTTTTTAGAATTTTAACAAAATAAAATTAACCCACTAATATACAAATAAATAACAAGAAATCTCACTTAAAAACAGATTGAATTATGCTTTCATTACCCGACAACAAATAAGTCTTCTATTAAATAATTTTATATTTGTGAGAAAATAAAATTGTTTTGTATGAAAAGAATAAACTACTTTTTCATTTCGCTTTTACTGTTGTTAAGTCTTTTTTCATGTGAAAAAGATGAAGCTACTACCACAGAAGATCCTATAACAAATTCGGAAAACATTAACGAAGAAAAAACTGATATAGAGAATTCCGAAACTGACACTCCTGAACCTTCTTCAGAAGAAGATAAAAATAATGAGGATGGAGACACTCCGGAAGATAACAAAGAAGAATCCGAAGAACCTAAACCTACTCCTCCTAATACTGAAGATACTCCTGTCAAAGAAAACGAAGAACAGCCTACTACTCCAATTAACAATACTGACCAAATTGAGTCAAGCATAGTTGGAAACTGGAAATTAGTTGATTACAGAGTAAACAATGGAAAATCAACAAGAACCATAGGAAAACTTGTTATAGCCTCTAATTACACTGAGATTAGCAACAACCATACCTATGATGTAAACATTAATGCAAACAATTCTATTAACACCAGTGGTCATTTCACCTATATTAGAAACACAATTAGACCTACAGGTAACATAACTCAAAAAATTACTGAAAACAGCAATATTTTTGGACAATCATGGATGTTAGACTCTAATTTTTTAACAATAACTAATCGTTTTTCCGGAGTTAAAACAAACTACAAAATAGTTGAAATGACCAATACTAAAATGGTACTTTCCTTTGATTTATCACAATTAAGTAAAGAAAATGAAGTAATTTCTGGCGAAAGGTTTATAACCCTAGAAAAGAAATAATTTACCGTTTATTAATTAAAGTTACAAAAGGTCTTTAATTAACTTTAAAGACTTTTTTTATGCATAATTCGGATTAAACTACGCAACCTTTACACTTTTGATCCATCTTATTCATAAATATGTATGACATGAGACCTATAAAAAAACTAATTTTAGTTGCTTTAGCTTTATTAATAAGCAGTTGTTCAAATGACGAAAATGAAGCTATTGATCAAATTAATAAGACCAGCCTATTTAATAAAGTTATCACTCCTGAAGTAAATGAAGACTCTAGCTCAGAAGCATCACTAGAAGCCTTCTCAAGTTCAGATGTACCTAGCTTAGGTTCCAGAAGTCATTATCCTACTAATGAAATTGAACCTGGAATTTTAACCGCAGGCGAATGGAGTGATCTTAATAATTGGGAGTTTTGGAAAAGTCTTATTGATAGTCAAGTATACATTGAAGGGGTAAACAAGTGGAACCTTAAAGAAACTAAAAGGTATAGCTTTCAGGTATATGACACGAATAAATCGCCAGTTGCAAACGCAGAAATTAAGCTTTTAGTAAACCAAACAACAGTATGGAAAACAAAAACAGATAATACTGGAAAAGCCACCTTATGGTCGAATTTAGAATTTAATCAATTAACTGCTTCAATTACTATTAAAGATACCAAAGAAATTGTAACGAGTGTAAAAGAGCACTCGCAAGGTATAAACGAAATAAAATTAAATAAAACTATAGCTAACAAAAAAATAATAGACATCTATTTCGCGATTGATACTACTGGTTCAATGGGAGATGAAATAGATTATTTAAAAGCTGAATTGAACTATGTTATTGAAAGCATAAAGAAAAAAAGCCCATTAGTAGAAATGCGTTTAGGTGCGGTATTTTATAGAGATAAGGGAGATGAATATATAACACGAAATTTTAGCTTTACTGAAAATGAAACAAATTTGGTTTCTTTTATTAAAGAACAGTCTGCAAATGGTGGCGGTGATTTCCCAGAGGCTGTACATGATGCCTTAGATGTTGCTATATCACAAAACTCATGGAATGATGATGCCTCATCTCGAATCATTTTTCTATTACTTGATGCTCCACCCCACTATACACAAGAAGTTATTTCTAGTTTAGAAAAAAACTTAATTAAAGCTGCTGAACAAGGCATTAAAATAATTCCTATTTCTGCTTCTGGCATAGATAAGGCTACCGAATATTTAATGCGCTCTTTTGCTATATTAACCAATGGAACCTACGTTTTTATTACTGATGATAGCCGTATTGGCAATCCTCATATTACTCCTACTATTGGAGATTATGAAGTACAAAAATTAAATGAGTTATTAATACATTTAGTAGACCAATATATTCCTTAGAAAATTTTCAAATAAAAAAATCTATAATAAAATCATATTCACAAAAGAGCTTGAATTCCATTGGTATTAGATGATTTTAATACCTTAAAAATAGCATACTCAATTAGTGACCAAGACTAAAAAAATTAGTATTGGTCACTAAAAAAATCATGAATCTCATAGCAATAGTTAATCATCCGCAATATTAGGACTTAACCATTTTTCTGCAAGTTCTAAGTCAATTGCTTTTCGATTAGCAAAATCTTTTACCTGATCTTCTTTTATTTTTCCTAGCCCAAAGTAGCGTGCCTCTTCATTTCCAAAATAATATCCCGAAACAGACGCCGCTGGCCACATGGCTATACTTTCGGTAAGCTCCACTCCTATCGTTTCCTTAACTTTAAGTAATTCCCAAATAGTTAATTTTTCTAAGTGATCTGGACAGGCAGGATATCCTGGCGCTGGTCGAATACCTTTATAAATTTCTTTAATTAATTCTTCGTTAGTTAAACCTTCATTAGCTGCATATCCCCAATGTTTCATACGTACCTCTTTATGTAAATATTCCGCATAAGCTTCTGCTAAACGATCGGCTAGGGCTTTGACCATAATGGCATTATAATCATCTAAATTCTCTTCAAACTCTTTAGCCTTTGCTGCTGTTCCAAAACCTGTAGTTACACAAAAACAGCCCATATAATCTTGCTTACCTGACTCTTTTGGTGCTACAAAATCCGATAATGCAAAATTAGGTTTTCCTTTATACTTCTTTAATTGTTGACGTAAGGTTCTAAATGTTGCTTTTTGCTCACCATTCAAACTTATTTCTATATCATCTGTATTTACAGTATTTGCTTCATATAAACCAAAAATTGCCTTTGCTGTCAACCATTTTTCGGCCAATAACTTATCCAGCATTTCTTTGGCATCTGCAAATAATTCTTTTGCTTGCGGACCAACTACTTTATCTTCTAAAATATCCGGATATTTTCCATGTAAATCCCAGGATCTAAAAAATGGAGACCAATCAATATAATCCACTAATTCATTTAGATCTTGATTCTCGATCACCTGAATCCCTAATTGATTTGGCTTTACTATTTCTGAAGTTTCCCAATCAATTTTATAATGATTAGCCCTGGCATCCGCAATAGATAAATACTCTTTCTTTTTGGTACGTTTTAAAAACTTTTCTCGAAATACATCATAATCCTCTTTAATCGATTTAATATAGTCCTCTTTGGTGTCAGGTTTCAATAGATCCCCTACTACTGTAACAGCACGTGAAGCATCATTTACATGAACCACAGAACCTTCATATTGAGGATCAATTTTAACTGCTGTATGTGCCTTACTCGTTGTTGCTCCTCCAATTAACAAAGGCATTGTAAAATCTTTACGCTGCATTTCTTTAGCTAAATACACCATTTCATCTAACGATGGTGTGATTAACCCACTCAAACCTATAGCATCTACATTTTCATCAATAGCCGCTTGAATAATTTTTTCAGGTGGTACCATTACCCCTAAATCAACTATTTCGTAGTTATTACAAGCCAACACTACCGAAACTATATTTTTTCCAATATCATGCACATCCCCTTTTACGGTGGCCATTAATATTTTCCCTGCATTATCCGACGCCCCTTCTACTTTAGGATTCTTAAGTTTTTCTTCTTCAATATATGGTAATAAATAAGCTACTGCTTTTTTCATTACACGTGCCGACTTCACTACCTGAGGCAAAAACATTTTTCCTTCGCCAAATAGATCACCAACCACGTTCATTCCTGTCATCAGATGCCCTTCAATCACTTCGATCGGCTTATCTGATGCTTGACGTGCTTCTTCTACATCTTCAACTATAAATTGATCAATTCCTTTTACTAAAGCACGTGTAATACGATCCTGTAAAGGCTCTTCTCTCCATGAAAGGTCTTGACCTGCTTCTTTTTTACCTGTACCCTTTACGGTTTCGGCAAAATCAAGTAATCGTTCTGTAGCATCGTCTCTTCTATTTAAAATAACATCCTCAACACGCTCCAATAAATCTTTTGGAATATCATCATACACCTCAAGCATTGCTGGATTTACAATTCCCATATTCATTCCTGCTTTGATTGCATGAAATAAAAACACGGAGTGCATGGCCTCACGTACAGGATTATTTCCTCTGAATGAAAAGGAAACATTACTTACTCCTCCACTTACACTACAATGTGGTAAGTTTTGACGTACCCAACGTGTGGCTTCAATAAAATCAATGGCATTTAATTTATGCTCATCCATTCCTGTTGCTACAGGAAATATATTTAAATCGAAAATAATATCTTCGGGAGCAAAATCAACCTCATCCACCAAAATACGGTACGAGCGTTCGGCTATTTCTATACGACGCTCATAATTATCTGCTTGTCCAACGTAATCAAAAGCCATTACAATTACAGCCGCTCCATAACGCTTAATCAACTTTGCTTCGTTTATGAACTTTTCTTTCCCTTCTTTTAAACTAATAGAGTTTACTACACATTTTCCTTGTACTACTTGTAAACCTGCTTCAATAATTTCCCATTTGGAACTATCGATCATTATTGGCACACGAGCAATATCTGGTTCCGCCATAATAAGATTCAAGTAACGAACCATGGCTTCTTTTCCATCCAACAAACCATCATCCATATTAATATCGATGACTTGAGCTCCTCCCTCTACTTGATGACGCGCAATATCTAAGGCTTCATCAAATTTCTCTTCCTTTATTAAACGTAAAAACTTACGTGAACCCGCTACATTTGTACGCTCACCAACATTAATAAAGTTCATGTTCTCATTAACTATCATGGGTTCTAAACCTGATAAACGCAAATAGCGTTTTTCAGTTGAGAGTTGAGAGTTAAGCGTTGAGAGTTTTTCTTTATTTTCTTCCATCATCAACATTTAGTTTTATAGTAATTGATGAAACCATTTAGCAGCTTTCTGCAATAAATAAGGCTATCAATGGTTTTTTCAAATTCTTGATTATTTAAATACTCTAAGTCTAATGACAAGTATAACTGTGTTTCGAGTTCATAAAGCGAACCCCTTGCAATAAATAAAAATTGTAATGTATCTTTAGAAGATCTACGACCACAACCTTCAGCTATATTTGAAGGTATTGATATTGAACATCTTCTTATTTGACTTATTAATCCATAAACTTCCATCTTAGGAAAGTTATTAGTTATAGAATAAATCTGTTTAACTAGATTTCTAGATACTTTCCAAACTTCTAATTCTTTATAATTCATATCTGTATAACTGACAACTCACAACTGAAAACAGACAACTAAATAAGCCTTGGCTTATACTGGGTTGCTAAATCCGCAATGGCTTTAATATGTGCTGGAGTGGTGCCGCAACATCCTCCTATAATATTTATTAAACTTTTATCTAAAAATTCTTTTATCTGCCCCGCCATTTGTTCTGGTGTTTCGTCATACTCTCCAAAGGCATTTGGTAAACCCGCATTTGGATGTGCCGAAACATTAAATTCCGCTTTTTGTGCCAATACCTCTAAGTGAGGTGTTAATTGATTGGCTCCCAAAGCACAATTAAAACCTACGCTCAACATAGGAATATGTGATATGGATACTAAAAAAGCTTCGGCTGTTTGTCCCGAAAGTGTGCGTCCACTAGCATCGGTTATTGTTCCACTCACCATAATAGGAACATCAATACCTCTTTCATCTTTTACCTCTTCAATAGCAAATAATGCTGCTTTGGCATTTAATGTATCAAAAACAGTTTCTACCAAAAGAATGTCAGATCCACCATCTAACAAGGCTTCTATTTGCAACTTATACGCTACTCTCAGATCGTCAAATGTTACTGCTCTAAAACCAGGATCATTAACATCTGGAGACATACTTGCTGTTCGGTTCGTTGGCCCTATAGAACCTGCCACAAAACGCGGCTTGTCAGGATTTTTAGCCGTGAATTCATCCGCTACTTCTTTGGCAATTTTGGCAGACTCATAATTTAATTCGTATACCAAATCCTCCATACCATAATCCTCCATGGCAATCGTTGTTCCCGAAAAGGTATTTGTTTCTGCTATATCTGCTCCAGCTTCGAAGTATTTTCCATGAATCTCTTTAATGGCTTCGGGCTGGGTTAAACTTAATAAATCATTATTTCCTTGTAAGGGTTGTCCCCAATCCTTAAAGCGCTCTCCTCTGTAATCCTCCTCTGTAAACTTGTATTGTTGAATCATGGTACCCATTGCTCCATCTAGGACTAGGATACGTTCTTTTAAGATGTCTTGAATATTCTTCATATGCTTCTTTCGCAATTCCTTAGGTGACTTCAATTAGTCTCAAAAAACTAAAAAAGCTAACTATTTAGTGATTTTTTTTTAAACTATAAATCACTTTATTTAGGAACTGCAAAGAAACGGCAAAGCCTACTTTTTTGCAACAAAAGTAGGCTTTATAATAGTTTATGATATTAAAGAGATTATTTAATCATAATCTTTTTACTCATTACTCCATTTGTTGTCCCAATATTAAGAAGATATGTTCCTTTTACAAGTGCTTCATTTAAACTTACATTCAGTTCTTTTCCACTAATTACATTAAATCCTAAAATTGGAAATTCAGTCCCAGTAAAAGAATACAAAGTAACTTCTTCTACATTGATACTATTCGTTAATTTCACTGTAAAATCATCATTAACAACTGGCATTGGGTAAATAGCATCAATAGTTTCTAATTCCTCAACCTCATTAACACTTAATGTTCCAGCTTCAGGCAAATCAAAAGGATGTTGTACTCCAGTGACACCTAAACCAGTAATTCTGTATAAGTTATTACCCCCAGTTGCAAAAAGAATATCTTTAGCCGCTCCTCCAAAAGTACAATTAGTTACACTTTCACTAAAACCGGTGATCGTATTTATAGGAGCTAATTGAGAACCATCATATACATAAATAGCAGCTTTAGCGGTAACATATAACTTCCCATCAGTATCAACAGCCATACCATCGGCACCTGTATTTGCTGAATTATCCGGCAATTCACCAAAAAGGGTTTTATTACTTAACGCTCCAGTTGTCTGATCAATGTCATATTTATACACATTTTTGCTAAATGTATTATCTACATATAATGTTAACCCATCTGGCGAGATGATAACTCCATTAGGTTTATCTCTATTGGCAGGATTACTTGTATCATTAGCCGCAAAAGTTTCTTGTATAGACACTTCTCCTGCACTATTTCGATAGTACAATCTATTTGCTTCTTGACTTGTATTCTGAAAGTTTGGATCCGTAAAATAAATGCCCCCTTTTTTATCAATACATAAATCATTAGGCTCATTATAACGCACTCCATTATATTCTGATGTCAATACTTCTAATATTTCCCCACTCACATTTCGTCTGGTAACTTGTCCAGATGAGGTTTCACATGAAATTAAATCAAAGTCCTTGTTAAACATTAAACCATTAGCTCCATTAGAATTTGCAAAAGCTTCTGTAAAAGAGTTGGTACTTAATGTGTATGACATTACTTTTTTAGCTGGTATGTCGGTAAAGTATATAATATCTGTTCCATTCCAAACGGGTCCTTCAACAAATCCAAATTGGTTAGTACTCAGTTTTTCAACTGTTTGCGCGTTTATACCAAAACTTGCTAGAGCTAGCAATGAAATTTTAAGTAGATTACGATATATCATAGTTATTTAGTTTAGTTCTTTTATCTAATTGCAAAATATATTTATAATGTCATTATAAAAATCCTGAAACTAAAAATCTTACAGATATGTTGAGTTACTACTAATAATGATAATTATTGTCGACACATGTACTTATTCATGGGACAAACTCAATTTCATCATTATACTAAAATAGTGCTGAACTACCGAATTTATTGATAAAAAGCCAATTTTGTAACTAAAGGGGATTTCTCTAATTATTCGTGATAAATAAAAAAGTCTCATTTATGGCTAATAATACCAATTCTGAAATAATATGATCGTTAAAATAATAAGTCTTTTCTACTATTTCAGAATTGGTATATATCAAATAATAGATTTTTATTTTCAATTTTCATTTTGCTAAACTAGGAAATTACTTACACGTTTTAACCCCTGAAAATTGGGGTTTTCTAATTTTATGAACATATAGGCCCATTTATCATTTTTGAGATGCTGCTACTCAAGTAATCTAAATGAGATAATTCATTTACTTGTTCATATTATAATACGATTTACTAACAAAAATTTCGCATATATGCTGTTTCTTTTTCACTATTCTGGCGTTAAAAAAAGCAATCGTAACTAAGGCTATGCTTGATTTTTTTGCCTTAGACTAACAAAAAATAATTCAGCATATTTATACGAAATTATTATCAGCAAATCGTATAATTTATACACAAAAAAACCTCAACATCTACTTTATTTGATGTTGAGGCTTAATGTTTGAATGAGCTTTATATTATCTCTTACTCCTTATTTATTTTAATAGTCTTATTCATTAATCCTTCCATATCATGAATTTGTAAAAAATAAATTCCCGCGCTTAATACCTCTAAATCTAGAATAGAATTTTCGTCACTATTTACTTTTCCTGCTATTAAAGTTTTTCCTAAAAAGTCATTGATTTCAAATGTATATATAGCATTGGGCAATAAACCTAAGATATTAAATGAATCTTGTACAGGATTTGGAGCTACAAAAATAGTATCATCATTAGTGCTAATAAGTACTTTATTTCCAGCTTGTGTATTTGAAATCACAAAACGATCTAAATTCCATTCCCATTTCCCCGGATTAGTCCCTACTCCTACCAATCGAATAGTATGCTCTCCCTTGGTTAAATTGACAGGTTGACTGGTTGTTAGTGCTGTAAAGTTATCCCAACTCCCATTATTAGGCACCTTACTTTTTAATTGAGAAATTCCATCCACTAAAAATTCTACAGCTGTATCATCTACTGGTGTAGAAATATGATATGTTATGTAATAATTACCTGTATCGGGAATAGTTACTGTATACTCTACAAAATCGCCTGTTTGATTAAAATTAGTCGCTGTTACTCCATTTATAATATAAGTCTGCACACCATTAAAAGCTCCATTAGTTTGCGTAAATGATTCGGCCTCAACTACAATTTCTATATTTGATACTGGTATAATCTGATCTACTGGTTGTACAGGTGCTACTACTTTTGTAATCTCATCTACTTTAGTAAACGTAAAAAAATCCATATTCCATTCCCATTTACCAGAATTATTCCCTGCCCCTAATACACGAATACGCTGTAAACCACTTCGCAACTCAATAGTTTTAGTGGCTTTTAATTCCTGAAACACATTCCAATCACCATTATTAGGCACATTATCTTTTATGGTTTGATTTCCTACTTGCAACTCAATAGCAGTATCATTAACTGGAGTTGCGGTTGCATAACCCACTTCGTAAACTCCATCAGAAGCTACATCAACTTCATACTCTCCCCAATCACCTGTTTGGTTAAAATTTATAGCTGTTATTCCATTAGCAGTATATGTTTCAAAACCTCCAAAAGTTCCGCCAGTAGTTTTAAAATCTTCTGCTTGTATTACATAAGTATCATCATTTGGTGGAACTATATCTGGAATCGTATCAATAGGATCCACAGGGTCAATTATAACAGGTTCCTCCGTATTTTCTGTTAAATCGAATGGATGTTGTACCCCTATTACTCCAAGTCCTGAAACTTCATATAAGTTTTTACCAGCAGTAACAAATAAAATATCTTTATTTATCCCTCCAAAAGTACAATTGGTTGCCTTTTCGGGAAAATTGATCGTCCTTATAGCCGTCAATTGTGAACCATCAAAAACCTGAACCGTTGAACGAGAAGTTACATATAGTCTCCCGTCTGTATCCACAGCCATACCATCTGCTCCAGAATCATTTGCTCCCGCCAAAGTTCCATACTGAATTCGGTTTGATAAATTCCCAGTAGCAGTATCTATATCATAACGATATACAGCTGTACTTTCGGAATTATCCAAATATAAGTGTTTCCCATCTGGAGAAATAATTACTCCATTAGGTTTACCTCTTCCAAAAGCATCTTGTGACGTTACATTTCCAGAAGCATCCCTATAATATAATCTATTTTCGGGTTGATGTGTAAACACAAAATTAGGATCGGTAAAATAGATTCCTCCTTTTTTATCTATACATAAATCATTAGGATCATTTAAACGTACTCCGTTAAAAGTAGCTGCTACAGTTTCTAGTATAGTTCCATCAACACTTCTGCGCGTTATTTTACCCGAAGATCCTTCGCAAACTAATAAATCATAATCCTTAGTGAACATTAAACCATTTGGACGGTTTGCATTTAAAATAGCATCTGAAAAGGTTTTTGTTACAATATTATAAGAAACAATTTTATTGTCTGGTATATCCGAAAAGTAGATAATATCGCTACCATTCCAAACCGGACCTTCGACAAATTTAAATTGATCGTTACTTAATTTTATGGGTGTTTGAGCGTAAGTACTTATTGAAAATAATGCAAGCGCATTCATTTTCATAAACTTTATATAATTCATAAATAGTATTTGATTAGTGCCTTTAACCCGAATTATGCATTAAAAAATCTATTCCGTATCAAAGTTCTAATACATAATATGAGTTTGAGCGTACGAAAAGTAGTCACATTATTAATCAAACTCACTAATTTTACATGAATTCTTACAAAGAAACTAGTTATTTAATAAAAAGTACATTTAATCTTATAAATAATTATTAATTCTTATTTAATCCAACATCCATTCCATGGATCATCAGTTAATGGTATATCAAAAGCTTCTCCATTATAGGTATTCCCTTTTGCAAATCCGCTGACTTCTAAAAAACGATATGCCCAACATTTTTGTGGGTGATTGACCTTATTATTTTCTAGGGTTAAATTTTCCATTTGCCAAAAAGCCAAGTGACCTTTATTAAAAACATTATCCTTTATTTCTAAATCAGCTCCTTTATACATATAAAACCCACAGTTATTACATGTATTATTAGTTATATAAGTTGTTGCAGGATTCTTTTTAGGATTATCGTTTGAATACATAATAATTCCATTCCAATTGTTCACAGTAGGCGTTAGCAATGTAATATCATTATTTTTAATAGTCCAATCCGCATTTTTCCAATACACTATAGGGCCGTCAATATACTTACTACCTTCGCCTTGGTGTAACACATTAGCTTCCACTAATACATTTTTCCCATCGGTATTTACAATATCTCCTCCGGTATTATGATGAAAATAATTACTACGTATAGTAATATGCTGATTTAACCTACCAGCACCTTCCAAATCAATTCCAAATTGTGGAGAAGTTCCTTTAGTATGATGAATTTCGTTATTTTCGATAAGCACATCCGAACTGCCTACCAAAGAGATCCCTTGTCTTCTATTTTCTGAAAAATTATTATTCCTAACAACTATATTTTTCAATTTTTGTGCTGCACTTCCTTTTTTACTTCCTACCATTAAAATACCATCCCCATTGGCTTTTGCCAACACTGTATTTTCAATAGTTACAAATTGACTTTCACCATTTATACAAATCAAATGCCCTTCATCATGCACCACACTACCATCACTTTTACGAGGCGTGTATATATGATTATCACGATCTCCTATAATGGTTCCTCCAGAAACTACTACATTTTTTTCGTTATTAATGGAAATAGCGCAATAATTCCATTTATCATTTTTAGCCATTTCAATTACGGCTTCTTTATCTAGTAACAGTGCCATATTGCTTTTTAACACAATACCTGCCTGATAAATATCATTCCCTTCTTTACCCAACAAATAATGCCCTTTTGGAAGGAAGATTTTTCCAAAACCTTCTTTGGAAGCCCAGTCAATGGCTGCTTGTAAATTATCTGTTGTTTTTACTGGTTCGGTTCTATTAGTAGGAATATCCCACTCAGAAACATCAATAGTATATGATTTATCCGCTATTTGAGTATAAGGTAAATTTTCAATGGCTGCCATGGGTCCTACTACAGAGTTTGGATTATCCGGGTCCGCTTGAATAATGCTAGGAATAACATCTGCATCATTTTCTTTATCCGAACAGGATAACATTACTAATGAGATCAATGCTAAAAATAGGGTATTTCTATTGGGGTACATCATACTTTAAAAAACTGAAAATTAATAAAACTATTGCGAAACAATTGCCTGCTCCAAAATTAATCCAAAATTAAACATATCTGTATAAGAACAATATAAAGGAGCTGGAGCCAAACGTATTACATTAGGTTCTCGCCAATCAACAAATACCCCATTTTCCATTAAATAATGAAATACTTTTTTTCCATAACCATGCAAAAATACCGATAATTGTGTACCGCGTTCTTCTGGGTTTGAAGGTGTAATAATCTCGAAACTTGCCCCTATTTTGTCGGATACGGAATTCAAAATAAATTCCAAATACCTCACAATTAAATCTCGTTTAGTAATAATTGCTTCCATACCTACGGCATCAAATAATTGTAAGGATGCTAAATAGGGTGCCATACTTAATACAGGAGCATTACTAATTTGCCAAGCATTAACATCGGGTTCAGGCACAAATTCTGGCGCCATTAAAAAACGCTCTTTTTTGTGATGTCCCCACCAACCTTCGAACCTAGGAATATCCGTTAACCCATGATGCTTTTTGTGCACAAAACATCCCGAAGCACTCCCCGGACCACTATTCATGTATTTATAACTACACCATGCCGCAAAATCAACATCCCAATCATGTAATTGTAAGTCCACATTACCCGCTGCATGCGCTAAATCCCAACCAACAAAAGCGCCTTGATCTTTTGCTGCTTTTGTAATGGTTTCCATATCAAATACCTGTCCTGTATAATAATTTACTCCACCTATTAATACTAAAGCACATTCATTACCAACTTCGACAATAGTTTTAAGAACATCTTCGGTTCTAAAATTATGCTCTCCAGTACGTTTTTTTAAAGTTACAATAGCTTCTTTAGGGTCATACCCATGAAATCGAACCTGACTTGCAATCATATATTGATCACTTGGAAATGCTTTTTCTTCGCATATAATTTTAAAACGTTTTGCCGTTGGCCTATAAAAAGAAACCATAAGCAAGTGTAAATTCACGGTAAGTGTATTCATTACCGTGACCTCTTCGGGCAAAGCACCTACCACTTTTGATAATTGTTTGCCAAATCGTTCGTGATAATCCCACCAAGGCTTTTCGGCTTCAAAATGCCCTTCCACGCCCAAGGTTTCCCAATCTTTTAAAATTTCTTCAATGTAAGTTCGCGCTAATTTGGGTTGCAAGCCTAAGGAGTTTCCCGTAAAATAAATCACATCTTTCCCTTTGTGTTTTGGAAAATGAAACTGATCACGATATTGATTTAGAGGGTCTTTTTTATCTAAAACTTTAGCAAATTCAAGTGAATTTTCGAATCTCATACACAACATTTTTTACCCCTACAAGGTAAATGTTTATTTGAATACCACCTATTTCTTAAAAAAAATGTTTCTTAACTAATTTTAAAGCACTTCAAAGAAAGACTTTCTTACAATTCCTAAAAAAAATGTAAATTTAGAAAATAACCAACTAATTAACTCATGAAAAAAATAGCCACTCTACTCACCACACTATCATTATTTTACACTATACCTAGCAATGCTCAAATTTGGGATAAAATAAAAAAACGTGCTGAAGAAAAAGCGGAAGAGTTACTTACAAAAAAACGAGATAAAAAAAGTAAGAAAGAACAATCCAAAGCTGGAGGTGTTTTATCAGACGAAGATTATTCGGGCGGTGTAAATACTTCTCCTGTCGAAGTTTGGAGAAATTACAAATTTGTCCCTGGTGAGGATGTTATTTTTTACGATGATTTAAAATACGAAGAAGTTGGTGAATTCCCTTCGCGTTGGGATTTACGTCAAGGAGGCGCCGAGGTAGCTACCTTTGATGGTGATAAAGTTATTATTGGTACAGCCCAATATGAAAATACCATTTTACCTTTATTCAACAATAAAAAATATTTATCGGATGAATTTACTATTGAATTTGATATTTATGTCGATGAAATGTCTAAATCATATTATAACAACTGGACTAATTACGACATCATACTAAGTAGTAATTCTTTAAACAATCCTAATATTGACTTTTCATTAAGATCCGATAAAACTACTGGACAAGTTGGGAGCTATGATTTTCAATTAGAAAATGTGAGTCTAGGGCGTTTAAAAGCGTGGCACCATATTGCCATGTCCTATAACAAAGGAAAATTTAAAATGTATTATGATGAAAAGCGCATTGCTAATTTACCTAGGCTAAATTTTACGCCTAATACCTTTGGCATACAAATGGACATTAAGCAAAATAGTTCTTTTCCAGGAAAAGCTTTATATGGCATACGGAATATCCGTATTGCTAATGGTGGAGGACAATTATACAAACGTATCATTTCGGAAGGAAAATACACTACCAATGGTATTCATTTTAAATCTGGTGAAGCCGATGTGGAATCACAATCTCTGGGTATTATAAACAAAATAGCTGCTATTATGAAAGAAAACAAAGATTGGAATTTTCAAATTATTGGACATACCGATAGCGATGGTGATAATGCAAAAAATCTCAACTTATCTCAAAAGCGTGCCGAAGCTGTAAAAAAGGCTTTGGTAGAGCAAGGCATAAAAAAAGATCGCATTACTTGTACAGGTAAAGGAGAAACCGAACTATTATTTACGGATGCTAATGCCAGTATTGAAGACAAAGCCAATAACCGAAGAGTTGAGTTTTTAAAACAATAAAAAACAACTTGTATTACAAGCATTATTACTATGCGTTAGCTTTTCACTAACGCATAGTGTATTTTTGTACAAAATTGTTTTGATATGCATTTTATACCCGACGCGCTTGATGACTATGTAGTAGCTCATTCCGAAAAAGAACCACTATTACTGCAACAGCTAACCCGTGAAACTTATCAAAAAATATTGCAACCACGTATGCTTAGCGGCCATTATCAAGGACGTATTTTAAGTATGCTTTCTAAACTTGTTCATCCAACTTCTATTTTAGAAATAGGCACCTATACTGGTTATTCTGCTTTATGCCTTTGCGAAGGCTTAAAAAAAGATGGTATGTTACACACTATTGACATTAATGAAGAGTTAGAAGACTTTCAACGCTCTTATTTTGATAAATCCCCTTACGGGAGAAATATTAAACAGCATATTGGAAATGCTATTGAAATCATCCCTACGCTAACCACTAAATTCGATTTGGTATTTATTGATGCAGACAAACCTAATTATGTCAACTATTTTAATATAATTATCGACAAAATGAATCCCGGTGGTATTATTTTATCCGATAATGTATTATGGAGTGGAAAAGTGATTGAGGAATTACAACCTAACGATGAATCTACCAAAGCTTTGATTGAATATAATAAGTTATTGGCTGAAGATACCAGAATTGAAACGGTATTACTGCCTATAAGAGACGGATTAACTATTAGTAGGGTAAATTAATTCTTTATCTAAAATGATCTCATTAAATTAGTATTGATCTTGAAATATAATTGATTATTGAATTTAACAAAAAAGGCACATTCAGAATACACAAAACCCTTGTAAATATGAGGGTTTTGTCGTAAATTAATGTAAATAAAAACCCAGAAAACAGCTTTAAGGAGCTAAAAACGGGGTTCAATTTATCGTTAATTATGAAAATACAAAGAATTAGTGAC